>NZ_JBVHLX010000079.1:0-1031 GCF_055558775.1 Streptomyces sp. NPDC025638 | reverse complement strand
TCGGAGGGCACGCCCGAGCACCCGCACGGCACGTTCCGCACCGCGGCCCGCCGTCTGGAGGCGATCGCCGCGATGGGCTTCGACGTCGTCTACCTCCCGCCGGTCCACCCGATCGGCACGACGTTCCGCAAGGGCCGCAACAACACCCTGACCGCCGGCCCCGACGACGTCGGCGTGCCCTGGGCGATCGGCTCTCCGGAGGGCGGCCACGACGCCGTCCACCCGGATCTGGGCACCCTGGCGGACTTCGACCACTTCGTGGACCGGGCCCGTGAACTCGGTCTGGAGGTGGCCCTGGACTTCGCGCTGCAGTGCTCCCCGGACCATCCCTGGGTGCACAAGCACCCCGAGTGGTTCCACCACCGCCCCGACGGCACGATCGCCTACGCGGAGAACCCGCCCAAGAAGTACCAGGACATCTACCCCATCGCCTTCGACGCGGACCTGGACGGGCTCGTCGGCGAGACGCTGCGGGTGCTGCGTCACTGGATGGCGCACGGGGTGCGGATCTTCCGGGTGGACAACCCGCACACCAAACCGGTCATGTTCTGGGAGCGGGTGATCGCGGACGTCAACGCCACCGATCCCGATGTGCTCTTCCTGGCCGAGGCGTTCACCCGCCCGGCGATGATGCACACGCTGGCGCAGATCGGTTTCCAGCAGTCGTACACGTACTTCACCTGGCGCAACACCAAGCAGGAGCTGACCGAGTACCTGACGGAACTGTCCAGGGAGTCGGCCGCCTACATGCGGCCGAACTTCTTCGCCAACACCCCCGACATCCTGCACGCCTACCTCCAGCAGGGCGGCCGGCCCGCCTTCGAGGTCCGTGCCGTGCTCGCCGCGACGCTCTCCCCCGCCTGGGGCATCTACAGCGGCTACGAACTGTGCGAGAACACCCCGCTCAGGCAGGACGGCGAGGAATACCTCGACTCGGAGAAGTACCAGCTCAAACCCCGCGACTGGGCCGCCGCCGAACGCGACGGACACACCCTCACCCCCCTGATCACCCGCCTCAACACCATCCGGCG
>NZ_JBVHLX010000077.1:0-1152 GCF_055558775.1 Streptomyces sp. NPDC025638 | reverse complement strand
CGAACTCGGTCTCGATCCAGCGGGTGTGGACCTTGAACGGCTCCGGGGAGCCGTCCAGCTCGGGCGCGAACGCCGGGTCCCTGACCACCGCGCGGTGGAACGGGATCGCCGTGGCCATGCCCTCGACCTGGAACTCCTCCAGGGCGCGGGAGGCCCGCTGCAGGGCCTCCCGGCGGGTGCGGCCGGTGACGATCAGCTTGGCGAGCAGCGAGTCCCAGGCCGGGCCGATCACCGAGCCGGACTCCACGCCCGCGTCCAGACGGACACCCGGACCCGACGGCGTGTCGAAGCGGGTGACCGTGCCGGGCGCCGGCAGGAAGTTGCGGCCCGGGTCCTCGCCGTTGATACGGAACTCGAAGGAATGCCCGCGCAGCGGCGGGTCGTCGTAGCCCAGCGCCTCGCCGTCCGCGATGCGGAACATCTCACGGACCAGGTCGATGCCGGTGACCTCCTCGGTGACCGGGTGTTCGACCTGCAGACGGGTGTTGACCTCCAGGAAGGAGATCGTGCCGTCGTTGCCGACCAGGAACTCCACCGTGCCGGCGCCGACGTAGCCGGCCTCCTTCAAGATGGCCTTCGAGGCCGAGTACAGCTCGGCGACCTGCGCCGTGGACAGGAACGGCGCCGGGGCCTCCTCGACCAGCTTCTGGTGGCGGCGCTGCAGCGAGCAGTCACGGGTCGAGACGACGACCACGTTGCCGTGCCGGTCGGCCAGGCACTGGGTCTCCACGTGCCGGGGCTTGTCCAGGTAGCGCTCCACGAAGCACTCGCCGCGGCCGAAGGCGGCGACCGCCTCGCGCACCGCCGACTCGTACAGCTCCGGCACCTCTTCCAGGGTCCGGGCGACCTTCAGACCACGGCCACCGCCGCCGAACGCGGCCTTGATCGCGATCGGCAGGCCGTGCTCCTCGGCGAAGGCCACGACCTCCTCCGCGCCGCCCACCGGGTCCGGCGTGCCGGCCACGAGCGGGGCACCGGCGCGCTGCGCGATATGACGGGCCGCCACCTTGTCACCCAGATCACGGATGGCCTGCGGCGGCGGGCCGATCCAGATCAGACCCGCGTCCAGGACCGCCTGCGCGAACTCGGCGTTCTCGGAGAGGAAGCCGTATCCGGGATGGATGGCGTCCGCGCCGGACTCACGGGCGGCGT
>NZ_JBVHLX010000076.1:0-1300 GCF_055558775.1 Streptomyces sp. NPDC025638 | reverse complement strand
ATGACCGGGAAGTGGAAGGCCATGTGGCACTCGTCGCCGCCGCTCGGGAAGTCGCCGAAGTAGTCGACCACGTCCTCCGGCCACTGGTTCGCCTCCGCCAGCAGCACCTTGTCGGGGTACTGCGCGTCGATCTCCTTGCGCACCCGCTTCAGGAACTCGTGCGTGGCGGGCAGGTTCTCGCAGTTGGTGCCCTCCTGCTGGTACAGGTACGGCACCGCGTCCAGCCGGAAGCCGTCGATGCCCAGGTCCAGCCAGAACTTCAGCGCGGAGATCATCTCCTCCTGGACCGCCGGGTTCTCGTAGTTGAGGTCCGGCTGGTGGGAGAAGAAGCGGTGCCAGTAGTACTCCTTGCGGACCGGGTCGTAGGTCCAGTTGGAGGCCTCGGTGTCGACGAAGATGATCCGCGCGTCCTGGAACTGCTTGTCGTCCTTCGCCCAGACGTAGTAGTCGCCGTAGGGCCCGTCCGGGTCCCGCCGGGACTCCTGGAACCAAGGGTGCTGGTCGCTGGTGTGGTTCATGACGAAGTCGATGATGACGCGCATGCCGCGCTGGTGGGCGGCGTCGACGAACTCCACGAAGTCGGCGAGGTCGCCGAACTCGGGCAGCACCGCCGTGTAGTCCGAGACGTCGTAACCGCCGTCGCGGAGCGGGGACTTGAAGAACGGCGGCAGCCAGAGGCAGTCGACGCCGAGCCACTGCAGGTAGTCGAGCTTGGCGGTCAGGCCCTTGAGGTCGCCGATGCCGTCGCCGTTGCTGTCCTGGAAGGAGCGGACCAGGACCTCGTAGAACACGGCGCGTTTGAACCAATCCGGGTCCCGGTCCTTGGCGGGTGTGTCCTCGAAGGTGTCCGGAACGGGCTCGTTGACGATCATTTTGTGGGTGACCCTCCGATCTGCGGGTTGGACGGTCGCAGAACCGTGAAGACGTGCGCGGGTCGCCGACCCGGTTCGAGGCGCACGTAGTTGGTCCTGCCCCAGTGATAGGTCTCGCCGGTGAGTTCGTCACGCACCGGCACCGACTCGTGCCATTCCAGGCCGAGTTGCGGCATGTCCAACGAGACCGTGGCCTCCTGGGTGTCGTGGGGGTCGAGGTTGGCGACCACCAGAACCGTGTTCGATCCGCTCCGCTTGCTGTACGCGATCACCGCTTCCTGGTCGGCATGATGGAAGTGGAGATCACGCAGCTGCCGCAGGGCCGGGCTCTGCCGCCGGATGGTGTTGAGGCGGGTGATCAGGGGGGTGAGGGTGTGTCCGTCGCGTTCGGCGGCGGCCCAGTCGCGGGGTTTGAGCTGGTACTTCTC
>NZ_JBVHLX010000075.1:0-1303 GCF_055558775.1 Streptomyces sp. NPDC025638 | reverse complement strand
GAGAAGTACCAGCTCAAACCCCGCGACTGGGCCGCCGCCGAACGCGACGGACACACCCTCACCCCCCTGATCACCCGCCTCAACACCATCCGGCGCCGCCACCCGGCGCTGCAGCGGCTCAGGAACCTGAGCTTCCACCCGACCGACAACGACGCCGTGATCGCGTACAGCAAGCGCACCGGCTCGGACACCGTCGTCGTGGTCGCCAACCTCGACCCGCACCACACCCAGGAGGCCACGGTCTCGTTGGACATGCCGCGACTCGGCCTGGAATGGCACGAGTCGGTGCCGGTGCGTGACGAACTGACGGGTGAGACCTATCACTGGGGCAGGACCAACTATGTGCGCCTCACACCCGGCCGGGCACCGGCGCATGTGCTCCATGTCGAGCGATCGTCCGTCTCGCCACAGATCGGAGGGCCCAGAGCGTCATGACTGTCAACGACCCCGTCCCGGACACCTTCGAGGACACACCCGCCAAGGACCGGGACCCGGATTGGTTCAAACGCGCCGTGTTCTACGAGGTCCTGGTCCGCTCCTTCCAGGACAGCGACGGCGACGGCATCGGCGACCTCAAGGGCCTGACCGCGAAACTCGACTATCTGCAGTGGCTCGGCGTCGACTGCCTCTGGCTGCCGCCGTTCTTCAAGTCGCCGCTCCGCGACGGCGGTTACGACGTCTCGGACTACACGGCGGTGCTGCCCGAGTTCGGCGACCT
The DNA here is from genome assembly GCF_055558775.1 of Streptomyces sp. NPDC025638. NCBI lineage: Bacteria > Bacillati > Actinomycetota > Actinomycetes > Kitasatosporales > Streptomycetaceae > Streptomyces > Streptomyces sp. NPDC025638. The sequence goes on along the minus strand of NZ_JBVHLX010000075.1, from coordinate 585 downwards.
CGCCGACTTCGTGGAGTTCGTCGACGCCGCCCACCAGCGGGGCATGCGCGTCATCATCGACTTCGTCATGAACCACACCAGCGACCAGCACCCGTGGTTCCAGGAGTCCCGCAAGAATCCGGACGGCCCCTACGGCGACTACTACATGTGGGCCGACGACGACAAGCAGTACCCCGATGCGCGGATCATCTTCGTCGACACGGAGGCCTCCAACTGGACCTTCGATCCCGTCCGCGGCCAGTACTACTTCCACCGCTTCTTCTCCCACCAGCCGGACCTCAACTACGAGAACCCGGCGGTCCAGGAGGAGATCCTGGCGGCCCTCCGCTTCTGGCTGGACCTCGGCATCGACGGCTACCGGCTGGACGCGGTGCCCTATCTCTACGCGGCCGAGGGCACCAACTGCGAGAACCTGCCGGCCACCCATGAGTTCCTCAGGCGCGTCCGGCGCGAGATCGACGCGATGTACCCGGACACCGTCCTGCTCGCCGAGGCGAACCAGTGGCCGGAGGACGTGGTCGACTACTTCGGCGACTTCCCGAGCGGCGGCGACGAGTGCCACATGGCCTTCCACTTCCCGGTCAT
>NZ_JBVHLX010000074.1:0-1412 GCF_055558775.1 Streptomyces sp. NPDC025638 | reverse complement strand
GACCGGGTCGCGATCCACTTCGAGGGCGAGCCCGGCGACAGCCGCTCGATCACCTACACCGAGCTGAAGGACGAGGTCTCCCGCGCCGCGAACGCCCTGCTGGAGCTCGGCGTCCAGGCCGGCGACCGGGTCGCGATCTACATGCCGATGATCCCGGAGACGGCGATCGCGATGCTCGCCTGCGCCCGGATCGGCGCCACCCACTCCGTCGTCTTCGGCGGCTTCTCCGCGGACGCGCTCGCCACCCGCATCCAGGACGCCGACGCCAAGCTCGTCATCACCTCGGACGGCGGCTACCGGCGCGGCAAGCCGTCCGCGCTCAAGCCCGCCGTCGACGACGCCATCAACCGCGTCGACAACGTCGAGCACGTCCTCGTCGTGCGCCGCACCGGCCAGGACGTCGCCTGGACCGACGGCCGCGACGTGTGGTGGCACGAGCTCGTCGAGGGGCAGTCCGCCGAGCACACCCCGCAGGCGTTCGAGGCGGAGCACCCGCTGTTCATCCTCTACACCTCCGGCACCACGGGGAAGCCGAAGGGCATCCTGCACACCTCCGGCGGCTACCTCACCCAGGTCGCCTACACCCACGACGCGGTCTTCGACCTCAAGCCGGAGACGGACGTGTACTGGTGCACGGCCGACGTCGGCTGGGTCACCGGGCACTCGTACATCGTGTACGGGCCGCTGGCCAACGGCGCCACCCAGGTGATGTACGAGGGCACCCCCGACACCCCGCACCAGGGCCGCTTCTGGGAGATCATCCAGAAGTACGGGGTCACCATCCTCTACACCGCGCCGACCGCGATCCGCACGTTCATGAAGTGGGGCGACGACATCCCCGCCAAGTTCGACCTCAGCAGCCTGCGGGTGCTGGGCTCGGTGGGCGAGCCGATCAACCCCGAGGCGTGGATCTGGTACCGCAAGCACATCGGCGCGGACAGGACCCCCATCGTCGACACGTGGTGGCAGACCGAGACCGGCGCGATGATGATCTCCCCGCTGCCCGGCGTCACCGAGACCAAGCCCGGCTCCGCGCAGCGGCCGCTGCCCGGCATCTCCGCAACCGTGGTCGACGACGAGGCGAACGAGGTGCCCAACGGAGGCGGCGGCTACCTGGTCCTGACCGAGCCGTGGCCGTCCATGCTGCGCACCATCTGGGGCGACGACCAGCGCTTCCTCGACACCTACTGGTCCCGCTTCGAGGGCAAGTACTTCGCCGGTGACGGCGCGAAGAAGGACGACGACGGCGACATCTGGCTGCTCGGCCGGGTCGACGACGTCATGCTCGTCTCCGGCCACAACATCTCCACCACCGAGGTGGAATCGGCACTCGTCTCCCACCCCGCGGTCGCCGAGGCCGCCGTCGTCGGTGCCACCGACGAGACGACCGGACAGGCCATCGTCGCCTTCGT
>NZ_JBVHLX010000073.1:0-1529 GCF_055558775.1 Streptomyces sp. NPDC025638 | reverse complement strand
CAATACCAGTGACTTAAGGGATTGGGTCCCAGCTTCGTGGGACCTTGACCGGTGGGTTGATCGGGGCGGTGCGCCAGTGCGGGGCGATGGCTGCGGCTGGAGGGTGGGCAAGCCGGGTGCCGTGTCGATGCTCGTCGCGCTTGACGCCGAAGTTGGACATCTTGCGTTTGACGACGCGGGGGTTGAGGCGTGCGCGGCGTTTGGGTAACCGGCGTGCTGCTATCTCGCGGATGCTGTCAGCGAGGGCTGCGGCCAGGCGGTCAGGGGGAAAAGGCCGCCTGGGCGGTGACCTGGCGGCGGGCGAGGCGGATGCTGCGGGTGAAGGAGAGCCGGTCGGCATCGAGGCCGGCGTGTTCGGCGGTGTCGTGCATCAGCGTGCGGATGGCGTGGTGGACCAGCAGATGGCCCCACACCTCCTGTTCGACGCCGCCGGGTGAGCGGGACCGCAGGACCTCGGCGGGGCCGCGCTGGTGGGTCTTGAGCTCGTCCAGTGTGGTCTCGATCTCCCACCGCTCCTGGTAGAGGGCGGCCAACTCCAGGGCGGGGGCGGCCTCGTGGTCGAGGATGGTGGTGATCAGCCGGTAAGGGGCTTCCTCGGGAGGCCGGCCAGGACCGTCCAGGGTGTACTCGATCACCCGCACCACCTGCGGATCGGAGCGTTTGCGGTGGTCCTTGGCCGTCACGATGTCCGACAGGTACGAGCCGTCGGGCAGTTCCTTGCGCACCGGCAACACGGCACTGGACTTCACCCGCCACAGCAGGTCGGCGCCGCAGGCCGAGGCCGCACGCCACAGCTCCAGACCCGTGAAGCCGCGGTCGGCCAGCAGCAGGTCACCCGGGCCGAGGCGGCCGAACAGCTCACGCGCGAGGGCCGGTTCGGAGAGCGCAAGCGGGCCCAGGGCGGCAGCGGTGATGGCGTGAGTGCCACACTCGGCCAGCGCCACCACCCGCACCTGCGGGAACGCGCACCGCTGAGTGCGGTGAGTCTTCGGGCGCCCGAAGTACGTGGCGTTCTCCTCGCTGTCGGGGACGTCGAAGACCGTGCCATCGATCGCCAACAGGTGCCACCGGCCATAGAAGGCGCCCCGCGTCGACTCCGTCGCCAAGGGCCTGGCCACCTGGGCGAACAACGCCTTCAGCGGCTCAGGACCGAGCTTGGCCCGGGCCCGTGAGATCGCCGCCGTGGTGGGCACCTGCCAGGAGCCCGACCAGCGTTTCGCCCAGGCCAGCCCGTGCGTCAGCAGCCGCGCGACCTCTTCATACCCCTGGCCGGCGAACAGGCACATGGCGAGCACGAAGTAGACCACCACCCGCGGCGGCAGCAGCCGGTTGCGCTGCCCGGACCTCCCGCACTCGGCCACCACCCGGTCCACGAGCTCCGGCGGGAACGACCGCGTCAGCAACCCGATCGCGATCCGGTCCGACAACCGCTCGTCCGTCTCCGGCTTGACTTGACCCGGCCGTGGCATCCAGGCACCTCCCGGCCACGCACCCTACCAGCAACAGACCTTAAGTCACTGGTATTGAGG
>NZ_JBVHLX010000072.1:0-1583 GCF_055558775.1 Streptomyces sp. NPDC025638 | reverse complement strand
AGCTTGGCGTTTATCCTCGGCGGGTTTCGTGTTCCTTGATCGTGTCGGCGCGTTTGACGGTCTTGCCGACGTCGTGACGCTTGGCTCGGTGTCTGTTTCTCGAGCCGGGAGGCCGTCCCGGGCCTGGCCTGGTCGGTTTCGGTGCGGCTGCCGGGCGGGCCACGGTGGGTCGGAGGTTGCGAAACCCGCGGCGGACGCGGGCGGGGGTGAGGCGCCGTGGTTCGGTGCGGCGTTCCCAGGGGCGGCGCAGGTCCTCGGCGAGCGGGCGGGCGAGGCGGAGCTGGGTGTGGGCGACGATGACGAGCCAGGTCCACAGGTCGGCGGTGTCGGCGCGGCGGACCTTCGGGGCGGTCCACCCGAGCGTCTGCTTCATCAGCCGGAAAGTGTGCTCCAGGTCGAATCTGCGGAGGAACGCCTGCCACCACAGGTCCACCTGGACGCTTGTGGCGGCGGTGGCGGAGCACCAGAGCCAGACCGGTTTCGGGTCACGGTCGCCCGGCAGGCGCTCGACCTGCAGCCGCACCAACGTGCCGTGCAGGATGGGCAGTTCCTCCTGGGTGTGGTCCAGCCAGGGGCCGCGGTGGGTGAGCCTTGGGTGCATCCGGTCCCAGGTGGTCGCCCGGGCCTTGCCGTAGCGTGTGGTGTCCGTGACCGTGGTGACGTCGGGCTCGTGCCAGGTGTCGGGCTTGGCGAAGGAGAGGACGCCGCCGTGCCGGCGGGGCCGTCCGCCTTTCGGGCCGGACCGGGCCGGGCCCGGGTCGCGGAGCATGACGCGGTCCGAGCGCAGCCGTCCGACCAGCACGACCGGCAGATCCGCCAGGGCGTGCGAGAGGTAGGCGACGTCGTAGCCGGAGTCCATCACGATCAGGATCTCGGGATCGCCCGGCTGCCAGTGCCCGGCATGCGTCAACCGGTCGATCACAGCGCGTAGTTGGGCGGCGGTGACGGCGGTCGCGTCGTCCGCCGGCCCGAGGCGGACAGCGTCCAGCAGCGCGACCCAGGAGGTGCGGCCGGTCTCCAGCGCGCCGACGAAGGAGTACGGCCATCCGGGAACCAGCTGGTCCGTCTTGCGCTCCCCACGTCCGTAGACGTGGCAGAACAGCCTCTCGTTGCTGGTGGGGGCGTCCGGACGCAACCAGTGGGACACATCCACGGCCAGCACGACCCTGCCGTCGGCCGCTCTTGGCAGCGGCAGGCCGGCCAGGGCCCGGCGCAACCGCGTCGGCTCCACCCAGCCCCGGTCCAGAGCGGCGTACAGGGCGCCGTGCCCACGCCGGTGCTCGGCCACCAGCGACAGCTCGACCAGTGTCTTGACCGGCCCGTCCGTACACAGCACCGCGTCCGTGAGCTCGAAGAGCGCATCCGCTCGAGCGTAGAGGCATTCGTAGAACTCGACCCGAAAGCGGGACAACACGTCCAATGCCGCACCTGCGGACGCGTCGACAGACAGACTCATGGGCAGCGGCCGTTCTCTCGTGCTCCGTTACTCGACATCTCGAAGCGTGGAGAACGGCCGCGTCCGCTGTCCCGGGAAGAGCCGCAGATCAGCAGGTCGGGTGACCTGCGACGATAAACGCCAAGCT
>NZ_JBVHLX010000071.1:0-1644 GCF_055558775.1 Streptomyces sp. NPDC025638 | reverse complement strand
TCGACACCGCACCCCGAACACAACGCCGGGCCACACACTTCCGCACTCTGTGTTCAGCCACCGCATGACCCACCCAACATCACCAGCAGAGTCATGCCGTTGCGTTATGGGCCTGCGGGTTGGGGTCTTGTGATGACGATGGCCTGCGTGCCAGTACGGGTCGGTTGCGGCCAGTCACGGTGTTCCGGTCGCTTGAGTTGGTAATTGGACATCTTGCGTTTGACGGCTCGGGGCTGACTCCGGAGTCGTCTGACGGGCAGGAGTCGTTCCAAGAGGTCCTGCTCCAGCATCACTAAGGCCCTGACCAGGAGCTTAGGGGGAAAAGCTGCCCGGTGTGACGGTTACGCTGCGCCGGGCGGAGCGCAGGGTTTCGGTGAAGGAGACCCGGTCGGGGTCCAGGCCGCGGGTGGCGGCGGTTCTCAGCATGAGTTCGCGAAGAGCGTGGTGGACCAGCAGGTGTGCCCAGATCTGCTGGCGGACACCATCGGGGGTTTTGCTGCTGAGGACGACGCGTGCGCCGCGCTGATGTGTCTTGATCTCGGCGAAGACGGACTCGACTTCCCAGCGTTCGCGGTAGAGCGCGGCCAGCTGCCGGGCCGGATGGCGTCGGGCGTCCAGCAAGGTGGTGACCAGCCGGTAGCCGTCAGCCGTGTCCTTACCGACCTGGCCCTTGAGCTGGTAGGCCAGAACCCGGACGGTGACCGGCTCGTTTCGGGCGGGGCCGCTGCTCGCCCGGATCTGTGAGAGCCATGAGCCGTCACGAAACTGCTTGATCACCGGCAGGACGCGGTTGGCGGGCACTCGCCACAGCAGATCGGCGCCGGTGGCGGTGAAGGCCTGCCACAACGGGACACCGAGGAACTCACGGTCGGCCAGGACGAGCTGGCCCGGGCCGACGGAGCGGGGCAGGCGGCCGACCAGGGTGACTTCCCCAGTGCGGCAGCCGGCGAGTTCCGCGTCCAGCACCGCGTGGCTGCCCACCTCCACCAAAGCAGCCATCCGCACCTGCGGAAACGCGCTCCTGCCCGAGCCTCGGCCGTTGCCCGGACGTCCGAAGGCGGCCTCGTTGGCTTCGGTGTCCGCGACGTCCCAGCAGGTTCCGTCCACCGCCAGCAGCCGCAGGCCCCGCCAGAACGCGCCGGGTGTCGCCTCGGTGGCCATCGGCTTGGCGGTCGTGGCGAACAGCACGCGCAGGGGCTCACAGCCCAGCCGCTGCCGGGCGCGGAACAGCGAGGACTTCGCGGGCACGTGCCAGTCGCCCAGCAGCCCCTGGCCCCGCAGACCCTCCACCAGGTGCCGCATCACTTCCAGATACGGAGCCGGAGAGAACAGCGCCAGCCCCAGCACGAAGTACACCACCAGCCGCGCGGGAAGCAGCCGTTTGCGTTGCTCCGCGCACCCGCACGCGGCTACCACCCGATCCACCAAGCCTGGTGGATAAACCCAGGTCAACAGCCTCAGACCCGATAACTCAGACACGCGCGCAGACACCCGAACCACCCCCTGGGACCACTACCCAGGAACCTACGTCCGAGGCCTAAAACAACGGCATGACTCTGCTGGTGATGTTGGTAAGTCGCTGACGGCTGGCGGTGTGCGGTGCTTGGCTGGGAGTGTGCGGGGGTGGCGTCGTCGGTGGAGGTG
>NZ_JBVHLX010000070.1:0-1664 GCF_055558775.1 Streptomyces sp. NPDC025638 | reverse complement strand
AGAAGCCGTATCTCAACCGATCATGGAACGTGCAGGTCGAACAGGTTTCCCGCCGGGGTGATCTTCCCGGTGTACGCGCATGAAGGCAGGGCCCCCTGGTAGCTCGGGGGTGCGACCCCATTCCGAGCGGTTCCCGGAGGCCCTGTTGTCGTTGTTGTACGCGCCCGAGCCCGTTGACTTCAACTCGCCCGCCGTGTCGTGCGATTGCCTCGCGCACGTGTACGGCAACGCGGCCGACCATCCCGAACGGGTGCGCCGGTATCCGTCGGACATGACGGACGCGGAGTGGGCGGCCATCCGACCGCTGCTGCCGGTGCCGGCCTGGCTCCAGGGGCGGGGCGGACAGCCCGAGGGCTACTGCCACCGGCAGATGTTGGACGCGATCCGCTATCTGGTCGCGGGCGGGATCTCGTGGCGGGCGATGCCCGCGGACTTCCCCGATTGGGGCCGGGTTTACGCCTTCTTCCGCCGCTGGCGCGAGCACGGGCTGATCGCCGAGTTCCACGACCGGCTGCGCGGACGGGTAAGGGAGCGCGAAGGCCGAGAGGCCGAGCCCACGGCCGGGATCATCGACGCGCAGTCGGTACGGGCCGCCGCGACGGTGCCAGCCTCCTCACGCGGCTACGACGGCGGGAAGAAAGTGCCCGGGCGTAAGCGGCACATCGTGACCGACAGCCTCGGCTTGCTCCTGGTCGTCGCGGTCACCGCCGCGAACATCGGCGACCGCGACGCCGCGACGGGCCTGCTGACCCGGCTGCGCCGCCTGCACCGCGACATCACCCTCGTCTGGGCCGACGGCGGCTACACCGGCTCCATCGTCGACTGGTGCCGTCAGAAACTCGCGCTGACCTTGGAGATCGTCAAACGCACCGACGACATGCAGGGGTTCGTGATCCTGCCCAGACGCTGGGTGGCAGAGCGCACGTTCGCGTGGCTGATGAACTCCCGCCGCCTGGCGAGGGATTACGAAACACTGTCCGCTACCAGCGAGGCGATGATCCGGTGGTCGATGGTCACGCGGATGGGCCGGCGTCTGGCACGGGCCGTCGGCCGGCGCTGAACATGCCCGACGTCTCCTGCAGCAGCCACCCGCGCTCCGCCAGGCGCCTGGCCTTCGAGCGCACCCCCTCGACCTTCGCCGGCGTCGTCTGAAGGCCCAGCCCCACCGCGATCTCCTTGGCCTTGAGCGGCCCTTGGCCCGCCGAGGACCGCTCCTCCACCACACCCAGAATCCGCTGGTAGTCCGAGGTCAGCACCGTCACCGGGAGCCCGTCTCGCCACGGCGGCACCGTCGAGCCCGGCACCGGTGCAGGCGAGGGCGCTGTTGCCTGCTCGGCCTCGGTCCGGGGTTCGGTCACCGCAGTCGTCTCGGCCGCGGAGGCGGCCAACGCCTCGACCAGCTCCTCCCGCGCGATCACCCGCCGGTCCAGCTCGATCTCCGCGGCCTCCAACGCCTCAGCCAGCCGCGCGGCTTCCTCCCGCAGGCCCTCCACCCGCACACGGGCAGCCGTCTCCCGCTCCTCCAGCATTCCCAGCACCGACGCCACCGCGCACCCCTCGGCCATCAAGCGGACACAAGACGCCCCATGCCTCCCTCACCCCGAACGAGACCATGCATGACCAGCAGAAATCAAGGGATCACATTCGGTTGAGATACGGCTTCT
>NZ_JBVHLX010000069.1:0-1780 GCF_055558775.1 Streptomyces sp. NPDC025638 | reverse complement strand
TGACTCTGCTGGTGATGTTGGGTGGGTCATGCGGTGGCTGAACACAGAGTGCGGAAGTGTGTGGCCCGGCGTTGTGTTCGGGGTGCGGTGTCGATCCAGTCGGCGACACGGGCGACGTTGCAGGCCATGGCGGTGAGGATGTGCTGGACATGGGTTCGGGCCAGACCGCGGTAGCGGGAACGTCGCAGCCCGTGGGCCCGGACGTTCTGCGAGAGGGTGGCCTCGATGCCGGCGCGGATCGCGTAACTGCGCTGCCATTGCTCGGTCTGCTGGTCGAGCCGGTTTCGCGTCTGGATCTCATGCAACGGCCGGGGCAGCACTGCTACTGAGCGGGGCCGGGTCGCGGAGGATGTGCATCGTGTCCGGTCCGGGCAGGACCGGCAGTCCGCCTCAGCGAACCGGGCCTGCAGATAGGTGTTCCCCTTCATCCTCAGCTCGGTCCAGGACACACTCATGGCCCCGCGCGGGCAGATCGCCTGCTCGTTGTCCCAGTCGATGGTGAAGGCCGCCTTGTCGAAACCCGAACCGGCCTTGGCCTGGCTGCTGTGGTCGGCGACGACCGGGCCGAGCAGAGTGATGCCGTGCACCCGCTGCGCCCGCTCGATGCGGGCCGGGGAGATGTAGCCGGAATCGACGACATGCTCGGCGGGCAGCAACTGCCGCTCGGCGAGCTCGTCGTGGATGGTGTCGGTCATCTCGATGTCCTGGACGGTGGAGATGGTGGTGGCGACATGGACCACCAGCTCGGGCCTGTCTTCGTCGCAGGTTTCCGTGAAATGCGTCCGGTAGCCGCTCCAAGCGGTGTCCCGTTTGACGCAGTAGTGTGCGTCGGTGTCGTAGGGGGAGTCGAACCGCAGCGAGGCGGGCGGCAGCGCATGGCCGTCCCGCCAGCGCAGTAATCCGTCCGCATCCCAGTAGTAGTGGTGGATCCAGACCTGGCGGAGGATCTCCACCTGTGGCAGCAGCCGCAGGTGGGGTGGGGCGCCGGCGGCCCAGGCTGCGGTGAGGATCTTCTGGCCGTCTTGGCCGAATTCCTCGGCCCGTGCGGTCACGGCCGTCTTCCCGCCCGGCAGCTTGCCAATCTCCACTCGGCGTCCATACCGCTTGGCCCACTCCGGCTCGATCAGCGGCGCCAGCCAGGCGGGGGCGGCCTCGGCCAGCTCCTCCAGGGCTGCGCGCAGCGTCTCTCCGACCAGTTCCAGGCGGCTGAGGGTCCGCACCGCGGCCAGCACGTGGGTAGCGTCGGTGCGTTGCCGCCCCCCGGCCTTGAGTAGGCCGGCCTCCCTCAACCGGTCCAGCATCACCTGCAGCAGCCGGTCGGCGGCACCGTCCTGTTCGGCCAGCCGGGCCCTGAACTCGCACAGGACCGAGTGATCGAACCCCGGATCCTCCAGCTCAAGCCCCAGGGCGTACTTCCAGTCGATCCGGGTGCGGACCGCGTCCGCCGCCGCCCGGTCGGACAGGTTCTCCGCGAACTGCAGCACCGACACCAGCGCGAGCTGCCCCGGCGACAATCCCGGCCTGCCGTCATCCGGGTATAGACCGGCAAACTCCTCGTCCTCGAACACAACATCCAGCCGATCCCGGATGAGCATGGCCGGGGTGCCCTTGGGACACGCCGCCCGCGCCGTTTGCACCGTCCGTGCCGGGATTCGCTGGTGACTCTCCGGCCGCAGCGACACCGCGACCACCTCCACCGACGACGCCACCCCCGCACACTCCCAGCCAAGCACCGCACACCGCCAGCCGTCAGCGACTTACCAACATCACCAGCAGAGTC
>NZ_JBVHLX010000068.1:0-1803 GCF_055558775.1 Streptomyces sp. NPDC025638 | reverse complement strand
GACCCTGTTGCCCAATTGGTTCATGTGGCGAGTTCGAGGGCCGCGAGCCGGGAGGTTCTGGTCTGGGCGAGCGGGGTGCCGGTCCACCAGGCGTCGAGCCGGATCAAGTTGACTGCAGTGGCTGTCAGGACATGGCCGAGGTGTGTTTTGGCTAGGCCGCGATAGCGGGTGCGGCGCATACCGCCGACGGCGACGGCTTGGTGGATGGTTCCCTCAACACCGGCCCTGGCGGCGTAGCGTTCCTTCCACGCCTTGGTGGTCTGCTCGGCGCGGACGCGTTCGAGCAGGGCGTCTTGCCCTTGAGGCCGGATGGTGAGCTGTCGGCCGTACTGGGTGGAGCGAGTGCACTGGTCACGGACGGGGCAGGGAGAGCAGGTCGTGGTCGCGAAGCGGATTCTGATCGCGTCGCGGCCGTTGTTGTCGAGGCCGACTGTCCAGTAGCGGCTGGTCCGGCCGGACGGACAAGTGGCCGTCTGTTCATGCCAGTTGATGGTGAAGGCGGACTTGCCGAACCCGGCGGACCTGATCTGTTGCGGGGTGCTGTTCGGCCGGACCGGTGCGACCACACAGATTTCGCGTTCGACAGGGGCGGTCAGCAGGAGTTCGGCGGAGGAGTATCCCGAGTCCAGGATGTGTTCGGCGGGCTTGAGGCTCTTGGTGGTGAGGGCGTCGTGCACCGCGTCGACGACGGTGGCGTCGTTCGCGGTGGCATCGGTGGTCACCACGTGGGTGATCAGATGCGGCTGCCCGGAGCCGGTGCAGTCCTCGCTCAAGTGGACCTTGTAGCCGGTCCAGGCCGAGCCGCGCTTGTGTGAATACCGGGCCTGGGGATCGTACGGCGAGGCGATCAGCGCTCTGCCCGGTGGGAGATCCTCCTTGCCGCGCCAGCCCACATCCTGCACTCCGTCGGTGACGGTGCGTGTGAACTGCTGGATCCAGACCGTCCGCAGCACGGTCACCGCGGGGATCTCGCGCAGCCATGTCGGTGCCGTGGAAGTGTGTACGGCTTCGAGTAAACGGTAGCCGTCGGCAGCAATCTGCTGGGCCAGCCTGTCGCGTTCGGACCGTTCGGAGGGCAGCCGGTAGGCGTCGGTCCTGGCGCCGTAGCGCTTCTGCCATGCCGGGTCCATCCAGCTCACGAGCCACTGCGCACTGGCCGCGGACAGTGCTTCCAGGCAGGCCCGGAGCGTCTCGCCGATGAACTCCAATCGGTTCAAGCGCCGGACGGCCGCCAAGACGTGAGTGGAGTCGGTGCGCTGCCGCCCTCCGGCGCTGACCAGGCCCTGACCGGCCAGGCGCTCCAGCAGCAGGTCCAGCACCCGCTCCTCCAGGCCGTGGTCCAGCAGTCGTTGCCGGAACCCGGTCAGCACCGTGAAGTCGAAGCCGGGATCGGTGAGCTCCAGTCCCAGCAGGTACTTCACGTCGATCCTGGCCCGCACCGCGTGCGCTGCCTGTCGGTCCGTCAGGTTCTCAACGAATTGCAGCACGCTTACCAGGGCGAGCTGTCCGGGCGAGATGCCAGGCCGGCCGCGGTCTCCGAACGCCTCGCGGAACTCCTCGTTCGAGAAGACTGACCCGAGTTGGTCACGGATCCGCATTGCAAGACACCCCTTCGGGAACGCAGCATGTGCGACCGCACTCGTTCCATCCGGAACACCGACAGAAGCCGATCCCATCGACACAGCCGCCACCCCCTGTCGTAGGGCGACCCCATTCACGCGCCCCTGACCAGCAGGATCCGTCTCGCCGCCTGCCTCCGACCGAGTGATCGACGCAAATTCCCTCGAATTGGGCAACAGGGTC
>NZ_JBVHLX010000067.1:0-1847 GCF_055558775.1 Streptomyces sp. NPDC025638 | reverse complement strand
ACACAGTGGACGCGAGCAACTGAGGACAAGCCCTCGGCCTATTAGTACCGGTCAACTCCACCAGTTACCTGGCTTCCATATCCGGCCTATCAACCCAGTCGTCTACTGGGAGCCTTACCCCATCAAGTGGGTGGGAGTCCTCATCTCGAAGCAGGCTTCCCGCTTAGATGCTTTCAGCGGTTATCCCTCCCGAACGTAGCCAACCAGCCATGCCCTTGGCAGAACAACTGGCACACCAGAGGTTCGTCCGTCCCGGTCCTCTCGTACTAGGGACAGCCCTTCTCAAGACTCCTACGCGCACAGCGGATAGGGACCGAACTGTCTCACGACGTTCTAAACCCAGCTCGCGTACCGCTTTAATGGGCGAACAGCCCAACCCTTGGGACCGACTCCAGCCCCAGGATGCGACGAGCCGACATCGAGGTGCCAAACCATCCCGTCGATATGGACTCTTGGGGAAGATCAGCCTGTTATCCCCGGGGTACCTTTTATCCGTTGAGCGACGGCGCTTCCACAAGCCACCGCCGGATCACTAGTCCCGACTTTCGTCCCTGCTCGACCCGTCGGTCTCACAGTCAAGCTCCCTTGTGCACTTACACTCAACACCTGATTGCCAACCAGGCTGAGGGAACCTTTGGGCGCCTCCGTTACTCTTTAGGAGGCAACCGCCCCAGTTAAACTACCCATCAGACACTGTCCCTGATCCGGATCACGGACCCAGGTTAGACATCCAGCACGACCAGACTGGTATTTCAACGACGACTCCACAACCACTGGCGTGGCTGCTTCAAAGTCTCCCAGCTATCCTACACAAGCCGAACCGAACACCAATATCAAACTGTAGTAAAGGTCCCGGGGTCTTTCCGTCCTGCTGCGCGAAACGAGCATCTTTACTCGTAGTGCAATTTCACCGGGCCTATGGTTGAGACAGTCGAGAAGTCGTTACGCCATTCGTGCAGGTCGGAACTTACCCGACAAGGAATTTCGCTACCTTAGGATGGTTATAGTTACCACCGCCGTTTACTGGCGCTTAAGTTCTCAGCTTCGCCCCACCGAAATGGAGCTAACCGGTCCCCTTAACGTTCCAGCACCGGGCAGGCGTCAGTCCGTATACATCGCCTTACGGCTTCGCACGGACCTGTGTTTTTAGTAAACAGTCGCTTCTCGCTGGTCTCTGCGGCCACCCCCAGCTCACCGAGTAAATCGGATCACCGGAGCTGGCCCCCCTTCTCCCGAAGTTACGGGGGCATTTTGCCGAGTTCCTTAACCATAGTTCACCCGAACGCCTCGGTATTCTCTACCTGACCACCTGAGTCGGTTTAGGGTACGGGCCGCCATGAAACTCGCTAGAGGCTTTTCTCGACAGCATAGGATCATCCACTTCGCCACAATCGGCTCGGCATCAGGTCTCAGACACATGAGCGGCGGATTTGCCTACCACTCGTCCTACACCCTTACCCCGGGACAACCACCGCCCGGGATGGACTACCTTCCTGCGTCACCCCATCACTCACCTACTAACCGCTTGGTCCGGCGGCTCCACCACTCCCCTCAACTCCGAAGAGATCAGGGCGGCTTCACGGCCTTAGCATCACGATGCTCGATGTTTGACGCTTCACAGCGGGTACCGGAATATCAACCGGTTATCCATCGACTACGCCTGTCGGCCTCGCCTTAGGTCCCGACTTACCCTGGGCAGATCAGCTTGACCCAGGAACCCTTAGTCAATCGGCGCAAACGTTTCTCACGTTTGTATCGCTACTCATGCCTGCATTCTCACTCGTCAACCGTCCACAACTACCTTCCGGTGCTGCTTCACCCGGCAGACGACGCTCCCCTACCCATCA
>NZ_JBVHLX010000066.1:0-2303 GCF_055558775.1 Streptomyces sp. NPDC025638 | reverse complement strand
CTAGCCAGTCGCGGACCAAGAGCGGAGCCAGAGTCGGATCGAGGCGACGATGACGGTGCCGACAGGTAGGCGCGTTTGTCGAACCTCGTGGCCACGGCCCGGAAGTTCTTCAGGGCATTGATTGTCCGCTCCACTTCGTTGCTGCGTTTGTAGATCCTCTTGTCGAAGCCGACGGTCGGCCGCCCTTGCTGCCACGGGCTTGCCGGTTGGTCCGCTGGTTCTTCGGCTCGGGGATGGTGTGCTTGATCTGGCGTCGACGCAGGTAGCAGCGGTTGCGTCGGGACGAGTACGCCCTATCGCCGCCGAGGTGGTCGGGCCGGGTGCGCGGGTGTCCGCCGCCCGGCCGGCCGACGCGGATGTGTTCCGTGACCGGGACGAGCTGAGGGGATCCGCAGGTTGCGGCTGGCCCGCCGATCGGCGATGAAGGCCTGTACACAGGCGGCAACCAGTTCCACGCCGTCGTCGTCACTGTCCCGCAAGAACTGCGCGACCGCCTGTAGGCTTGTATTTCGCCTGTCCGATTCTCATCGACGATGGCCTTTGCCCGGCCCAAGGGACAGCGCGGTGAGATCAACACCTGACTGATCGTTCACCTTGCTGGTGCAGCTGGCGGCCTTAGTTCGTCTGCAGGGCAACAGTGCAGTCCGTCCACCACGCCTTCCAATCATGCGTTTTCGTGGACAACGCCGCCAACATATCTTCGCTTGTGCCCTGTTCATAGGCGTCCGCGAATGCGTTCTCGGAATCTGCGCTGTTTTGAAGTTCCATCGCGATCTTTGGGTCTCGCGCGGTACGCGCGGCCTCGCTCAGTTGTCGAGCATACCTTCTGTCGAATTGGATGGATGCTTTCTTGTTGGATCCGGACGCCGTTGCATGGTCACTCCACGCTTGCTGCGCCTGCTGACACGCCGAGCGTGTCGCGTTGAGCCGGGCCTGCTGTTCAAGATGATCGTGCAACCACCAGACTCCGCCGCTGACGAGACCAATAACGACCACAACGGCTGGCCCCTTTTGCTTCACCGCCGAGAAGATCTTGCTCCACGGAAGAGTCCTGATGTCTCGCACCGGAGCATAGAAGTGGTTGTTCTGAACGCTGTGGGGTCCGCCTTGAATCGCAGTTGGGCCGTGGAATTCAGTGCGCCTCGAAGGATCCTCCCCTGGAACGCCGGAGCTTGATGCGGTCATGCGCTGTGACCGAAGTGATTGTCCTGGCGGTTGCTGCTGCCGGTCTGGACTTCAGTCGGGCCGTGGATGACGTTGCCCGTGAAGCTCCCTCCACCATGCCGCTTTTGGGCCGTACTGCCTTCGATCAGCGCGCGAGGTTCTGCGATCGCAGCGTCGCGCTCAGCGCCTTGCAGGCGCTCAAGATTCCGGACCCCGGTCCACGCATCGGTGCCTGCGGCTTGTACTACTGGGGCTCCTCCCGCTGTGGCCAGGGCTGCCAACGCCTCCGAAAGCATTCGCCAATCTCCCTTGTCAGTCCTCGCAATACCACCGCGACTGTATCCTCCAACTCCCTGCCCTCATAGGTAAGGTCAGCAGGCAAAAGCCCCGCTGAGGGCTTTCTGCGGGCCCGCAAGAACTACTGTTCAACACACCGAACGTCAGGAGGTCGGACGACAAGGCGTCCGCCTACGTGTGGTTCGCGCCAGCCGCGCGCCCGCACCGCTTGAGCACGGACGACTGAAGCCCAGCGTGCTCAGGAACCCGAGACGGAAACCGGCCCATGGACGCGATGTCACACAATCCTGCTCTCGACCAGGAAGTTCCCTGGCCCACGCTCCGCATGTGGGTTCGAGGGGAGGGCGAGCGCGTCGACGTCATGTCGCTGGCCCCAGCTCGCGTCGCACAAGCTCAGCAGGTCCTATTCCCTGCGCCTGGGGATCCTGGTGCAGCTCGGGAAGATCTTGCTCGGCGGTAGCCGGGCCAGCTTGTACGCCGCGCCCCTCGCCGGGGACGGTGCGGACCGACGGTTGGTGCTCTGTCCGCGGGGTTCGGAAAGTGCGGTACGGATCCGCGGAGCCGTGTCCTTGGTAACGGACACGCGCGCCAGGACGAGGCCGCGCGAACGGGACATCCTGATTGCGGGCCTATATCTCATTGACGGTGGCCACTTTCCGGTCCAAGGGACAGAGCGGTGCAACTTCTGTCTGACCGTTTTCCCGTAGCAGTGCTGATCCCGGTCTCGATCCATACGGCGGCGTTTCCCGGCCAGATCGTGGAAATGTCTCGGATAGCGGGGACCGGGGGCTCCCCCTCAGGGCGCTGTCGATAAGTAACTCCCTGGGTCTAGAGACCTTTAA
>NZ_JBVHLX010000065.1:0-2392 GCF_055558775.1 Streptomyces sp. NPDC025638 | reverse complement strand
GGAGTATCCGGCGGATCGGTTGGCGTTCATGGTTGCCGACAGTGGCGCTGCTGTGGTGCTGAGCACGTCCGAGGCGGTGGATGGGCTGACGCTGGGCGCGGAGCATGTGCTGCTGCTCGATGAGGTGGCGGACGCGATTGCCGCGGAGTCCGGGGAATCGCTGGGGTCGTCGCCGGAGCTAGACCAACTGGCGTACGTGATCTACACATCGGGCTCCACCGGCCGCCCGAAGGGTGTTGCGGTTGCACACGGTGGCCTGGTGAATCTGGCGGAGGCGATGCGGCCGGTGCTGGGCGTGGATGTGGGTGTCACCGCGCTGCAGTTCGCGTCGTTCAGTTTCGATGCGGCTGTGCTGGATGTGGTGGTGACGCTGGCTGCGGGCGGGACGCTGGCGATTGCCGGGAGTGAGGAGCGTACGGATCCTGCGGTGTTGGCGGAGATGATCCGTGCGGCGGGTGTGAGCGTGGCGAGTGTGGTGCCGTCGTTGCTCGGGGTGTTGGACCCGGCGGTGGTGCCCGGGGTGTCCAACTGGGTGTTGGGCGCTGAGCGGTTGAGTGCCGACCTGGCTGCGCGGTGGCGGGGGCAGGCTCGGGTGTGGAACACCTATGGCCCGACCGAGGCGACGGTCATCACCACCGCGACGCCGCTCGGCGAGGGCATCACCTCGCAGGACGCACCGCCCGCGATCGGCCGACCGCTGCCCAACACCCAGGTGTATGTGCTGGATGCGTTCCTGAGGCCGGCGCCGGTTGGTGTCGTGGGCGAGGTGTACATCTCGGGTTCCGGTCTGGCACGGGGATATGTGGGACGTGCGGATCTGACTGCGGAGCGGTTCGTGGCCTGCCCGTTCGTGCCGGGGCAGCGGATGTACCGTTCCGGTGACCTGGCCCGCTGGTCGGCGGATGGGCAACTGCACTTCGCGGGTCGGGCGGACGAGCAGGTCAAGATTCGCGGTTTCCGTATCGAACTGGGCGAGGTCGAGGCCGTGTTGGCCTCCCATCCCGACGTCGGTCAGGTCGCCGTGGTCGTCCATGAGGACCAGGGGAGCGAGAAGCGGCTGATCGCCTACGTCGTTCCTGCCCGTGATGGACTCGACAGCGCTGTGCTGCGGGACTTCGCGGCCAATCGCTTGCCTGAGTACATGGTTCCGTCGGCGGTAGTGGTGTTGGAGGCACTGCCGTTGACGGTCAACGGCAAGCTCGACCGTGCCGCCCTGCCCGCGCCCGAGCTGTCCGGCCGCAGCGAGGGCCGTCCCCCGGCCACGCGCGACGAGGAACTGTTCTGCCGGCTGTTCGCCGAGGTGCTGGGCCTTGAGCGGGTGGGCGTCGAAGACAGCTTCTTCGAGCTGGGCGGCGATTCGATCCAGTCCATGCTGTTGGTCTCCAGTGCCCGGCGGGCCGGCGTGGCGATCAGCACGCGCGAGGTGTTCGAGCTGCGCACCCCGGCCGCGGTGGCCGCGGTGGCCGTTCCCTTGACCGACCGCAACTCGGTCGGCGAGGCGGTCGCTGCCACGGGCGAGGTGCCCCTGACGCCGGTGATGCACGAGCTGCTGGCGCGGGTGAGCCCGGAGGATCTGGGCGAGGTGTACCAGTCGGCTCTGGTGTCAGTGCCGACCGGCCTGGATCTGGCAGTGCTGGTGGACGCCGTGCAGGCGCTGGTGGACCGGCATGAGGCTTTGCGGGCGCGGCTGGAGACCGGGCCCTGGCGGCTGGTAGTGCCCGACGCGGGCGCCGTGCAGGTCGACTCGTGGGTCCGGCGGGTCGATGCGAGTGGCTTGGACGACGCCGGGCGGACGCGCCTGATCGAGGAGCAGACGCAGGCGGCCGTTGGGCGGCTCGACCCTCTTGCCGGGGTGATGGTGCAGGCGGTGTGGTTCGACGCCGGAGCTGACGCCGGTGGCCGACTGCTGCTGGTGGTCGATCACCTTGTGGTGGACGGCGTCTCGTGGCGTGTCCTGCTGCCGGATCTGGCCGAGGCCTATGCAGCATTGGCGAGTGGCGTGCAGCCCGAGCCGGCGTCGGTACCGATCTCGTTCCGGCACTGGGCGCAGGAGTTGGCCGCTCAGGCCCGCGCCGACGAACGGGTGGCGGAACTTCAGGCGTGGACGGAACTGGTGCAGGGCGGCGATGCGCTGCTGACGGACCGGCCGCTGAACGAGGACCTGAACCGAGGTGCCGAGGTCCGGCGGGTGACGGTCACTGTGCCGGCGGGGGTCACGTCGGCGTTGCTGACCGGTGTGCCTGTGGCGTTCCATGCGGGGGTCGACGATGTGCTGCTTGCCGGTCTGGCAGGGGCTTTGGGTGAGCGGCTCGGCGGCGGTCGGCCCCTTGAGGGCGGTGTTCTGGTCGATGTTGAGGGCCATGGCCGCAAGGCTTTGGTCCAGGGGATGGAT
>NZ_JBVHLX010000064.1:0-2616 GCF_055558775.1 Streptomyces sp. NPDC025638 | reverse complement strand
GGCGGCGTCCTCAGCGCCCTGGCGCAGGGCTGCATGGACGAGGCCGTCGCCGTGCCCGTCCTGCGCGGCGACCGCCACGAGCGGCAGGCACTCGTGACGGCCCTGGCCCATCTGCACACGCACGGCGTGTCTGTGGACTGGAACGTGTTCTTCGCCGGTGCGCGGAAGACCGACCTGCCGACCTACGCCTTCCAGCACGAGCGGTACTGGCTCGACGCCCCGCAAATTGCTGCCGCCGCCGCAGTGGCGGACCCGGTGGACGCGGAGTTCTGGGAGACCGTGGAGCGCGGGGACCTGCAGGCCTTCGCCGAGACCCTGGGCATCGGGGCGGGGGACGCGTTCAGCGACATACTGCCGAGGCTGTCGCAGTGGCGGCGGCAGCGCAAGGAGCAGTCCACCGTGGACGGCTGGCGCTACGGCGTCACATGGAAAGGGATACCCGACCCCGCCCCGGAGGGCCCTGCCCGGATCGGTATATGGCTGGTTCCGGTCAGCGCTGCGCAACTCGGCGACGACTGGGTCACCGCCTGCCTCCGCGGGCTGACCGAGCGGGGCATGGCCCCGCTGCCGGTCCCGGTCGAGCCGGCCACCGGCCGTGAGGACCTGACCGCCCAGCTCGCCCGAGCGGCCGGTGGCGAGACCGTGGCAGGCGTCCTGTCGCTGCTCGCCGTCGACGGCGAGGCCGCCCCGGCGGCCGCCGCGCTGACCGCCGGCGTCGCGCTGTCCGTTCTGCTCGTCCAGGCCCTGGGCGACGCGGGCATCGGCGCCCCGCTGTGGTGCGCGACCCGGAACGCAGTAGGCGTGAGCCCCGCCGACGAGGTGGCGGACCCGTACCAGTCCCAGATCTGGGGTCTGGGCCGGGTGGCGGCGCTGGAGCACTCGCCGCGCTGGGGTGGTCTCGTCGACCTTCCCGGCACGGTCGACGACCGGGTCGCCGGCTACCTCGCCGCGGTACTCGGCCAGTCGGCCGAGGACCAGGTCGCGATCCGCGACCGCGGGCTGTTCGCGCGGCGCCTGTCGCGTCTGCGCGCAGCCCGGACCGACGGTTCCTGGTCTCCGCGCGGCACCGTCCTGATCACGGGTGGTACGGGTGCACTGGGCGGGCACGTGGCCCGCTGGCTCGCCGGTGCGGGTGCGGAGCGCCTGGTGCTCACCAGCCGTCGCGGTCTCGACGCCCCCGGCGCCGCCGGCCTCAAGGCCGAGCTGGAGGAGGCGGGCGTGCGCGTGACCGTCGCCGCCTGTGACGTGGCCGACCGCGAGGCGGTGGCCGCGCTGCTCGCCGAGCACCCGGTGGACGCCGTCGTCCACACGGCCGGCACCGCCGAGGCGGGCATGCTCGCCGAGACGAGTCTCGGCGACTTCGCGGCGACGGTCGCCGCGAAGGCCCTCGGGGCCGTGCACCTCCACGAACTGCTCGGCGATCAGGAACTGGACGCCTTCGTCCTCTTCTCCTCCGTCTCCGGCGTGTGGGGAGGCGGCGGGCAGGCCGCGTACTCGGCCGCAAACGCGTTCCTCGACGGCCTGGCGCAGCACCGGCGGGCCCGGGGCCTCACCGCGACCGCGATCGCCTGGGGCCCGTGGGGCGAGGGCGGCATGGTCGCCGACGCCGGGGACGAGGAGCGGCTGCGGCAGCGCGGTCTGACCGTGCTGCGGCCGGACCGGGCCATCTCCGCGCTGCACGATGCGCTGAGCGGCGGGGGCGGCACGGTCACCGTGGCGGACGTGGACTGGGAGCGGTTCGTCGTCCCATTTACCGTCGGCAGGCCGAGCGCACTGCTGAGCGACCTGCCCGAGGTCAGGGACGCCCTCGCAGAGGAGCCCGCCGATCAGGCCGCGAAGCCGTCCGCGCTGAAGGAGAAGCTGTCGGCGCTGTCCGAAGGCGAACAGCAACGCCTGCTCGTGGACACGGTGTGCGCGCACGCGGCGGCCGTTCTCGGCCACAGCGGCTCCGCGGCGGTGGAACCGGATGTGGCGTTCCGGGACCTCGGCTTCGACTCCCTGACGGCGGTTGAGCTGCGCAACCTGCTCATTGCCGACACCGGACTGGCCCTGCCCGCGACGCTGGTCTTCGACCACCCGACGCCCGAGGCGATCGCCCGCTGCCTGCGGAGCGAACTCGTCGGCGAGACGGGCTCGGACGAGGTGTCGGTCTTCAGCGAGCTCGACCGGCTGGAGTCGGTGATCTCGACGGCCGCCTCCGCCGGGGAGACGGTCCGGTCGGGGGTGCGCAGGCGGCTGCAGGAAGTGCTGTCCCTGGTGAACTCCGCCGGAGAACAAGGCGCGGAATCGGCCGATGCGCGGCGGCAGCTCCAGGACGCGACGGTCGACGACATCTTCGATCTGATCGATCAAGATCTAGAAAATTCCTAGTTCTTGGCGCTCTACCTTTAACGACAGCCGAGGACGGATGAGGCGGATGAGCAGCAACGAAGACAGGCTTCTCGAGTATCTCAAGCGCGTCACCGGAGACCTTCGTCAGGTCCGGGAGCGCCTTCGCGAGGTCGAGGAGAAGGGCCAGGAACCCATCGCGATCGTCGGCATGGCGTGCCGGTATCCGGGCGGGGTGCGTTCGCCGGAGGACCTGTGGCAGTTGGTGGTCTCCGGTGGTGACGCGGT
>NZ_JBVHLX010000063.1:0-2880 GCF_055558775.1 Streptomyces sp. NPDC025638 | reverse complement strand
GACAACATCGCCGCCCAGCCCTCCACCAACCCCCACGCCTCCACCTCACCCAACAACCGACCCGGCCACGCCAGACTCAACACCAACACCGGACCACCAGAACGGTCCTGAACCAGCGCCTCCGCCTCCAAGGCATGGAGTACGGGAAACGCTCCGCTCACACCCTCGCCGGGCTCGCTGTCATGGACCGGTGTCCAGTTCCGGTCCAGCCCTTGTGCGGCTCGCATGGCGGCGACGCGGCCCAGGTAGTTGAAGCCGATCTGAGCCGAGGGAAGTCCCGCCAGGACGTCAGCCGTATCCGGGTTGAGGTGGCGGAGCAGGCCGTAGCCCAGCCCGTCCCCCGGCACCGCCCTCACCTGCTCCTTGACCCGCTTCAGCAGCACACCCGCAGCCGAACCACCAGCCACGACATCGGCCAGATCCACACCCGCCGCATCCACCCGCACCGGATGCACACTGGTGAACCAGCCCACCGTCCGCGACAGATCCATCCCCTGGACCAAAGCCTTGCGGCCATGGCCCTCAACATCGACCAGAACACCGCCCTCAAGGGGCCGACCGCCGCCGAGCCGCTCACCCAGGGCTCCCGCCAGACCGGCAAGCAGCACATCGTCGACCCCCGCATGGAAGGCCGCAGGCACACCGGTCAGCAACGCCGACGTGACCCCCGCCGGCACAGTGACCGTCACCCGCCGCACGGTGGAGTCAATGTCCCTGGCCGGGTCCACGGGCTCGTCAGTCAGTGGTGCCTCCGGCCCCTCCAACAGCGCGCTCCACGCCGGAAGTTCCGCCACCCGCTTCTCAGCGTGGGCCTGGGCCGACAACTCCCCCGCCCAGTGCCGAAACGAGATCGGCACCGACCCCAGCTCAGGCTGGCCGCCACCGGCCAGAGCGTCATAGACCTCGGCAAGATCCGGGAGCAACACTTGCCAGGACACGGTGTCGATCACCAGGTGGTTGGCCACGAGCAGCAACCGCCCAACGGCCTCGGGCCCGGCGTCGAACCACACCGCCTGCACCATCACCCCGGCAAGGGGGTCGAGCCGCGCGACAGCCACCTGCGCCTGCTCCTCGATCAGCCGGGTCAGTCCCTCCTCGTCGAGGCCAACCGCAGGCACCCGCCGGACCCACGCATCGACCGTGAGAGTGTCCGTCTCCGGCACCACCAGCCGCCAAGGCGCGGTCTCCAGCCGCGCCCGCAAAACCTCATGCCGATCCACCACAGCTCGCAGCGCATTTGTGAGAACAGCGAAGTCCGTTCCCTTCGGCGCTGTCACCAGAGCCGACTGAACGACCTCTCTCACCTGCTCGGCCCCGACCCGGTCGAGAACTTCGTGCATCACCGGGGTCACCGGTATCTCGCCGACGCCGGGCACAGCACGGCTCGATACGAGTTCCTCGGCCACGCCGACGACAGCCGCAAGCCCCTCGGGAGTGCGCCGCTCGAACACCTGCCGAGACGTGATCACCACGCCGGCCCGCCGCGCGCTGGAGACCAGCAGCATCGACAGAATCGAATCGCCGCCCAGCTCGAAGAAACTGTCCTCGACACCCACCCGCTCAAGGCCCAGCACCTCGGCGAACAGCCCGCACAGCAGCTCCTCAAGCGCTGTGGCCGGGGGACGGCCCTCGCTGCGGCCGGAAAGCTCGGGCGCGGGCAGGGCGGCACGGTCGAGCTTGCCGTTGACCGTCAACGGCAGCGCATCCAGCACCACCACCGCGGACGGAATCATGTACTCAGGCAGACGATCAGCCGCGTACCCCCTGAGCTCCGCGACATCGACCTCGCCACTACCGGCGGCCGGCACCACGTAGGCGACCAGCCGCTGCTCGCCCAGTTGGTCCTCGCGTACGACAACCGCCGCCTGGCCGACCCGCGCGTGCCCGGCGATGACTGACGTGATCTCACCCAGTTCGATACGGAAGCCGCGGATCTTGACCTGCTCGTCCGCCCGACCCGCGAAGTGCAGTTGCCCATCCGCCGACCAGCGGGCCAGGTCACCGGAACGGTACATCCGCTGCCCCGGCACGAACGGGCAGGCCACGAACCGCTCCGCCGTCTGCCCCGGGCGGCCTACGTAGCCCCGAGCCAGCCCCACCCCGGCGATGTAGACCTCGCCCACAGTTCCGATGGGCGCGGGCTGGAGGAAGTCGTCCAACACGTACATCTGGGTGTTGGCGAGCGGGCGGCCGATGGCAGGCGGTGCGTCCTGCGAGGTGATGCCCTCGCCGAGCGGTGTGACGGTGGTGATGACCGTCGCCTCGGTGGGGCCATAGGTGTTCCACACCCGAGCCTGTGCCCGCCAGCGTGCGCCCAGGTCGGCACTCAACCGCTCAGCGCCCAACACCCAGTTGGACACCCCGGGCACCGACGCAGGATCCAACACCCCGAGCAACGACGGCACCACACTCGCCACGCTCACACCCGCCGCACGGATCATCTCCGCCAACACCGCAGGATCCGTACGCTCCTCACTCCCGGCAATCGCCAGCGTCCCGCCCGCAGCCAGCGTCACCACCACATCCAGCACAGCGGCATCGAAACTGAACGACGCGAACTGCAGCGCGGTGACACCCACATCCACACCCAGCACCGGCCGCATCGCCTCCGCCAGATTCACCAGGCCACCGTGCGCAACCGCAACACCCTTCGGGCGCCCCGTCGACCCGGACGTGTAGATGACATACGCCAGCTGTTCGTCCGTGAGAGGCACATTCGGAGCCTCTGCCGACTCCTCGGCAATGGCCTCCGCGGCCTCATCCAGCAGCACCACGTGGAGGGCCTCCAGCGTCAGCCCATCCACCGCCTCGGACGTGCTCAGCACCACAGCAGCGCCACTGTCGGCAACCATGAACGCCAACCGATCCGCCGGATACTCC
>NZ_JBVHLX010000062.1:0-3844 GCF_055558775.1 Streptomyces sp. NPDC025638 | reverse complement strand
GGGGGCTGGAGGCGATTGTTTCCGGTGCTGCTCCGGTGGGCGGAGCCGTCGGGGGCAAGGTTGGGTTCTTGTTCTCGGGTCAGGGTTCGCAGCGGCTGGGGATGGGGCGTGAGCTGTATGCGTCCTATCCGGTGTTCGCGGCGGCGTATGACGAGGTGTGTGCGCTTTTGGATGCGCCGGTCGATGTTGACTCGGAGGAGTTGAACCAGACGGGTTGCACGCAGCCGGCGTTGTTCGCCGTTGAGGTGGCGCTGTTCCGGTTGCTGGAGTCGTGGGGTGTCCGGCCGGATTTGGTGGCGGGTCACTCGGTGGGTGAGATTGCGGCTGCTCATGTGGCGGGTGTGTTGTCGCTTGAGGATGCGGCGAGGCTGGTGTCGGCGCGTGCCGCGCTGATGCAGGCGCTGCCTGCGGGCGGCGCCATGGTCGCGGTCCAGGCCACCGAGGACGAGGTGCTGCCGCACCTGACCGACGGCGTCGGCATCGCGGCGGTCAACGGCCCGCGGTCGGTCGTGGTCTCCGGTGCCGAGGACGTGGTCGTCGCCATCGGCGAGGCCTTCCGCGAGCAGGGTCGTAAGACGTCCCGTCTGAAGGTCAGTCACGCGTTCCATTCACCGCTGATGGATCCGATGCTGGAGGAGTTCGCGCAGGCCGTCAGTGGTCTGGCCTTCAACGAGCCGCGGATTCCCGTCGTTTCGAACCTCACCGGCCGTCTGGCCGAGGCGTACACCCCCGAGTACTGGGTGCGGCACGTCCGTGAGGCGGTGCGCTTCGCCGACGGTGTGCAGACCCTGCACGAGCTGGGTGTGACCACGTTCGTCGAGATCGGCCCGGGCGGTGTCCTCAGCGCCCTCGCCCAGGGCTGCTTCGACGGAGGCACAGACATCGTCACCGTTCCCGCCCTAGGCGCCGACCGCCCCGAGCCGTACGCGGTCACTGCCGCAATCGGGCAGCTGCACACCCACGGCATGTCGCCCGACTGGCAGACGCTCTTCCGGGGCGCCCGAAGCGTCGACCTGCCGACCTACGCCTTTCAGCGTGAGCGCTTCTGGCTCGACGTTCCCCAGGCGTCCGGTGACGTCCGGGCCGCCGGTCTGGGGGCGGCGGACCATCCGCTGCTCGGTGCCGCGATTGCGACGGCCGACAGCGGCGGGGTCCTGCTCACGGGGCTGCTTTCCCTCGAAACCCACCCGTGGCTCGCCGACCACGCCGTGGACGGGACCGTTCTGCTGCCCGGCACCGCGTTTGTCGAGTTGGCGATCCGGGCGGGCGACGAGACGGGGTGCGGATGGATCGAAGACCTCACCCTTGAGCTCCCCCTGGTCGTGCCCGAGCGCGGTGGCGTCACCCTTCAGGTGGCTGTCGGCCCGGAGGACGAGTCAGGCCGGCGGCAGCTGAGCGTGCACTCGCGCGTCGACGACGGTTCGTGGCTGCGCCACGCGAGGGGTGTGCTGTCCTCGGCAGAGGCACCGTCCGCCGGGGACCTCGGCGCGTGGCCGCCGGCGGGTGCGGAGGCCGTCGATCTGACGGCCTTCTACGCGGACATGGCTGCTGCGGGCCTGGACTACGGTCCGGTCTTCCAGGGCCTGCGTTCGGTGTGGCGCGGCGGGGACGACGTCTTCGCCGAGGTTGAGCTGCCGGAGGAGTCGGCTGCCGAGGCGGCGGCGTTCGCCCTGCACCCGGCGCTGCTGGACGCCGCCCTCCATGCACTGGCCGCAGGTGGGTTGGTGTCGCTCGACGACGGCCCGGCCCTGCCGTTCGCGTGGTCCGGCGTCTTCGTGCATGCGGCCGGTGCGGCGATGGTGAGGGTGAAGCTGTCGCGGACGGCGACCGGTTCGGTGATGCTGACCGTGGCCGATGGTGTCGGTGATCCGGTGGCCTCGGTCGAGTCGCTGTCGTTGCGGCCCGTCTCGGCGGAGCATTTGCGCGGTGCCGGTGGCGGCGATCAGCTGTTCGGGCTGGAGTGGACGCCGTTCACTCTCCCCTACGCCACCGAGCGGCAGGTGATCGAGACGGTCGCAAACGTCGACGCACTGCGGGAGTCGGAAGGGACACCGGACGTCGTCGTCGTTCCGTGCACGGTGGGGTCCGGTACGCAGACCGCCGACCGCGTGCATAGCGCCACGAGTGAGGTTCTGGCGTTGGTGCAGTGGTGGTTGGCGCAGGAGCGTGCGGGGCGTTTGGCCCTGGTGACGCGTCCGGGCGATCTGGCTCATGCCGCGGTGTGGGGGCTTGTGCGGTCCGCGCAGTCGGAGAACCCGGACCGGATCGTGCTGGTGGAGGCGGAGGACACCGACGAGGCGGTCCGTGTGCTGCCCGCCGCGCTCGCGTCCGGTGAGCCGCAGTTCGCGGTTCGCCACGGGGAGGTGTTTGTTCCGCGCCTGGTGAAGGCCACCGGGACCGCCACCGGCACGCCTGACTTCGGCGCCGGCCCCGTCCTGCTGACTGGGGCGTCCGGGGCGCTGGGCACGTTCATCGCACGGCACCTGGTCGTCGAGCACGGCGTGCGCAGCCTGCTGCTGCTCAGCCGCCGTGGCGCGGAGGCCCCCGGCGCGGTCGAGCTGGAGGCCGAACTGACCGCGTGGGGCGCCGAGGTGCGCTGGGCGGCTTGCGACGCGGCCGACCGGAACGCCCTCGCCGAGGTGCTGTCCGGCACACCGGTGACGGCCGTGGTGCACACGGCCGGCGTCCTCGACGACGGCGTGATCGCGTCGCTCACCCCGGAGCGCATGGAGAAGGTGCTGCGGCCGAAGGTCGACGCCGTGCTCAACCTCCATGAGGTGACGAGCGACCTGTCGGCGTTCGTCGTCTTCTCCTCGGTGTCCGGAATCCTGGGCAGCGCGGGACAGGGCAACTACGCGGCGGCGAACACCTTCCTCGACGCCTTCGCCGCTGCCCGCCGCGCCCGGGGGCTCCCCGCCACGTCGCTGGCGTGGGGCCTGTGGGAGCCGGGCAGCGGCATGGCCGACCGACTCGACCAGGCGGACCTCACCCGGCTCAAGCGGCTGGGCCTGGCCCCGATAGCCGTCGACGAAGGGCTGCGGCTGTTCGACGCGGCGCTGGCCCTGAACCGGGCCGCCGTTGCCCCACTGCGGCTGGACCTGGGTGGGCTGCAGGGCACGGTGCCGCCAGTGCTCCGAGGGCTGCGCGGCCCCGTACGGGGTACCGCGCGGCGCACGGTGCAGACCGCGCCGAAGGGATCGCTGCGTCAGCGGCTGGCAGGGCTGCCGGAGGCCGAGCGCGAGCAGGTGGTGCTGGATCTGGTGCGTACCGAGGTCGCCGCCGTTCTCGGGCACATCTCGGCCCAGGCCGTCCAGCCGGACCACGCATTCCAGGACGCCGGTTTCGACTCGCTCACCTCGGTGGAACTTCGCAACAGGCTGAACACGGCGACCGGGCTGCGGCTCCCTGCGACCCTGGTCTTCGACCACCCCACGCCCGTCGCGCTCTCCCGCTTCCTGCTGGCCGAGACGCTGGGCGTCCAGGAGCGGCCCGAGGCCGCGGTCGCCGCGGTGACCGGGACGGACGAGCCGATCGCGATCGTCGGCATGGCCTGCCGCTACCCCGGTGGCGTGCGGTCGCCCGAAGACCTGTGGCGTCTCGTCGCCTCCGGCGGCGACGCGATCTCGGGCTTCCCCGAGGACCGCGGCTGGGACGTCGAGGACCTCTACGACCCGGACCCCGACCGCTCCGGCAAGTCCTATGTGCGGCACGGTGGCTTCCTCCACGAGGCTGCCGAGTTCGACCCGGCCTTCTTCGGGATCTCGCCGCGTGAGGCGCTGGCGATGGACCCGCAGCAGCGGTTGCTGCTGGAGACGTCGTGGGAGGCGTTCGAGCGGGCCGGGAT
>NZ_JBVHLX010000061.1:0-4005 GCF_055558775.1 Streptomyces sp. NPDC025638 | reverse complement strand
GACATACGAAGGCGTGAACGCCTGGGTGGCATTCTCCACGAGTACGAACATGCCGCGTGACCTGGGTGGACGAGGTTTCCGGCAAGGGCAGGGCCCGCGACGAAGGGGCCTCGGGACTCGCGCGGGAATTCGGCGTCGAGTCGGCTCCTGTGGATCCGCTCGTCTTGGTCGCGTCATTCCTCTCATGCCGTCGGCTCATGCAACGCCAAGTGTCGACGCACTCGGCCCACCAGTATGTCGGCAGCCGGCTCGCTGTCCGGCGGCTGGGAGGCTTCGGCGGACGGCGCGGCCTGGCCCTGCGGAGGCGCGGACGGGTCCTGGAGCGCCGCCGGAGGGTTGCCAGACGTGTCGGCGGTCTGTTCCTCGGCGATGGCACCGGGGTCGACGCTGTCGTCGAGCGTTGCCTCGCCGGTGTCGTCGGTCTCTTCGATGTCCTTACCGCCGGAAGGCTTGCAGCCGTTGGGGAGTGCCTTGATGGCGTATCCACATCTGGTCACGGGCGGAGGATGGACGGGCGCGGCCGCTAGTGTCCCGGCTCATGGCGATTCCTGCAAACGACAAGGGATACTCCTCGCTGCAACGGCCGGCCCTGGGGACGGCCAGGACGGGCACGGCCAGCACTCGGACTACTCGAGCAGCCACCGGCGGCGTTCACCGTCGCGAGATAGAACCCCTGGCGTCTTGACCGCCCACATGGGGCGATTTTCGGCGTGGCGTCGATCTTGTCGTGCCTCATCAGTGGTGCATTGCGCTCACTAAACTGCCGGGCATGACCGACGAGATAGCGGTACGGCAGGTGACCGAAGCGTGGCAGCGTATCGAGACGTGGTTGAGGCGGCATGCGCCGGCTACGCATGCCGCACTGGGCCCCGGCGCGCGCCGTGAAGAGATCGACGCGGTGGAGGCCACGCTGGGGTTCTCGGTGCCCGTGGAACTGCGGACGCTGTGGTCGCTGGTGTCGGGCGGTGTGGTGGATGATCGCGGGTTTTGGGGTGATCACGACGTGCTGATCCCATTGGACGAGGTGGTGGAGACCTACCAGCGGCAGATGCGGTGGCAGGCGGAGGAAGAAGCGACCTACGACACCCCCGGTGTACCGGGAGAGGGTGATGCCGTCTTCTGGCAAAGGTCGTGGATTCCGGTGTTCTCCCTCGGTCCTCACGACACGATGTACGGGACGTACCTCGACGCCGAGACGGGGCTGATGTGGAAGTGGACGCGTGAGGTGTTCTGGCCGCCGGCCGACGACGACCTGCAGGAGTCTCTGGTCACCCATCTGGAGAAACTCGCGGACGCGCTCGAATATCCAGATCTAGCAGATGACAAGGCTGGCCTGGTGAACGGTGCGCTGGTGTGGAAAAGGCAGGCGTATGCCGACGAGGACTGGCATGCCGCCGGTGCGTGAGGGAGGACGATGCGGGGGGAGGGCGTCGCTGCCTCCCCCCGCTCCGTTATGTTCCGGTGGTGTTACCCGACCTTCTGCCAGGTGCAGGTGACGACACCGCGCTTGCACTGATCGAATCCGGGCAGCGCGACGAAGAAGCCGTCGTTGTCCAACATCCGCCATTCCGGCGCCGGGTAGCCCTTGAAGGCACCGCTGTTCTGGTCGGCGTTCAGTGCGGCACGGCCGCATTTCTCCTTGGTCGACAGACCGTCGGGGTCCTGTCCGACATTGGTCAGCAGACCGAACGCCGCATTTCCGCTGGAAACCGTGTCCTGGTACAGCTGAGCGCACTGGGATCCGTCGGTGACATGGTTGACGCCGCCGGGGGTACCGCCGGAGTCACGGGTCGACGCCATTGCGTACTCATCGCAGCTCGTCTTGCCGACCGGCGCGGGAGTCGAGTGGGGTTTCCACTTCCTCTGACAGATCAACTGCCGGTTCTTGTCCGAGTTCCACTGGGTTCCGTCGGCCGGGTCCTTCAGCGTGGTGTCGGGGCCGAGGTAGTGCAGGAGGGAGTCCCAACGGTGGGCACCGGCGTGGGTGGCCATGTTCTCCTGCATGAGCCAGTAGTAGGCGCCGGCCGCCGGGTACAGGTTGGTGTCGACCGTCCACGTGGGGCTGAAGCCGGGCAGGACACAGCCGGGTGCCATGGTCTTGTAGATGTCGTCACAGCGCGGGGCGAGTTCACGTGACTGCGGTATGCCCGTGCCGCCGAAGTCGGCGGTGGCCAGGTTGCCGCCCGCGTCCACGCTGGCATCGATGTGCCACGCCAGGTCGATGGTTTCCTTGCCCGTGCCGGTCCACTGGGTCTGGACGTTGCCGAACAGAGTGTGTCCCATGTCGGTCGGCGCGGGTGTGAACGACGCATCCATGCGGTAGGCGCCGTAGTCGTCCTGCCAGATCGGTTTGCTCGTGGTGCAGCTCTTGCAGTCGCTGCCGATCCGCCACTGCATGCGGACCATTTGAAGCTGGGGGTCGATGTGCCACGGGATGATCAGGAACTGCTGGTCGAACTCGGCGAAGTTGCTGTCGCTGTCCTTCTTGGCCGGGTATGCCTTGATGCGCTGCTCGAACTCGAACTCGGCCGTGCCCAGCGGCGGCTTGCCCGGCTCGGTGTCGGTGAATATGAGGGTGCCCCTGCCGAGGTTGCGCATACACGCCTCGGTTCGGTTCATATAGTCCCCGCCCTTCGGCTTCGCGTCGCACCACGGCAGGAGGTCGTACTGCGACGCCGCTGCGCGAACGGCCGGGTTTTGCGCGGGGGACTTCTTGCCTGGCTTGGGGAACTCCCAGCACAGCTTGCGTCCCTGGGCGTCCGGCTTGCCACAGGAAGGCTTGGCCGGCTTCTTCTGCTGCTTCGTCAGCGGCACCGGCACGAACGTTCCGGGCTCGGTCCGGTTGACCGGCGTGATCGTCTGCGCCTTCGGGTCGATCGTGGACGACGCCTGCGGTGCGGGGAACGTCACATACGGGGCGACGGTGAACGTCGCCCAGTTGGACCAGCCCTGTTCGTACAGATTGCCGTCATAGGCGTTGGTGTGGAAGACGTAGGTCCAGCCGGGGTGGAGCTTGCCGTAGTCCACTGGGACCGAGGCCGATTTGCCGGAAGGAACGTAGTCGGAGACGAGAACGCCCCACTGGTTGGTGTCGGTCAGCTTGACGCGGTCCTTGGGCTTGCCGTCCTTGTCGACGGTCCACACCTCGAAGGTCAGGTTGGCCTTGTCGCCGTCGGGGTCGGTCACGGTGTTGCGCAGGGTGACTTCTGCGGCCCGTACCTGCCACGAACCGTCGACCTTCTTGAAGTTGGGACCGGCTTCCAGCTTGTTGCCGGAGCTGGGCCGGGCGTTGGCGGCGAGTGTGTGACGTTCGGGGCCAGCTGCCCGGACTGCCGACGATGCCTTCGGCTGGCTCGTCCCCGACGGATCGCTTGCGGCGCTGGCTGGTATCACGCCGAACAGCGTTACCAGTGCCGCGCCGAGGACGAGCAGCATGTGTTTGTACCTGTGCACGAAAGAAACAGCCTTTCCCCGTAGGAACTGCCGTACATGCGCTGGTCTACGCACAAGAAGCAGACCCTAGGGGAAAGATGACGCTTCTCGAACAGACTGTCGAATAATTGACCGAAAACCAGTGGGTTTCCTCAACAGTGATCATTGCCGGGTCTGTGGTGGAGGCGGACCATGGGCGAGGGCGGCGGTCTACACTCGCACCTTGGTGATCACGTTGGGTGGCGGGGCGACTTCGACAACGCAGCCGTCAGTGCGCTGCATGCGCCGGGTTTCAACACCATTGCGGGTGCCGATAAATCATCCAGGCTGGTCAGGCTGCATGTTGGTACTCGTGGAGGGTTCCGCCGAGCCGATCTTGTCGGCGTACTCCCAGATGTCTGATCTGCGCTGGTTCGTTGATCGGTTGGGGGAGCGGGCGGAGTGGAGCGGCTTGGTTCAGGGCTCGGTGCGGGCGATAGCCGTGGTAGAGGTTCTCGCATTCGCGGAGTCGTGGAGGAGGTGGCTCTGGTTCCAGGTCAAGGTGCGGTCCAGGAGTTCGCGCCTACAGGTCTG
>NZ_JBVHLX010000060.1:0-5717 GCF_055558775.1 Streptomyces sp. NPDC025638 | reverse complement strand
TCCCCCAACACCCGCTCACGCACCACACCACCCAACACACCAACACGCCCCACCAACCCCCACGGATCCCCCACCACCCGCTCCAACACCCACAGCAGGCGGTCGATCAGAGCCCGTGCCGCAGCCTCGTCGAAGAGGTCCGTGCGGTAGGTCAGCTCCATCCGCAGTCCGTCGATCGGATCCACCACCAGACCGAGCGGATAGTTCATGGATTCGCGCATGCCGGCCGCGACAAGGCGCACGCCTCGGGATCCGCGGTTCTCCGGGTCCTCGCTCGACGGATGCAGACCGTTGGCCCCCGAGCGGAAGTTCTCGAACGCCAGCAGCGTGTCGAACACCGCGCCCTGACCGGCCAGCCGCTGAATCTCGGCCAGGCTCAGATGCTGGTGGTCCAGCAGCGCTGCCTGCTGTGCCTGCAGCTCAGTCAGCACATCGGCCATACGCTGCGCGGGGTTCAGCCGTACCCGTACCGGGATGGTGTTGATGAAGAGACCGAGCATGTCCTCCATGCCCGGCAGGTCGGCGGGTCGTCCCGCCACTGTGGCGCCGAAGACCACGTCGTGCCGCCCGGCCAACTGCCCGATCACCAGCGCCCAGGCAGCCTGCACCACCGTGTTCAGGGTGACGCCCTGCCTTCGAGTCAGCTCGTCGAGGGCTGTGCGCAGCGACTCGTTCGCCTCGGCGGAGGCAACAGCGGAACCGGCTTCCGTATCCCGGTCGATCGGCGCGATGAGGGTGGGTTCGTCGGTGCCGGCGAGGGCCTGCTGCCAGGCGTCGCGTGCGGCGGACTTGTCCTGCCTCGCCAGCCACGCAAGGTACTGCCGGTAGTCCGGCACCGGCGGCAGACCGGCCCCGCTCCCCTCAGCGTCGTAACAGGCCCACAGCTCACGCATCAGGATCGGCAGCGACCACCCGTCCAGCACAATGTGGTGCAGCGTTACCACCATGCGGTGGCGCTGTTCGCCCAGCTTGACCAGCAGCACCCGCAGCAGCGGCGGCTG
The DNA here is from genome assembly GCF_055558775.1 of Streptomyces sp. NPDC025638. Classification (NCBI taxonomy): domain Bacteria; kingdom Bacillati; phylum Actinomycetota; class Actinomycetes; order Kitasatosporales; family Streptomycetaceae; genus Streptomyces; species Streptomyces sp. NPDC025638. Next base: position 4,716 of record NZ_JBVHLX010000060.1, on the reverse strand, counting down.
TGCCAGATCGAAACGCCGTCCCCGCTCCGCAACCTCCAACTCCTCCAACGCCGCCTGGGCTTCCACCGCCCCAAGCCCGGACAGGTCCTCCTCCCCCCACGGCAACTGGACCCGCTCCACCACCGCCTGCACCGGCTCAGCAACACCAGCCAGCTGCCGGAAGCCCGCACGCAGACTCGGATGCCGGTCGATCAGCGCCTGCCACGACCCCCGCAACACCACCGCATCCAGCGGCCCCTCCAGGTCCAACAGCATCTGCTCGACATACACATCCGTGCCCTGCTCGTCATACAAGGCATGAAAGAGCAGACCCTCCTGCAACGGCGCCACCGGCAACACATCCACCAACCCCGGACACACCGCCTCCAACTCCTCCACCCGCGCCTGCTCCAACGCCACCAACGCAAAATCAGAAGGAGTAAACCCGCCGACGGACCCATCAGCGGCATGAGCGGCCAGACCGGACAACATCGCCGCCCAGCCCTCCACCAACCCCCACGCCTCCACCTCACCCAACAACCGACCCGGCCACGCCAGACTCAACACCAACACCGGACCGTCACCGCGCTCGTGGACGGCTGCCATCACCTCCAGGGCGTGCATCACCGGCACGGAACTGTCGGGGCTCTGGCCCAGGCCGATCCCACCGATCGGCTGCCAGTCCTGATCGCGGCCCGAGACCCGGCCCAGGTAGTTGAAGCCGATCTGCGCCTTGGGCAGCTGCGCCAGGACACCGCCGGTCTCCTGGTTCAGATGGCGCAGCAGGCCATAGCCCAGTCCGTCACCAGGGATGGAACGCACCTGTTCCTTGACCGACTTGAGCAGCGCGCCCGCTGCCGGTCCGCCGGCTCGCACCTCGGTCGGATCGAACGTCCCGGACGTCAGTCGTACCGGGTGGACGGCGGTGAACCACCCCACGGTCCGCGACAGTTCCATCCCTGCGGACAACGGCTCACGGCCGTGGCCCTCCATGTCCACCAGGATCCCGCGCTCGATGCCCTGGTCACCGCGCCACGCCGCCACCGCCGCGGCCAGCCCGGTGAGCAGAACGTCGTCGACTCCTGCGTGGAAGGCGGCCGGGACGCCGGTCAGCAGGGCCGACGTGACCTCCGCGGACACGGTGATCGAGGCCTGCCGTACGGTGCCCTCGACATCCCGGGCAGGATCGAGCGGCTCATCGGTCAGCAGCGCGCCCGCACCGTCGAGCAGCGCGGTCCAGGCCTCCAGCTCCGCCACCCGTTCGTCGGTCTGGGCCTGGGCAGTCAGCTGCCTCGCCCAGTGCCGGAACGAGATCGGCACCGACCCGAGCGCCGCCTCCCGACCATCCGCCGATGCCGCGTAGGCCTCGGCCAGATCCGGGAGCAGCACCTGCCAGGACACGGTGTCGATCACCAGGTGGTCGGCCACCAGCAGCAGTCGCCCAACGGCTGCCGGCCCGGCGTCGAACCACACCACCTGAAGCATCACTCCGGCCGGCGGATCGAGCCGACCTGCCGCCGTCCGCGCCTGCTCCTCGATCAGCCGGGACAGTTCCTCGTCGTCCAGGCCGGCAGCGTCCAAGCGCCGCACCCACGAATCAACCGCAACCGTGCCCGGCTCCGGTACGACCAAGCGCCGCGGCTCGCTCTCCAGGCGCGCCCGCAACACCTCGTGGTGATCCACCAGGGCCTGCACCGCTGCGGCAAGCGGCGTCAGCCGCACCTCGGCCGGGCTACGCACCACACTTGCCTGGACGACCTGCCCGATCCGGTCGACCCCGACCCGGTCGAGGACTTCGTGCATCACCGGCGTCAGCGGCACGTCACCGACGCCGGACTCCATGTGGCTCGGTGCAAGCTCCTCCGCCACACCGACGACGGCCGCAAGCCCCTCGGGAGTGCGCCGCTCGAACACCTGCCGAGACGTGATCACCACACCCGCCCGCCGGGCACTGGAGACCAGCAGCATCGACAGAATCGAATCGCCGCCCAGCTCGAAGAAACTGTCCTCGACACCCACCCGCTCAAGGCCCAGCACCTCGGCGAACAGCCCGCACAACAGCTCTTCGACCGGCGTGGCGGCGACACGGCCGCCCCGCGCTTCCACCGCAGGCACGGGCAGGGCCGAGCGGTCGAGCTTGCCGTTGACCGTCAACGGCAGCGCATCCAGCACCACCACCGCGGACGGAACCATGTACTCAGGCAGACGGGCCGCCACGAACTCCCGCAGCTCCGCGGCATCCGACGCCCGCTCACCGGCCGGGACTACGTACGCGACCAGCCGTTTGTCGCCTCCCTGCTCCTCGCGCACGATGACCGCCGCCTGGCCGACGCTCCCGTGCGCACTCAGCACCGATTCGATCTCACCGAGCTCGATACGGAAGCCGCGGATCTTCACCTGCTCGTCGGCGCGTCCGGCGAAGTGCAGCTGACCGTCCGCGCTCCAACGGGCCAGGTCGCCGGAGCGATACATCCGCTGACCGAGCAGGAACGGGCAGGCCACGAACCGCTCCGCGGTCTGCCCCGGACGGCCGACGTAGCCGCGGGCCAGCCCGGTCCCGGCGATGTACACCTCGCCCACGGCACCGACGGGCAGAGGCCGCAGGAGGTCATCGAGCACATAAACCTGGGTGTTGGCGAGCGGGCGGCCGATCGCGGGCGGTGCGTCTTGCGAGGTGATGCCCTCGCCGAGCGGTGTGACGGTGGTGATGACGGTGGCCTCGGTGGGGCCATAGGTGTTCCACACCCGAGCCTGCCCCCGCCATCGCGCAGCCAGGTCGGCACTCAACCGCTCAGCGCCCAACACCCAGTTGGACACCCCGGGCACCGACGCCGGGTCCAACACCCCGAGCAACGACGGCACCACACTCGCCACGCTCACACCCGCCGCACGGATCATCTCCGCCAACACCGCAGGATCCGTACGCTCCTCACTCCCGGCAATCGCCAGCGTCCCGCCCGCAGCCAGCGTCACCACCACATCCAGCACAGCCGCGTCAAAGCTGAACGACGCGAACTGCAGCGCGGTGACACCCACATCCACGCCCAGCACCGGCCGCATCGCCTCCGCCAGATTCACCAGGCCACCGTGCGCAACCGCCACACCCTTCGGGCGGCCGGTGGAGCCCGATGTGTAGATCACGTACGCCAGTTGGTCTAGCTCCGGCGACGACCCCAACGGTTCCCCGGACTCCGCGGCAATCGCGTCTGCCACCTCATCCAGGAGCACGGCGTCGAACGGCAGCCGGTCCAGCGCCTCGGAGGTGCTGAGCACCACCGCCGCGCCACTGTCGGCAACCATGAACACCAGCCGGTCCGCCGGGTATTCAGGGTCCAGCGGCACAAAGGCGCCGTCGGCCTTCCACACCGCCAACTCACCCACGACCATGTCGACACCGCGCGGCAGACACAGGCCGACCCGGGACTCCGGCCCGACCCCCAGCCCCCTCAGATACCGCGCCAGCCGATTCGCCCGAGCATCCAACTCCCCGTACGAGAGCACCTCTTCGCCGCACCGCACAGCCGCCGCCGTCGGTGACCGCCGCGCCTGGTCCTCGAACCGAGACAGTGCCGACCCTGCCGGCACAGCCCTCGTGGTGTCGTTCCACTCCTCCACCACCCGCGAACGCTCGGCCTCACCGAGGACGTCGATGTCACCGAACCGCGCCTGCGGGTTGTCCGCCATCTGCTGCAGGATGCGCACCAGCCGGTCAGCCAGAGCCCGAACCGTGTCCTCGTCGAGCACATCGGGGCGGTAGTCCAGTCGCAGCGCCAGGTCATCCGGGTTCACGCCGAGCGTCAGGTCGAAGTTCGTCGACTCGCGCAGGCCGGTGCCGGTGAGCGTGACCGCGTCCAAGGCAGGCGGGGCCGACGGATCGCCCGGATAGTTCTCGAATGCCATGAGGGTGTCGAAAGTGGCGCCAGGCCCGGTGATGCGCTGGATCTCGCTCAGGCTCAGGTGCTGGTGGTCCAGCAGCGCGGACTGCTGCGCCTGGAGACCGGTCAGCATGTCGGCGACGGTCTGCGCCGGGTCCAGTCGCACTCGTACCGGAACCGTGTTGAGGAACAGCCCGAGCATGTCTTGCATGCCCGGCAACTCCGCAGGCCGTCCCGCCACCGTTGCGCCGAAGACCACGTCGTGGCGCCGGGCCAGTTGGCCAACCACTACCGCCCAGGCGGCTTGCAGCACGGTGTTCACGGTCACGCCGTACCTGCGAGCCGTCTCCCTCAGGGACCTGGCCAGCCTCTCACCCGGCTCGGTGGTGAGAATGCGGGTCAGCACAGGGGTGTTGGTCGACACGTGGGGTGCGATGAGGGTGGGTTCGTCGGTGCCGGCGAGGGCCTGCTGCCAGGCGTCGCGTGCGGCGGACTTGTCCTGCCTCGCCAGCCACGCCAGATGCTCCCGGTGCCCACGCACCGGAGGCAGCCCACTGGCATGTCCACCAGCGTCGTAACAGGCCCACAGCTCACGCATCAGGATCGGCAGCGACCACCCGTCCAGCACAATGTGGTGCAGCGTGATTACCATGCGGTGGCGCTGTTCGCCCAGCTTGACCAGCAGTACCCGCAGCAGCGGCGGCTGTGCCAGATCGAAACGCCGTCCCCGCTCCGCAACCTCCAACTCCTCCAACGCCGCCTGGGCTTCCACCGCCCCAAGCCCGGACAGGTCCTCATCCCTCCACGGCAACTGGACCCGCTCCACCACCACCTGCACCGGCTCAGCAACACCAGCCAGCTG
>NZ_JBVHLX010000059.1:0-6891 GCF_055558775.1 Streptomyces sp. NPDC025638 | reverse complement strand
CGCCCCTGACCAGCAGGATCCGTCTCGCCGCCTGCCTCCGACCGAGTGATCGACGCAAATTCCCTCGAATTGGGCAACAGGGTCTCTCGATGAAGGTGAAGACCTCGGCGCGGGCGGTGGCCCGGTCGGGCCAGGTGCGGGTGCCGATCTCCTCTTTGAGCAGGGCCCAGAAACTTTCCGCGGCAGCGTTGTCGAAACATGATCCGCTTCGCCCGCAGCTTTGCCGGAGTCTCAACTCTCGTAGCCGGTCACGGAATTGGGCTGATGTATATTCGCTGCCGCGATCGCTGTGGACCACGCAGCCGGGCTGCAGGCCACCCCGGCCCTGGGCCATGTCAAGGGCGTCAACGACGAGCTCGGCGCGGTGGTGGTCGGCCATGGCATAGCCGACGACCTCGCGAGTGGCCAGGTCCAGCCAGCAGGCGAGGTAGAGCCAGCCCTCGGCGGTGGGCAGGTAGGTGATGTCGCCGACGAGCTTGGTGCCGGGACGCTCGGCGTGGAAGTCGCGGCCGATGAGGTCCGGGGCCGGCGTCGCCTTCTTGTCGGGCCGGGTCAGCGAGCGGTGTCTGCGGCGGGTGACGCCGCGGATGTCGCGCTCGCGCATTACGCGGGCGATGCGCTTGCGGTTCACCCGCCGCCCCAGGCGGCGCAGTTCGGCATGGATACGTGGAACGCCGTAGGTGCGGCGTGAGGCGATGTGCAGCACGGTGATCTCGTGCGCGAGTGCGTCGTCGGCGGCCCGACGCCTGCGGCGGGCGGCCTCGCCCTCGCGCCAGGCGTAGTAGGAGGAGCGGGCCACGTGCAGGACCCGGCGCAGCAGAACGATTGGATAGTTCGCCTTCTCCGCATGGATGAACCGGCATAACTCGCTCACCGGTCGTTCTCCTTCACGAAGAAGGCGGTCGCTTTTTTCAGGATCTCGATCGTCTGCTGCTGTTCGCGGTTCTCCCGCCGCAGCCGCCTGAGTTCCTCGCGCTCGGCGCTCGTCAGCTCGCCACCCTGGCCCTCGCCCCGGTCGGCTTTGGCCTTGCGGTACCAGCCACGCAGGGACTCGGAACTGATGCCGAGCTCCCGGGCGACGGCGGTGACCGTCCTGCCCGAGGAGTCGACGAGCGCGATCGCGTCCCGTTTGAACTCCTCGGTGTAACGCTTCGTGTACTTGCTTCCCACCTGGTGCTACTTCCTCTGGAACCTCAGGTCCCAGTCTCCAGGTGTCCACGATCAAGGGGAAGCTTCACCAAGACCCAGGCCGACGCCGCCAACAAGGAGGCCGGCAAGGCATTGGCGGCCTCAGCAAAGGCCGCCGGTTTCGCCCATGTCACCGCGCAGGCCGCGGTGGACGCCGGTGAAGCGGCCCAGCAGGTCGCCAACCCGGCCAACGACGCCATCCAGCTCGGCTCGCGCTATGTCGACACCGACTCGGCGGCCGGCCTGGTCGTGCTGACCGGACAGGCGTCGAAGTCCATCGCCGACCAGCAGCAGGCGGTCGCCGACGCACACGCCAAGAACGCCGCCGCAGAGGCCCAGGCCGCGAAGAACCTTGCAGACCAGGCCAAGGGCGACGCCAAGGAGGCCTACCAGCACGCGGCGAACGCCGCCCAGTACGCGTCCGACGCCCGCACCTACTCCAAGGAGGCCCTCGGCTACGCGGCCGACGCCGCGAAGGCCGCGGCAGCGGCGCAGGCATCACTGGCCCGCACCATCGAGTACGACAAGCAGGCCACCGAGGACGCCGCAGCCGCCGACAAGGCAGCCGGCAACGCCGAGGGCTACGCCAAGGACGCCCGCGACTCAGCCGACACGGCAGAACTCGCCGCCGCCGCTGCCCGCTCCGCCGCCGCCCAGGCCGAACAGGACGCCAAGGACGCCCGCGCCGCAGCCACCCGCGCCGACACCGCCGCCACCGAAGCCGAACAGGCCGCCAAGGACGCCGACAAATACGCCAAGGAAGCCCAGGACGCCGCCGACAGGGCCGAGAAGGCCGCCAAGGCCAAGCAGATCAACAACGGAACCGTTCCCGACGAGAACGGCCACTCGATCGGCAACGTCTTCTACGTCATCGACCACATCGAGAAGGTCGGCGATCCGGAGGTCGTCAAGAAGACCGACGGCTGCGACCACTGGTGGAACCACCTCGCCTACACGGGCAACTGCACGATCACCTCGAAGATCAAGTACAAGGCCGTTCTTGACCTGTACTTGTGCAGTGCCGAGGGCATCGACCCGCAGAAGCTCATGTGCCCGACCGAGGCCACGACGTATCTCGACGAGGTCAAGACCGACACGCTGTCCCAGGAGGTTACGCACAACATCACGATCGCCGAGTGGCAGGACGGCGTCGATCCCATCGACATCCTTTTCGGCAGCTGGATCAAGTGCGCCCAGAAGTTCAGCTCCGGTTTCGAGGGCGGCAGCTGGGGCGGATGCGCCTGGGCGTCCCTGGACGTCGTGAGCCTGTTCGCCGGCAAGATCATCCGACCCATCGCGGAAGCAGTGCGCGCCGTGGACGCCGCGTTCGTCACCGGTATCGGCGTCCGGGACGCGCTCGCGGCACTCAAAACCCTCAAGGGCCTCGACGGCGCGGCGGTCGCCGCGATCGAGAGGGAGATCCAGACCTACGAAGAGGCCGTGACCGCGTGTGAGAGGAACAGTTTCCCGGGTGGCACCCGGGTACTGATGGCCGACGGTACGCGCAAGCCGATCCTGGACGTTCGGGTCGGTGACCTGGTGCTGGCCACCGACCCTGCCTCCGGCGAGGCACGGCCGGAGCCGGTCACCGACACCTTCCGGCACCGCACGGACCACCTGGTCGACGTCTCCCTGGCCGACGGCGGCACGCTGACAAGCACGGCGGGGCACCGGGTGTACGTGGCCGGGGACGGCTGGGTGCACGTGTCGGACCTCCAGGTGGGCGACCGGCTCCGTACTGCGGACGGGTTCCTGCAGTCCGTGACCGCGCTGCGTGACCAGCCGGCGCTGGCCCCGCGTTCGGTCTACGACCTGACCGTCGACGGTCTGCACACCTTCTACGTCCGACCGCAGGGCGGACACTCCCGGGACGTACTCGTCCACAACTGCCTGAACCTGGTGAAGGACGAGGGCGTCGAGGAGGCCCACACCCTCAGAGACCATGTGAAGCCCGATGACAACCAGATGGCGGCCGACGCCGAGAAGAAGGGCAGGGCCAGCAGGTGGAACGACGAGGCGACGGCCGTTGAGAGCGTCCAGGCCGCGTTCGACGCCTGGATCAAGAAGCCGAGCAACGTGAAGCGGCTGGACAAGTGGCTCAAGGATCAGTCCCACAACCCGGCGTTCGATCCTCGCCACGACCTGCTCGAGTTCAAATGGCAGCTGCGGGACAAGGGGTCCCTCGGCCGCGTCTGGGTCAAGGACGGGGTACAGGGTGAACGCACCGGAAACACGGTTGTCGTCCAGCTCAAGTACGCGGGCAAGCACAAGCCCAGCAGGTACGTCGTCTACACGTCCTACCCGGAGTGAGAAGATGACCGTGATGACAGGACACGGCGAACCAGCCGGACACACCGGCGACGACGCGTTCATCCTTGACATCGGGCTCAGTTGGCTCGCGTCGAAGTCGGCGTACCCGTCGTGGCTGTCCGAAAAGGACTACACCCGGTTCGTGCCTCCGAGCCCTGTGGATGCCCAGCTGGGTCTGGTCCAGGGAGCTGTCGGCACAGTGCACCGCGCGATCGCCCTGCAGATCGGCGAGGACGCGCGGAGGCTCCTGGCCTCCGCGCTGCCGGACGAGGTGCTCCGCACCGTGTGGCTGGGAGCCACGAAGGGGTACTTCGACCCCGCGGCTCACGGCCTGAGCGGAAGGGAGTGGATGGCGCGGATCGAGCAGACGTGGACCGCGAGCGTCCGCGAGGCCGACGCCACGTTCGTCCCGCCCGCGCCGCAGCCGGTAACGGACGCTGACCTGCGCAGGCGTGTTCTGGATCAGATCGATGCCGTCGCCGACGGCCTTGAACGGGCCGCCACCGACGGATCGGTGCACGGCCTGGTCCCCGCGCTGGAGCAGGTCGTCACAGGGGCCTGCGCGGATCTCGGGTTCCGGCTGTTCCTGCGGGCCATGAAGGAGTACTTCGTGGCCATCGACGAGAACCGATGCGAAGCCTTCACCGCCCTCGGTGAGCGCTTCGGCTACCCGGAGTTCCTGGTGGACGACAACCTCAACGTGGGATAAGGCCGACCGGTCCCCACAGGTCACGGGCCCCGCCGAAGCCGAGCCGAAAGGCCGCGGCCCGGCGGGGCCTTTCTCGTACCCGCACGGGGACAGCCGGCCCACGTGACGCACCCCACCCCGCCCCCCGCGTTCAAACTCCGTTAACAATGGACTGTGATCTCTCCGGTCTCCTCGATGCCCCGGAGCGCCCACCGGTCCCGGCCGGAGGTGACTCCCTACGTCGGCCTCACCCGCGCCGAGTGGAGCGCGCTGCGCGACAAGACGCCGCTGCCGCTCACCGCTGAAGAGGTCGAGAAGCTGCGTGGCCTCGGCGAACGATCCCGTCGACGTCCTCCTGGGCGACTTCGTCGGGTGCGGCGAGAAACTGACCGGCAACGGAGGTAGCTGGGGCGACTGCGCCTGGGCAGCCGTCGGCATCGCCACTTTCTTCGACAGCAAGATCATCAAGGTGGCCGCCGACGCGGTCAAGGTTCTCGACGCCGCCGTGCGTGCCCGTGTCGGAGTTGTCAACGCCTGGAGGGGGGTGAGGGGCGCAAGGCTGGAAGCCGATGCCCTCGCGGGGATCAGCGAGGCGGAACTCAGGAAACTGAGCCCGGGATGCCTGACCAACAGCTTCCCCGCCGACACGCGCGTGCTGCTGGCCGACGGAACGTCCAAGCCGATCGATGCGATCCGCGAGGGCGACGCATTGCTCGCCACTGACCCGAGCGCGGACATCACACGCACGGCACGAGTGGCCGCAACGTTCTCCGATCGGGCGAACCAGTTGCTTCAGATCATCCTTGCCGACGACGGACGGATTGTCACAACGCCTGGACACCGGTTGTATGTGAAGGGCCGTGGCTGGGTCGTGGCCTCGGACCTGCACACGAGGGACCAGCTCCGTACCGCGACCGGCGCTGCGGATGCCGTTGTCGGCATCCGCACGGTGAACTCGCCGCAGAGGGTGTGGGACCTGACCGTCGCCGACCTCCACACCTTCTACGTGAAGGCCGGCGCCACACCTGTCCTCGTCCACAACTGCGGCGACAGGTGACGAGCCATGGGAGCCTCCGGGATCACTTCGCCGACCACGGCGCAGAAGTGGGCGCTCAGTCGGAACGGGAATACGAGGCAGGCGCCGCCTTCCTCGCCTGCGACTGCGATCCGGCCGATCCGTCGATTCTGCGCAGGTTCGAGTCGCAGACTCAGACGGCGACCTACTTCGACCCTCAGAGCGCGTTTGAGATCTAGGTCGGTGGCCTTTCGGAGGGTGCTCTAGGCTCGACCAGGTGATCTCCGACAAGTTCCCCCTCGTCGGCGGCTTCAGGGAGCTGGAGTACGGCAGTCCGGACGGGCCGTCGATCCGAGCTGCTGCGCGCCTGGCTGCGCCGAGGCATGAAAGCGATCTGGTTCGGTACCTGCGTGCCGGCACGACCTTGGTCGCCACGCCTTCAGCCGTGCCTGACGTACTAAGCGAAACGGGCGCGTTCATCGGAGGACTGCACCTGCTCACAGACGGACATTGGCTGTGGTACTCCGACCTGGCCCACTACGTGGGGCGCTACCACGTGGAACTCGACCCGGCATTCATCGAGCACGCGCGTAGCAACAACTGGACTGTGCCGCAGGTCAGCGACGAGCGCCTCGAAGCGATGGTGACGTTGCTCATCGGAGACGAAGGTGAGCCGGACTGATGTTGCTGCCCGCGCCTAGCTATCAGGCCGAAGTTCGGGTCAACGGGCGCGGACCCACCCGGGAAACTGGCCCCACTCGGGTCAGACGGCGGACCATGATGCCGATCATCGCCCAGCGGACCATCGTCTCGGAGCGGGCGGGACTGGTCTCGTAATCGCGGGCCAGGCGACGGTGGGCGGTGAGCCACAAGAAGGTACGTTCTACCGCCCATCGCTTCGACTGGACTTGGAACCCCTGCTGGTCGGGATCTTTGCGGACGATCTCCAGCTCGCGGCCGAGCACGGTGGCGGTCCAATCGACCAGGCGGCCGGCGAAGCCCTGGTCCGCCCAGATCTTCATGACACCTGGATGGTCGAGGCGGGTCCACAGCAGCGGTCGGCGGGCGCCATCGCGGTCCTGGACACTGGCCGCGACGACGTGCACGGCCAGCAGCAGGCCGAGAGTGTCGGTAACGATGAACCGCTTGCGGCCCTTGACCTTCTTGCCCGCGTCGAATCCCCTGGTGACGGCGGGAACCGAACAGACTGCGAGTCGATCAGGCCCGCGCTCGGCTCGGCGTTGCGCCCATCGGCTTCGCGGATCTGGCCTCGCAGGGCGTCGTGGATGCGCTGGACCGTGCCGTCGTCATGCCACCACGTGAAGTACCAGTAGACCGTCGGCCACGGCGCGAAGTCCTTCGGCAGTTGCCGCCAAGCGCAGCCGGTCCGCACGACATAGAAGATCGCGTCCACGATCCGCCGCCGCGGATGCTTCTCCCGCCGGCCGCCCTTGGGCCCCACCCTCGCGGGCGGCAGCAACGGTTCCACCAACGCCCACTGTTCGTCCGTCAAATCCGACGGATACCCGCCCCCAACACCGCTCACGGCATGCTCAACGACCACACCAGCAACGAGCCACGGCAGATCTCAAACACGGTCTCAGCTTGGCGTTTATCGTCGCAGGTCACCCGACCTGCTGATCTGCGGCTCTTCCCGGGACAGCGGACGCGGCCGTTCTCCACGCTTCGA
>NZ_JBVHLX010000058.1:0-6906 GCF_055558775.1 Streptomyces sp. NPDC025638 | reverse complement strand
ATCTCCCCGGTAAGGCACGACGTTGGGGCCATGATCTTCGGGGCTCGCGCCAAAATGGCTCCGGGAAGCCCTGGAGCCGACCGCCCCAGCCACGACGTATTCCTTCTCTGTCATCAGGTGGCTGACTGCTATGTGCGCGGCACGGGCGTCGGCTGGGCTGGAGCGGGGCGGAGACTGGAGCGCAGGCCCGGCCGCGCGCGGTGATCGTCAGTGGCACAGCCGCCGGAAGGTCAAAGCCCGGGCACAGGCACATTTCCGCGATCTCGACGAGGTCCGCGCGGACCTGAACGCCGAACTGGGCGAAGCCGTGACGTCCTTGGGCCTGGCCCGGCAACCCACGCTGGCCGTGCGGGTCCGACGCCCCAAGAAGGGCTGAGGTGATCCGATGCTCAAGACAGCGAACCGGGTGCTGCTCGGACTGCTCGGCCTTGGCCTGCTCGCCCTGGGCGGCGGCGTACTGCTGGGCGGGCTGGATCTGCAGCGCCGCTGGGGGTTTCGACATGCCGCGCTGGTGGCCCTTCCGCGGGCCGAACGACGTGGTGCTGGGCACCGAGGGACGCACCCGGTGGCGGGAGGAAGGCTGGTGGTGGCCGACCGTCATCGCGGTGCTCGCCGTGCTGCTGGCCCTGCGCTGTGGTGGCTCCTCGCCCAACGCAGGCACCGCCTGGGCCAGGTCCTCGTCGACGGCGAAGACGGCGCGGCGGCCCGACTCAACGGCCGCACGCTGGAGGACGTGATCGAGGAAGAGGCGCAGGCCCTGGACGGGGTCTCGCGGGCTCATGTCCGGCTGACGGGCCGACGTACTGCTCCCACCGCACGCGTGCGGCTGTTGCTGGAACCTCACGCGGACCCAGCGCGGACTCTGGGGCAACTGAACGAGGAAACACTCGCACACGCACGAGACTCGGCCGGCCCGGACCGCCTCCCGTCGAAGGTCCGACTCCGGGAAGCCCGCGACCGCGCCCAACGCGCCGCCCAGGATCCCCTGGGTCGAAGTCCCATGGGGGTACCGGCTGCGAGGCGTTCCGGATTCTTCCTGGAACTCGAGCGTTTTGGCATGCAGAGGATCGGACGAGCTGCACGTTGCCTGGGGCACTCGCTTCGCTGTCGGCGAGCTCGAAGACACCGGCCACGCCGATGACGAGTGCGGCGAGAAGGATCATGTGCCCGAGGATGACGATGTGGCGCGCTCCAGGGACCTGGTTCTGCCTGGACGGTAGAACCGTCCGGCCTGCGACGCCACTTGCACAGGACCGGTCCGACCTACTCTGGTAGGGAAGCCTGGCCGGCATCGGAGGCCCTCATGACCGCCGTTTGGGGTCAGCGCCTGAAAGCGTCCTTGGCCTTGTCGCCGGCCTGCTTCAGGCTTCCGGAGACCCGGCCGGTCCTGCCTTCGCGCTGCAGTCGCCGATTGCGGGTGGTCCGGCCTATGCGTTCGGTGATCCGGCCCTTGATTTCCTGTGTCTTGTGCTTGATCGTCTGTCCGACGCTCATGACTGTCCTCTGCGTGTCCGCTGGATGGGCTTCTGCGCGTGATCGCCGTACAGGCGGTCGATCCCGCGGGGGATGGGACGTGGAGTCGATTACCTGCGGCTTCGGCGGTACCGGCGCCTGCCATCGCTGCGTCCGCGCACGGCGAAGCCGACGATCCAGAGGACCAGCAGTCCGGCCGCGACCCACCACAGGATCTGCATGGTGAAGCCGAACCCGAAGACCACCAGGATCACCAGAAGGAGAAGAATCCAGAACATTGCCGGGCCTCCAGATCGCGGGGATTTCCTTGATTCCGCGGGGTCCGGGCGAAGCGGGAAGGTGGAATGCTGCGACCGAACAATCCGGAGTGGCACAGCCCTACACCGTGCTGCCAGTCAACGCCCGGCAACCTCCCTTGTCAACGCAGCGTCGACACTGAGGAGTTCTGGGAGCTGGGCAGGGGCCGCCGGGGTGACCGGAGCCTCGGCGGGGGCTTCGGCCGGCAGCGTCGGCAGGATGTGGTCCTCCCACCAGGACAGGCCCATCACGGTGGCGAGCAGAACGAAGGGGGTTGAAGTGGGAAGGATCAGCGCGTACATGTGTACCGCCTGGCGTGGGATGCGTGCGACGTGGCGGGCAGCAGATCGGTGCCCGCTCGGGGCGCATCGGGGCGCGACCGGGATCGCGTGACGATGGGCGTGTGCGGGAACGGCCTCGCTCGTGACGTGGCGGGTTCCGGCACCGATGCGCAGGGTGCGCCCCCTGGGGAGCGCGCTGGCGGTGCGACGCTGCCGGGGGCAGGGGCGGCATGTTGCACGCTAGCCCTCGCCGCAGCTTCCCAACAGGTCTCAAGCAGCCATCCATGCCGGGCAGGACGCGCTGACGTCGCACGGTATCCGCAACCCTTGGGCAGGACTACGCTGTGAGGTGAGGCCCCAGTCCCCGGTATCGATGCTGTGTCCCGCTCCCGGGGAGGCCCACCGTGTTCGTCCTGCTCCTCATCCTCATCGCGGTCCTGTTCTGGTTCGGCTTCCTCCCTCCCATCTGGTGGGTGGCCGCGGCGGTGCTGGTCTACGTCGCCACCCAACACGGCCGCAATCGTGGCGGAGGCCGGAGCCGTAGCGGCAGTTCCGATCTCGGGGACTACCGGGACTACCGGGAGCACCGGGATCGTCAGGACTGCTGGGACCGCCGCTACAGCCGTCAGAACCGGGCGCGCTGGCGGCGCGAGGACCGTCGGGATCATGAGCACCGCAGGTGACCCGTGAAGTGGCCCGGTAGCGACGGGCTCCGGGGCGGCTACAGCCAGGCCGGACGCGTCGAGGTCGTTGAGAGGTGTATGCCATGCAGCGCACAAGCGTGATCCAAGAGGAGTGGTGGGAGCTACGAGCTGAGGCCACGTGGGGGAACGCGTCGGCGGCACAGGATGTCGTGGCGCTGCGCGCCGAGAACGATCAGCTGCGGCGGGCGCTGGCCGGCCATGCGGTCATCGACCAGGCCTGCGGCATGCTGATGGTCCTGACTCCCTGCCGCCGCGGGGCGGCCAGGGGCCTGCTGGTGGATGTCTCTCGGCAGCGCGACGTCAAACTTCCGGAGGCGGCCGCGGCCTTGGTCGACGCCTGGGAGGGCAAACCGCTCCCGGTGCGGATGCAGCGGGCCATGCGTCGTGCGCTGCGGCGATTTCACGCGGAGAACCAGGGGTGCGACTCGAGCCCGCCAGGCGGGTCGTCCAGTAGGGAGAGGTCATGATTCACGCAGCCGACGTCCGAGAATGGCGCAACCGCGATGTCGTGGACACCGAGTCGCACAAGATCGGTGTCCTGGAGGCGGTCTATGTGGACACCACCACCGATGAGCCGGCCATGGCCACGGTCCGGACCGGACTGCCCACCCGGCACCGCCTGGTCTTCGTCCCCCTTGAGGACGCGATCGCCGGGCCGGACTATCTCAGGGTCGGCTATGTCAGAACGCTGGTGAAGCAGGCGCCTTCGATCGGCACCGACGACGTGCTGCCCGCCGAGCAGGAGGAAGCGATCTTCAAGCACTACGGACTGCCCTACCAGCCCGGTGCGGCCGGCGAACGGCAACTGGCGCGCCGCTGACCACCTATGGACGGGATGACTGCCCTGTGAGGTACGGACCATGCACCAGATGACCCCGGCCCGTGAAGGGCAGCGGCTGTTGACGGCTGTGCCTTCGGCGGTGGACGCGGCTTTGCTGGCCGAGGTCGTCGAACTGCGCGCCAGGAATGAGCAGTTGGGGAGGGCGCTGGCGAGCCGTGCGGTGCTCGACCAGGCACGCGGCATGGTGATGGCCCTGGCCCCGTGTTCCAGCGAGAGAGCCTGGGACCTGCTGGTGGACGTGCCGCAGCACTGCAACATCAAGCTCCGGGACGTGGCCGCGGCCCTGGTCTCCACGACGAAGGACCGGACGCTCCCGGAACCGATACGGCGGGAGCTGCGCCGAGCACTCAGGCGCCTCCATGCGGCGGACCGGAGATGACAGCGTGCGCGCTCAACGGACGGCACCGGGAGCTGCGAGCTCAACTTTCCGGTGCCTTCGTCCAGGACGACCGTCGGACGCCTCTCTCCTGTAGCCCGTCTCGTGGATCTCAAACACCGGTCGTGTGGTTTCTCGTCCGTTCTGCCTGATCGCTGCTTCGCCGTCGACACGTCGCTGGAAGGCATCGCCACCGATGAGGGAGACACGTGCCCATGCCCTATACGTGCACCCGGAGCCCACGAAGCGCATATCCCTACGACGATGCCCCGGACACCGATGCCGCGTTCCGCCGTATCGTCGCCCTGCCGGACCGCCCAGAGAGGACCGCGCTGCGGCAGGAGGTGGCGTGCGCCTGGGCGCCGCTGGCCGTACGGCTCGCCCGGGGCTTCCGTCATCGCGGTGAGTCCTTCGGAGATCTCGAGCAGGTTGCCCAACTCGACCTGGTTTTCACCGGCACCCCGAGGTAGGCGGCGACCTCGGCGGGGGTGGCCAGCGGGCCGCGCTTGGCAGCCTCGGCGGTGACAGCAGGGGTGATGCGGCGGGGAGAAGGGTTCGGCACATGGCCGCCCAGATCCACCTCAAGCGATCAACTCGCAACCGATACAGAGGCGTTCTCGACGTCCATGTGATCCCTAGGTGGGGCACCACGCCCCTGGACCGCATCCATTTCGAGGACGTCGCCGAATGGCTCGCCGACATGCTGTCCGGCCAGGCGGCGGGCGGACGGAAGCTCAGCCCGCGCTCGGTCCGCAAGGCGTACGTCATCCTCAGCCAAGTTCTCGGCTATGCGGTCAAGTCCCGCCGCCTGGCGGTCAATCCGGCTGTCGGAGTGCCCCTCCCGAAGGCGGTCCCCACCGACCACGTCTGCCTCGACGACATGCAGGGTCGTGAAGGCCGGGCTGGGGCACCTCAAGGTCACCCCGCACAAGCTGCGTCATACGGCGGCCTCGCTCGCCATCGTCAGCGGCGCGGACGTCAACGTCGTACGGACGATGCTGGGCCACAAGTCCGCGACGCTGACCTTGGACACGTACGGGCACCTCTTCCCGGACCGCCTGGACGAGGTCTCGAAGAAGATGCACAAGCGCCGCGCCCAAGCAGCTGGCCAAAGCGAAGGCCAAGCTGGAGAAGGCTGAGCGGATGGCCCGCGAGGCCGCCGAGGCGGTGGCCGCCATGGAGGAAGGCGTCGCGTGATGTGTGCTTAATCCGTGCCGGGGAGCCGTAACTGA
Organism: Streptomyces sp. NPDC025638; assembly: GCF_055558775.1. Taxonomy (NCBI): domain Bacteria; kingdom Bacillati; phylum Actinomycetota; class Actinomycetes; order Kitasatosporales; family Streptomycetaceae; genus Streptomyces; species Streptomyces sp. NPDC025638. The sequence goes on along the minus strand of NZ_JBVHLX010000058.1, from coordinate 1,702 downwards.
GGGGGCCGTCCCACCGCACTGTTGTGGTGGGACGGCCGTTTGCGTCTTCCCCGGATCAGGTCAGCCGCGGTCGGCGGCCTTCCTCCCAGGCCCGGTCAATCGCAGCAGCGGCCGCGTCCCCGGCCAGCCGTTCGATCTCCTCGGGTACCTCCCGCTCGTCGAGCACGAAGAGGCGGCCACCGACGAGCTGGGTGGTCGTCTTCCAGCCGAGATGACGCCCTGCCTCCCGAGCGGCACGCCGGACGTCCTTGAGTTCTCCATCTCCGTAAGGTCATCGCTGCTCAGGATCAGCTGCCCGTAGTAGCCCTGGTACTCGGGCCTGAGGGCGGCCCGCATCAGCGACTCAAGGCGGCCGACGAGGTTCTCGTACCGGCGCCGGGCCAGCTCATCCTTGACGGGCATCCTGCACAGCTCCCCACCATCCGCGCGCACGGCACGTGTGCCATATGTGTGCTGCAAGCGCGCTCATGCGGTCAAGTCTCGGGTGTTTCCCGGCGTTCACCGTTGAGGGTGAGGCGGATTCGTGCCAGTGCCTCGGCGATCTCGACGGTCATCTCGTCGTCGGGGCCGAACACCATGCACATGTCCTGGTGGAGCGGTTCGAGGACCTGCCGGGCTTCGACGGCCCGGCCCTGGGCGAGCAGCAGCATCCCGATGTTGTGCCGTAGCTCCACGGCTTCCTCGCTCACGTCGCTGTCGACGGCCCGCACGACGTTCAGCACGCCCCGGAGCGCGGCGAGCGCGTCGGTGACCTGGCCGAGTTCGGCGCGGCACCGGGCTGCCTGGGCGCGGCAGGCGCGGGCCTGCTCGCCGGTGGGTCCGGCGATGCGGGCGTACGCGTCGGCGAGGGCGTCGAACTCGGGGAGAGCGGCCCGGTAGTCGCCGCCGAGGAGGCGGATCGCTGCTCGCTGGCGGCGCAGCGCCAGGACCTGCTTGCTTTCGGAGCCGAGGGCGAGGGCCGCGGGTTCGATGACCTCGCCGAGCACCTCGGCTGCCTGCGCGAACCGCTCCTCCAGCAGGGCGTCGGAGTGTGCGTACGCCTCCTTGATGTCCTCGCGCAGCTGGGCGGGGACGGCCACCGGCTGGCCCCCGGGAGGGCGGCTGTCGGCGTCGAACCGCCGGGTGCGAGGGCCTGGGCGCGGGCGCGGGGCGCGACACGGTGACGGAACACGCCCGTCGGGTGTGCGCAGGACGGAGAGGTAGTCGGTTCGCTGCGGGGAGGTGGCGAAGCTGAACAGGCGCAGCCGGTCGTCGAGCGTGAAGACGCCGATGCCGAACGCGTCGGTCTGCTCAGGCATGTCCGTCATCGTCGCACGGCCGATGACGGCCTCCTTGGTCGGTTCACAGCCGATGCGCCCACCGCGCTCCGAACGCCAAGCCCGGGGTGAGCCAGCGAAACCGCAGATGGACGCTGGCCCGATCCACTGGCTGTTGCTCACCGTAAAACGCCGGATCGGACACGTCACGCTGAAATGCGCCGTGCAAGGTCCACACGCGCTTCGCGCAGAGCGCGACGCCGAAGGTGTAGGGGGTTCCCTCATGCTTCGGCCGGTCCGACACGGAACGCTGATCCGGGCAACCGGCTGCCGTGGCGGCGAACCGAACAGAAGGAATCTCAATGACCGAGTCAAGCCGCCTGCGTGACCGGTGGGGCGGAGGTGAACAGCTTCTTGTCACGCAGCATCGCCCACAGGACATCGAC
>NZ_JBVHLX010000057.1:0-6998 GCF_055558775.1 Streptomyces sp. NPDC025638 | reverse complement strand
TCCTGCACACCTACAACCACCACCGCTGCCACACCGCACTCGGCGGCCACCCACCGATCAGCCGTGTCAACAACGCTGCGGGTCAATACACCTAGGGCTCTGGCGGGATGGTTCCTGCCCGCAGTTCCGGGAGTGTCTAATCAACGGCGGATCTGTTGATCATGGAGACGCCAAGTGAGTGAGATGACGATCGAGCAAGAGCCCGTAGTCGAGTCGGTCGGTGCGGCCACGTCGGACGAGCAGTTGATCGCGATGCTGGTTGACCGGGCCCGCGGTGAGGGCCTGCAACTGACCGGTGAGGGCGGGCTGTTGCAGCAGCTGACCAAGCGGGTGCTGGAGTCCGCTCTGGAAGGCGAGATCACCGATCACGTCGGCTACGAGAAGCACGATCCGGCCGGGAAGAACAACGGCAACAGCCGCAACGGCACCCGCGCCAAGACAGTGCTGACCGACGTCGGCCCGGTCGAGGTCAGGGTGCCCCGGGACGTGGCCGGGACCTTCGAGCCGCAGATCGTCAAGAAGCGGCAGCGCCGGCTGACCGGGGTGGACGAAATGGTGCTGTCGCTGTCCGCGAAGGGACTCACGCACGGAGAGATCTCCGCACATCTGGCCGAGGTGTATGGGGCCGAGGTGTCCAAGCAGACCATCTCCACGATCACCGACCAGGTGATGGAGGGCATGGCCGAGTGGCAGAACCGGCCGCTGGACCGCGTCTATCCGGTCCTGTTCGTGGATGCCATCAACGTCAAGATCCGGGTTCTGTCGACGATCTTGTGATCCGGACGGTCTGCCTCATCGTGCGAGCAGGACGCGTTTGCGAAGGAGATCGAGGCTGGCCCGGCCGAACATCTGACGCTTCAGCATCTTGAGTCGGTTGATGTTGCCCTCGACAGCGCCGGAACTATGAGGCAGGGACAGGCCGTTGCGGACGGCGTCGAAGTCGCGGCGGAGGTTGCGGGCGAAGCCTGCGAGGGGGGCCAGGGAGTCCTGTTCGGCTTCGTTGATCCAGTCCTCCAGACGGTCGCCGTGGCGTGCGGTCATCATGACGGCGAACTTCCTGACGTGCCCGGTGAGCCGGTCCAGCTCGGGATCACGTTCACGTAGCCGGTGGAGCTTGTCAGCCTGCTCGTCCCGCAGGTGTTCGGGATGAATCATGATCCATGAGGTGACTTCGCGGACCGAGGGAGGCTTGGGACCCGGGTCGGGTGCGTGTCCGCGTCCGGTTCGGTAGCGCCGCAGATGACGCTGGACTGCCAACTCGCCTCCGGGGTAGCCCTGTTCCTGAATCTCACGGCAGAGCTGAGCGGCGTTCCTGACGCCTTCGTTCCAGCGTCGGTGCAGGTAGCCGACGTATGGGTCGACGACGTGCGCCCGCTGCAAGCTCTTGGCCACGACGTCATCCGCGGAGGGGGCGTTGACCAGCTTGCGGACGGTGGCCTGGTGCAGTCCGAGTTTCCGGCCGATCGCCGCCTTCGACATCCCCTGCTGCCATAACTCGTGGGCGGCGGCATGCTGTTCACGGAGCCGAGTCACGATCTTCAGCTCTGTCGATGGCTGGACCACCTGCGGCTCACCGGGAGTGTCGGCGGGTTCCGAAGGCGGTTCTGCCAGGCGGGAGCGATGGGCGTTGACCGTCTTCTCGACCGCCTGGCCGAGATTGGCCCACAGGTGGTAGCGATCAGCGACCTGCTCGGCCTGCGGCGCTCCGACGCGTGCGCCCTCGCTGTAACCGCTGGACCGGTCCCGACAGATCACCTTCACCTCGGGGTGATCGCGGAGCCAGGCGGCCAGGTCCTCACCCTCGCGCCCGTCGTAGATATGCAGTGGACGGTGCGTGGCCATGTCGATCAGAACCGTCCCGTAGTGGTGGCCCTTGCGGAATGCGAAGTCGTCGACGCCGAGGACCTCCACCGCACCGATCTCCGGCTCGGGCAGGGCCCTGACCAGTCGCAGCAGCGTGTCCTTGCCCACGGTGATGCCGACCGCGGAGGCCAGGCGGGCTCCCGCCCGGCCGGCCAGGGCCAACCCGATCTGCGTCATCACCCCACGCAGCAACGGGGTCTGCCGACTGTGCGGGGTCGTCAGGCCCTGGATCTGTTCAGCGAACGTCACCGCCGGGCAGGAAGAGTTCTCGCATCGGAAGCGGCGTATGCATAATTCGATCACGACACCGAGCCCGCCGATAGCGACGTCACGCAGCTTGCGTACATACCGGCCGTGCACCCGTGCCGAGCTGTGGCCGCACTGGCAGGCCGCGGTTGCCGCCCGAACCCGTGTCCGCAGCACCACCTTGTCCGGCCGCCGCTCGACCTCCTCGATCAACAGGGCGGACAGATATGGAAACAGCTCCAAGAACACATCACGAGAGCACGCGATGCATGATCGCGAAGGGCGGACACAACCCGCCCAGCCGTCCGGATCACAAGATCGTCGACAGAACCAAGATCCGGGATGGCCAGGTCGCGAACAGGCCGATCTACGTTGTCATGGCCGTCACGGCCGAGGGCACCCGCGACATCCTCGGCATCTGGGTCGGGGACGGCGGCGAGGGCGCGAAGTACTGGCTGCACGTCTTCACCGAGCTGAAGAACCGCGGCCTGGACGACGTGCTGATGCTCGTCTGCGACGGGCTCAAGGGCCTGCCCGAGGCGGCGGAGACCGTCTGGCCTCGCACGATTGTTCAAACATGTGTCGTTCACCTGCTGCGGAACAGCTTCCGTTACGCAGCCCGCCAGGACTGGGACAAGGTCGCCAAGGCACTCAAGCCCGTCTACACCGCTCCCAGCGAGGACGCGGCGACGGAGCGGTTCCTGGAGTTCCAGGAGGCATGGGGCCGGAAGTATCCGGCGATCGTGAAGCTGTGGTCGGACGCCTGGGCCGAGTTCGTGCCCTTCCTCTCCTTCGACGTCGAGATCCGCAAGGTCATCTGCAGCACGAACGCGATCGAGAGCGTCAACGCGCGGATACGCAAAGCCGTTCGCGCCCGCGGACACTTCCCCAACGAGGCCGCCGCCCTCAAGTGCGTCTACATGGCGCTGATGAGCCTCGACCCGACCGGCAAGGGCCGCAAGAGGTGGACCATGCGCTGGAAGGCACCCCTGAACGCCTTCCAGATCGCCTTCGAAGGCCGGCTCACCCCAGCCAACAACTGAACCTCAACAACCAAGATCAGCCGTTAAATTGACACACCCCGCAGTTCCCGGATGGCGGTGATGTGTGGGGCGATGAAGGCGCGTAGCTGCTGCTCGGCCTGGTCGAGTTCTTCCTTGGTCAGTGTCCGGCGTGCGCACAGTTCGGTGATCTCGATGGGGTAGGTGCGGTAGTCGGTGGCTGGTCGGGGGAGTGGTACGGGGTACAGGTGCCATCCGCGTGCGGTGGCACGGCTCAACTGGCGGTCGGCTTCTGTGAGGGTGCCGAAGTGGTCGAGGAACATCGCGACCACGTCGGCGGTGAAGTACGTCGATGCCCGGTCACCTGCCGCGCATCCCTCGCAGCCGTCCCCGGTGCAGGGCCCCACCCGGTCCTCGTAGCGCGGGACGCCGCGCCGCGGGTGCGCGCGCCGCTGCCGGTAGGTACGTCCCACGCCGAGGCGCCGCACCTCCACCAGGCCGCCGGCCTCCAGGCGGCGCAGCGCGCGGCGGACGCAGGCCCGTTGCGCGTCGGTGGGCTCCGTCACCGCGTAGACGCGGCATGCCAGCGCGCTGACCGAGGCGAACAGCGGAGCGCCGTCCAGCTCGCTGCGCCCGCCCGGCTCCTCGCGCAGGAGGGCGAGTACGGCCCGCTGGATGCGTCCCGGTCCACGCGGCATGACACCAGCATGGGGACGACGAGGGGTTCTGAGCAACGAGCCCTTAGATTCTGGCGGGCGCGCCAGCCGTGTTGCACCGCCGCGCCGTCGGCGCCGCCCATGGTCTGAGCTACGAGCGCTTAACGCGGGCCGCCGGGTACTCCTCCCGCTACTCTCGCGTGTGTGCGGCCCAGTCGAGTCCGAGGCCGGCGAGCCGTTCCAGTTGCTCCTCGCCCAGCTTCGCCCGCCTGGTCTTGGTGTTCGACAGGAACACCCCTAGCTTGACCTCGGTGCCGTCCGGCAGGACCTCTACGTGGCCCCTGGAGACCGTCACAGAGCCCGTCCGCGCCTTGTATTGCGTGAGGGCCGCGCAGCCCCGCTCGAACGCCCCAGAACCGGCCCTGGACGCTTTCGCCGGCGTCTCCTGCTGCTTTGGTGGCAGGGGTGTGATGCCGAGGGCTGTCAGGCGGGTGCGCTGGCCCTCGGTGAGTCCTTCCCAGATGATGTGCTGGCGTTGCCGCTCCAGCCACCTGCCTACGTCGGTGCCGTGCCAGGTGACGCCGGGCATGATGTCGCCCGGTGTCGCGCCCTGCGCGATCAGGCGGGCGAGTCCGGCGTAGGTGCGCTGCCAGTCGACCGTCCAGCCCAGGGTGGAGGGGTTCCAGTCGGGGTCGATCGCGGCGAGTTGGGCCGCACGCCGCCCCGCGCGCTCCGTGTCCTTGCCCAGGCCCCCGGGCTTGCGGAGGTTGGCGAGCCACTGCCCGACCGGCTTGTCGAGCGCGGCCGCGGTGACCGGAGCGGCGAGCGTGCCCGTCTGCTCGTAGTACGCGCGGGCGGCTGCGAGGTTCTCTTCCCATGCGGCCTCGGTCGGGTCCCACACGATGCCCAGCTCGTCGAGGTCGGCTGCGCGTTCGGCGGGCATGGTGCCGGCCTGTACGGCGCGCCGCTGGTCGGCCAGCCACCGCCCGAGCGGGAAGGAGTGCCCGTGGGGCATCGGTTCCCGGTACTCGTACGGCACGGCCAGGTTCCCCGTCCGTGCCCGGTAGGCGACCGCTGCGCGGTGTCCGGCTTTCCAGTTGACGTGTTCGGGTTCGAGGAGGTTGTAGCGGACCAGGCGTGCGATCAGGGCGGGGTCCCGGTGTGTCCCGAAGCGGAGCAGTGTCCGCTGCTCCTGTTCGCCCTCCTGCGGTTCCTCGCCCAGGTACGACGGTGTGGCCGGGGTGCGGTGTATTCCTTCCTGCGGGGCGGCGAGCATTTCCACGGCCCGTTCGTCGTGCGCGCGGATTCCGGACAGGACCTTTATCAAGGGCCGGTACGAGATCGAGTACGGCATTTCCTCTTCCGTTTCGTCGGGCCGCAGGAAGATGGGCACGATCAGCGTGGCGAGTTTCTGCTGATTCGGTTTCTGCCGCAGCGCCCGGCCGATGGCCTGCACGATGTCGACCGCCGATCCCTTCGGGTCGATCAGGGCGACCGAGTCGACCGTGGGCACGTCCACGCCTTCTGCGAGGACGCGGCAGTTGGAGAGCACCGCCCGCCCGGCCCGCCCCCCGAACGCGCGCAACCGGTCTGCCCTTACGTCCGGGTCGTGCTCACCGGACAGCCAGTTCGTCCACACCTTCTTGGGATGCCGCGTGGGGTCCTCGGCGTGCAGCCGTGCCACCGTCCGCCCCAGCCCCTCCGAGAAAGCGCGCGCCTCGATCGTGCGGTGGTGGAAGGTGATACACCGCGTCAGACCATGCGCCGACATCGTCTCCAGCAGTGCGGCCTGGAGCACCGCCAGGCGCTCCCCGCGCACCGCTTCCTCCTGCCCGTTCTCGCCGTACAGCCGCTGCGGCGTCAGGTGTTCGTCCCGCAGCTCGACCACCACGATCTGGTACCGGGCCAAAAGCCCGCGCGCGATGGCTTCCGACAGGTCCAGTTCGTACAGGACGGGCCCGTAGATGGACTCATCGTCCATGGAGCAGGCCATCTCCTCCGGCAGCCGCTCCCGTGCGGCCGGCACCTCCCGGCCGTCCTCCCCGCGCCGCCACCGCCGCGGCGGCCGCTCCTCCCAGATCCGCGGAGTCGCCGTCATGTACAACCGCCGCATCGACGGCAGCGACTCCTGATCGTGCACCGCCGCCCACGCCTTCCCCAAAGACCCGCTCGTGCGGTGCGCCTCGTCCACCAGGACCAGGTCCCACACGTCCATGGGCAGCCCGTACGTGCCCGCGTGCGCCTCGATCAGCACCGGCAGCGAAGCGTAGGTGGCGTACACCGTCACAGGCCCCCGCCCGTGCCACAGCGCCAACTGCGGAGCACTCGTCGTGGTCCGCACTCCCAGCGAGTACAGACGCGGGTCATCACTCATCGAACACACAGCCACAGCCGGCCCCGAGTGCCCGAACGCGGCCCACTCCCTGACCGTCTGCGCCAGCAGCTCCAGCGTGGGAACCAGCACCAGGACGCGCCCCCTGGGCACGATCTCCCGCACAGCGGCAGCGCCGATGAAAGTCTTCCCGGTGCCGCACGCGCTCACCACCGTGCCCCGGATCCCCTCGGGCGGGATCCGTTTCCCGGGCGGAATGTCGAGACCCTTCACGATGGCGTCCACGGCCTCGATCTGATGAGGGCGGAGCGGGAATGGATCCGTCATTGTGCGTGTCTCCGTTCACCGGGAGATGGACCGAGGATCTGTTCGTGACTCTACCCGATGCATCACAAGCTGTATAGCGCGGATGCATCGGCACACCAGTTCGGCCGATACTCGCCTCGGGTGCGACCGCCTGTGCTATGTTCGGTGTCGGTCGTCAGTGTGTGACAGGCCGTCAAGCGGGTTTTGTTGGCCCGATGTCCGGACGGACTGTCAGGTGATGGCAGGTCAATTCGGCGACTGAGTCGCTTGGGTCGCTGGACTGTCCGCCCCGAGGCCGGCCCGAACCAGTGGTGCCCACCGGTTCGTAATCCTACCTGGTAGCCGAGTTGATGCAGCACCCCCTTCCTGCTGCCGCCCCCGCGTAGCGGGGTCTGCCGGTGAGGCGCAGCCTCACGGTTCCCGCCCGCGCAGCGGGCGGGTGGATCGGAGCGCAGCGGAGATCCGAATTCCCGCGCAGCGGGAATTACTTGAAGGCGCGAAGCGCCTTCAAAAACCCGCGGAGCGGGTTTACGGGGCCGCGCAGCGGCCCCGTTCTCTTCCCAGCGCGCAGCGCTGGGATACCCGCTCCGCGGG
>NZ_JBVHLX010000056.1:0-7460 GCF_055558775.1 Streptomyces sp. NPDC025638 | reverse complement strand
GGCGGCGTCCTCAGCGCCCTGGCGCAGGGCTGCATGGACGAGGCCGTCGCCGTGCCCGTCCTGCGCGGCGACCGCCACGAGCGGCAGGCACTCGTCACCGCGCTCGCCGAACTTCACGTGCACGGCGTCTCCCCGGACTGGCAGGCGCTCTTCCCCGGCGCTCACCGCGTCACCCTGCCCACCTACGCCTTCCAGCGCGAGCGCTTCTGGCTGGAAGGGGACGAGGACCTGGCTGCCGACGGCACCCCGGCCGACGTTGCGGACTCCGGCTTCTGGGACACCGTGGAGCGCGAGGACGCGGAATCCCTCGCCGCCACACTGGGCGTCGGCGCGGACGCCTCGCTGAGCGCGCTCCTGCCCCGGCTGTCCGCATGGCGCCGTCAGCGCCGCGAGCAGTCCGTGGTCGACGGCTGGCGCTACCGCGTCACGTGGAAGCCGCTCGGCGCGCTCCCGCAGCCCGGCCCGTCCGGGACCTGGCTGCTCGTCGTGGCCGGCGAGAGCGAGTGGACCGCCTCGGTCCGCACCGCGCTCGGCGAGCGCGGCCTGGAACTGGTGACGCTCGTCGCCGGGTCCGGCACCGACCGCGGGACGCTGGCCCGCGAGCTGGCCGGCATCGACCCGGTGGCGGGCGTGCTGTCCCTGCTCGCCGAGGACGAGAGCGCCTCGGCCGACCACCCCGGCCTGTCGCACGGCCTCGCCGCGACCCTCTGCCTGGTGCAGGCGCTCGGCGACGCGGGCGTCGACGCCCCGCTGTGGTGCGCCACACGCGGCGCGGTGGCCACCGGCCGCTCCGACCGCGTGGACCGCCCGCTGCAGTCGCAGGTGTGGGGCTTCGGCCGGGCGGCGGCGCTGGAATACCCACAGCGTTGGGGCGGACTGCTCGACCTTCCTGATCTGCTGGACGCCCGTACCGCGGCCCGCCTGGCCGCCGTCCTCGGCCAGGCGGCCGAGGACCAGGTGGCGGTCCGCGCCTCGGGCGTCTTCGGGCGCCGGCTCGTCCGGGCCGCCCGCCCCACCGGCCCCGCCCAGGGGTGGTCGCCGCGCGGCGCGGTGCTGATCACCGGTGGTACGGGTGCGCTGGGCGGGCACGTGGCCCGCTGGCTCGCCGGTGCGGGTGCGGAGCACCTGGTGCTCACCAGCCGCCGCGGCCCCGCGGCGCCCGGCGCCGGGGAGCTCGTCGCGGAGTTGGAGGAGCTGGGCGCGGCCGCGACCGTCGTGGCCTGTGACGCGGCCGACCGTGACGCCCTGCGGGCGCTGCTGGCCGAGCACCCCGTCAACGCCGTCGTCCACGCCGCAGGCGTCGGCGACCACGTCATGATCGAGGACTCCGACCCGGCCGGGTTCGCCGACACGGTCGCGGCCAAGGCCGCGGGTGCCACGCACCTGGACGAACTGCTGGCCGGTCAGGAGCTCGACGCGTTCGTCATGTTCTCCTCGGGCGCCGGCATCTGGGGCGGCGCCGGCCAGGGCGCGTACTCGGCGGCCAACGCCTACCTGGACGCCCTCGCCGAGTACCGGCGGGCACACGGGCGCACCGCGCTCGCCGTCTCCTGGGGCGGCTGGGCCGAGGGCGGCATGGCCGGCGTCGGCGACGGAGAGGAGAGGCTGCGCCGCCGCGGCCTGCCGCCGATGCAGCCCGCCCTCGCGATCTCCGGGCTCGAGCAGGCGCTGGCCCACGGCGAGACCGCCGTCACCGTTGCGGACTTCGACTGGGAGCGGTTCATCGGCCCGTTCACCGTCACCCGCCCCAGCGCCCTGTTCTCCGGCGTGCCCGAGGCCCGCCGCGCCCTGGATGCCTCGGCCTCCGGCGGCTCCGAAGCCGGCAACGCGCTCGCCGCGAAGCTGACCGGGCTGCCGGCGGGCGAGCAGGACCGTACACTGGTGGACCTCGTCCGCACGCACGCGGCCGCCGTGCTCGGCCACGGCGGAGCCGCGGCGGTGGAGCCCGGCCGGGCGTTCAACGACCTCGGCTTCGACTCGCTCACCGCCGTCGAGTTGCGCAACAAGCTCACGGCCGACACCGGCCTGAAGCTTCCCACCACGCTGGTCTTCGACTACCCGAACGCGACGGCCCTGGCCCGTTTCCTGCGCGGCGAACTGCTCGGTTCGCAGGGCGCCGCGCAGCAGGAGCAGCCCACGGCCGCCGCCGGCGACGAACCCGTCGCGATCGTGGGCATGAGCTGCCGCCTCCCCGGCGGCGTCGGCTCGCCCGAGGACCTGTGGCAGCTCGTGACGTCCGGCGGCGACGCGATCTCCGGCTTCCCCGAGGACCGCGGCTGGGACGTCGAGGACCTCTACGACCCCGACCCGGGCACCCCGGGCAAGACGTACGCGCGCGATGGCGGCTTCCTGTACGACGCGGGCGACTTCGACGCCGCGCTGTTCGGGATCTCGCCGCGCGAGGCGCTCGCGATGGACCCCCAGCAGCGCCTGCTGCTGGAGGCCTCGTGGGAGGCGTTCGAGCGGGCGGGTATCGACCCGGCCTCCCTGAAGGGCAGCCGCACCGGAGTGTTCGTCGGCATGTCCTACCAGGGCTACGGCGCTGGCCTCCCGCAGGTGCCCGAGGGCGTCGAGGGCCACCTGCTCACCGGCAGCGCCGCGAGCGTCGTCTCCGGGCGCGTGGCCTACTCGTTCGGCCTGGAGGGCCCGGCCGTCACCGTCGACACGGCGTGCTCGTCGTCGCTGGTCGCCCTGCACCTGGCCATCCAGTCGCTGCGCAACGGCGAGAGCACGATGGCCGTCGCGGGCGGTGTGAACGTCATGGCCGTACCGGCCGCGTTCGTGGAGTTCAGCCGACAGCGCGGGCTGTCCGCCGACGGCCGCTGCAAGGCGTTCGGCGCCGGCGCGGACGGCACCGGCTGGGCGGAGGGCGTGGGCGTGGTGCTCGTGGAGCGGCTGTCCGACGCCGTGCGCAACGGCCACGAGGTCCTCGCGGTCGTACGGGGCAGCGCGGTCAACCAGGACGGCGCGTCCAACGGCCTGACCGCGCCGAACGGTCCGGCGCAGCAGCGGGTCATCCGGCAGGCCCTGGCCTCCGCAGGGCTCACCGAGGCCGATGTCGACGCGGTGGAGGCGCACGGCACGGGCACCGCTCTGGGTGACCCGATCGAGGCGCAGGCGTTGCTCGCCACGTACGGCCAGGAGCGGCCCGAAGGACAGCCGTTGTGGCTGGGCTCGCTGAAGTCCAACATCGGTCACGCCCAGGCGGCGTCCGGCGTGGCCGGTGTGATCAAGATGGTGATGGCGATGCGCCACGGCGTCCTTCCGCGGACGCTGCACGCCGATGAGCCGACGCCGCACGTGGACTGGTCCGCGGGCGCGGTGCGGCTGCTGACCGAGGCCGTCGACTGGCCGGAGACGGACCACCCGCGCCGCGCCGCCGTGTCGTCCTTCGGCGTCAGCGGCACCAACGCCCACACGATCGTCGAGCAGGCCCCGGTGGCCGAACCGGCCGCCGTCGCACCGGTCGAGGTCGCCTCGGCGACCGTGCCGTGGGTACTGTCCGGCAAGTCCGAGGCCGCGCTGCGCGCCCAGGCCGAGCGCCTGCTGTCCCTCACAGCCGACGGCGCCGAACCGTCCCTCACCGACGTCGGCTTCTCGCTGGCCACCACCCGGGCCGCCCTGGAGTACCGCGCCGCCGTGGTCGGTGCGGACCGCGGCCGGATCACCGAGGGCCTGCGGGCCCTGGCCTCGGGGGCGCCCGCTGCCGGAGTCGTCCTGGGCCGCGCCGACGTCGGCCAGGTCGGGTTCCTGTTCTCCGGGCAGGGCTCGCAGCGCATCGGCATGGGGCGGCAACTGTACGAGGCGTTCCCGGTCTTCGCGGAGGCGTACGACGAGGTGTGCGCCCACCTCGACCGGCACCTCGACCGGCCGCTGCGGGACGTGGCCTTCGGCGATAACGATCACGAGGACGGCGAGGAGCTGAACCGCACCGCCTTCACCCAGCCCGCGCTGTTCGCGCACGAGGTCGCCGTCCACCGGCTGCTGGAGTCGTGGGGCGTGCGGCCGGACTACCTGGCCGGGCACTCCGTGGGCGAGATCGCGGCCGCGCACGTATCCGGGTCCCTGTCGCTGGAGGACGCGGCCGCACTGGTGACGGCTCGTGCCGCGCTGATGCAGGCCCTGCCCGCCGGCGGGGCGATGATCGCCGTCCAGGCCACTGAGGACGAGGTGCTGCCGCACCTCACCGACGACACCGACATCGCGGCGATCAACGGCCCGCAGTCCGTCGTGGTCTCCGGAGCCGAGGACGCCGTAGCGGCCGTTGCGGACTTCTTCGCCCGGGAGGGCCGCAAGACCTCCCGGCTCACCGTGAGCCACGCGTTCCACTCGCCGCTGATGGACCCCGTGCTGGAGGACTTCGCCCGCGTCGTCAGCGGACTGCGGTTCGAGACGCCCCGGACACCGGTCGTCTCGAACCTCACCGGTGAGCTCATCGACGCGTACACGGCGGACTACTGGGTCCGGCACGCCCGCGAGGCCGTGCGCTTCGCCGACGGCATCCGGACCCTGGGCGAGCTGGGCGTGACCACGTTCGTGGAGACCGGCCCCGGCGCGGTGCTGAGTGCCATGGCCCAGGGCTGCCTGGACGGCGCGGTCGCCGTTGCCTCCACACGGTCCGGCGGCCCTGAGCCCGAGGCGATCACCGGCGCCGTCGCACGGCTCCACGTGCACGGCGTCCCCGTGGACTGGCAGGCGTTCTTCGCCGGCCGCGGCGCCCGGCGCACCGACCTGCCCACCTACGCCTTCCAGCACCAGCGGTACTGGCTCCCGGCCACCGCGCCCACGGCCGCCGCCGTCACGGGGACCGACGCCGCGGAGGCCGGGTTCTGGGAGACGGTGGAGCGCGAGGACGCCCAGTCCCTCGCCGCCACCCTCGACCTGTCCGCCGAGCAGCTGGACGCGGTGCTGCCCCGGCTGTCCGCGTGGCGTCGGCAGCAGCGCCGGCAGTCCGCCGTGGAAGGCTGGTCCTACCGCACGGGCTGGAAGCCGCTCAGCGGCCTGCGGGCGCACGAACTGCCGGGCGACTGGCTGTTCCTGGTCACCGAGGACACCTCGGCCGCCGAGTGGACCGCCGCCGTCGCCGACGGGCTCGCCGCCCGCGGGGCCCGGCTGGTCCGCGTGGCGGTCGACCCGGCCGCCGACCGCGGCGCACTGCTGCGGCAGCTCGCCGACGCCGTCCGGGAGACCCCGCTCGACGGTGTGATCTCCCTGCTCGGCACCGACGAGCGGCCCCACGCCCGACACCCGGCCCTCTCCGTCGGCACCGCGCTGACCCTCGCGCTCGTCCAGGCCCTGGGCGACGCCGGCATCGACGCCCCGCTGTGGATGCTGACCAGGTCCGCCATGTCCACCGGCCGGGCCGACACGGTGCCGAGCGCCGCCCAGAACGCCGTCTGGGGTCTGGGCCGGGTCACGGCGCTGGAGCACGCGCCGCGCTGGGGCGGTCTGATCGACCTCCCGGACACCGTCGACGACCGGGTCGCCGGCCGACTCGCCGCGGTCCTCGGCCAGTCGGCCGAGGACCAGGTCGCGATCCGCGCCCGCGGCGTGTTCGGCCGCAGGCTCTCCCACGCCGCCGCCCGCCGCAACACCCAAGCCGGACAGCGGTGGTCGCCGCGCGGCGCGGTGCTGATCACCGGTGGTACGGGTGCGCTGGGCGGGCACGTGGCCCGCTGGCTCGCCGGTGCCGGTGCCGAACACCTGGTGCTCACCAGCCGCCGCGGCCCCGACGCGCCGGGCGCGGCGGATCTCGTCGCAGAGCTGGAGGCGACGGGTGTCCGTGTCACCGTCGCCGCGTGCGACGTGACCGACCGTGAGGCGCTCGCCGCGCTGCTCGCCGAGCAACCGGTGAACGCCGTCGTCCACACGGCGGGCGTGGACCACCTGGAGCCGCTGGAGTCCATGACGCCGGGCGCCTTCGCCGACGTACTGTCCGCCAAGGCGGCCGGCGCCCTGCACCTCGACGCGCTCCTCGCCGGCCGGGAACTCGACGCCTTCGTCCTCTTCTCGTCCATTGCCGGCGTGTGGGGCAGCGGCCACCAGGCCGCCTACGCGGCGGCCAACGCCCTGCTCGACGGACTCGCCGAACGCCGCCGGGCCCAAGGCCTGCCGGCGACCGCCGTGGCCTGGGGCCCGTGGGCCGACGGCGGCATGGCCGAGGCCGACGGCGCGGACGAACGACTGCGCCGCCGCGGCCTGATCCCGATGCCCGCCGCGTTCGCCGTAACCGGCCTCCGGCAGGCGCTGGATTCCGGCGAGGCGACCACCACGGTGGCCGACGTCGACTGGGAGCGGTTCCTGCCCCCGTTCACCGTGGGCCGCCCGAGCGCCCTGCTCGGCGACCTCCCGGAGGCCGAGATCCTCACCGAGGGCAGCACCGCCGGCGGGCCCGGCCCGGCCGCGGGCTCGCCCCTGGCCGACCGCCTCACCGGGATGCCCGAGACCGAGCAGCACGCGCTGCTGGTCGACCTCGTCCGCACGCACGCGGCAGCCGTCCTCGGTCACAGCGGCGCCGACGAGGTCGAGGCCGACCGGGCCTTCAAGGACCTGGGCTTCGACTCCCTGACCGCCGTCGAACTGCGCAACAAGCTCAACGCCGAGACCGGCCTCGCACTGCCCCCCACGCTGGTCTTCGACCACCCCAACGCCCAGGCACTCGCCCGGCAGCTGCGCACCGAGCTCACCGGCCTCACCGTCGCGGCCGCACCGGAAGCGGCCGCCGCGCCCGCCGAGGACGACGACCCCATCGCGATCGTCGGCATGGCGTGCCGGTATCCGGGCGGGGTGCGTTCGCCGGAGGACCTGTGGCAGTTGGTGGTCTCCGGTGGTGACGCGGTCGGCGAGTTCCCGGCGGACCGCGGCTGGGACGTGGACGGCATCTACGACCCGGACCCGGACGCGTCCGGCAAGACGTACACGCGCCGCGGTGGATTCCTCTACGAGGCGGGGGAGTTCGACCCGGGGTTCTTCGGGATCAGTCCACGTGAGGCCGTGGCGATGGATCCGCAGCAGCGCCTGCTGCTGGAGACCACGTGGGAGACGTTCGAGCGGGCCGGCATCGACGCGGAGTCGGTGCGC
Organism: Streptomyces sp. NPDC025638; assembly: GCF_055558775.1. Classification (NCBI taxonomy): domain Bacteria; kingdom Bacillati; phylum Actinomycetota; class Actinomycetes; order Kitasatosporales; family Streptomycetaceae; genus Streptomyces; species Streptomyces sp. NPDC025638. Next base: position 380 of record NZ_JBVHLX010000056.1, on the reverse strand, counting down.
GGCAGCCGCACCGGAGTCTTCGTCGGCTCCGGCTACCAGGACTACGCCGCCCAGGCCTTCAACGCGATAGACGATTCCGAGGGCTTCTTCGGCACGGGCAACTCGGCGAGCATCATGTCCGGCCGTATCGCCTACACCCTCGGCCTGGAAGGACCGGCCGTCACGGTCGACACTGCGTGCTCGTCGTCGCTCGTGGCCCTGCACTGGGCGGTCCAGGCGCTGCGCGGCGGCGAGTGCTCCATGGCGTTGGCCGGCGGCGTGATGGTCATGTCCACCCCGCGGGCCTTCGTGGAGTTCAGCCGCCAGCGTGGGCTGGCCCCTGACGGACGGTGCAAGGCGTTCGGCGCCGGTGCGGACGGCACCGGCTGGGCGGAGGGCGT
>NZ_JBVHLX010000055.1:0-9042 GCF_055558775.1 Streptomyces sp. NPDC025638 | reverse complement strand
TAAACGCGCGGCTGTGTGTTACCCCCCCCCTTAGTTGGGGGTTGTGTGGGTGCCCCGGCGCGCCCCCCCGCCGGGGGGGGGGGCGCCCCCCCCACGGCCCCCCCCCACCACCCGGCAGAACAGGTGGCCCGACGGGACCCAGGCGGCGCCCGAGTCCCGCAGGCTGATTCAGCTGTGCTTGTTCGAGACCTCCGCGGAGTCAAATGTGGCCATGTCGCGCAAGGCGCGCACCCCCGCCTGTACGAGCGGCAGGGCCAACACGGCACCGGTGCCCTCACCGAGCCGCAGCCCCAGGTCGACCAGCGGATGCAGGCCGAGGTGCTGCAGGGCGATGGTGTGCCCGGGCTCGACCGAGCGGTGTCCGGCCACACAGGCGGCCAGGGCATCAGGGGACAGCGCGGCCGCGACCAGAGCCGCCGACGAGGCGATCACCCCGTCCAGGATCACCGGGACCCGGCGCACGGCGGCGCCCAGCACGAACCCGGCGATCGCCGCGTGTTCCAGGCCGCCGACCGCCGCCACCGCCCCGACCGGGTCGTGCGGGTCCGGCCGGTGCAGCTCCAGAGCCCTGCGCACCACCCCCACCTTGTGTCGTCGGGCCGTGTCGTCGATTCCCGCTCCGTGACCGGTCACGTCGTCCGGGTCCGCACCGGTGAACGCGGCGATCAGTGCCGCGGACGCGGTCGTGTTGGCGATGCCCATGTCGCCGGTGAGCAGGCAGCGGCAGCCGTCGTCGACGAGTTCCGCGGCGACGCCGATGCCGACCTCGATGGCGTGGATGGCCTCCTGACGGGTCATGGCCGGAGCGTGGGTCATGTCCGCGGTTCCCGCGCGGACCCGGCGCCGCAGCAGCATGCCCGGGGTCGTGTCCGAGGCGGACACCGGAGTTGCGACCCCCACGTCCACCACGACCACCCTGGCTCCGGTCTGAGCGGCCAGGGCGTTCACTGCGGCGCCGGAGGCCAGGAAGTTGGCGACCATCTGAGTCGTCACCTCCTGCGGCCAGACACTGACGCCCTGGGCGTGGACACCGTGATCGGCGGCGAAGACGGCCACCGCGGCCGGCTCGGGCATCGGCGGCGGGCAACTGCCCGCCAGACCCGCGAGTTGGACCGACACGTCCTCCAGCAGGCCCAGCGAGCCGGGCGGCTTGGTCAGGTGGTTCTGGCGGTCACGGGCCGCGGTGCGGGCGCCGGAGTCCGCGGGAGTGATGGCGGCCAGGGTGCGCTCCAGCAACAGGCCGACGGCGGGGTCGGCAGCAGGCCGACGAGTTGGATCGGAGCCGGACGAGGGCACCATGTCGGAGCCGGACGAGGACACCATGAAGGAAGTTCCTTCCGCTGTCGGCGGTTCTCCACGCCGCCGTGAACGGGCCGCGCCCGGGCGGGTAGTGCCTGGCTGCGGGACGGCCGGAATATCCTGGCTCCCGGATCTCGGCGCCCGGCTTGTACAGCACGGGTACCGGCGCCGGCTCCCGGCCTTCCCAGCGGCCGGCTCACACCGGCTGCCAGTGGCCATCTGCGGGAGGCAGCTCCCCGGTCACAGTGGCGGGCCCGCCCCGGACTTGGGCCATCGGGCCCGCACCGGAGTTCCTCCGCACCGTCGCCCGCATCCTGCCACACTCCGCCGTCGGCAAGCAGCCGCCCGACGCGATGCCCTGCCGGGCCGGTGCAGGTCGGCGCACGGCCGAACGCAAGGCACGTGCGGGCTGCGCCGCCCTGTCAGGACCGGCTTGGAAGGCATGCCGGTCCACATGGCCCTGGGTAAGGGCCGGACGGCCCCCTCCGGTGGGGTGGGTGCGCGGCCAGGATCGGCGGGAGCGGGGGCCGAGGAGGGGGGTGCGATGGCGGACACCGAGGCGCTGCTGGCCGACGCCGTGGGGGCACGGCACGTTCTGGCCGGGGCAAAGATCCCGCCTGAGTACGCCGGTGACGAGTCGCTGACCGCCGTACCGCAGACGCCCGCGTACCTGGTCCGGCCCGCGGCGGCCGCCGAGGTGGCGGACGTGCTCAGGATCGCCGGCGAGGCCGGGATCCCGGTGACCGCCCGCGGTTCGGGGACCGGCATGTCGGGGGGATGTGTGCCCCGGCCGGGCGGGATCACGGTCTCGTTCGAGCGGATGAACCGCATCCTGGAAGTGGACGCCGTCAACCACGTGGCCGTCGTGCAGCCCGGCGTCACCCTGGACCAACTGGACCACGAGGCCGCCGAGTCCGGCCTGCACTATCCCGTGCGGCTCGGCGCGCCCACCGCCAGCATCGGCGGCACCATCGCCACCAACGCCGGCGGGATGCACGCCGTACGGCACGGAGTCACCCGCCACCATGTGCTCGCCGTCGAAGCCGTCCTGGCGTCCGGCGAGATCGTGCGCGGCGGCGGCAAGTACGTCAAGACATCCACCGGCTACGACCTGGCCCAGCTCCTGGTCGGTTCCGAGGGCACGCTCGCCCTGGTCACAGAGGCGACGCTCCGGCTGCGGCCACGGGCCCGGCACTCCACGACCGTACTGGCGGCCTTCGCGTCGGCCGAGGACGTCTTCCGGTCGGTCCCGCCGCTGGCGGGCGGGGGCCTGGAGCCGGCCGCGCTGGAGTACGTGGACCTGCTGGCCATGGCGGCGATCGCGGATGACCAGAGGACGGGGCTGGGCGTTCCCGCGTCCGTGCGCCTGACCGCGCTCGGCTATCTGCTCGTCGTGCTGGAGAGCCGCTCCGTGACGCGGCTCCAGGAGGATGTCGAGGCGGTCGGCGAGCAGTTGCTCGAACTCGGCGCGGTGGACGTCTTCGTGCTGCCCGCGGCCACGGCGAGGAGGCTGGTCGAGGCCCGTGAGCGAGCCTTCTGGACGGCGAAGGCGGCCGGTGCCGACGACATCGTGGACGTGGTCGTGCCGCGCGGCGAGCTGCACGGGCTGCTGGCCGCCGCCCAGGCAGCCGCCGAGGACACCGGGTCGCTGGTCACCGGCTGTGGCCACGCCGGCGACGGCAACGTGCACCTGTCGGTCTTCCAGCCGGACCCCGTCCGCCGCGACGAGGTGCTGCGGCGGCTGTTCCGGGCGGGCCTGGAGCGCGGCGGCGCCGTCTCCGGCGAACACGGGATCGGCAGGGCGAAGAAGTCGTACTTCCTGGAGTTGGAGGACCCGGCCAGGGTAGAGCTGATGCACCGGATCAAGCACGCTTTCGACCCGGGCGGAATCCTCAATCCCGGTGTGCTCCTCGACTGAAGCCGCCGGCTCCTCATCCCCACGGGCATGACCATCACCAGGCGAGGACGGGACGGGACGAGACGTGAACGGTGCGGAAGCGGTCGTGGCGACCCTGCGGGCGTGCGGCGTAGAGGTGTACTTCGCCAACCCGGGCACATCCGAGATGCACCTGGTCGCCGCGCTGGACGAGGAACCGGCGGTCAGGGCCGTGCCCTGCCTGTTCGAAGGCGTCGCGACCGGGGCGGCCGACGGCTACGGCCGGATGACCGGCCGACCCGCCGCCACCCTGCTGCATCTCGGACCGGGCCTCGGCAACGGCCTGGCCAACCTCCACAACGCACGGCGCGCGGCCACCCCTCTGGTCAACCTCGTCGGCGACCACGCCACGCACCACAAACCGCTCGACGCGCCGCTCGAGTCGGACATCGACGCGCTCGCCGGGACCGTCTCCGGCTGGGTGCGCCGCTGCAGCGACGCGCCGGCCGCCGGTATCCACGCCGCTGCCGCCGTGGCCGCCGCCACGGAACCACCCGGCCAGGTGGCCACGCTGATCCTGCCCGCCGACATCTCCTGGTCGCCGGGGGCCTCCCCGGCCCCGCCGCTGCCGTTGCAACCGCCCGCACCCGTGCCGGACGACACGGTGACCGCCGTCGCTGCCGCACTGCGCTCCGGAGAACCGACCGCGATCCTGCTCGGTGGCCCGGCCACCCGCGCCCCGGCGCTGCGCGCGGCGGCCCGCGTCGCCGCCACCGGGGCCCGGCTGCTGTGCGAGACCTTTCCGGCGCGCCTCGAGCGCGGCGCGGGCCTGCCCACCGTCGAGCGGCTCGGCTACCTGCCCGAGGGCGCTCGCGCCCAACTCCACGGCCTACGGCACCTGGTGCTGGTCGGCGCCCGCACCCCGGTGTCCTTCTTCGCCTATCCGGAGACACCCGGCCTCCTCGTCCCTCGCGACTGCCACGTCCATACCCTGGCCGGCCCGGGCGACGACGCCGTAGAGGCCCTCGCGCACCTGGCGGACCTGCTGCCGCACGCGGCTGCGGCGACGGCGGCCCGGGCCAGGCCGGAGCCACCCGCGGGCGATCTGACCGGTGAGTCGGTCGCCACCGCTGTGGGAGCGCTGCTGCCGGAGGGGGCGATCGTGGTGGACGAGGCCAACACGTCCGGCCTGTGGCTGCCCGCGGCCACCGCCGGTGCCCCGCACCATGACTGGCTGACCCTCACCGGCGGCGCCATCGGCCAGGGCCTGCCGCTGGCCGTGGGCGCCGCGATCGCCTGCCCCGACCGGCCGGTGGTGTGCCTGGAGGCCGACGGCAGCGCCATGTACACCCCCCAGGCGCTGTGGACGATGGCCCGCGAGGGCTTGGACGTCACCGTCATCATCTACGCCAACCAGTCGTACTCCGTCCTGGAGATGGAGTACGACCGCCTGGTACCGACCCCGGACGGCCGGGCTCGCGGGCGGGCCGTCCGGGACCTGCTGGACCTGTCCCGGCCGGACCTGGACTTCGCCGGACTCGCCCAGGCAATGGGAGTGCCCGCCGCCCGCGCCACCACCGCCGAGGAGTTCACCGCCCAGCTGACCAAGGCCCTCAAGGAGCCCGGCCCCCACGTCGTCGAGGCCCGCGTGCCCCCGCTCTTCGGCCCAAGCCACGCGTCATGACGGCATGGCCGGACCAGGCGGGTGAAGGTGCGTGCCGCGAAGGCCGGTGACCCACCGATCACAAAATCAATTGTCCGACAAGGTGGCGTTCCGACGGTCCACGGCCTCAGCGAAGTGGAGCCAGCCGTCCACTTCGAGATTCGTTTCAGCCGGCCGGAGCTCCAGGGCAGGTGCTGCTGCATCCAGCAGGCGCCGGACCGTCCCCGGCTCGTAGAGGTTGAGCTGGCTCTGATCCGGAAGCCGTATTACTGTCCCCGACTCGAAGTAGCAGTTGGAAATGACTCCAGTCGGGGTTGGGGCAAAGACCAGGGACAATCCACGCCCAGGACCTCTCAAGGCTCCCTCTGTGAACAAGGAGAGCGTCACGCGACAGTCGGCATAGGCAGGTCTCACTCGCTGCCGTACGGTCCAACACCAGGTGGTCTCGTCCGTGACGAGGCGACGGACGCGTCGATCCTTCTTCACCGGCCCACCGTAGAACAGAGTCTCTCGCAGGCAGGAGGATCTTTTTCCTCCTGCGGTAGCCCACCACGATCATTTGTCGGACTGGTGATCGCCGCGCTGACGCCGGCCCGGCTCCTGCCGGAGCGCGTGGCACCGGCCGAACTGGCGTCGGCCTACTGGGTCTTCATGGGTGCCGCCGCGATCAGGGTGCTCGCCGGTGCCGGACTGCCCACCCACGAGAGCGTGGACGGCTGATGATGGCCGAGGACGTCAACGCCGCCATCCGCGGCGCCGTCGCAGCGGGTGCCGACGACATCACCGTCAACGACGCGCACGGCCCGATGCGCAACCTCCTGCCCGAGTCACTGCACCCAGCGGCGCGCCTCATCCGCGGCAAGCCCAAGCAGATGGTCATGCTCGAAGGACTCGCTCCCGAGCACGACGCCGCAATCTTCGTCGGCTACCACTCACGGGCCGGTGCGCTCGGCGTACTGAGCCACAGTTTCATGGGGCACGAGATCGAAGACATGCGGTCGCCGCCAGTCTCTCCCTGCCGCCGAAGGCTCCGGCCGTCGCGGCGGCCCCGGCCACCCTCACAGTCCGGTGGCGGTCGGCTTCAGTGGCCTCGACGCTCCTGCGAATTCCAGGCGTCACCTCGGCAGATGCCCGCACCGTCCAGGCGCAGGGCAGGCTGCCCAGCCTCTACCGGCTGTTCGGAGTGTGGATGCGAGTGGCGGCGTCCCTGGCCAACCAGTCCCCGTACTGCTGACCGCCGTGTGCAACGGCCGGCCGGAGATCGGGCCTTCGCCCTACGGTGGCCGCATGGCCAGGAGCGGGGTGCTGTGGCGCGGGTGCAGAAGTCCGCTGATGCCGTCGGCGAGGGTGACGGCGTCAGAAGGCGGGGAAATCCTGCACGGTCGGGGTCGAACGCCCAGCCCCGGCCATGTACTGCTCTCCGCTGCCGCAGACGCCTGACACGCGCAGGGCGCCGGCGTCCACCAGGCCATGCTCGGCGGTGTATCGCGGGCGTATCGAAAATCGCATACGCCACCGCAACGGCCCTCCGTCTCCAATGGGGGCATGACCCCCAACGCATCCCTGTCGGCACCGCCTCGCCGCACGCGCAGGATCGTGGTCCTCAGCCTGGCGATCCTCGGCATGGCGAGCGCCGTGTTCGTCGTGCGGCGGCCGCTCATGATGTCCGCTCCGATGTGCATGGCCGGGCGGTGGCACGGCTGCTTCGACACATTCAACGGTGTGGTGCTCATGACGCTGGTCGCGCTGCCGTTGGCCGCGCTGGTGGTGTGGGCTCTGACGCGCCGTCGGCGGGCCGCCGGCGTGACATCGGCCTGGCGGCTGTCTCTGGCCGAGGTGGGCATGGTCCACGGGACGGTGCCCCTCGTATGGTTGACCATGATGCCGGGCGGCGGGTCCGACACCGCCCCCGCCCGGGTGAGCCTGGTACCACTGCGAGACCTGGTCACGATGGGTCCGGTCGGGATCGTCGGCAACCTGCTGATCTTCGCGGCGCTGGGGTTCTTCGCCCCGATGCGGTTCGCGGCGCTGGCGTCTGTGCCGCGGATCCTGGCGCTCGGGGCGGGCTGCTCGGCCCTGGTCGAAACCGCACAGTACGTCCTGCGGCTGGACCGGGTGTCCTCCGTGGACGACGTACTGGTCAACGCCGCCGGCGCCGTACTGGCCGCGCTGGCGTCGCGCCGCTGGTGGCGCACCACGGCGGAAGCGCCGTCGGACCAGCCTCGCCCCGCGCCGGCACCGGCAGGCTGAGCCGCTTGTCCGGTGGGCACACGTCTTCACATACGTCGGCGATATCTCGTGCTGCTTAGGCTTCGGACATGCGCGTACTGATCGTGGAGGATGAGCCCTACCTGGCCGAAGCCGTCCGTGACGGTCTGCGGCTGGAGGCGATCGCCGCCGACATCGCCGGCGACGGCGACTCCGCCCTGGAACTGCTCAGCCTCAACTCCTACGACCTCGCGGTCCTCGACCGTGACATCCCCGGCCCCTCCGGTGACGAGGTCGCCCGGCGCATCGTCGCCTCCGGCAGCGGCATCCCGATCCTCATGCTCACCGCTGCCGACCGGATCGACGACAAGGCGTCCGGGTTCGAGCTCGGCGCCGACGACTACCTCACCAAACCGTTCGAGCTGCGGGAGCTCGTCCTGCGGCTGCGGGCGCTCGACCGCAGACGCGCGTACGCCCGGCCCCCGGTCCGCGAGATCGCGGGCCTACGGCTCGACCCCTTTCGCCGGGAGGTCTTCCGCAACGGACGCTACGTCGCACTCACCCGCAAACAGTTCGCCGTGCTGGAAGTCCTCGTCGCCGCCGAGGGCGGGGTCGTCAGCGCCGAAGAGCTGCTGGAACGGGCCTGGGACGAGAACGCCGACCCCCTCACCAACGCCGTGCGCATCACCGTCTCCGCACTGCGCAAACGGCTCGGCGAACCGTGGATCATCGCCACGGTGCCCGGCGTCGGCTACCGGATCGACACCGGAATGGACACCACCGACCCCGGCAGTACGCATGCATAGAAGCCCAGGGCTCAGCGCCCGACTGAAACTCACCCTCAGCTATGCCGGATTCCTCCTCGTCGCCGGCGCTCTCCTGCTGGCCGTGGTGTGGATGTTCCTGCTGCGCTACGTACCCGACAACAGCCAGGGCCTGCTCGGGATCTCACCCAACCGCTACCTTCTGGTGCGAACCTTCGCCCCCGCCGCGGCCCTGGCGATGGCCTTCCTCCTTGTGTTCGGCCTCGTCGGAGGGTGGATCCTCGCCGGCCGGATGCTCGCACCACTCACACAGATCACGGATGCGGCACGGATGGCCGGGAACGGGTCGCTGTCCCACCGGATCCGCATGAAGGGCCGCCAGGACGAATTCCGTGAACTCTCCGACGCGTTCGACTCGATGCTCGAACGGCTCGAGTCCCACGTCGCCGAGCAGCAGAGGTTCGCCGCGAACGCCTCCCACGAACTGCGTACCCCGCTGGCGATCTCGCGGACGCTCCTCGACGTGGCCCGCAAGGACCCCACGCGGGATCGGGGCGAACTCATCGATCGCCTGCACGCTGTCAATACGCGGGCGATCGACCTCACCGAGGCCCTCCTGCTGCTCAGCCGCGGCGACCGCGGAAACTTCACCCGCGAGAGCGTCGACCTCTCCCTCATCGCCGAAGAAGCCGCCGAAACGCTGCTTCCCCTCGCCGAACAGCGCCGGATCACGCTCGACGTCACCGGCGGGCCGGCCCGGACCAGCGGCTCCGCGGAGCTCCTGCTGCGGATGGTGACGAACCTCGTCCAGAACGCCATCGTCCACAACCTCCCCGCCGGCGGCACCGTGACGGTCCACACCGAGGCGCACGGCGAGACGAGCGTGCTGCGGGTCGAGAACACGGGCCGTCGGCTCCCACCGGAACTGGTACCGACCCTCACCGAACCCTTCCAGCGCGGAACGAAACGCGTACGCACCGACGAGCACGCCGGCGTCGGCCTCGGCCTGGCCATCGTGCACAGCATCGTCCGCGCCCACGACGGAACCCTCGACCTCGTTCCCCGCCCCGCCGGCGGTCTCCTCGTCACGGTCCGGCTTCCCAGCACGCCGCAGGCATCGTCCCCGAGCGGGGCCCACTAGTCTTCTGAGTCAGGAATTCTGTTCAGATGTGTAGGGTTGTGGGGTGGCGCGTACTGGGCGGCCGAAGGCCGAGTTGATCCTGTCGGACGAG
>NZ_JBVHLX010000054.1:0-9867 GCF_055558775.1 Streptomyces sp. NPDC025638 | reverse complement strand
CGACATCTCGAAGCGTGGAGAACGGCCGCGTCCGCTGTCCCGGGAAGAGCCGCAGATCAGCAGGTCGGGTGACCTGCGACGATAAACGCCAAGCTGAGACCGAAGCGCCTTGAGTGTCTAACTGCGTGACACCGCCGACATACAGCGGCGGACAACCGCGGACGCTGTGGACCATCACAGCAGTTGAGAGCCAATCAACTCAAGGTCAAGCCCCCGCCCAAGTTGCTTCGGGACGAAGAGGTCGTGGGTTCAAATCCCGCCCCCCGACAGGTGAAGCACCAGGTCAAGCCTCAGCATCCTCACCCCTCCGGTCATTTAGGTCAGAATCTGACCTCCACGCCCCCTAGCGTCCTCCTTGCCCGGCGGAACACGAACCACGGAAGGCAGCGACCATGAGCGAGACCGTGACTGTCAACGAACTGGCCACCCACGACTCGGCCCATGAGCCGACCGCCACCGGCGAGCGCGCCGACTTGCTGGAGGCCCTGGCCAAGCATCGGCACTTCCTGCGATTCACCACCCGTGACCTCACCGACGAGCAGGCCGGGCGCCGGACCACCGCCAGCCAGCTGTGCCTGGGCGGCCTGATCAAACATGTCACTGCGGTCGAGCGAACCTGGGCGCAGTTCATCCTGGACGGCCCGTCGGCGATGCCCGACTTCACCACCATGACCGAGGCCGACTGGGCCCGACGGGCCGACGAGTTCCGGATGCTGCCCGGCGAGACGCTGACCGGCGTGCTCGCCGACTACGCCGAGGTAGCCCGCCGAACCGACGAACTGGTCGCCACCCTCCCCGACCTGGACGCCACACAACCACTACCGAAGGCCCCGTGGTCCGAGCCGGGCGCGCGATGGTCGGCCCGCCGGGTACTGATGCACATCACCACCGAGACCGCCCAGCACGCCGGCCACGCCGACATCATCCGCGAGTCCCTGGACGGCGCCAAGACCATGGGTTAGCCAGCGGCGCGGCAGGGCGTATCGCCCCCTACATGGGGGCGATACGCCCTGTGACCCCGCAAACACCTTTGCCTCACGATCCGCGGGTCAGGGACGTCAGCAAGGCGATGAACATCGCGCCGAACGAGCCTGGGCTGCTGGACAAGTTGGGCGACGCTTTCGTCGACATCGGCAAAGCCCTGAGCAACATCGACGACATCATCGCCGAAGCCGTCAGCGCAACCGTGGCCGACGCGGTCAAATGGCTCGCGAAGCACGCCAATTCCATCGCCGCCCTTGGCGACGTCCTCGCAACCGTGGGTGCCGCGCTGGGCGCGATCTCGGTCGCCATCCTTCTCATCGCCCCGGTTGCAGGTCCATTTGCCCCAGCGTTCGCCGCCGCTGCGACAGGCGTCGGGGTCGCCTCAGGTGCCTTCGCGCTCGGCGCACTGGGACTGCACGCCACAGCCCGTGCTGTGGGCGGCGACTCCGTGGTCTCCAATCGGACGCTGGCCCAGGACGTGCTCGGCGTTCTGCCGTTCGGCGGCGCCTTCAAAGGCGTCTCCAGGGTGGTCGCGGCCGGCCGCGCGGCAGATGCTGCCGCCAACTTCGGCCTGGTGGACACCGTCGCGTTCTTCATGGGAGATCCGACCGCGCTCGGGTACTTCGCCCCGAAGAACGACCGACAGAGCCTCGAAGCGGCGCTCCCGGGCGGCGATCTCCTCGTGGCATTCGAAAACGCCTGGAAGCTGGCAGCGAGAAGGACAAGTCAGCCCAGCAGGGGAAGTGAGCCGCACGATGAAAGACGCAGAGATCCTGGCCCTCTTCGACGGGCGAGGTCGTGCCGAGTTCCTGCTCGGAGGCTTTGAGGGCAGGCACTCCAACAGAATCACGGCGATCGGCTACGAACTCGGCTACGACCTCCAGGCGACCGAGATGCCGAGCAAGAGCACGATGCGCCTCTTCTTCGTGCGGAACGACTCTCCAACGGCGCGCCTACGTGCCCAGCAGGCTCAGGGCCGATTGCGCGCGGGGGGCCCGCTTCTGCAGACGTGGGCAGCCCCTGCCGCACAGCCCGGGACAACCGTGCCCGTCACAGCCGTCGATATGGCGTCGACGCGAAGAGGACTCGCCGCCTACGAGGCCAACGGGGTGAAAGGATTGGCTGTCTTCATCGGCCTGCTCAGCCTCGGGTGCTTTCTCCTCGCGTGGGCGCTGCGCGACAGGCCGGGCGCTGCCCTGGCCATGGTGGTTCTCGGCATCCCGTTGGCCGTGGCCGCGGCCTTGATCCCCAGATGGACGAAGCGCTGGTACGAGAAGAACCGACGACTGGTGGATCTCTACGACCAACAGCGAGCCGGCCAGGTGGGGCCTCCCCCGCCCGCGCCGCCTCCAGGGCCCTCCAATCGGCACTCCGGCGAAGGCTGCAAGCAGTGATAAGAGTCGATTTCTCGGTGCCCGCCGAGTTCGAAGAGGTGCCGCTGGGCATGGACTTCGAAGCGGCTTGGGCCGAGGTGAACGCCCGAGGAGTGTATGGATCCGTGGCAGCTGAGGCCGAGCAACAGTCCCTGACGGAAATGGCCCGGACCCTGCAACGGATCTCCCCGTTCCTGGATGAAGCCGGCGTGGTGTATGCGGCCAACTGCCTGCACTCCTTCGAGGGCGAGGTTTCGCTGGGCTCGCTCGCGGTCGCAGTCGTGGACTACTCCTACGGCGACAACGCCGCCACAGCGGCACGAGGAAGTCTGCGCGGCATCCTCGACTCACGCGGAGACGGCTGGACCGGATCGGTGATCGACGCTCCGTGCGGCCAGGCAGCCGTCCTCACTGGCGGCCAGAGCTATGTCCTTCCTCCGGCCTTCTCGCCGACCGGTGAGGAGACCGAGATACTCACAGCCCAGTTCCACGCCGTGATCCCTGTTCCGCAGAGGGTTGGAGACGGACAGCGCATGTGCCTGATGGCCTTCTCCACGCCCCAGATCACCCACTGGGAGAAGTGCTACGCCCCGATCATGGCTCATGTCCTGCGGAGCCTTCGCTTCACCGAGGAGAGCCAAGGCGACGGCAGTGATGACGTCACCTCGCTGGCAGTGTCCGCCAAGACTCCAGGAGACGACGCGCCCCAGCCGGCAGAAGCCGCCGCTCCCGCTGCCGGTTCCCCGTACGGCCGATCTGCCTGCCCATCGCCTCTGTCGCACGAAGGCGCTTTCTCGATCGGGAATCAGACATTCCGGGATCAAGAACCCGTCAGATGGGAACGCTACGTTCGAATGGGCTCTCTTGGGATGCAGGCTGACCCCGACCAGTCAGCTTGACCAGGGGGTTTCATGCGCACCGCGCAGCACAGACAGGCGCTCGCCGTAGTCGCGACCACGGCGGCAGCGATCCTCGCGCTCGTCGACATACCGGCGCACGCTCAGCCATCGGCTTCAGCCGTGCCGCCCACGGCGAGCGCAGACAGCGCCGAACTCGCTCAACTCGCCGAAGGCTACCTGCAGCAGCGCGCCGACATGCTGACGGCTTCCCGCCCGTCGGCACGAGCCGCCATCGCCCACGTCCAGGCCACACGTTCCATGACGGCCCGTGTGGAGGACGATCTCGCCGCTCTCGCCAAGAAGGGCGAGCGGTACAAGGAGGTCGACGGCGGCTACACGAAGGCTCAGGTCGACGTGAAGGCCGGAGACCTGACCGTCTCCGGCCAGTCGGCGACACTGCAGCTCACCGAGCACACGCGCCTCTATCTCCCGTTCACACCGCAGGAGGTCGAGGAGGGCGCACCGGAGTACGAGGAGCTGTCGCTCCCGCACACGGTGAAGTTCACCCAGGGCTCCGACGGCGCCTGGCTGCTCTCGTCCGACAAGGCGGACGCGGAGGGCGGGCCGACGCCGACAACACAGGTCACCGACGCTGACCCGGACGCCGGTCCCGACGCCGGGGGTGGCAAGCCGGACGAGGACGAGGGAGGCAAGGAGGCCCCGTCGTCCACCGAGCCGCTGCCCGACAGCGGCGCCGACGCCGTCGTCAAGCCGGCGGCCTCCGCCAGCTACAACTACGACAAGATGGTGTCGTACGCCAACAAGTACTGGGACCACCACAACGACGCCTACCGCACGTACAGCACCGACTGCACGAACTTCATCTCGCAGGCCATGCTCGCGGGCGGGTGGCGCCCCGCAGGCGGCTCCATCATCCAGCGCACCAGCAACAAGTACTGGTTCTACGGACCCAGCACGCTGTGGACGTCCTACACGTGGGCGGGTGCAGAGAACTGGTACTGGTTCGCGTCGAAACACTCAAGGAGAACCAAGCTCCTCAACAACGTGTGGAAGCTGGAGAAGGCGGATGTTCTCCAGGCCGACTGGAACCGCAACGACAACGTCGACCACTCGATGATCGTCACGAAGAAGTACCGGGGCACCCCGTACCTGACGTACCACACCGGCGACACACACAACAAAAGCCTGAGCAAGCTCCTCTCGGACCACCCGCGTACCTGGTGGTACGCGCACCGCACGTGACAGGCTGCTGCCCCCCTCACAGGAGATACATAGGAGTGTGCTGTGAAACGTCGACGGCTTCTGGCCGTGGCGGCCGCCCTGGTTGTCGCATCCGGCTGCTCATCCAACGACAGCGATGAGGCCAGCCCTGGAAATTCGGAATCCTCACCATCGAGTTCGGCATCCTCCGACGGGGCACGCAAGGCCGTCGAAGCCTACGTGCGTGCCCTGAACTCCCGGAGCGCGAAGGCACTGATCGAAGTCGGCGGAGTCAAGGACGAGAAGTGGTCGAGGAAGGAGGCCGCACAGATCCTCGCAGACCGAGGCGGCCGAGACTGGAAGATCAAGGACTTGCAGATCGACCACGACATGGGCCCGGACACCGGGTCCGCCCGCCTCGTGGCCGAGGACAAGACAGGCAAGTCGCTGAAGGACACCTTCACCGTGACGCGGGAGAAGAGCACCTGGCACCTCGTGGTCTTCACGCACCAGTCGCCTGAACCGGGCAAGGATCCCGCCTCAACTGACAAGTTCCATAGCTGACCGCTCCGTTGGCGTCGGCCTGCACCCTCGGCCGGGTGCAGACCGACCAAGGCATCCGCGACAGCCCGTAGTAGTGGGTGGCTTGCCGGCTGCGGCTCACGGGAGACCATGACCGAGGATCCCTGTGACGCAGCTCAGTCGTCGATGCCGCCCATGATCTCGGCAGCCAGGGCGACGGCATCCGCGTCAGGCACCCGGCCCCGTCGCCCTGGTCCGTGCTTGCCATGGAGCACACGATCCGCCAGCCGTTCGGCCGCAGCGAGCGCCGCCTTCTGCCCCCAGTTGTAGGAGTCGCTGTTGCAGAACTGATGGGCCAGGGCGATGTTGTCCAGAGTGTCCGTGCCACCTGCCACGATCTCGACGAGGTGATGGACGCTCGGGGAAGAAGGAGGCGCGCTGCGCGACAGATGCGTTCCTCGGCCAAGTTCAGGGCGGACTGGGCCTTGGTATCCCCTCGCACTGGCGGTGTCCTCAACCGACGCGTACCGAAAGCGGCGGCGCCCGCACGGCCGAGGTGACGCGCTCGGGATGACGAGGCGCGGACTGCCGCAATCGCTACGGGGGTTCCGCAGTCCGTAGCCAGAGATCATCCGAGCATCTTGTACGGACTGGTCCCACAGAGGCCCCGCGCTCGCTAGCCTGTGCTCAGTGGAGCCTATAGAGCCCGCGTAGACGGCCGAGGGCCCCGACCTCTGATGGGCGCTGGGCCTTCGTCGCCCCCTAGGAGTCTGCGGTGCTCACCGCTTCGGCGACCGCAGCCGGCTCCCTCACCCTCGTGCCCACGAGTTCGTGGGGCCCTCATGGGAACGTCATGGGAACGGAAGGCCGTGTAAAGACAGGGAACGATCGGGCAGGGGCGGAAGACCGCGCCACGCTGACCAGCAGGAACAGTGAATCCAGGGAAAGGCCATCACAGACAGGGAAGGCATAGGGCCTCTCCTAAAGCGGGTGTCGCAGGTTCGAATCCTGCCGGGGGCACCATGCCTGGAGCTGGTCGCCGAGCCGTCCGGGCTGGTGCTCGTCTTCGACGATCTGCACTGGGCGGACGAGGGTTCGGTCGAGCTGCTCGACCACCTTTTGCGCCACCCGCCCCAGGCACGGCTGGTCTTGGCATTGGCGGGCAGGCCCCGGCAGACGTCGCTGCGGCTGTGGCACGCGCTGTCCCGCGCCGCGACCGACGGGGTGGCCGAGCTGCTGGAACTCGCGCCGCTGAGCCAAGCCGATGCCAGCCACCTCATGCCGGAAAGGCTGGGCCGTTCCCGACGGGAAGAGCTTTACCAGGCCAGTGGCGGAAACCCGTTCTACCTGGAAGCCCTGGTGCGGGCCGGTGAGCGGGGTATCGCCGTCGGTGATGCGGCGCTCCACCCCGACGGGGCGATCCCGGTGGCGGTCCACGCGGTGCTCGCCGCCGAGTTGGCCGCGTTGACCCCGCAAGAGCGGGTCGTCGCGCACGCCGCCGCGGTCGTGGGTGACGACTTCGAGGCTGATTCGCTCGCTGAAACAGCGGCAATGGACGCCGGGTCCGTGCTCGCCGCGCTCGACCGGCTCGCCGAGCGTGACCTGGTGCGGCTGGACGGGGCGACCGGCCGGTTCCGGTACCGGCATCCGCTGGTGCGCAGCGTCGCCTACCAGGACGCCGGTCCTGGCTGGCGGCTTCAGGCACACGGCCGGGCCGCGTCGGCACTCCGGAGCCGGGGCACGCCGCCGGCCGAGTTCGCCCGGCACGTGGAACGATCCGCCGTCCGCGGTGACCTCGATGCGGTCGCGGCGCTCACCGAGGCGGCCGAGGCGACGATGCACACCACGCCGACGACCGCCGGGCACTTCCTGCGGGCGGCCATCCGGTTGCTCCCCGACTCGGAGTCGGCCACGCCGCAGCGCCTGATCCTGCTCGGCCGGCTGGCACACACACTCGGCGCCACGGGCGACCTGCGGCAGGCCAGGGAAACCATGCACGAGGTGCTGCGGCTCCTGCCTGCCGAACTCACCCAGATCCGGGCACAGACAGCGCGGGCCTGTGCGACGGTGGAGCAGATTCTCGGGCGCTACACCGAGGCCAGAGCGATGCTGCACAGCGAGTGGAAACGCGTCGAAGGTGTTGACGCCCACTCGGCGGCCGTCCTGCTCGTCGCGCTCGTTGCCGGTGAAAGTGTCGAGCGCGAGCACGGACAGGACCGGGTGGCCGAGGCGATCGCCGCCGCGCGGGAAGTCGGGGATCCGATGCTGCTGGCGACGGCGTTGTCGGCCGCAACGCTCATCGACCGGCGGGCGGACCGGCTGGACGAGGCGGCCGCACTCCTGGACGCGCTGCCCGACAGCGACCTGGTCCGCGACATCGATGCGGCGTTCTGGCTGAGCTGGTCGGAAGTCTCCGCCGACCGGCTCACGGCGGCGAGCCGGCACATGAGCCGTGGCCTGCAACTGGCTCGCGCGAGCAGGCAGTCCCACAAGATCGCGCTGCTGACCGCGATCCGCGGCATGGTGCATGCCTACCTCGGCGAGCTGGCGGCGGCGACGAGCTGCTTCGACGACAGCCTGGAGTCGGCGGAACTGACCGGCAGCCAGGAGCTGCGCGTCATGGCGTTGACCTTCGGGTGCTGGATCACCGCCTGGCGCGGCGACCTGGCCGAGGCGATCCGCCTGGGTAAGGAGGCCATCGTCGTCGACGACCAGGCGACGGCCATGAGTTCCTGGCGCAGTGGCCAGGCCGAGGCGATGCTGGCGCAGGCGATGTTGCACTCGGGTGATCCGCACGCTTGCATCGAGCTGCTGCTCACCAGTGGCGGTGGGGCCGAGCTGCCCGCGGTGGGCCTGCGCACCAGGCCATTGGTGTACCTGATGCTCACGGAGGCGGAGGTCGCGGCCGGCCGGGTTGCCGCGGCCGCGGCATGGGCCGACCGAGCGGAGGACGCGGCCGGTCAGCTCGAGCTTCCGCTGCGCACCGCCATGGCACAGCAGGCCCGCGCGATCGCCACGCTACCAACGGATCCGGCGGCAGCCGCACCGCTCGCTGTCGCCGCTGCCGGCACGTTCGGCCGGATCGGGGCGGCCGTGGAGGCCGGGCGGGCGCACTTGCTCGCCGCGACGGCGTTCGGCGGCAGCGGGGCGATCGACCAGGCCCGTGCGCACCTCGTGTCCGCCCGCGCGTTGTTCACCCGGTGTGACGCGCAACTGTTCCTGCCGCAGGTCGCGCGCGAGGAGCGGCGCCTGAACGCGCGCGGCCCCCGGCCCGAAAGCCGCGCCGAGCGGTTCGACTTGACCATCCGTGAGGTCGAGATCGTCAACCTGGTCTCGGACGGCCTGACCAACCGGGACATCGGCCTCCGGCTGCATTTGAGTCCCAAGACCGTCGAAGTCCACCTGGGCCGGGTCTACGCGAAGGTCGGCGTCTCCGGTCGTGCTGCTCTGGCCGGCGTGTGGGCCGCCGCGGCGCGTGCTTGAGGACGCCACGGCGGCCAACAACTCAGTTGCCGAGGTCGCGTACGTACAGGTTGAACTTCCGGCTGGTGCCGCCACCGCCCAGGTTCGTCGCGCTGGTCGTGAAAGCGACGTGGTGGCCGTCGGCCGAAATCGAGGGGCTGTAGCTGTACCCATCGCTCTGCGAGCCGTCATTGGCGACGCTGACCCTGGTCGTGGTGGCGGTCACCCGGTCTCGCACGAACACGTCCCAGCTTGAGTTCGTGTCGCCGGTCACCAGCTTGTCCTCGCCGGACACGAACGCGATGTAGCGGCCGTCGGCGGAGAGCGTCGTCCGCTCCTGGCCGGGGGTTCCGCTGTCGCTCAGGCCATCGGGGCCAAGGTTCACCTGCGTCGTCGTCCGGGTAACCCGGTCGTACAGGAAGATGTCGGTGTCGATCGGACCGCCGGTGTCGCCCGCCACCAGATTCGACGCCGTGGATTCGAACGCGACGTAGCGGCCGTCGGCCGAGATGGTCGCCGTGCGACTGGCGGAATTGCCTTCGTTGCCGTCGGGACCGACGCTGATCCGGTCGGTGTACCCGGTCAGCTGATCGTGCACGAACACGTCGTCCGCGTGGTTGTTGTCGGGGAACAGGGACAGTGTCTTCGCCCCGGAGGAGAAGGCGACGTAGCGCCCGTCTGCCGAGATCGACGGCAGTTGGCTGATGTCGTCGCCCTGGCGACCGTTCGAATCGACGCTGACCCTGGTGGTCTCACCGGTCTGCCGGTCGCGCACGAAGACGTCGTGGATGTCGTTGGTGTCGCCGAACACCAGGTTCGACGCGGGAGAGTCGAACGCGACGAACCGGCCGTCGGCGGAGATCGACGGATGGAAACTCTCACTGTCGCTCTGCTCGCCGTGCCTGCCGACGCTGACCCTGGTCGTCTCACCGGTCTGCAGGTCGTGCACGAAAATGTCGCGGTAGCGGTTGGTGTCACCGGCCACCAGGTTCGTCGCGAAGGACTCGAACGCGACGTAGCGACCGTCGGCGGAGATCGACGGATTCCGGCTCACGTTGTTGGCCTGGTTGCCCGCGGAGTCGACGCTGACCCTGGTGATGACGCCGGTCTGCCGGTCGCGGACGAACACGTCGTCCGCTCGGTTGGTGTCGCCAGCCACCAGATCCCTTGCCAGCGAAGTGAAAGCCACGTAGCGGCCGTCGGCGGAGATCGACGGCCCGCTGGCGGAGTTGCTGATCGGTGCCGTGCCTGCTGGCCCCGGTTCGGCATCCGTGGCATGCGCGACGCCGCCCGACAACAGCGCCGCGACGATTCCCGACGCGAGCACTGCGCGCCCTGCGTTGCGGATTACGGAGAGACGTCTCATGGGTGTCCCTAAGAATGTTGGCCGGTCCGGGAGGACCGGGTATGGCTGATGGGTGTTTGCCGTTGATGGCTCGGAAGGAATGGCCGCCCGGTCCTCCGGG
>NZ_JBVHLX010000053.1:0-9992 GCF_055558775.1 Streptomyces sp. NPDC025638 | reverse complement strand
ATCGACACCGCACCCCGAACACAACGCCGGGCCACACACTTCCGCACTCTGTGTTCAGCCACCGCATGACCCACCCAACATCACCAGCAGAGTCATACCGGTGATTTAGGGTGTTTTCCGGCGTGTGGGTTTGGGCTTGGTCGGTCCGACGAGCGTGACGCTGGGAGTGTCGGGCCGGGGTGGGCTGCGGTGCTGGGTGCGCTTGAGTTTCCAGTCGGACATCTTGCGTTTGATGACGCGGGGGTTGGCGCGCAGGCGCCGGGGTCGCAGGGGGCGTTCGCGGATCTCACGCAGGGCTGCAGTGAGTGCCCGGGCCAGTCGGGGGGGGTGCCTCTATGTCTTTCGTCAAGCGAGGCGTGGGGTTCGGGGTTCGTAGAAGGTGCCGTCGCGGAGCATCGCGAACAGCACGTTGATCCGTTGGCGGGCCAGGCGGAGAAGTGCCTGGGTGTGGGTCTTTCCCCGGGCCCGGCATCGGTCGTAGTAGGTGCGGGAGGCGGGATCGTGCAGGGCGGCGAACGCGGACAGGAACATCGCGCGTTTAACTCCGCTGCCCGGGGCCGTCCCTGGAGGACGCCCGTGACCATGGTGACCGTCGACCGGTCGCCGCCCGAGGGCTTCGACTGCATCACGAGGGTACGGCCGTCCGGGGTGGCGTCGATGCCGGTGACCCGGCCCCGCCACAGGGCCGGGTAGCTGCCCAGCAGGTACTGGTCCCGCGCGTACTGGTGCAACAGGGCCTGCTGGGTCTTCGCGCTGTGATGGGTGTTCCATGCGGCCAGGGCGAGCTGCAACGCCGTGGCGGGGTCGCTGCCGGGGCGGTCCTCGGCGGCCTGGGCCAGCAGGCCCGCGGCCTGGATGCGCAACTGCTGCTCGGTGCGCTTGAGGCTCTGCCACGTGGAGAGCGCCAGCACCACGGCGAGCACCGTCAGCACAGCGAGCGCCGCGACGACCGTCTGCTTGATACGGGCGCCGCGCCGGGAGTGGCGGCGGCTGAGGATGATGTAGTCGCGCTCATCGGCGGAGATGTCCTCGGGGCGCTCGGCCAGTATCCGGTCGGCCTCGGCCAAGTCGGTTCCGCTCAAAAGGCGTGCAGGCTCTCGGTGCTGGGTGTGCCATCGGTTCAGGTCGGCCCGGAGCTGTTCCTGCCAGGCACGGAAGTCGCGGGAATCGACGAGCCATTTCCGCAGGCGGGGCCACAGCTCGGTCAGTGCCTCGTGTGCCAGGTCGACGATCTCCTCTCCCTCGGCGTCGCCCGGGGCGCGGGAGAGGACGACGAGTTTGCCGGGGGCCAGGTCCCGGGCGAGCGCGAGGAGCTCGGGGGCGAGGTCGGCGGCGAGGGTGGGCCTGCGGGAGAAAGCGTCGCCGTCACTGGGCCGGGCCAGCTGAACGAACAGCCGTCCCGCGCAGTTCTGTTGGATCGGGGACAGCACGGCCAGCGCGTCGTCCGCGTAGCCGACGAGGGCGCCTGCGACGCCGCCCAGCTCGTTGTAGGCGGCGTGGGTGAGCATCGAGCGGCTGCGGCGCTCCCACAACTCGGTCAGAGCGAACTGGACCAGCGGCATCCGCCCGGGCTCGTCGCCCGCGTCGGCGACGATCCGCTCCGGCAGCCCCGGCTCGAACCACAACCCGGGCACGGCCTCGACAGGCCCGGTCACCGCCCGCTCCATCGCATCGCAAGCCAGCGGAGCGAGAAACTGCACCGCGTTGCTGACCAGGCCGGACGTGCCGGCCGTCACCAGCACGTCGAGGGAATCGGGCCGGGCAGTGGCGACGACCCGGCATACGGCAGTGCCGTCGTCGCCTGCCAGGGCGGCGAGCAGCCCGAACAGGTCGCGCCCAGCGGCCGGATCGGCACGCACGTACTCCTCGAGCTGGTCGACGAAGAGGATGTGTCCACCGCTCTCGCCATGGGCAAGAAGGCTGCGGCGCAGCTGGGCCGGCACATCGGCAGTGCTCTCCAGGAGCCCGGCCAACT
The DNA here is from genome assembly GCF_055558775.1 of Streptomyces sp. NPDC025638. NCBI lineage: Bacteria > Bacillati > Actinomycetota > Actinomycetes > Kitasatosporales > Streptomycetaceae > Streptomyces > Streptomyces sp. NPDC025638. The sequence goes on along the minus strand of NZ_JBVHLX010000053.1, from coordinate 8,017 downwards.
CCTCGGCCCTGGCGAGTCGCTCGATCTCACCCAGCCCAGGCTCCAGCACTCCAGTCAGCGCTCCAGCAAGCACGGCAGCCGCCCGCACGCCATGCACGGGCCGCAACTCCGACACGCGCATGCCCTCAGCCCGCAAGACAGGCAGCAACCCCGCCCGTACAAGGGACGACTTCCCGCACCCGGAAGGCCCCGCCACCAGCGTCACCGACTCCCGGCAAACCGCCGTGTACAGGCGGGCGATGTCGTCGTCCCGGCCACGGAAGAACTCCGCCGCCTCCTCCGTGAACGCCGCCAGCCCCTGAAACGGGCAGCGAGGCAGCAGCGTCCCTTCGTCAACCAGGTCCGCCGATGGCACCAGATACGCTCTGGCCTCGCCCCAGTGCGCGGCAACCAGCATCCCGACAACGCCGTTCTGTGCATCGTCCCAGACCGGCGCCCCGCTGAACCCCTCCGCGATGCCGTGCCCTTCCATCTGCACCCAGCCCGAGCCCTGCCCGGCACGCAGAGTGCCCGACGCCCACACGCCGTCGTCGTCGCCGACCGGATAGCCGAACGCCCGGAAGGTGTGCCCCCACACACCGGTCCCGTCAACCAGTTGCACCGGCCGCGCGTCCTCAAGCACCGCATCCAGGCGCAACAGCGCAACGTCCACCCCGTTGTGACGCCACGACACCACCGTCGCCCGCCCACGCGGACGGCCTCCGAGAAGCGGAAAGTCAAGGTCCACAGGCTTGCCAGGGGCCCGCTGCAGGCTGTCCGGCATCTCGAGCGCCCGGGCGACGGTATGGGCGCAGGTGCAGACCACATCGGCGGCGACGAGAAACCCGGCGCCGATCACCTCGCCAGTAGTCGAGAGGATGCGCACTTGCGATGGCTCGAGGACATCACTTCCTTGCCCTCTAGCGACCATGGACTCCCCCTTCTGCGTGTTGCGGCGCAGCACGCCACAGGGTGACGACCGCGGCGCCCTCGCCCCGCACAACTCGTCTTACACAGCGTCCAATTGAAGCTATGCACACCACATAGCCCCAGCAGTCGGCGTTCTGCCCCCTGATCAAGGGGTCCAACACAAAAACCTCACGGGTTCCCGGACTGGGTATCTCCCGGGGCTCGGCAAGGGCGTGTTGTTCGGCGGCCTTGACGTGCCGATGCCTGGGCCGAGGGTCCAAACCCGCTGACGACCGCCATTGCGGCGGCCGAACGCCACGCGGCTCTGAGTACCGGGCACGGTCATGAGCTCTTCAGGTGCGCGCGGGCGCGCCTCGGGTCGGTCAGGGAGACAATGGAGGCTGCTGTCACTTGAGTCGTACGGGTCGTTGTCGTTGGCATTCGCCGCTGGCGCCAGGAACGCAACCGCCACGTATCTGGCCCACGGCCCCGCAGCCACCACCACGATCAGGGCTTGGAACACGCAGGATGAAACGTCTGACACGACGAAGGTTCCGGCATGCAACAGGCTGCGATTTTCACCGATTTTGGGCACGAAATAGCCACAACTTCCGCACGTCGCCAGCCGTACGCGGCACGATGCATCCTCCAGCATCGGCCCTGGGGGGATCATGAGCTACGACGCCACACCGCCACCCGTCGGGACAGAGCCGCCGCCGGTCAGGAAGCTGAACATCAAGGCGATAACGATCCCGGCGGCTGTCGTCGCGGTTGCCGCCATCGCCACCGTCGGCCTACTCGTCAGCAGCAGGCACGAGGACAGTAACACCGCCAAGGCCGCACCCCCTGCCATCAAAGCCAGCGACGCCCCCAGTCTCGCCGAACGAATGCATGACTGGAGCGACAACGGCGGCAGCGAAACCCTCACCACCCTCCTCAACGACCTCAGCGAAGTCGGCGATGACTCAGACCCGTCGACCTCGACGGGCTCCGGGACAGTTGCTCCACCCTCACCGCTGACATCGAGGCTGCCGAACAAGGAGACCCAGTTCCAGACCCGGCAACGGACAAGCGCTGGAATCTGGCCCTCGAACACCTCGGGAGATCGGCGACCGCCTGCACCACCGGCGCCGTCAGCGGCGATCAGACAGAGTTCGACCTGATGGCCTCCGAAATGGACATCGGCATCAAGCACATCAACGCGGTCAACAAGCGTCTCGACGAAGTCATGGGCACGTGACAAAGGCCCTGGGGCATCCTGGGCCGGGCCTCATGCATGGCATCAGGCTTGCGTCACCTCGAGCGGCGTCGGCACGGGCAGGGCATCCAGCCCGAGCCTGTCGGTGAGCAGCATCCGCGGCGCGGTGTCCCGGCTCAGCTTCACACCCTGCTCGGCCATGGGGGAGCGGGGCGTCGAGGAGATGGTCGTGCGGCAGGCCGTCTGAATCGGCTTGCACAGGGCGAGGCTGCCAGTGAAGCGGACTCTGGCCCGCCGAGGGCGGCCGACAAGCTGGTGGTTGATGGACTGTCACCCATCCGGCGCGGGCCTGCTGTCCTGCGGTCAGTCGGCTGTGGGGTGTTCGAACGCCTGGCGTGCTTCCTCGAGTACTGCTCGCCAGGATGCGACGTCGGGTCTGCGGCGCAGCAGGGTCCGGCGCTCGCGCTCGGTCATTCCGCCCCATACGCCGAACTCGATGCGGTTGTCGAGGGCTTCGGCCAGGCATTCGGCGCGTACCAGGCACCCATGGCAGAGCATCTTGGCCCGGTTCTGCTGTGTCCCCTGGACAAAGAGTTCGTCCGGGTCGGCACTGCGGCAGGCCGCGCTCTCCACCCATTCGTCGCTGGTCAAGGCTTCCCCCTCAACATCCGCAACGACCCTACGCCGCCCGCCGTGCAGAGCGCTCGCGAGGCCTCACGGCGCCCCACGGTCCCGCGCGAAGACCCGGGCTCCGCAGCGCCGGCCTGGCGTCCGTCAAAGCGGCAGGCCAACGGCGTGTGGTGCTCGTACAGGTGTGATGTGCCGGGACGTCAGCTATGGAGTCCTACGGGTGGGTAGCATCCGGCGCGACACACCAGGCATCAAGGAGCGTGAGGGCCGTGGCCGATGAGGCTGCCACCATTCAGACAAGTACGCGGGGCGTTTTGCCAGCGAGCTTGAGGCTAACCGCAGTGAGCAGGAGAACCTCCGTGCGCGTCTGAAGCAGTTGCAGGCGGGGGAGGAGGTGCTGCTCAGATTGCAGAGCGCTCTGGCTGCCGCGACTGCCGGCCCGGACTCCGCCGGGGGTGCGGCACATGCTGCGGTGACCGGGCCGCAGGAGCTCACCCACGCGCCGGAGGAGGCGGCCGTGCCGCAGCCGCGGCACCAGGAGACCAGCAGCGCCGTGGCTCCGGCCAAGAAGGCGGCCGCCAAGTGGGCCGCCCCGACGAGGAAGGCTGCCGAGAAGACCGCGGCCAAGGCCTCGGCGGACAAGTCGGCGGCGAACAAGGCCACCGAGCCTTCGCTGGGCGATCTTCTCAAGCAAATCCTGGACAAGCATTCCGGGCAACCGCGCACGGCTGCCGAGGTCACCAGCGAGTTGGAGAGGGAGTACCCCGAGCGCGCCCGGAACACCAACGTCGTACGCAACACCCTTGAGCGGCTCGTCGCGAAGAGCGCCGTCGAGCGCACAAAGCAGAAGAGCACCGTCCTGTACGCGAGTCACGGATCTGCGGCGGCGGACAGTACAACCGCCGCATCGTCCCCGGCGGCCGGCGCGGAGGACGAGAAGGCTCTGGCACAGGCGTATCCCATCACCGCCGGGCCGCGGTTCCCCGGCTGGCGCTGCCCGGCCTCGTCACCCCGATCTTGAGCTATAGGTTCATGGCCAGAATTTGGCGGGCTTGCCCGCGGTGGTCGTGCCTGCGCTTATGCCCAGCCACCGCCACCTCGGCGGGTCCAAGCGGCCAGCGGCTACGGCCCCTGGCCGTAGCCGCACCAGAGCGGCCGCCGCGCGGTGCGGCGGCCGCTCGTCGTGGATGGTCGGGTCAGCCGTGGTAGGTGATGTAGCCGTTGCCGTCGGGGTCGGAGCCGGCGCTGGTGTAGGAGTGGGTGTCGGCGTGGGCTCCGGAGGACTTGTACAGGTAGATGGTGTCCTTGTCGTTGTTCCAGATGAAGTTGCAGTTCTGGCGGTAGACGACGTTGTGGGCGTCGGAGTCGGTGCCGTGGCCGCCGCGCAGCTTCACGTAGTCGCCGGGCTGCAGGTAGTGGTTGGCGGGGAAGGTGAAGTGGTTGCCGGTGGCGTCCTTGACGACGTAGCCCTTGAGGTTGACGGTCGTGCTGCGCGAGTAGTTCTTGATCGTGAGGTATTCGTCCTTGGTGTTGCCGCCGGAGCACCGGTTGGAGTCCGGGCCGGGTGCGTTGTACTGCACGCCCTTGATCTTCAGGGCGGAGGTGTACTCGGTGGCCTGTGCCGGTGCGGCGGTGAGCACGGCCGTCAGGGCGGCGGTGGCGGCGGCCGCCAGGGCGTAGCGGGTACGCATGAGGAATCCCCCCTCAGTGGTGCGAATGGAGCGCCAGGAGCTTACACAGAAAGTGACCGGAAAGTGACGGCTTGACGGAGAAGATGTGAAGGATACTTGGGTCTTCGGCGGTATCGTGGCCGCTGCCGGGTCTGCTTGCAGGCTGAGTCGTTTCTGCGCTCGGGTTCCGACGGTGCCGCCCGTGTTCTCGGAAACACCTGTGCAGCGGCGTGTGCAGCCCTCCCCCGGAGTCAGCCGCGGCACATCAGTCGTGGCACGGGCCAGCGTGCGGGCTGAAATCGGTACGGACGCGGTGTGACGCTCGTTGATCGCGTCAACGGCTTTTGGGTCTCCCCGCAGCCAGATCGCGACCCATCGACGGAACCTGCCGGAGATCACCCTTGCTGCGCTGCGCCCGCGCCAAGGACCCCAGTTTTCCGGCCCCAGTGGGCAAGCGGGGTGCTGAACTCCTTTACCGTGTCGGGGACCTCCCATGCTGGGCATGCAACCGGTTCCGCGCGACCGCCAATATTCGCCGTGGCCTGCTGGCTCGTTCCCGCGGCAGTTCATCTCCCCGGCGGCCACAGTCCGCCCGGGAGAGGCTGCGGTCTTGGGCCGGCTCCCGTCCTGAGCTCTTGCAGGTCGGTTGCCGAACTGGTCAGCCGGCGGCTTCGTCCTCCGGCCCGAGCGCGTCGCCGATGGAGACGCGCAGGTCATGCATGCCTTGCAGGGTGTCGATGAGGGCTTCTTCCGCCCCGCTCAGAGCGCTTCGGGTTCCCTCCGTGTCGCCGCGCTCGGCGTGCAGCTGGGCGCCCAGCGTGTACACCGCTGTCATGACGGCGGCGAAGGCGGCCTCCCGGCCCGGTGGCAGTTCTTCCGCCTCGGGTTCGGAGACCTGCACCGCGGTGCGCTGCAGCCGGTTCGTCAGGACGTTGACCGCCAGGCCGGAATCCGTTCCCACCTGTTCCTCCCAGCCGAGCAGTGTCTCAAGGACGTCCTCGATCTCCTCTTCCTCGGTCAGACGGGTTGCGGCGGTGATCTCGAGCTCGGTTTTCGCCAGCAGCCTGCCCAGCAACTGCAGACGGTCCTCTTCCTGCGGTCCTCTGGGTCGCTTCTCCGGATCTGCCACCGGCTCAGCCGCCAGAGCGGCCAGCGCTGTGTAGATCTGCTCAGCACTTACCGGGCGCTCGTTGCTGATGCTCACGCCTTCAGCTTCACCCAGCGAAGGGGTACCTGCTGGCCCAGCACGTTCGAGTCCCAGGCGAGTTCCACCACCCGGACCAGCGCCTCGGCGCCGCCGCGTCGTGTCACGCGTGGACACGGCTGAGGGCAGGACCAGCAAACGCCTTCAGTGCCACTGGTCGATGCGGGTGCACCAGGCTGCCCCCAGCTTGAGCCCAGCCGACGGGTGACATCCGAATTCGGCTAGCCGTTTCCCGCAGCGCGGTGTGGCATCCGCAGTCATCGTGAAACGGCGTCCGCAGGTCGCGTGGAGAGACACCCCTCGCTCACCCGGAAGCCGACCGCCCCGGTCGCCGAACCGCAGGGCCGGAGAGGATAGCGCGGTGAGTACTGCGTGGGCGGAGGCTCTCTCCGTCGTTCTTCTTGTGGTCGTGCTGGCGTGTGCGGTCATCCGCCCGTTCGGCTGGCCGGAGGCGGTCGTCGCTGTCCCGGCCGCCGGTGTGGTCATCGCCACCGGGGCGATCTCCCTGGACCACGCAGCCGCCGAGGCTGCCCGGCTGGGTCCGGTGATCGGCTTCCTGGCGGCTGTGCTGGTCCTGGCCCAGCTGTGCGACGGCGAGGGCCTGTTCCACGCGTGCGGGGCGTGGATGGCCCCCACCGCGGCGGGGCGGCCGCGCCGTCTGCTGGTGCAGGTGTTCGCCCTCGCTTCGGTGATCACCGCGGTGCTCAGCCTGGACGCCACCATTGTGCTGCTGACCCCGGTGGTGTTCGCCACCGCCGCCCGGCTCGGGGCCCGGTCCCGGCCGCACGTGTACGCCTGCACCCACCTGTCGAACGCCGCGTCGCTGCTACTGCCAGTCTCCAACCTCACCAACCTGCTGGCGTTCGCGGCCAGCGGGCTGAGCTTCACCCGGTTCGCCGCCCTGATGGCCCTGCCCTGGCTGGTGGCCATCGGCGCCGAGTACGTTGTTTTCCGCCGGTTCTTCGCCACCGACCTGGACGCTGGCGCCACGGCCCCGGCTACCGCCCCACCGCGTGAGGTGCCGGTGTTCGCCCTGGCCACGGTGGCGTGCACGCTGGCCGGGTTCGTGGTGACGTCCGCGCTCGGGATCAATCCCGCCTGGGCGGCGTTCGCGGGCGCCGCCGTCCTCGCCGTGCGCGCCCTGGCCCAGCACCGCACCACTCCCACCGCCATCCTGCACGCCGGCGCCGTGCCGTTCCTCGCCTTCGTCCTGGCCCTGGGCATCGTGGTCCGCGCCGTCGTCGACAATGGCCTCGACACAGCCCTCGGGCCCCTGATCCCCAACGGAACCGGCCTTGCCGCGCTGCTGGGCCTCGCGGCGCTGGCTGCCGTGTTGGCGAACGTGATCAACAACCTGCCCGCCGTCCTGGTGCTGCTGCCGCTGACCGCCCCGTCCGGACCCGGCGCGGTCCTGGCGGTGCTGCTCGGGGTGAACATCGGGCCGAACCTCACCTACACCGGCTCACTGGCCACCCTGCTGTGGCGGCGCATCGTCCACGCCCACGACACCGAGGTGGAGCTGAAGGAGTTCACCCGGCTCGGCCTGTATGCCGTACCGGCCGGCCTGGCCGCCGCGGTCCGGGCACTGTGGGTCTCACTGACCGTCATCCAAGGAGGCTGAACCCATGGCCATGGTGGTCTGGATCGTCGAGGGCACTTGGCCCGCCTGTGTGGACGCCGCCCGCACCCACACCCCCGAGGGAGCGAACATCGTCCTGCTCCACGTCACCCCGGCCGACGTCCCCGGCGCGGCCCACGGCGCGTTCGCCGGCCTGCTCGGCCGCGGCCACCCCGAACGCGACCCCGGCACCCGCCTGGAGCACCTGGCCGCCGCCTCCGCTGACCAGCTCCTCGCCGACGCCGCGCAGCGCCTGGGCCGCCCGTGCACCTGGCAGGATCGCACCGGACGCGTCGAGCGGGAAGTCGTCGCCGCCGCCGAGGGCGCGGACCTGCTCATCCTCGCCCGCGACGGCGACCGCACCCGCCTCGGGCCGCGCAGCCTCGGCCCCGCCAGCCGCTTCATCGTGGACCACGCCCCCTGCCCCGTCCTGCTGGTCTGGCCTGAGACCGCGCCCGGCATCATTACTATCCCGCCCCCGCCACCACACCCGCCCGGCCCGCCGCACGACCGATAGCGCTGCTCAGCCGCGCGTTGTCGGTGCCCCTCACACGCCCCCGTGCCAACGCCCGTGCTGCTCCGCCTTCCCTGGCACGATGCTCCCCACGGAGCCGCTGCTGGCCCCCTGCTCCTCCGGTCTCATCCCCGAGGCCATGGGCATGGACGCCTTTAACGCCGCGTACAGGCAGGCCAAGCAGCAGCGCGCCGTCTTCAGCCCATCTCCTTGGCCATCGCCCTCGTCGACCAGTGCGTGGCGTTCTTGGGCCTGCTCTCCAGCGTCCGCTTCACCACCGCGGCGACCTGCTCGT
>NZ_JBVHLX010000052.1:0-11500 GCF_055558775.1 Streptomyces sp. NPDC025638 | reverse complement strand
CGACGGCGTTCGCCCTCTCCCGCCTCGCCGACCCGGACAACCTGCACCACACCCCCATCGGGGTCTTCCGCTCCGTCGACCGGCCGGTCTACGACACCGAGATGGCCGACCAGCTCGAAGCGGCCGTCGACCGGCACGGCAAGGGAGACCTCGCGGCGCTGCTGACCGGCGGGGACACCTGGACGGTCCGCTGACCGGCCCGGCCTGTAACGTCTGCGACGACAGGCAGAGCGAGGGAAGCAGGGCGACGCGATGGTCGGTATCGGGGACACGCTCGACGTGGCCGCCGCCGAGCACTTCACGCGCCCTGCCCCCAAGTCGGCGCAGGCACAGATGCGTTTCCTGGTACGGCAGTTGAAGGGCACCCGGCAGGTGGCCGAGCTGCTGGGCGTCACGCAGCGCACGGTGGAGCGTTACGTCAAGGGCCAGCTGAAGCGCCCCCGCCATGACCTCGCCGAGAAGCTCGCGGCCGAGACCCGCAAGCGCTGGCAGCCGCGCGTGCGGGAACGGGCCCGTCGGCAGGCGGCCGCCACGGGCGGGATCTTCGTGTCGACACGCGCCCGCTTCGGTTTCACGGCGGCCCCCGGCACCAGCGACGACCCCCGGGTCCGCTACATCAACCAGGCCCTGCCCCCCGAGTACGCCTCCCGCCTCTTCGCCGCCCAGGACGCCGGCGCCCCCGAACGGCAGTTGCAGACCATCCTGGCCGAGGGCCTGGGCGAGATGTACTTCCGCGACCGCAACCGCCGCGCGGAGGGACTGTCGGTGGAGTTCACCGACATCCAGGAACTCGAACTGGGCTATTAGGGCCGCTACCGCGCTTCCGGAGCGGCGACCGCGTCTGCCTCCGGAGCCGTATGGGGCACGAGGGATCCAGACGGAGTCCATTGCTCTGCTAGGCCGGGTTGTCACGATCTCCGGCAGTCCGTCGCACATCCGCGGCGGGACCCCACTGCCTGCTGGAGGCTGACATGGGCATTCGTGACACGAAGAACGCCATCGAGGGCAACTCCGAGAACCCGGAGGAGCTGGCGCAGACCCAGATCGCCGGCGAGGAGGAGGACGCCTTCGACTCGCCGAAGACGATCATGAACCAGATCTCCAACGCCTGACAGTCCAGACGGCTCCGCCGGCCGGGGAGCATTCCCGGAGAACCTCACCGCGCCCTCCGGCCGGCGCCCGGACACGGAAGCCAACGGGGCCCTGGGGGTCGGGTTGAACACATCACTCGTAGAGACTCTGCGCGGCGAGGGCATCTTCGCCGACGCCTGGAACAAGGAATTCCGGATCCTCCGCGGCGCGGTCGATCCCGCCGGCTGCATCTCCTCCGCCTTCGTCGAGGACAGGCTGGAGGCCAGTCTGCTGCGCTGGCCGTACTTCTCCGTCCTGCGGCAGGGCGCCGTACCGCACGAGCGTGCCTACACCACGTCCCGCGACGTGATCGGGCACGAACGGCCCGGCTTCCCCGACCGCGCTGCGATCCACCGGCTCATGTCGGCCGGCGGCACCCTCAAGCTCAACCAGCTGTCCGACTGGCACCGGCCCACCCGCGCCCTCGTCGAGGAGTTCGAGGCGGCGGCCCCGGTCGCGGTGGCCTCGTACGTCTTCTGGACCCCGCCGGAGAGCCGAGGCATGCTGCCGCACCGCGATGCCTCGCACGTCGTGGCGGTCCAGCTGGAGGGCCGCAAGGAGTGGCAGCTGTACGCGCAGGAGGGCCAGGTGCGCGGCGACGCGGGCCTGGACGTGGACGCGCAGGAGCCGACCCACACGTTCGTGCTCGAACCGGGTGATGTGCTCTACCTGCCGCACGGCTGGCCGCACGACGCGATCGCCCGCGACGGTGACTCCTTCCACCTGACCTTCACCCTCACCGAGCCGACCCCGGACGACCTGCTCGAAGCGCTCGCCACCCATCTCCTGGCGAACGACTGGGAGTTGGCCCACCGCTTCCACGCGACCACCCTGGAGGAGCGGACCGAGAACGTGCGCTCCGCGCTGCTCGGCTCCGCCCGCTCACTCGACGACGACACCTGGGCGAACGCCGCCCTCACGGCCATGCGGGAGGTGGCCGGATGACCATCACACTCGAGGACCTGGTCGGCGACACCGAGGTCTTCTTCCGGGAGCACTGGGCGGCCCAGCCCGCGGTGTTCCGCTCCCGGGCCGACCTCACCGGTCTCATCACCGAGGAGGAGATGTGGGAGGAGGTGGACTGCGGGCTGCTGATCCGCCCGTACTTCACCTCGTTCGACGAGGGCGTGCGCACCGCGATCTCGGAGATGACCAAGCCGCGTACGATCGTCGGTCACAGCGTGCCCGGCTACATCAACCCCGAGCAGATCAAACGGGACTTCGCGGCCGGCGGCACCTTCAAGTTCAGCCAGCCCGAGCACTGGCACCCCAGGCTGCGGGCCCTGGTCCGCTCCCTGGAGCCGGAGTTCCGGGCCGAGTTGGAGTCGTTCGTCTTCCTCTCCCCGCCCGGCAAGACCGCGATCGCGGCCCACATGGACGGCTCCCATGTGCTCGTCCTGCAGGTCGCGGGCGTCAAGGACTGGGTGGTGGGCCGGCTCGACGAGACGTCGACCAGCGACTCCGACCGTTACGCCGGCGGCGTGATCCCCTACGATCGCCGCATGGAGGTCACCCTGAGGCCCGGCGACGTGCTGTACATGCCGCACGGCACCCCGCACTCCGCCACCGCCCGGATCGGCAACTCCATCCACATCGCCGTCACCATCGAGGAGCCCAGCACCAAGGACCTCGCCAATGTGTTCCTCGCCGAACTGCTCGGGCACCCCGAGTACGAGGCGCTCACCGAGGAGCACCACAAGCTGTCCCTGGCCGAACGGCTGGCCCGGCTGCGCACGCTCGTGGCCGACACCCTGACGGCGGCGGACGCGGACCAGGTGCTCAAGCAGGCCGTACGACTGAAGGCCGAGCACCGCGGATGAGTGTGGCGCTGCGCCCGGTGACCGCGGCCGACCTGGACCGGTTCGAGGCGGAGTTCGCCGGACCGGAAGGGCCCGGTGTCTACCAGTGGTTCGGCCACACGCCGACCGTACGGCTCCGGCGCCTGCTCGACGAGCGGGGACTGCTCGGCGGCGACGAGAACATGCTGTCCGTCACCGTCGACGACGTCCTCGCGGGGCGCGTCGAGTGGTTCCGCAGGGCGTGGGGCCGTGCGGACACCTCGTCCTGCTGGGAGATCGCCATCGGCCTCTTCGCGGCCCACCGCGGCCAGGGCGTCGGTACCCGGGCGCAGCGCCTCCTCGTCGACTACCTCTTCGAGCACACCCGCGTCGAACGCATCCAGGTGTGCACCGACGCCGACAACATCGCCGAGCAGCGCGCGGCGGAGAAGGCCGGCTTCGAGCTTGAGGGCCGCATCCGCCGCGCCCAGTGGCGCACGGGGGCCTGGCACGACCAGCTCATCTACTCGGTCCTGCGCACCTCCTGAGAGGCCTGCGGCCTCGCCGAGGTGCCGCCACGTCTTTCCGACATCTCTCCGACGTCGCTCCGAGCGGAGACACATCATGCGATCGCCCCTGCGTTCCCCCTTGCGTTCCCTGAACGCCCCCGCACGGCGGCTGGCCGTCCTGCACGGCATCGACGGGATCGGAGTCGGCCTCTATGTGGCCGGCTCCGCCGTCTATCTCACCCGGGTCACCGGCCTGACCGCGGCCCAGATCGGTCTCGCGCTCTCCGCCGCGGGGCTGACCGGCCTGCTCGCGTCGGTGCTCTTCGGCATCGTCGCCGACCGGATCGGCGCCCGTCCCCTGCTCAGCCGCCTGCTGCTGCTACTCGGCGTCGCGTACCTCCTCCTCCCCGCGGTCCACGCGGCCTGGGAGTTCGTCGCCCTTTCCGTGGTCATCGGCGCCCTGCAGTTCGGTACGGGCCCCTCCTTCATGTCCCTGGTCGCCGAACTGGTGCCGGAGAAGGACCGGGTGACGGCCCGCGCCGCGATCAGATCGGTCGGCAACGCCAGCATGGGCCTGGGCACGCTGGCCGCCGCCGCGGTGATCGCGGTGGGCACGGACGGTGCCCTGCAGATCATCCCCCTGGCCAACGGAGTCACCTTCGTCGTGGCCGCCGTACTGGTGCACCGCCTGCCCGCGGGCGCCGCCCACCCCGCCCCACCGGCCGCCGGCCGCTTCACCGCCCTGCGTGACGTGCCGTTCCTGCGGGTCGTCGGGGTGAACGCCGTACTGGCCCTGCACGACTCGGTGCTGGCGGTCGGCATCCCCCTCTGGATCGTGGTGGGCACGGGCCTGCCCACGACCCTGACCCCGCTCCTCATCGGCCTCAACACCCTGCTGTGCGTACTGCTCCAGGTCCGCGCGGCCAAGGGCACCGACGACCTGCCCGGCGCCGCCCGCGTCGCCCGCCGCGCGGGCCTGGCCGGAGCCGTGGCCTGCCTCATCCTCGTGCCCAGCGGCGACCTGACGCCCTGGGCCGCCGGAACCCTGGTGACCGCGGCCTTCCTGGTGATGACGGCCGCGGAGCTGTGGCACGCCGGAGCGTCCTACGGCCTCGCCTTCGCCCTGGCCCCCGACGACCGCCGCGGCGAGTACCTCGGCGCGTTCCAACTGCACCACGGGGTCCAGTCGATCGTGGGCCCGGCGGTCCTGACGTCGTTCATCGGCAGCGGCTCGGGCGCGGGCTGGACGGCGGTGGCGGCCCTCTTCGCAACGGCGGCCGTCCTGGCACCTCCGGTGGCCCGCAGGGCCGTCCCCCACCCGCTGCTTCCCAGGCCCGCCGACCCCGAACCCGCCCCGCACCTGCCTCCCGCAGCCGCCGACGGAGAATCCGTCCCACAGGGGCCACCCGCACCCGACAACGAAAGCAGCACGGGCGGTGCGGTTGGGAACCCCAACCCGGCCGAAGGCCGGGTGCCCACCCACTGACCTGCACCGGCACAACACCGCACCACGCCACACCGCACCCACCCCCGGAGGCCCCGCATGCTGCACCCCGCCGCCGGCCCACAAACCCCTGGCCCCTACAGCCGAGCCGACCTGACAGCAGGCCTCCGTTCCCTGGGAATCGCCGAAGGCGACACCGTACTGGTGCACACCGCGATCAGTGCCCTCGGCTGGACCGCCGGCGGTGGAGTCGCGCTCGTACGGGCGCTGCGCGACACCGTGGGCACGGCCGGCACCCTGGCCGTACCCACCTTCACCACCTATCTGACCGACCCCGCCACCTGGGTCCAGCGCCCGGTGCCCCGCACCTGGTGGCCCCGAGTCCGCGCGTCCCTGCCGGAGTTCGACCCGGCCGTGCACCCGGCCCAGCCCCGCCTCGGCCGCTTCCCCGAGGTCGTACGGTCCCTGCCCGGCGCCCGCCGCTCCGGCCACCCGCTCTACTCCTTCGCCGCGGAGGGCCCGGCCGCGCGGGAGATCCTGGGCGCCCATCCACTCCCGTACGGCCTGGGCGCGAACAGCCCCCTGGCGGGCCTGTGCCGGGCCGGCGCCAAGGTCCTCCTGCTCGGCGTCGGCTGGGACAAGGCGACGGTCCTCCACCTGGCCGAGCACCTCACGCCGTACCCCGGCCGCCGCAGCCACCGTATGGACGTACCACGCGAGACGGCGGACGGAGCCGTCCGCTGGGAGCCCAGCGACCAACTGGTCATGTACGAGGGCGACTACGAGCACATCGGTGCGGCCGCGGCCCACGCGGGCCTGGTCACCGAGGGCCCGGTCGGCGCGGCCCGCGCCCTGCTCTGCCCCGCCGCCGAACTGGTGGACCTGGCCTGCGCCTGGCTCGCCCGCCACCGCGACCTGAGCGGCTGGCGCGTGGCCCCGAACATGACGGGAGTGACCGAGGCCCCGCCCACGGCCCTGTGATCACGAACCTCGCGGCGAACATCATGGTTCGGTGGCCGAGGTTCCTTGCTTGTCGCGGCCGGAGAGCCCACGGTTGAAGGTGGTGACCTTCCATCCCCGCGCCAGTGCGCTCTCCACGATGTGCTTGCCCGAAAAGGGGGGCTTCGAAGTCGGGCGGTAGTCCACGGTCGGCAAGTGGCAGCTCTGGGCCACCGGCCGCCCCAGTGCGGCTTGGCAGACGCCGTCGGTTCTGGCCCAGATCCGCCCATCGACGACCGGCGTGACGGCTGCGGTCGGCCGTTGGCTCCGCACGCCCCTGGGGACGTCATCCGCTTCCGCGTCCGAGGCACCGATGAGACGTGTGACGTCCTGGTGAAGCGGGACTCCGCGGAGAAGGAAGCCCTCGCCGCTCCCGCAGCATCGGGAGAGGGTGACGGACTCCTCGGACCCCTCATGCCCCAAGGTCACCGGAACGCCCCGGAGTTGCGCACCGCCCACGCCCCGAACGGAGCCGCCGCCCGCCCCAGCACCCGCTCCACGTCCCCGCTGATCCGCCGCTCCTCGGCGGTGGGCTCCCCGAGGATCGCCAGCGTGCCCTCCACGACGGGCGCCGGCAGGAACCGCGACATCTGGGCGTGCGCCTCCTCGCGGCTCTGCTCGACGAAGGTCACCGGCTCCCCGAGCGCCTCCGCGACGGCCGCGGCCCGCTGCCGCGGCGTGGTGGCCTCGGGACCGGTCAGCACATACGTGGCCCCGTCGTGCCCGTCCTCCCGCAGTACGGCGGCGGCCACCGCGGCCACGTCGTCCGGGTCGACGAAGGGCAGCCCCACCCCGGCGAACGGAGCGGCGGCGGTACGGTGCAGCCGTACCGGCTCTGCCCAGGCGAGGGTGTTGGAGGCCAGCCCGCCGGAGCGGAGCACCGTGTGTGCCAGCCCCGACGCGGCCACCGCGGCCTCGAACCCGGCGGCGTGCGCATACACCCCCGGCCGTGTGCCGACGCCCTGCGAGGACAGCAGCACCACCTTGGTGACCCCGGCCGCGGCCGCCCGCTCCAGAATCCCGACCGGATCCTCCCCGGCGACGAGCAGGAACAGCGCCTTGGCCCCCTTCAGCGCCGGCACCAGACTCTCCGGTTCACCGAGATCGGCGGCGACGGCCCGCACTCCGTCCGGCACATCGGTCCGGGAGATCCGCCGGGCCACGGCGGTCACGGCCTCCCCGGACCCGGCCAGCATCCGGACCAGCGCCCGTCCGACGTTCCCGGTGGCACCCGTTACAACGATCACGGCCCCTCCATGTATTGAGATGCAATTCGTGCATGTATTGAGATGCGACGCGTGTGAGTTAGTTGACTAACTAAGTCCACACGCTAGCCGCCCCCACCCCCCGCTGTCTATCCTCAGTCAGGTGACTGACTCAAAGCCGACCAAGCGTGAGCGCCTGGTGGCCGCCGCCGTCCAGGTGTTCCACGAGCAGGGCGTGGAGAAGACCACCCTCGGGGACATCGCCGGAGCCGCCGACGTCCCCCTCGGCAACGTCTACTACTACTTCAAGACCAAGAACCAGCTGGTCGAGGCCGCGGTGGACGCCCACTGCGCCCAACTGCACGCGCTCACCGGCCAGTTGGATGCCCTCCCCGACCCCGCCACCCGCCTCAAGTCGCTCATAGCCGGCTGGGTCGAACAGCGCGACGTCGCGGCCCGCTTCGGCTGCCCCTTCGGCACCCTGGCCACCGAGCTCGACAAGCGCGACGACGGCCTGGACCAGGCCGCCGCCAAGGTGATGCGGGCCCTGATCGACTGGGCCGAGTCCCAGTTCACCCTGCTCGGCCGCCCCGACGCCCACGACCTCGCGATCGAACTCGTCGCCGCCTACCAGGGCATGTCGGTCCTCACCAACACCCTGCGCGACCCGGACCTGATGGCCACCCAGGGCCGCCGCCTGCAGACGTGGATCGACACCCTCACCTGATCCTGAACGCCGGTACGGGCGCCGTACGTGCGTGGCCGAATCCCTTGTCATCACGTGCCGGTTGGTGCGCAAAGCGACGCCACCGGGCAGCACCGAGTGGGAGTATCGAGAGGCACTTGCGGCAGTCCTGTCACACCCGGCTGCCGTGGGGCAGGGCTGGGCGCATGAACGCCGAGGGGGAGCCCGCCTCACCTTCGCTCACTGACGACGGTCCTTCCTGTCCGCGTACGCATGGGGCCGTCGATGAGCTGGTATCAAGAGACATGGTGCACTGACTACGTGTTACCTGCCGCGGCCTGCGCTGTCATCGGCTGGCTGGGCATGCTGCGCCACTTCCACGGCAAGGGCAGACTCCTCGGCACGGCGAGATCCGCCGGCCTGTCCTTCGCCGTCCTGGCCCTGATGTGCTCGGCCGCCATCGGTACGGCCCATCTCCTGCCGCACCTCGCCTCGCTACCGCCGGTGACCGCGGGCGTGGCCACCGGAGCCGCCGCGGCACCCCGCAAGAAGCAGGACGAGAACACCCAGCCCTACGTCAAGTTCCTGACGCTGGGCGTCGCCTGGCTGATGGAGCGGCTCGAATACCGGCTGCACAGTGACGGTCAGAG
The DNA here is from genome assembly GCF_055558775.1 of Streptomyces sp. NPDC025638. Taxonomy (NCBI): domain Bacteria; kingdom Bacillati; phylum Actinomycetota; class Actinomycetes; order Kitasatosporales; family Streptomycetaceae; genus Streptomyces; species Streptomyces sp. NPDC025638. Next base: position 3,099 of record NZ_JBVHLX010000052.1, on the reverse strand, counting down.
CTGGAGCGAGGCATTTTTGGCCGACTTCACGGAATCGGCGCCGCTGCGCATCTTCAACCACGACCTGATGCAGTACCTGCTGGACCGGCATCGCCAGCCGGCGCTCAGCAAGCAGATCACCGCCTGCTACGAGGACGCGAAGAAGGCGATCGACAGGGCCCTGGACGTCCAGACGAGCACCGACATGGCGTGCCACGGCGATGGAACCTGGCTGTCACAACGGGAACCGACCGAGCAGGAGCGTTACGACTGCCGTTCGTCCTTCGGCGAGGCCCGGGCCCAGAGCGGGCACCTCCTCCTCATCGCCTATGTGCACGGCCGCCGCTCCGAGGCTCCCCAGCTGGAGGAACTGCGCGAGAAGGCCCTGCCGCAGGACGCCTACCACAGCGCCGCGCTGCCCGTGCAACGCCGCCGCTTCGGTGGCCTGCGCGGCCTGCGCCGCGACCGTCGCTGAACCGTGAGGCACAGACAGGGGCTACGGGTGCGGCGCGCCCCGGCCTACAGTCGCGACGTGATGCCGCTGTCGCGCACCGGCGATGTGCTGAGGCTGCTGTCGGCGGTCTTCGGGCGCGGGGAGAATCTGATCTCGACGTCGGCGCCGAGCGCTTCCGCGGCGGCAGCGAGCGTACGGACCGTCAGATTGGCGTCCCCGGACATGATCTGACTCACGCGTCCCGGACTCACGCCCATGGCCTTGGCCAGATCGGAGCGGGATTTGCCCAGGCCGGCCAGCAGGCCCGCCAGAGAAGCGGTCGCCTGACGCGCGAGCTGCGCACCGGCCAAGTCCGTTCGGTTCTCGCCTCCGGCGAAGAAGCCCATGGTGTCACCCCCAAGTCCCCGGACGGCAAGGTCTGTTGAGCCCGTCCGTGGTTCCAGGATGCCACCTTTAGGTATAGCTAAAAACACGGTTCCAGGAAAAAGTCCCGCAGCCACCCTCCTGGGCACACTTTCAGACACCCTCTGACCTGCCCCGACCCCACCCACCGAACATTTCAGGCCGACCTCGGACATCACCCAGACGGCGGCGCGGGGCACGCGAAGAACCCCGGCCCTGAAGGATCAGGACCGGGGTTCTCGGTCGGAGCGCCGGGCAGGCCTTGCACCTGCATTTCCCCGCAGGAAGCGGGGCGTCTTTCCTTGGACCACCAACGCATCGCGCGCTTCCCGGTTTGTCCGGGCGGCGAGCTCAAGATCGACTATACAGCACGTACGGCCATCCGATCTGCAAGTCGCATGATCCGACCGCGATCGACTCGGCTGCCGACCGGCCCGGCTCTCTCCGGCCTCTCTCGCGCCCCTCTCTGGCCCGTCGGTGGTAACAGCTGTTACCATCCGAGTATGGCGAAGCCACAACTCGGCGTACGCGTCGACCCCGAGGTCAAGCAGCTCGCCCAGGTCCGCGCCAAGGACCTCGGGCTGGACCTGGGCGACTACATCGCCCGTCTCGTCCGCGAGGACACCGAGGGCATCCGTGCCCGTGCCCTGGAGGCAGCCCGCCGCTTCCTGGACGAGCACCAGTCGGTCTTCGACGAGGCCGAGGATGCCGAGAGGGCCGGCGAGCCGGGCGCACCGGGGGCGCACGCCGCGTAATGGACCTGCACATCGACGTCCCCTGGATCCTTCAGGTAGCCGAGATCGCCGGCGCGGGCGACCCCGCCCCCGACGACTACGGCGTACCGGTCGCCGCCGTGGCCGCCCACAAGGCCGAACTCCTCCAACAGCCGGTCTACGACGGCCCGTACGCCCGGGCCGCCGCCCTGATCCACATCCTGGGCCGCTGCCGCTGGCTGGAGCGCTCCAACATGGCCGTGGCCGCGGCGACGGGAGTGATGTACCTGGAGGCGTCCGGCATCCCGGTCAAGCCCACGCGAGAGGACGCGACGGCCCTGCGCGACCTCCTCCGCGACCCCACCTGCACCACCCGCAGAATCGCCGCCCTGCTCCGCTCCTGGCCCGTGGTGGCCTGACGGTGGCGATGCATCCACCGCATCCGCGCCGCGCCCCGAGCTGGTGACTGTTACTCACTTTCGGGTGAGGGCCCGGATGGCGGAGGGTGGCCGGTGCCGGCGCTGACAAGGGACAACAACCAGGCAAAGCCCTAAACCGGACTATTGGCCACATAAATGAATACTACAGACAAACGTCACGGAACTGTGCGCGATCTGTAACAGCCCTCGGGTCATCCGCCGACCGTGCCGCGCGGACCGGAAGGTGTGGATGTGCGGCCGCCCGGCCGCCACCCGCACCACGCACCCTGCAAAGGGGGACCCTGTGTCCGCTTCTGTTCTCGTGACCACGCGCCGTCTGACGGCGGCCGCTGCCGTGGCGGCCGCGGCCGTAGGCGCGGTGGCGCTGCCGGCGGCGGCAGCCGACCACTTGCCGAGGGGCTCGGCCGACCGAGTGGTCATCAGCCGTGTGCAGTACGACTCCGCGGGCCGTGGCGACCGCTCGAACCGCTCCCTGAACCGTGAATGGGTGGAGATCAGCAACAACAGCCGGTACGGCGTCGACCTCACCGGGTGGACGCTGTCGGACGAGGTCGGCCGCACCTACACGTTCCGTGGCTTCCGGCTGAACGGCGAGGCGACCGTGCGCGTCCACACCGGGTTCGGGCGGGACACCCAGAGCGACCTGTACCAGGGCCGGCGCTACGAGGTGTGGGACGACGACACCGACACCGCGACCCTGCGCAACGACCGCGGCCGCTTCATCAGCGCCGCTGCCTGGGGCGACCACCGCCGCCACATCGTCGACCACCGGCGTTACGACGACGACCGCCGCGACCACCGCCACTTCGAGGACCGCCGCATCGATGACCGCCGTATCGACGACCGTCGCCACGAGGGAGGCCGCGGCTGACAGTTCTTCTTCATCGGCGGGGGGGGGGGGGGGGGGCGGGGGGGGGGGGGGGGCGGGGGGGGGGGGGGGGGGGGGGGGGGGGGGGGGCGGGGGGGGGGGGGTGGGGGGGGGGGGGGGGGGGGGGGGGGGGGGCGGGGGGGGGGGGGGCCGCGGGGGGGGGGGGGGGGGGGGGCCCCCCCCCCCCCGAAACGCAGGCATCCCTACGAACGTTCCGCTCATCCGGCCGGCTCCTCCTCCGTG
>NZ_JBVHLX010000051.1:0-12630 GCF_055558775.1 Streptomyces sp. NPDC025638 | reverse complement strand
TCCCCCAACACCCGCTCACGCACCACACCACCCAACACACCAACACGCCCCACCAACCCCCACGGATCCCCCACCACCCGCTCCAACACCCACAGGACAGAGGCAAGGACGTCTTCCGCCCGAGCGCGCTCGAACACGTCCGGCCGGTAAACGAATTCACCTTCCAGCCGTTCGCCGGGAATCACGATCAGGGCCAGGGAGTAGTGGCTCGTGTCCTGGCTTGCGCCTGCCGGGCGGATGGTCAGAGATTCGTCGTCCGATGCGGCCGGCGCATGCGGGTAGCTCTCGTACACGACGAGGGTGTCGAACTCCGCGCCCGGGCCGGCGAGGCGCTGGATCTCCGCCAGACCGATGTGCTGATGGCTCATCAGCCGTGCCTGTGCTCGCTGGAGTTCGGTCAGCATCTCGATGATCGGCTGTCCCGCGGTCAGGTTCACCCGTACCGGAAGCGTGTTGATGAACAGGCCGACGGCCGACTCCGCGCCGGGCAGGTCTGCAGGGCGTCCGGCCACGGTGGCGCCGAAGACCACGTCGTTGCGCCCGGCCAGCCGGGCCAGCACCAGCGCCCAGACACCCTGGACCACGGTGTTCACGGTCAGGCCATGGCTTCGCGCGACCTCCTCCAGCTTCCGGCTCAGGTGCTCCGGGAACGTGAAGCGGATCGGCTCGGGCAGGACCGAGGCCCGCACGAGCTCCGCGGGCACCACCCGCGTCGGCTCGTCGGCTCCGGCCAGCTCGGCCTGCCATGCGGTACGGGTCTCATCCTTGTCCTGCCGGGCCAGCCAGGCCAGATACTCCCGGTACGACGTCGGCGCAGGCAGTCCCAGAGCGTCGCCGCCTGCCTCGTACGCGGCCGACACCTCGCTGATCAGCAACGGCAATGACCAGCCGTCCATGAGGATGTGGTGACTGGAGAGGACGAGGCGATGCCGGTCGGCGCCGAGGCGGATGAGCAGGAGGCGCAGCAGCGGCGCCGTCGTGAGGTCGAAGCGCTGCGCCCGCTCCTCGGCGGACAACCGCTCGACCTCGGCCGACGCATCGGCTTCCGCCGGCCCGGAGACGTCCGCCTCCCGCCAAGGTAGCTCCACATGCCGGGCAATGACCTGTACGGCATCCCCCGAGGCGCCCCGGTGGAAGCAGGCCCGCAGGATCGGATGCCGGTCGACAACTGCCTGCCAGGCCGCGCGCAGCCGCGCCGCGTCCAGCGGTCCGTCGAGCGCCAGCGCCCGCTGGCTCGCGTACACGTCCGGGCCCTCGTCGTCGAAGGCTGCGTGGAAGAGCATGCCCTCCTGCAGCGGCGACAGCGGCCAGACATCCATCAGGTTCGGGACCGCTGCTTCCAACTCCTCGACCTGGGCCTGGTCAAGTTCCACCAGCGGGAAGTCGGACGGCGTGTGGCCGCCCGCGGTGGGTTCGTCGGTGGTGTGCGCGGCCAGGCCCCGCAGCATCTCCAGCCACAGCCCGCCGAGCCGTTCGGCCGCCGCGTCGTCCAGGAGGCTGCCGGGCCAGCTGAGCGTGAGGGTCAGCTCCGGGCCGCCCGTGGTGTCACGCACCACGGCACCGGCTTCCAGGGCGTGCGCCACGGGCATGTCGGGGTCGGCCGCGCCACCGACCGCCGTCTCGCCGGCCAGCTGCCAGGCGCGGGCGGGACCGGACTGCTCACCGACGGTGAACCGGCCCAGATAGTTGAAACCGATCTGGGCGGTGGGGAGTTCGGCCAGGACCTCGGCCGTCTCCGGGTTGAGGTGGCGGAGCAGGCCGTAGCCGAGTCCGTCACCGGGGACGGAGCGCACCTGTTCCTTGACGGCCTTGAGCAGTGCACCCGCCGCTGGGCCGCCCGTCAGGGCTTCTGCCAGGTCGGCAGGTGTTGTGTCCAGGCGGACGGGGTGGACGTTGGTGAACCAGCCCACCGTGCGGGACAGGTCCACACCTTGCACCGGCTCCCGGCCGTGCCCCTCGACGTCCACCAGCACCCGGCCGGCCAGCCCGGGCTGCCAGTGGGTGACCGCTCCGGCAAGCGTCGCAAGCAGCACTTCGTGCAGGCCACAGTGGTACATCGTCGGTGCCTGTCCGGCCAGCACCGCCGCCTGCGCTACCGGCACCGTCCAGGAACGGTGCTTGAGCGTTCGTACGGTGTCCAGGGCCGTATTCAACGGCCGGTCACCGAGGGCCAGTTCCTCGACCTGGAGGAGTCCGCTCCACGCCTGTAGTTCGTCGCGCCGGTCGTCGCTGCGGGCCTGAGTGGTCAGCAGCTCCGCCCACCGGCGGAAGGACGTGCCCACCGCGTCCAGTACCGGTGCCTCACCCGCGACCACGGCCTCGTACGCGGCCTGCAGATCCGGCAGCAGGATCCGCCACGACACTCCGTCCACCGCCAGGTGGTGGACCACCAGCACAAGGCGGCCGGTGCGGGACGGTCCCGCATCCACCCACACGACCTGCACCATCACGCCAGATGCGGGATCCAGCCGTTCCACCGCGTCGCGGGCCGCACGACCGGCAACCTCGTCCAGGTCGCGCTCGTTGGTCATGATCGCGTCCACGTGGTGGATCAGCCCTGCTGCCGTCACGGTTCCCGGCTCACCGACCATCAGCCGTGAACCGCCGCCCTCGACACGAACGCGCAGCATGTCGTGCGTGTCGATGACCGCGCCCACAGCCGTGACCAATGCATCCCGGTCCAGTCCGGCCGGCGCGCCGACGACCATCCACTGCGCGAACCGCGAGCCGACACCTGCTTCGCCCATGGCCCGCATCGCAGGCGTCCAGGCAACCTCGCCCACACCGTCGTCACCCGAACCAACCGTGGACCGACCGTCCACGGGCTGAGCGACGAGCGCCAAGCGCTCGACGGTCTTCTCCTCGAACACCTGCCGCGGGGTGACCACCCACCCGGCGCGCCTCGCCCTCGACGCCAGCTGCATCGACATGATCGAGTCGCCGCCCAGCTCGAAGAAGCCGACGTCGGCCGCCACCTGGTCGAGCCCCAGCACCTCGGCGAACAGGCGGCACAGGGTCTCCTCGACCACACCTTCCGGCGCCCGACCGGACACCTGCTCCGCGAAGTCCGGCGCCGGCAGAGCGGCCCGGTCCAGCTTCCCGTTGACCGTCAGCGGCAGTGCGTCCAGCACCAGGATCGATGACGGCACCATGTACTCCGGCAACCGCGCACCGGCGAACTCCCGCAGCTCCGCGATGTCCACCTCGCAGTCCGCGGCCGGGACGAGGTACGCAACCAGCCGCCTGTCACCGGCCTGGTCCTCGCGCACGATGACCGCCACCTGGCCGACACCGTCGTGCCCGGCGATGACGGAGCTGATCTCTCCCGGCTCGATACGGAACCCGCGGATCTTGACCTGCTCATCGGCTCGCCCGGCGAAGTGCAGCTCACCGTCGGCCGACCAGCGGGCCAGGTCACCTGAGCGATACATCCGCTGCCCCGGCACGAACGGGCAGGCCACGAACCGTTCGGCCGTCAGGTCCGGGCGTCCCACATAGCCCCGGGCCAGTCCCGCCCCGGAGATGTAGACCTCGCCGACGCCACCGACCGGCATCGGCAGCAGGAACTCGTCCAGGACAAAGACCTGGGTGTTGGGTAGCGGGCGGCCGATGGCGGGGGGTGCGTCCTGCGAGGTGATGCCCTCGCCGAGCGGTGTGACGGTGGTGATGACGGTGGCCTCGGTGGGGCCATAGGTGTTCCACACCCGAGCCTGTGCCCGCCAGCGTGCGGCCAGGTCGGCACTCAACCGCTCAGCGCCCAATACCCAGTTGGACACCCCGGGCACCGACGCAGGATCCAACACCCCGAGCAACGACGGCACCACACTCGCCACGCTCACACCCGCCGCACGGATCATCTCCGCCAACACCGCAGGATCCGTACGCTCCTCACTCCCGGCAATCGCCAGCGTGCCACCGGCGGCCAGCGTCACCGCGACATCCAGCACCGCCGCGTCAAAGCTGAACGACGCGAACTGCAACGCCGTCACACCCTCATCCACACCCAGCACCGGCCGCATCGCCTCCGCCAGATTCGCCACGCCACCGTGCGCAACCGCAACACCCTTCGGCCGGCCGGTGGAGCCCGATGTGTAGATCACGTACGCCAGTTGGTCCCGATCCACGACCGTGTTCAACGGCTCCGCCGATTCCGCGGCCAGCGCCTCCGCCGCCGCATCGAGCAGCACCACATGCTCGGCCTCCAGGTCCGTGGAGGTGCTGAGCACGACCGAGGCTCCGCTGTCTGCGGCCATATAGGCGAGTCGGTCGGCGGGGTACTCCGGATCCAGCGGTACGAACGCGGCCCCGGCCTTCCACACCGCCAACTCACCCACGACCATGTCCACTCCGCGCGGCAGGCACAGGCCGACCCGGGACTCCGGCCCGACCCCCAGACCGAGCAGGTAGCGCGCCAGCCGGTTCGAGCGCGCTTCCAAGTCCCCGTACGAGACGACTTCTTCGCCGCACCGCACAGCCACCGCCGTCGGCGATCGCCGCGCCTGCGCGACGAACAGTTCCAGTACCGACGCCGCCGGAACCGGCCGCGCCGTGGCATTCCACTCCCGGACGACCCGGGTGCGCTCGGCCTCGCTCAGCACCTCTGTCCGCCCCACCGGGACCGACGGGTCGGCAACCAGTTGCTCAAGCACCCTCAGGAGACAGGCAACGATCTCCTCCGCCTCGGCGTGCTCGAACACATCCGGTCGATAGGAGAGTTCTCCTTCCAGCCGGTCGCCGGGGTTCACCACCAGACTGAGCGGGTAGTGACTCGCATCCCGGCTCGCCCCTGCCGGGCGAATGGTCAGCACGTCCTCGTCGGCCTCGGTGGCTTGGCGCGGGTAGTTCTCGTAGACGATCAGGGTGTCGAATTCCGCGCCCGGGCCGGCGAGCCGCTGGATCTCCGCCAGGCCCAGGTGCTGGTGCGCCATCAGCGCAACCTGCCGCTCCTGCAGATCGGCGAGCAACTCCGCCGCGGACTGCGCGCCATCGAGCCGCACCCGCACGGGAACGGTGTTGATGAACAAGCCGATCGCCGACTCCGCACCCGGCAGGTCCGTCGGCCGTCCCGCCACGGTCGCGCCGAAGACCACGTCGTGCCGCCCGGCCAGCCGCGCCAGCACCAGGGCCCAGGCGCCCTGCACCACGGTGTTCACGGTCAGACCACGGCTGCGCGCCAACTCCTCCAGCTGTTGCGTCAGTTCGTACGAGAACTCAAAGTGCGCGGGCTCGGGCATGACCGGCGTCCGTACCAGGTCCGCTGGCACAACACGGGTCGGCTCCTCGGTTCCGGCCAGCTCCGCCCGCCATGCCGCCCGGGTCCCCTCCTTGTCCTGGCGGGCGAGCCACGCCAGGTACTCCCGGTAGGAAGTGGGCGCGGGCAGCGCACGCGGGTCGCCTGCCGTCGCGTACACCGTGGACAGTTCGTCGAGCAGGACCGGCAGTGACCAACCGTCGATGACGATGTGATGGGTCGTCATCACCAGCAGATGCCGGTCGGCGGTGAAGCGGACGAGCAGCAGCCGCAGCATGGGGGGCGCCGTCAGGTCGAAGCGCTGTGCCCGCTCCTCGGCGGACAACCGCTCGACCTCGGCCGACGCGTCGGCCTCCGGCAGGCCGGAGACATCCGCCTCCCGCCACGGCAGCTCCACCTCACGGGAGATCGCCTGCACGGCATCCCCCGAGGTATCCCGGTGGAAGCCGGCCCGCAGGATCGGATGCCGGTCGACGACGGCCTGCCAGGCCGCCCGCATCCGGGCCACGTCCAACGGTCCTTCGAGCGCCAGCGCCCGCTGACCCTCGTAGACGTCCGGGCCGTCGGTGTCGAACGCGGCGTGGAAGAGCATGCCCTCCTGGAGCGGCGACAGCGGCCAGACGTCCACCAGGTTCGGGATCGCCGACTCCAGTTCGTCCACGCCCTCCTGCGTCAACTCCACGAGCGGGAAGTCGGAGGGGGTGTGACCGCCCGCGGTGGGGGTGTCGTTGGTGTACGCGGCCAGGCCGGCCAGCATCTCCAGCCACAGCCCACCCAGACGCTCGGCCGCCGCCTCGTCCAGGAGTCCGCTCGGCCAGTTGAGTGTGAGGGTGAGCTCCGGCCCGTCCGCCGTATCGCGTACGACGGCACTCGCATCGAGGGCGTGCAGCACCGGTGTGTCCGGGTCTGCCGCTCCGCCGACGGCTGTCTCGCCGGCCAACTGCCAGGCGCCGATCGGCGCCGTCTGCTCACCGGCGTCGAACCGGCCCAGGTAGTTGAACCCGATCTGGGGGGACGGGAGTTGAGCCAGGGCCGTGGCCGTGTCGGGGTTGAGGTGGCGCAATAGGCCGTAGCCCAGCCCGTCACCGGGCACGGAACGCGCCTGCTCCTTCACTCGCTTGACCAGCGCACCCGCCGCCGGGCCGCCCGAGCGGACCTGGGCCAGATCGATTCCGTGGGGATCGAGCCGGACCGGGTGGATGCTGGTGAACCAGCCCACCGTCCGGGACAGGTCCACCCCGTCGACCGGCTCTCGGCCATGACCCTCGACGTCGATCAGCAACCCGGGGGCAGCGGTCGGACGCCAGTCGGTGACAGCACCGGCCAAGGTGGCCAGCAGCACCTCGTGCAGCCCGCAGTGGAACGCTGCCGCCGTGCGCCCGGCCAGCACCGCCGCCTGCTGGACCGGCACCACCCACGAGCGGTGCCGCAGTGTCTCGATGGTGTCCCGGGCCGGGTCGAGCGCCCTGCTTCCGAGCGTCGGCTCCTCGCCGTCCAGCAGGGCGGTCCAAGCCTCCAGCTCGGCACGGCGCTCTTCGCTCCGGGCCTGGGTGGTCAGCAGCTCCGCCCAGCGGCGGAAGGACGTACCCGTCGAATCGAGGACCGATGCACCACCCGCGGTCACCGCCTCGTACGCGGCCCGCAGATCCGGTAGCAGGATCCGCCACGACACGCCGTCGACGGCCAGGTGGTGGACCACCAGCACCAGACGACCGGCCCGTGACGGCCCGGCGTCCACCCACACGACCTGCGTCATCACTCCGGACGCCGGATCCAGCCGCTCCACGGCGGCATGCGCCCGCTCCTCGACCAGACCATCCAGCTCACCGTCCGCCACATCGGCCGCGTCCACCCATTGGACCAGCCCGGCCGGATCCACCGACCCCGGCTCACCCACCACCAGGCGACGTTCGCCGAAGCCCTCGACGCGGGCGCGCAGCATTTCGTGCGTATCGACGACCGCGCCCACAGCCGCGACCAGCGCCTGCCGGTCCAAGTCGGCCGGCGCGCCGACGACCGTCCACTGCGCGAACCGTGAGCCGGTCACCGCCGACAGACCCAGCACCCGCATCACCGGCGTCCAGGGCACCTCGCCGGTCCCCACGTCGCCCGGGGCTGCGGCCCGCCCGTCCACCGGCTCCGCAACCAACGCCAGCCGCTCGACGGTCTTCTCCTCGAACACCTGCCGTGCCGTGACCACCCACCCGGCGCGCCGGGCCCGGGACGCGAGTTGCATCGACATGATCGAGTCGCCGCCCAGCTCGAAGAACGAGTCCTCGGCGCTCACCTGTGCCAGCTTCAGCACGTCGGCGAAGAGTGCGCCGAGGGCCTCCTCGACCACGCCCTGCGGTGCCCGCCCGGACACCCTGCCCGCGAAGTCCGGCGCCGGTAGTGCGGCCCGGTCCACCTTTCCGTTCGGCGTGATCGGCAGCGCGTCCAGCACGACCACCGCGGCCGGGACCATGTAGTCCGGCAGTTCGGCCGCCACGAAGTCACGCAGCGCCGCGCCCTCGACCGCACGGGCGGCACCGTCGCCGGTCGGGACGGCGTAGGCGACGAGCCGTTTCTCGCCCGGCTGGTCGTCGCGCACCACGACCGCGACCTGGCCGACGCCGGGGTGTCCGGTCAGGACCGCCTCCACCTCGCCGGGTTCGATCCGATGGCCACGGATCTTCACCTGCGCGTCGGCCCGCCCGACGAACTCCAGCTCGCCCGCGTCGGTCCAGCGCACCACGTCGCCGGTCCGGTACATCCGCGCACCCGGCAGGTACGGGGAGGCCACGAACCGCTCGGCGGTCAGACCCGGCCGTGCCGCGTAGCCGCGCGCGAGGCCCGCCCCCGCGATGTACAGCTCGCCTCCGACCCCGACCGGTGCCGGCCGCAGGAAGCCGTCGAGCACGTACACGCGCATGTTGTCCAGCGGACGGCCGATGGGCATCTGCAGCGGGGCCGGCGCGTCCGGCTCGATGCGGTACGACGTCGCGAACGTGGTCGTCTCGGTCGGGCCGTAGCCGTCCACGACCACCAGGTTCGGGCACGCCTCCCGCACTCGGTGCACCGCGTCCGCCTGCACGGCGTCGCCGCCGGTCCACACCTCGCGCAGCCCCGCCAGACACCCGGGGTCGTCCTGCGCGAAGAGGTGGAACAGCGCTGCCGTCAGCCACAGCGCGGAGACCCCGTGGCGTCCGATCAACTCCCGCAGCCGCGCGGGTGTCGGGATGCCCGGCGGCGCGACGACGACCCGCCCGCCGGACAGCAGCGGCACCCACAGCTCGTACGTCGACGCATCGAACGTCTGCGGAGAGTGGAACAGCACGGTCTCGTGCCCGTGGGCGAACCGGCTGTCCCGGGCGAGCGCGGCCACGTCCGCGTGCGTGACCGCCACGCCCTTCGGGACACCGGTCGACCCGGACGTGTACATCACGTAGGCCACGTCCTCGGGAACGGCCACGGCGGCGGTCGCGACGCCGCCGTCGGTACCGGTCATCAGCGCGCCGACCCGCACCACGTCCGTCGGCTGGTCGGTCAGCTCCTGATCGGCGACGACCAGCCGAACGTGCTCCAGCACCACGCGCCGACGCGCCGCGGGCCAGTCCGCCTCCACAGGGACGAACCCGGCGCCGACCTTCAGCACACCCAGCAGTACGGCGACCAGCTCCGCCGACCGCTCCATCGCCACACCGACCAGGTCGCCACGGGACACGCCGCGCTCGGCCAGGCCGTACGCCACTCGGTCGGCGATCCGGTTCAGCTCGGTGTACGACCACTGCGGGCCGCCCTCGGCGACGACCGCGAACGCGTGCGGCGTCCGCCGTGCCTGTGCCGTGAACAGCTCCGGCAGGGATACGGGGGAGAGCGGACGCGCGGTGTCGGTGTCGTTCCACTCAACGAGCATGCGTGAGCGCTCGGCCTCGCTCAGGACGTCGATCCGGCCCACCGGCAGCAACAGGTCGGCCGTCAACTGCTCAAGCACCCCCAGCAGGGAGGCGAGGATCTCCTCGGCCTGGACGCGCTCGAACACATCGGGCCGATAGGACAGCTCGCCGCCCAGCCGGTCACCGGGGTTGACGATGAGAGTGAGGGGGTAGTGGCTGGCGTCCTCCGCCTTGCCCTCCGGGCTGATGGCCAGAACTTCGGCGTCCGACGCGGCCGGAGTGTGCGGGTAGCTCTCGTACACCACCAGGGTGTCGAACTCCGCGCCCGGCCCGGCGAGCCGCTGGATCTCCGCCAGGCCCAGGTGCTGGTGCGCCATCAGCGCAACCTGCCGCTCCTGCAGATCGGCGAGCAACTCCGCCGCGGACTGCGCGCCATCGAGCCGCACCCGCACGGGAACGGTGTTGATGAACAGACCGATCGCCGACTCCGCGCCGGACAGGTCAGCGGGGCGTCCGGCCACGGTGGCGCCGAAGACCACGTCGTTGCGCCCGGCCAGCCGCGCCAGCACCAGCGCCCAGGCACCCTGCACCACGGTGTTCACGGTCAGACCACGGCTGCGCGCCAACTCCTCCAACGCCCGGGTCTGTTCACCGGTGAGCTCGAACAGCGCGGGCTCGGGCATGACCGGCGTCCGTACCAGCTCCGCGGACACGACCCGGGTCGGCTCCTCGGCCCCGGCCAGCTCGGCCTGCCACACGGCGCGGCTCGTTTCCTTGTCCTGCCGGGCCAGCCAGGCCAGGTACTCGCGGTACGACATCGGCGGCTGCGGCTGCGAGCGGACGTCGCCGTCCGTCTCGTACGCCCTCAGCAGCTCGTGGAGCAGGACCGGCAGCGACCAGCCGTCCATGAGGATGTGGTGACTGGAGAGGACGAGACGATGCCGGTCGGCGCCGAGGCGTATGAGCAGGACGCGCAGCAGTGGAGCGGTCGTGAGGTCGAAGCGCTGCGCCCGCTCGTCGGCGGACAACCGCTCGATCTCGGCCTGTGCGTCGGCCTCCGACAGGCCGGAGACGTCCGCCTCCCGCCAGGGCACCTCCACATGCCGGGCGATGACCTGGACTGCCTCGCCGGTCCTACGACGGCGGAACCCGGCCCGCAGGATCGGATGCCGGTCGACAACCGCCTGCCAGGCCGCCCGCAGCCGCGTCGGCTCCAGCGGTCCGTCGAGTGCCAGCATCCGCTGGCCCTCATAGACGTCCGGACCCTCGTCGTCGAAGGCGGCGTGGAAGAGCATGCCCTCCTGCAGCGGGGACAGCGGCCAGACGTCCATCAGATCCGGGACCGCGGCCTCGAACTCCTCGACTTCGTCCTGTGAGAGGTCGAGGAGGGGGAAGTCGGACGGGGTGTGGCCGCCAGCGGTGGGGGCGTGGGTGGTGTGCGCGGCCAGGCCCTGCAACATCTCCAGCCAGAGCCCACCGAGGCGTTCGGCCGCCGCGTCGTCCAGGAGTCCGCTCGGCCAGTCGAGGGTGAGGGTCAGTTCCGGTCCGTCGGCTGTGTCACGTACGACGGCGCCTGCGTCGAGGGCGTGCGTGGCAGGAGCGTCCGGATCGGCCGCGCCGCCGACCGCCGATTCTCCGGTCAGCTGCCAGGCACGGGAGGGGCCGGACTGCTCGCCGGCGGTGAACCGGCCCAGGTAGTTGAACCCGATCTGGGCTGTGGGAAGTTGGGCGAGGATCTCGGCGGTATGCGGGTTGAGGTGGCGGAGCAGACCGTAGCCGAGTCCGTCACCGGGCACGGTACGCACTTGCTCCTTGACGGCCTTGAGCAGTACGCCGGCGGCCGGGCCGCCCGTCAGGGCGTCAGCCAGGTCAGCAGGTGTTGTGTCCAGGCGGACGGGGTGGACGTTGGTGAACCAGCCCACGGTCCGGGACAGGTCCACCCCGTCCACCGGCTCCCGGCCATGGCCTTCGACGTCGACCAGCACCGGGCCGGCCGGACCGGGCTGCCAGTGGGTGACTGCTCCGGCCAGGGTGGCGAGTAGGACTTCGTGCAGGCCGCAGTGGTAGGTCGTGGAAATCTGTCCGGCCAGGACCGCCGCCTGCTCTACCGGCACCGTCCAGGATCGGTGCTTGAGCGTTCGTACGGTGTCCAGGGCCGGATCCAACGGGCGGTCGCCAAAGGGGAGTTCGTCGCCTTGGAGGAGTTCGGTCCAGGCTTGGAGTTCGGCGTGGCGTTCGTTGCTTCGGGCCTGGGTGGTCAGCAGCTCCGCCCACCCGCGGAAGGACGTGCCCACCGGGTCGAGCGCCGGTGCTCCGCCCGCGATCACTGTCTCGTATGCCGCTTGCAGATCCGGCAGCAGAATCCGCCACGACACCCCGTCCACTGCCAGGTGGTGAACCACCAGCGCGAGACGGCCGGTGCGGGACGGTCCCGCATCCACCCACACCACCTGCACCATCACGCCGGCCGCCGGATCCAACCGGGCCACGGCGGCTTGCGCCTGCTCCTCGGCAAGACAGTCCAGCTCGCCGTCCCCTGCATCGATCGCGTCCACGTGGTGGATCAGCTCGGCTGCCGTCACGGTTCCCGGCTCACCGACCGTCAGTCGCGTTGCTGTGTCCTCGACGCGGGCGCGCAGCATGTCGTGGGTGTTGATGACCGCGCCCACGGCCGTGACCAGCGCCTGGCGGTCCAGCCCGGCCGGTGCACCGACAACCGTCCACTGCGCGAAACGGGGTCCGATGACCGCCTGTTCGCCGAGTGTCCGCATCACCGGTGTCCAGGGCACCTCGCCGATCCCGACGTCGCTCGGGGCGACGGACTGGCCGTCCACCGGCTCTGCCACCAGCGCCAGCCGTTCGACGGTCTTCGCCTCGAACACCTGCCGTGGGGTGACCACCCACCCCGCGCGTCGGGCTCGCGACGCCAACTGCATCGACATGATCGAGTCGCCGCCCAGCTCGAAGAAGCCGGCATCGGCTGCGATCTGTTCCATGCCCAGTACCTCGGCGAACAGCCCGCAGAACAGCTCCTCTTCGGGGGTGGCCGGTGCCCGGCCCGCCATGTTGCCGGGTGCCTCGGGCGCAGGCAGCGCGGCCCGGTCCACCTTCCCGTTGACCGTCAGTGGCAGCGCCTCCAGCACCACCACGGCGGACGGGACCATGTAATCCGGCAGGGTTTCAGCCGCGTACTCACGCAGCACCGCACCGTCCACAGCACGGTCCGCAGCAGGCACTACGTATGCGACGAGCCGCTTGTCGCCCGGCCGGTCCTCGCGCACGACGACCGCGGTGTGAGCGACATGCGCATGCTCCGACAGGACGGTTTCGATTTCGCCGGGTTCGATGCGATACCCACGGACCTTGACCTGCGTATCGGCCCGGCCGAGGAACACCAACTCCCCCTCAACCGTCCACCGCACCACATCCCCGGTCCGATACATCCGCACCCCGGGAACGAACGGACACGCCACAAACCGCTGACCCGTCAACCCCGCCCGACCC
>NZ_JBVHLX010000050.1:0-13879 GCF_055558775.1 Streptomyces sp. NPDC025638 | reverse complement strand
GGCCCTGCCTTCATGCGCGTACACCGGGAAGATCACCCCGGCGGGAAACCTGTTCGACCTGCACGTTCCATGATCGGTTGAGATACGGCTTCTGAACGCGTCATCATCACTGGCCTGATGGTAGGCCCCCGCCTGCCCCGCCTGTGCCCGGCAGAAGTACGTGCGCAGACCACCGGGCGCCCGTACTGCCCGAAGTGCTTCACGATCGACGCCCAGACAGGCCCGTGCGCAGTCCGACTCCTGGGACGCCGGGCGGCCGACCTGACTCCGGTCACGGCGACGCCCCCGGCATGCCCGGCCTCTCCCTGAGTAGTGACCGAGTCATGCCGGGTTCGGCGAGTGGCTTGCGAGGGCTCTCAACGCTCGCGGTCTGGCCTGTCGATCGGTGTGCCGCTCATCTCCGATGTCCTCGGCTTGAAGCCTCTGACGGCCCAGTCGTTCGCGTTTCGAGCGCCGGAACAGCGGCGGGTGCATGCCGCCGAGCCCGATGCGTCCCACCCTTCCCCCCGGGCAGCATTCCGCAGCTCGGCCACCTCGCGAGCAGAGCAGTCCTGATCAGCTTCCGCCCTGGTAACCCCTCACGGACTCCTCTCCGACAGAGCACGCTCCACCGGCCAGCCATAGTGCAGCCGCTGTCGCAGCCAGTGCTTTGACCCCCAGCAATATCAATCTCAGCGGCACTCTCTGCACCGCAACCACTCATACTCACAGACTCCGCCCCGAGCCTGTGGCCGATAGGCTCTCCTGTCAGTCCATGGCCATGTCAGCAGGTGACGGGGGTTCGATACAGCATGTCCTTTGGGAGTGAGCATCAGTTGCCGTCGGAGGTTCGGGCGGAACTGGCGCGTACGGAGCGAGCGAGAATCGATCAGTTGGTGTGGCCAGTCCTGACTGTCCTCTTGGCGGTCGTGGCGGGCTTCATGCTGCTGATTCCGGCTGACTTCCACGAGACGGTCGTGCGCTCGAGCGGGCTGCAGCAGACCCTCTCCCTGAAGTGCGGCTCCGTCATATCTCCGCATGCGGAGGCAACGGAGGACGGGTACTCCAGCTATCGCGGCCAGTGCACCGCGCAGCGGACCCAGCGGGCCGGCTATGCCGGGCTCGCGCTCGCGGGCGCTCTCGTCTCCACGGCGGTCGGCGTCCTCGTCCAGCGTAGAAAGCCGAGTCCTGCCGCATCCTGAGCGCCGGTTCTTCGCTTTTGATGGTCCCCGCTCACCCAACGTATCGGTCGTGTCCCGCGTCGTGGTGTAGGGGATCAAGCGTTACGCGTTCCGGTTCGAGGCCCATGACGATCTCCGTGGAGGCGGCAGTCCACGAGGTGCCCTGCTGGGGCGAGTTGAAGCCTCGCTCCGGCGGGGCCACCGGCCCCGACCTGCGGATTCCGGCGCCTTGATCGCCTACACCACGAAGCGGGACGCCATCAACGTATCCCGCAGGCGCACCCCGCGGCGGCTTCGAAACAGCGATCAGGGAGTGCCCAGGTCAGGCCTATTGGCGCGGTGGATCTCCTCACTGCGTGCCTTCGTCCACGTCCGAAGCTGCGTCCCACCGGCCTCGGCAGTCAGGGTGATGCTCACCCCTTCCCGGCTGCCATGGGTCCAGCTGCGGAACTTGACCAGCGCCACCGCCCGCTCCGCCCAGGTTCCCTCGGCGCACGGGCCGCCGTCCCGGAGCGTCATCCGGACCTGGAAACGCTCCGCCCTGCCCGCTCCGGCGGCGCCCGGCCGGCCCGCGTCCGGGGTGTTCACCGCTGTGCCTCGTTCCGCCGCTCGGACTCCGCGAGCCTGGAGACCATGGCCCCGCCCCGGCGGTGTCGCCCTCCGTGTGCGCGAGGCATGAAGGCGGGCCTGGCCCACGATTCCCGGAGTGTTTTCCGTCCCCGACAATGCCCCTGTGGACTCAACGACGTTGCTGGGCCTCGTCGGCATCGGCGGCACGCTTCTTGGCACGGTGGTCGGAGCGGCTGGAACGCTGGGCTCGGCCAGGATCACCAGCCGGGCACAGACGACCGCGGAGGAACAGAAAGCCCGTCGCCAGGCGTACGGCGCGTGTGCGACGGCTCTCCTCGCCAGGCGGGACGCGGCAGCCGCGCTCTTGGACGTGTTCAAGAGCGACGACTTCGACCAGGCCGCCGTGCAGGCACGGCTTCAGGAGGTCGACGAGCAGCGTGCCGCGGTCGCGCGGACCGTCGGTGCCGTAGCCATCGAGGGCCCGTACGACGTCGCCAACGGTGCCGAGTACGCGGCGAAAGCCATCGAGCTTCTGTCCGGACGTATCCGCGACTGGGCTGCGGAAGTCGCTGGTGGCCGCGACCGCCACGAACTGCTCCAGAGCCAGCTGCAGTTTGCCCATCGGGACCAGGGCGACATGGAGCTGATGCTCGACAACTTCACCGCCGGGTGCCGCAGGGTACTCCGCCCCACTGAGCGGGACCGGCCAACACGTAGGGGCCTCCTGCGACGCCGCTGAGCGCTCGCCTACGGCTCGAATGCCAGCTGCCCGGAGGCTTCGAGGGCGGTGCGGCGGGCTCGGAGCAGGCTGTTAGGCCCAGTACTCCCGAAGCTGCCGCGAAGTGACAAGTAGCTCTGTGTAATCGACAGGCTGCCGACGGGCTTCCTCGTGCGCCGCTACGTCATGGTTCGTCAGATGCTGTAGGCACCTGGCGGTACTCCGTTGGCAGTTCCGTACTCGGTGAGGGCCAGTACCCCTGTTCCGCGCATCGGGACGTCGGAGCCGATGGTCAGGGGGCTGAGGCCGATGGCCTGGGCGAGAGCCGGAGCCATATCGAACACCGCCCACTTCCATTCGTCTTCCTCGTCTTCCGAGGCGTGGGCCGCGTCCCAATCGGGAGACAGTCCCAGTTCGACGCGGCGCTCCCGCTCGTACGGCAGGGGGTCGCCGATGGTCAGCAGGTAGTCATCGCCGTCGCCGGTCTCGCTGTAGCGACGGATGACGACACCGTTCTCGGCGACGACCCACGCGGATCCGTCCCCCTGGGCGCCGTAGTAGTACGCCTGCGCTTGGCCGTAATGGGTGCTGAGTCTCTCGCAGGCCCCGAGTACTTCGTCGGCGCGTTCGTCGTCGATCGGGTCACACCATCGGCCGGCCACGAAGGTCCAGCCGTCGAGCTCAGGGCTGACGAATACCCGGGAAGAAGCACCCGGGGCCATCTGCCGGCCCGTCGTGGCTGTCGGCGTCAACGACATCGTTGGCCAGCGCGAAGGTGACTGGTCGCGGCTGGGTCAGGCCGAGGAGATCCATGATTCCCTGCTGATCTCCGGTAGGGACTGCGATCCAGTGGATCCAGCAGCCCGACAGCGGCTCGGGGCGGTCGGCGAGAAGCTTGATACGGATCAGGCGTTCGACGGCTGCCCGGTCTCGGGCGGACAGGCCGTCCTCGCCGACAATCTCTGCGAGGACGGTCAAGGCTGCAGCACGCAGCCGCCCGGGCCCCGCGCGGCGGATTTCCTGCAGCAACGGCACGATGGACTGGCCCCAGGAGGTCAGGACGTACCGAGCCCGACTTCCGGTCCGAACGTATGGGTCGCTGAGGAGGGGAAGCAGAGCTTTCACGGCCCGGGGATCTCCTGCCCCGTGCGACTGGATGCCGCCCACAGCGTTCCTTCGGACGGTTGCCTCAGGATGGGACAACGAGGCCAGGTGCAGGGCCAACTCATCCGGCTCAGCGCCGGACTTGGACTCCTGCTCCTTGCGCGTGTGGGCAGCCGTTTCGTCAGGAATGGCGATCTCCCTCATGGCGGGTTGTACGGGCCTGCGTCTGCGACAAGGCAATGCGGCGCCGTGCGAGATCGACATCGGTGATCTTCACGGTAAGGGCGTCGCCAACCTTGACGACGTCTCCGGGCGATTCATCCAGCTCGCTGGTGTGCACGAGCCCCTCGAAGCCGTCCTCTCGGTCTTCGATGCGCACGAAGACGCCGAACGGCACGATCTTGGTGACCGGTCCGGTGACCACCTGTCCGATCCGCTGCGCTACCTGCGGCCACGGGTCTTCCTGCACTGCTCGGAGCGACAGCGGCACCCGTTCCCGGACCATGTCGACATCGAGGACCTCGGCTGTGACCTCCTGGCCGACGCTGACGACGTCGGACGGGTGGTTGAACGGACGCCAGGAGAGCTCCGGAATATTGATCATCGCGGTGAAGCCGCCGATGGCCACGAACGTGACGCCGAAGCTGGCGATGGTCGTCACCGTGCCGGTGACGACCTGGCCGCGCCGCAGGGTCTTCAGGAAGGCCCAGTCTCGGTCGCTTGGCGTCGGCTCGGTCTGCCAGCGTGCGCGGAGAACACCGTCGCTGTCGGGCAGTACAGCGGTGAACAGCGGGTGCCGCTCATCGGTAGCCAGGGATACGACGCCGGCAGCACACGCGCCGGTGATCTGGGAGGTCACTGCCTCGAACTGAGTCTCGTCCACGACCGTGCTGGTGATCCGCCCGTCCTCGTCCTCCCAGATGATTTCCATCAGGCCCTTCCCGGGCAGAGAGGTCATGGCCGCGTCGACGTCGGTGAGCAGGTCCGGCCAGACCGCCAGCTGGGCGCGAGGGGTCAGCTGGGAGCGCACCGCCGCGATGTTGTCGCGGGTGAGGCGGTGCCACCGGGAGGCGTTCGCGGCGTAGGTCTCCTCCAGGAACGTGGCGCGGTGGGCGCTGACCGTCCAGTGCAGGCGGGCCCAGAAGTCGGCGTCGGCCGGGCGCTGCTCGTGCAGGGGGTCGTCGGGGGCGAAGTTGTACGGTGATGCGTCCAGGCGTTCCGGGAACAGGCCGAGCGAGCAGGTGCGGGCCAGCGCTGTTTCGCAGGGCTGGTTGCTGCCGACGTAGAGGTACTGGTCCCATCCGACGTGGACGGCGAATGTTCCCTCCACCTCCAAACGGCACCAGGCGCCGTTGTCGCGGAGCATGGCACGGACGAGTTCCAGGCCGACCGAGATCGGCACCAGCGCACCGTCGTGGAAACCGGTGGGACCGGCCGGGAACAGGTCGGCCAGACCGTAGCCGTCGACCGGTGGCTCCAAGCCGAAGTGGGCGAAGCCTCCGATCTGCGGTTCGCGGATGGCCAGCTGGTCGACACCGGTCTCTTCGGCGAAGGCGGCAACGGCCTGCAGGTAGGCGGCTTCGACCGGTCCGTGGTCACTGGTCGCGGGCTGGGCGCCAGTGTAGTGGCCGTGCTCATCGCGGTCGGCAGAGTCGTACTTGGTGACCTGGTAGACGTAGGGCAGCACGTCACTGCCCGCCGGAGGTCGAAGGCGCGGGTGCGTTCTGGTGCCGCTCAAGGACGCGGTAGACCGTGGCGCGGCTGACGGAGAAGAGCTCGGCGAGGTCGGCGATGGTGTGCTCGCCGGACTGGTGCTGCTGGACCAGGTGGGTCTGCTGGCGGGCCGTGAGCTTGGGCTGCTTCCCCTTGAGTTTGCCTTTGGCCCGCGCCACCGCCATGCCTTCGCGGGTGCGCATGCCCAGCAGATCGACCTCGAACTCGGCGAAGGTGGCCAGGATGTTGAAGAACATCTTGCCCATCGGGTCGGCGGGGTCGTACAGGGTGCCGCCCAGTGAGAGCTTGACGCCGCGGGCGGTGAGGGAATCGCCGATGTCGCGGGCGTCGGGTACCGAGCGTGCGAGGCGGTCGAGCTTCGGGACGACGAGGGTGTCGCCGGCGCGCACGGCCGCGAGGGCCTGGGCCAGGCCCGGCCGGTCGCGGTTGGTTCCGGTCAGTCCGTGGTCCAGGTAGATCCGGTCCTTCGGGACGTCCAGGCCAAGCAGGATCTCGCGCTGGGCGGTGAGGTCTTGCTTGTCCAGACTGCATCTCGCGTAGCCGACGCGTTCACTCATTCCCGGAGCGTACGATAAGCCCCCGCTCAGCGTACAGATCACCGGACACCCTAAATGAGACGCCGTCAGCACAGGTCGATCCTCCTGACCGAGCAAGATCACGATTGTTCGGTGGGGGTTCCCCTAGCGACCGTTTCCATCGCCCGCCGGGGGCCTGGCAATGCACAGGTCGGCTAGGGCCTCAGCCGCCCGCACGCGCAGGTCGTCGTCCAGGGCACTGTCCTCGGCGAAGCGGAGCAACAAATCGACACCCGCCCGCTCATGCCCCTCCATGAACGTCAGGGCCCCGGCTGCCCCCACACGCGGGAAGCCGTCCAGGGCAGTGTCCTCGGCGAAGTGACCGAGCAAGTCGGCTCCCGCCTGCTCATGCCCCTCAACTTCGGCCAGAGCCGCGGCCGCCCGCACGCGCAGGTCGTCGTCCAGGGCAGTGTCCTCAGCGAGGCGGAGCAGCAGGTCGGCCCCAGCCTGCTCGTGCCCCCGCATCCCGGACAATGCCTTAGCCCCCCACACGCGGTGGGAGTGATCCAGGTTGGCGTCCTCGGCGGCCCGGGCGAGCAGCTCGGCCCCCGCCTGCTGGGTGACGTCCACTGCACCCTCACGGAATCCCACATAGAACATACAGATACCGAGGTTGGTGGATGAGTGGGCGATGTCGGCCTCGTACGCGGCCAGGTTTGTCCGTGTGCGAGTGCGGTGTCGCCAGCCTCCTGGCGCGCTCAGCTTCCTCCAGGTCTTCACCGACTCTTCCGTGGCGGCCAGTGCGTTCTCCCATCGATCCGTCTTGGCCAGGCGGATGCCGAGCTGGTTCAGGGATATTGCCAGGTCGGGCCCGTGTGTGACTGGATCGGTCTGCGCGAGCCGCCGATAGATCTCCACCGTCTGCTGGCTGGCTGTCACGGCTTCCTCCAACTGCCCCGCTTTCGTCAGAAAGATGGCAAGGTTATTCAACGAGCGGACAAGGCGAGGCTCGTGTGCGGTCAGGTCGGCCTGCGCCAGCCGTCGGCAGACGCTGACTGCCTGCTCGGCGGCCTCCAACCTTCCGTCCAACCGTCCTGCCTCGTCCATGTGGGCCGCACGGCTAATGAGCGCCTCCGCGAGTTCTGGCTCGTAGACGGGTCGGTTCGTCTCCGTAAGCCGCTGGTAGATCTCCACCGCCTGTTCGAGGGCGGTTAGGGTCTCCTGCCGCCGCCCCGCCTTGGACAAGGCGAAAGCCAGGCTAGTCAGCGACTTGGCGAAGTCAGGCTCGTAGACGGGTCGGTTCGTCTCAGTGAGCCGCCGGTTGATCTCCACCGCCTGTTCGGCGGCGGTTGGGGCCTCCTGCTGCCGCCCCGCCGCGATCAGGGTGGCGGAGAGGTTGGTCAGCGCCTCCGCGAGTTTGGGCTCGTAGACGGCTGGGCGCGCTTGCGCGAGCCGCTGGTAGATCTCCACCGCCTGTTCGATGGCGGTTAGGGCCTCCTGCTGCCGCCCCGCGTTGGACAGGGCGAGAGCGAGGCAGCTCAGCGCCTCCGCGAGCTTGGGCTCGTAGACGACTGGGTCCGTCGGCACGAACCGTCGGTAGATCCTCACCGCCTGCTCCGTGGCCTCGAATGCCTCCTGCGACGACCCCATCGCGGTCAGGGCGGCTGCAAGATCAGACATGGACTCGGCGAGGTCGACATTGAGCAAGCTCAACGGTGCGAGGCGCCGATGGATCTCCAGCGCTTCCTCGACAGCCCGCTGAGCCTCCTCGTACCTCCCCACCTTCCTCAGACAATCTCCAAGGCGGGTCAGCGATATCGCAAGGTCGGCCAGCGGGGCGGCAGCGGCCCCGGCCCAGTCAACCATTTTTATCTTCCGAAGTCGCCAAAGGCCCCGCCGTGTTAACACTCGGCGTCGGCGGACCGCCACCGCCTCCGCGGCAGCCCGCAAAGCGGCCTTGTGCTGCCCCACCGTTGACAGGCCCCTGCTGAGGTTGGACAGCCTGTTGGCGAGGCCGGGCTCGTGGGCGTCCCGGTCGGCCTGCGCCAGCTGCCGCAGGAGCTCAACTGCCTGGCCTTCGGCTTCGACGGCTTGGTTATGGTTGCCGGCGTACCACTGGCGTAATGCAAGCACGCCGTACAGGCGGGCTTGCTCGGCAAGGTCACCGGTGGCGGCTATGCGGTGGGGGGTAAGGCGGTGGGTCAGGGCGGCGATGCCAAGATCAAGGTCGGTGCGCCGCGAGGAGAAACGGGCTTCGATGGCTTCCAGGAGTGCGGGGTCGACGTCCTTGAGGCTAGCGAGGGCGGTCAGCGCCGCACTGCCGGCGTCGAGGGCGAGTTGGGGGTCGCGGTGGAGCAGGGGATACAGGTGTAAGGGACCAATGTGGTCCCAGCGTTCGGCGGCGGCGGCGAGGAAAGTTATCGCGCGGGCGGTGTGGGTGGGTGCTGACCCGTCTAGCTCTCGGGTGATGAGCACCTCGATCACCTCGCTCGCCCACGGGGTCGGGGAATGATCCTGCACGTCGTGTCCGGGCAGGGCGAGGGCGAGGAAGTCCTCGGCGAGACGGTCGGGCAGGAGCGGTTCCAGTACCTTGTTCGCCTCACTGGGCGGGTAACACACCGCGTGGTCGTGGAGGACTCGGTCAGGGTGTGTCTCTAGGCCCAGGCTGCGCAGGATGGCCGTGCCCTGATGGTGCGGCGTCGCGCCGGTGAGGGCGGCGGCGAACACGGCTCGACGCATCACATGCGGTGGTGTCTTGTAGTCCAGGCCCTCGACGTCGCTCTCGTACAGCAGCTGCCAGTGCCTGCGTTCGCGCTTCAACAGGTAGGCCGACAGGCCAGCCATGTCCGCGGGGGGCCGGTCGCCATGGACGTAGGCGTCGACGGCGGCCAGGGCGGCCATGTGCAGGGCCAGGATCAGCCCGAAGTCGGCATGGTGAAGCGGGCCGGGGGGCCCTATTCGGCTGGGGTCGGGCAGGCCGTAGCGGGCGGCGAAGCAGTCGCGGGCGACCGCGAACATCCGCTCCCGTTCTCCGGCCGCGTCCCCGACAGGCACCGGTTGAAGTGTGTACTGGTCAGTTGCCACGTGCAGCTCCTCCAGGGCGGACTCCACCGGAGCCCACGGATGGGCTGAGCGGGCCAGCAGCAGCAGGCGGGTGGGGATCCGGTGGTGGAGCAGGGTGTTACTGAAAAGCCAGTTCAGGTGCGTCAGCGGCCACCGGTCGGCGTAGTCCACCACCAGCAGTACCCCGGCCGCGCTGTCCAGGCGCAAGTCGACACTCTGCGGGGGCGGGGTGGACGTGCCTTTGCCGTGAACCACCGTCACGACCTTCCATCCCTCGGCAGCGCTGCGGGTGGCGAACTCGGCGGCCAGACGGGTCTTGCCCTGCCCGCCGGGAGCATGCAGCCATCGGGCGGCCATCCGCGGGCCGGCCGCGTCCCTCCAGGTCTCCAAATCGGCCTGTTCCTGGTCGCGTCCGGTGAAGTCGACGACCCGGGAGCGGGCGGCGAGCAGGCGGCTGGGCTGCGCCAGCAGCCACGCGGTGTCCTCCTTCCCCTGCTGGGGCTGATGTCCGGTCAGCCGGTAGACCGGACCGCGGTCTTGGAAGACATGCAGATCGGCGGGGCCGTTCACTACGTATACGGTCGCGGCGTCCTGTGCACGGATCACGTGGTGGGGGCCCTCGTCGCCCTGCGGAGGTGTGCCTGGTCCGCTCACTGGTCGTCGCCGGTGCTCGTGTCGTCCGCGCGGTGCGGGGGCCGCACCTGGTCGATGCTGGTCGCGTACTCTTTGACGTCGCGTCCCGCCACGTTGACCTTGCTGTTGTCGCGGGCGGTGATGTTGTACCGCTGCACCCATTGCTGCTGTGGCTGGGGCAGTGCCCGGTTGATCTGATCTATCAGGGTTTGGAGTTCGTCCGTGGCGTCCGGGCGTTCGTGCAGGAGGTCTTCCAGGTCTTCTCGCCACCTGGTCACCTGGCCCTCACGGGCAGCTTCGGTCCCTTCACGTGTTACACGGGCGACGCTACGGTCCAGCTGGCCCTCAATCTCTCGCGGGTCCCTGCCACGGCGCTGGAAGAACTGCACGGTCCGGATGCGGGCAGTCTGCCAGGCATCGGTGGTCATGGCCGCGACGATCGCTGCGCCTCCGGTCTGGGCGAGGTAGTTCAGTGCTTCCGGATCCATCGGATCTCCTTGATGAGGTGGCTGCGGTTCAGGTCGTGGGGGTGCCGAGGAGCAGGCGTGAGGTCATGTCGAGGCGGACCTCGCCGTAGGGGCGGACATGAGTCCAGAAGAGCGGGGTCAGGCCGCGTCGGTCGGCGGACGTGAGCAGGCCGGCCCATGCGGGTTCGGCGAGGACGTCCTGGAGCATGAGGGTGTTGACGTACACCAGCGACGCCTGCATGTAGGTGGTGTTCCCGGCCTTGGCGTACCGCTGCACCAACTGCAGCGCCTCGATCACCGGCCGGTGGGAGGAGTTGTTCGAGCGGAACTCCAAGACGCCCAGCAGCTCGGTCAGGCCCCGCCGGTAGTGGTTGGTGTACGACGCCTTCAGCGTGGTCTGCACCGTCCGCCGGTACACCGGCCCCTTCGTCTTGTATTCGTGGACCAGCTCCTTCAGCGTCTGTTCGCCCCCGCGTACCGCAGGAAAGACGACCTCGCGGACCTCGCCGTCCGGCTCGGCCAGGGCCGCCTCGGCGATGTGGAACAGGATGTTCTCCTTGCCCGACACCCGCTTGAACGCGTTGATCAGTTCTTGCGTCACCTTCTGCTCGGCGCGGGCACCGATCCGGTGCACCGTGACGATCAGGAGGTCGACCAACGAGTCGGTCACCTCCCGCTCCCGCTCCACCAGCAGTGCGGCAAGCAGCGTCACCGCCGCCTCCGGTGAGCGCCGACGCAGGTGGGACGGCGACTCGACGGCCACCCGCTGCCGCCAGGAGGCCAGTACCTTCGGTGTAACGTCGGCGAACAGCGACGCCGGAAGACCGATCGCCCGGATCGCGGTCAGCTTGCGGATCTCCCGCAGCATCGACTCCAGGCTCACGTTCCCCGGCATCGCCTTGACCAGGGCCAGTACGGACTCCCCGTCGCCCCCCTCGTCCTCCTCGGCGCCCTCCGATTCACCTGCGACGCCCGCCACCACCAGGGCCAGGACCCGGGCCCGCACCTCCGGCGTCAGCCGGGCAGCGATCGTGGCGAACCAGCTCTCCTCCGCGGCGCGCAGGGCCGACCGCACCATCCGTGTGATCCGGTCCGGCGCCGGCGGCTCGATGCACTCCTCACGGCAGTGCTTCAGCAGCTCCCCGCGCACCCGGTCCGCATGCCGCTCCGCGTGCGCCGCGTTCCCGGCCAGCCAAGCCGTCAGCTTCTCCGCGTCCTGCACCGAGCACACCCGGAACCCCAGATGCTCGCGTATCTGGGCCCGGTGGTACTCGATCGTCCGCCCGGACCACTCGTATAGGCCGAAGTCCGCGGCAGGCCCCTTCATCTGCCGCGCGACGAAGGCGACCGCCTCGTCCGGGAACTTCGCCCGGCCCCGGGGAAACCCGCCATGCCGGGTGTAGTACTTCAGCAGCAGCGCGAATCCCAGCCGCGTCGGGCCGCGCCTGCCCGTCACCAGTTCTAGCTCGTCATCGAGCACCGTCCAGTCCTCGACCAGCTCGTCCATCCCCACCGGCTGTCGCCCCACGAGCGCACATGATGCCGAACACCCCAGTCAGTACCGGCCAGTACGGCGAAAGAGCCGCAGGCGATCAACCGCTATTGCGGCTGGTGACATGTTCGTTAAGTACACGACGGCCGTGGGTTCAGCGTGACTGAGGGACTTTCACCGGGAACCCACGGCGTCTTCTGCACGTGCGCTCGGAAGTGCGGTGGGTTCGTCGTCGCTGAGTTTAGTGAGCGGGGCAGGTACCTGCGGCAGCTGTCACCCATCGACGCTCAGCGATCGCGCGGTCGCCCGATTCGGCAGGGCTTCTTCGCACCGATGCAAATCCCTTGGGCAGCCGGGCAGTTGACGCCGTAGTCTCCCCGGATGACTACCGTTTCCGTCGAAGATCTCGCACGTGCATGCAAATCTGTCGGCGACCTGCTCGTCGAGGTCCGCCCCGAGCAGTGGAAGGAGCCGACGCCGTGCACGGAATGGAACGTGCGCGAGGTGGTGGCCCACCTGGTCGGCATGGACCTGGTGTTCGCAGCCATGATCGAGGGTGGCCCGATGCCCGAGCGCGGAGCAGACCCCCTCGGTGACGACCCGGTCGGAGCCTACCGGTCCTCCAGCGCTTCACTGCTGGCCGCTTTCTCCCGTCCCGGGGTGCTTGAGCGGAGTTATCGCGGACCCTTGGGGAGCGCCACGGGCGCCGAGCGCTTGCAGATCCGCCTGTACGACCTGCTCGCTCACGGATGGGACCTCGCCCAGGCCACCGGAATCCCTGCGCTGCTGCCCGAAGACCTTGCCGAGCAGAGCCTGGCGTTCGTTCAGGTCCAATTCTCCGCTCAGTCCCGAACGGGACGATTCGCCGAGCCGCAACCCGTCGAGGAGACCGCTCCGGCCATCGATCGGCTTGCCGCGTTTCTCGGCCGGCCGGTCCCACCGCAGCTGTGAGACCGATCGATGGCAACTGATCGCCCCCGAGCACCTGATGGGCAGGATATTCATTCGTTCCCGGCGCCCCGCTCGATCTGGTCGTCCAGCAAGCTCTGGGCGATGGCCGCATAGCGGCTCGCGGTGGTGTGGGACAAGTTGAAGACCAGGGCGAGATGTAGTGGGTCGGCGTCGGCGGTCAGAGCTTCGTGCAGTACCCGGTCGCCGCGGATGCGTTCGAGGTAGACGCCCTGGTGCAGCAGGTGCCGCTTGAGGTATTCGGGGCTGACGGGCCCGGTTCCCAGGGCTGTCTTCGGGTTGATCAGGACGTGCCGGTTGGGGGTCTTTGGCCACGCGGCCCGACGCTGGCCGAGCCAGGCCAGCAGGGTCTGGTAGGGCAGTTCGCCGAGCCGTTGGGCGTGTCCAGCGATGTTGATCCGGCGGTTGGGCAGGTCGAGGTCGTCCAGGGTGAGACGGCGGATAGCAGTGGCGCGGGCGGCGTGGACGGCAGCCAGGGCGACGATCAGCCGTTGCGCGGGGGTGACGGCGATCCGTTGGACGGCGAGCACTTCGGCGTCGGTCATCGGCAGCAGGCTGCGTGGGATGTCTTCTGCCTTGAGTCGGATGGTGGGGTTGGCGAAGATCAGGCCGCGCTTCTTGGCGAAGCGGAACAGTGAGCGCAGTGCCGCGATGGCGTTGCGACGCTGCCATCCACGCAGGGGTGACAGCGCGGTCGTGACGTCGGCAACGGTGATCTCGCGCAGGTGCCCGCGGGTCGTCGCCCAGTTCTCCAGCAGGGGCTGGACACAGCCGAAGTAGACGTAGAGACAGGTGCGGGACCGTGGCTTGGCACGGCTGTCGCCGTCGAGGAGGACCAGCAGCCAGGCGCGGACGTCGCTGGCGAAGCCGGCGGGCAGTTCGCCGGTGCGGTCGTCGATCCAGGAGCGGATCGCCAAGGCGCTGTCATCTTCCAGAAGGTCCAGGTCGGCGAGGACCTCGGCGACCCGAAAACTGGAAGCGTGTCGAGGTATTCGCGTGCGGATTTCGGTGAGCTTCACGGGCTTGCCGGGCGGGCGGTGCTCCAGCACCGCCGTCAGGCCGTCCATCGCGCACCGCACGAGCGACGGCGACCATCCGTTGGCCTCGCCGAGCTGCTTGGCGCGGGCCGCAGCCGACCGTAGCGCGAGGTTGTCCGAGGTCAAGGCGGGGTGCTGCCAGCGCGGCGGGGGCGGTACGCCCGCCTTGCGCCGGTAGTAGGAGGCCAGCCCCCGGCACTTGTTGTCGCAGTACGCCCGGTCCCGCCGCGAGCCCTCGGGCAGCAGCTTGCCGCAGTGCACACAGTTCATCGCGGTGGCAGAGACCTGCCTATGCGAGGACGCGGGGCGACGGCGCGCGGCTGGCCCTGCCCTTGCCGGAAACCTCGTCCACCCAGGTCACGCGGCATGTTCGTACTCGTGGAGAATGCCACCCAGGCGTTCACGCCTTCGTATGTC
>NZ_JBVHLX010000049.1:0-14223 GCF_055558775.1 Streptomyces sp. NPDC025638 | reverse complement strand
GGCCCTGCCTTCATGCGCGTACACCGGGAAGATCACCCCGGCGGGAAACCTGTTCGACCTGCACGTTCCATGATCGGTTGAGATACGGCTTCTAACAGTGAGCACGCCCAGCATCGCCGCCCTGCACGACGGCACGACAGCTCGGCACGACGTCGAGCTCACGCACGCGAGGTGGCGGAAGAGCTCGTACAGTGGGGGCGCGAACGACTGCCTGGAAGTTGCGGAACTGGGCGAACACGCCGCAGTGCGCGACTCCAAGGACACGAGCCGTCGGCCGTTGCTGTTCTCGAAGGCTGCGATGCGCGCGCTCGTCAGCGGGATCACCCACGGGCCAGTCGATGAGCGCCGGGGCTGACAAGAGGGCGGGGCGCGGAGGAACCGTGATGGTCCTCCTGGTGGGCTCAGGAGTCTCTCGTCTCACGACGGGCGTGGCGCTATTGGAGGTTTCCATACGACTGGTGGGCGAGGAACTCCCCAGGCACACGCCACTCGCGGCCGACGGGGCGTCGGGGCCGTGCCTTGTCCAGCCCTGAGCGAGGACCCCGGAGCAGGACGTGACATCACTCGGTGTCTTCTGGGCTCGCCGAGGGGGCGTGCTGGTCTCCGGCTGGTGAGCAGAGCGGAGGTGGCGGTCCGTCACCCGTCGAAAAGCCGCTGCGGAGCTGAGCCGCTGCCCCAGACAGGGGGCCTGTGCTTCGAACTTCCTCAAGGCTCATTTCGGAGCGCTGTGCCCTTCGTGAACGTGCCAGTCCTCGACAAGTTCACCCATGGGCCCGCCGCCATCCCGGCCGGCCGGACCGCTCTGTCGAACGTCTCCGCCTCATGAACCAGATCACGCCAACTCGAACTCTTTCACGTTGCGCCTGCAACGCAGGATGCGAGAGGATGTTCGACGAACTGCGGGGTTCTGAGCGTCGCGAGATGAAACACCGGCGATTGAGCAGTCCCAGCGCAGGCACAACACGCTTACGGGGTGGGTGGATGAAGTTCGACATGGGGTCGACGACCCTGTCGCAGCTCGGGAAGAGCACTGTCGGCTCAAGCGACGACCTGGGCACGCTGATCAAGTTGCTGATCCAGGCGGCCCAGCCGTTGGAGGGGAAGTTCAACGGGGCCGGCAAGGCCGCGTTCGACACGTTCAAGGCGCATGCCGACGAGATCACGGCGGATCTGAACAGCTCGCTGGGCGCGATCCTTGGCGGTCAGTCCGGTATGGACACCGCGTTCGGCAGTGGTGACGCGGAGTTGGGTGACAACGCGCATCAGAACATGGGCGTCGCCAACTTCGACGCCGCCCGTTTCGGCGCGCGATAACCGACCTCGAAGATGAACTCACTGCTGTCGCTACCGTTTTCAAGGGGGATTCGATCATGGGTCAGAATCAGGACCGCCGCTCGTACGACACCGGTGCCTCCGCCGACGTACAGCTGAGCCTGGCGGGCGTCATCGGCCAGTTGGAAAGCGTCCTGAGTGACCGCGACCGTGCGGTGAAGGCCGCGATGGCCGACTTCACGGCGGACGGCGTGGCCGACGAGTATCACGGCAAGGAGGTCCGCTGGCACCGGGCAGCCAGCGAGGTCCGGGAGATCATCCGGCTGGTCCGCACGACGCTGGAGCAGAACGACGGGACCGCGCAGTCGACGCTGGCCAAGGCGCGGGCTGCCGTCGACAACATCGGCTGACACGACAGGACTTGGCGGGCCGACGACGCCCGCAGCAGGCGCGTACGGGGATGAGGGGATTGCCGTGACGGGGTGGGACATTCACCCGGCCGGGGTGTACAAGGTGCTGTCCGATTGTGGCACCGCTGCGAAGAGCATGTCGGACGCCGGCAGCGCGATGCAGGGCAACCTGGAGGAGGCCGCTTCCGCGGCCGGCACGCTGACCAGCCAGTACGGCCCGTACACCAGCACGGCCGGGCTGGTGGGTGCGGCGCTCAGCCAGTTCATGCAGCACTGGAGCCGGGACCTGGTGTACATCGCCAAGCGCGCCGGCAAGTCCCTGCACGGGGCGGACCAGGCCACCCGCTGCTACATGGCCGGTGACCTGGAGCAGGCCTCGAACGCGCAGCACGAGGCGGCCAGGGAACCGAAGGTGGACATGCCCGGCGTGGGTAGTACGGGCCACGGCGCGAAGGGCCAGTGACGGTGGGCGACGAGGCGAAGCTGATCGACCCGTCCGGCATACCGCACTTCATCGGTGACCTGGACACCCTGGACACCGATGTGATGCTGCTGACCGCGGACGCGGGCCAGTTCCGTGCGTCCGGCTCGGACGTGCACACCACCTTCCAGCACCTGTCCTCCTTCTACTCGGCTCCCGAGGCCGAGCAGTTGTTCAGCACCACAGGGCCGGTGCAGAAGAAGTCCGACGCCTTCGCCGACGACCTGGAGAAGGTCGCAGGCGCCCTGTCGGACTACAGCCTCGAAGTCCAGCCTCTGGTGAAGAAGCTGGACGCACTGAAGGCGGAGGCGACCGCCTTCGTGAACTCGGTGTCCGGGGACGACGACTGGCGCAAGGACCACGACAAGGTCGACCACAACAACGACCTGTGGCACGACGTCAACCACACGGTCGCCGCCTTCGAGGCCGCCGAGCGCAGGGCCTACAACAAGGTCATGGCCCTGATCGGCGGCACCCCGCTGACCGCCGACGACGGCTCCCACAGCTGCAACATGTACGGCTTCAAGGCCGCCGACCTCGACCAGGCGAAGAAAACTCCCTGGGGCGCACCGGCGGAGAAGGAGTACGAGGGCTGGGCCTGGCTGGCCCACCAGAGCAAACAGGTGTGGGACGGCTTCTGGTACGACGGCGTGGTGGCCACCGTCCATGGCCTGGGCACCCTGGTCGGCTGGGACGGCGCCGACGCCGCCGGCGAAGCATGGAAGAACCTGGCCAAACTCGGCACCGGCGCGGGCATGACCCTCCTGACCCTGGGCACCTGGGGGTGGGTGCCCGATAAGGACCTCCCGTCCTGGCTGCGTGACTCCCGCCACGTCCTCAACCAGACCGGCAAAGGCCTGGTCGCCTGGGACCAGTGGAAGACCAACCCGGGCAGGGCCGCAGGTGCCGTCGGCTTCAACCTGCTGACCCTCGTGGGCACCGAGGGAGCCGGCGCCGCAGCCTCAGGCGCAGGCAAGACCGGCGCGGTGGTCCGCACCGTGTCGACCGTGGGCAAGGTCGGCCGGGCCATCGACCCCATGACGTACATCGGCAAAGCAGGAAAGTTCGCCTCCCTCAAGGTCGGTGACGCCTTCACCACCCTCAAAAACCTGCACACCGGCGCGACAGCCGACCTACTCAAACAAGCCGACGCCCTCCGCTCCCCCAAGATCCCGGCCAACGCTATCCCCTACCTCGACAACGCCACGGGAAAGATCGTCTACCTCACGGACGAGGGGCACGTCCTCAACGCGGACGGCAGCCTGCGACAGCACGTCGACGAGGCAGCCCACGAATCCAGCACCGCCGACCGCACCCGGCTCGCCACGCCATCACCCCACGGTGAACCTCCCCTACGACAGCCGGAACCCGTCGGAGGACGCCCGGTGATGTCCTCGGCTGCCGACACAGCGCAACGAGGACGATCCGTCATGGCCCGCGCAACAACCGGCGCCGGGGACACCGCCGTCCATATCGCGGACGACCTTCCGTCCCGAACCGGTCACGGGGCACCCGCCGGGCACAGCAGCGGGGAGATCCACCAACACAGCGGTGCAGAGGGCTCCGGCAACGGTGGCAGCGGCGGAAACCTTGGCCACGACGGCTTGGGCCGCAGCGGCGACGACGCAACGGGCGACGGCACCGATGCCACAGCCGCCGGGTCGGACGGCGACATCCCCGGTCAGCAGGCGGTGGCCCAGCGTCCTGCTTTCATGCAGGACGGACCCAACCCGTACGGACCGCGCGGCTCCCTCTCCCTGGAACAAATACAAGAGATCCAGGTATATCGCGCCAATCACGAGCCTGGATATTACGATCACTTCTACAAGAAAGACCTTGGCTGGCGGAAGGACCTGGACCTACACGACGAGAGTGGATATGCCCCACCCCAGCTGACCAAGTTGTCCGACGATGGACCGTGGGTCAATGCCAAGGAGGCTCCTGCGGCACCCGAACCGCACTATCTCGACCACGACTACATCTCCGTGGGAGAGGACACCGTAAAGAGCCAGTCGCGGTTGAAGATCCTTAATGACGCCGCACACAGACGCCACCTGGCCGTGCACTGGGATAACCTCGTCAAGAGGTGGAAGACACATGCCGGCGAAGTGCACCACGCCCACGGCACCTCCGACACGGCGGCGGATTGGGCAGAGGCCCGCGGAACATACAAGGAATCACACACCGCCATGGGCGATGCGACCGAGCAGTTCGGCGAGGCAGCAGCCCGACATCACTACATCGCCGAAAGATACGGCGATTTCGAAGAACAGCCACTACTGGGTCCGAAAAACGGAAACGATCAGTTCGATCAGGTATGGAAGCACGAAGATGGCCGAATAGTCGTTGTCGAGGCCAAGAGCAGCCCTGGCACAGAACTCGGCAGCCGTAAACTTTCCGACGGACGGCAGGCTTCCCAGGGAAGCAGGGAATACTTCTTCGACATCATTGAGGCCATGAAAAAGCGCGGCGAGTTCGACCTGGTCGAAGACCTGGAGAACGCTCTCGCAGACAAGAAGCTAGAATATGTCGTAGTCAAGGGTCAGAAGAACGCGGGAACATACACTGGCTACCTGTATCGCAGGTTCGACATCAGCAAGGGGACGCTTCCGTGACCGTACACATCGCCCGGCATGCGCTACCGGGTGGCCCTGAGGCCGAACGGTTCGCGGAGCGGCTCAGCGGGCACTTGGTCAAGGGCATCGATCGCCTTGAAGAATCGTCTGCGGTCATCGACTCCAGGTTCAACACTGCTGTCATGTCGTTGCGTGCGCGCTGTGTCATCGATCCGAGGGCCTCGAAAGTCGAGACGTGGGAGGCCACGGTCGACGCGGTACAACTGGGCTCGGCACTGTTCTCGGTGACGAGTACGAGCGAAGGAACCATCGAGTGCCGCATCCACCACAAGCTGCGCAGTCTCGCTGCGACCGGCCCGCTCTCAACTGCCAGTGCAGGGACTTGGCTCACCGCGTTCTGGTTGGCCGTCATCTGCCGTGACCAACAACGGATGACGCAGCTCTGCGAAGTCCCCCTGGAACGGCTACGTGCCCCGGAGGGGCAGTACGACGAGTACATCTACTACTGGGTGGATACCCTGCAGACGTACTGGCTACGGCGGCCGGGGCTCGCAGAGAAGCTGACCGCGACGTTCGAGATGTCGAACCCCTCTGTGGCCCGGATCGCTCCGCGTGACCTGCTCGACGGCCAGCTCTACCCGCCGATCAACCTCTTCTATCACTTCGTGCGCAGGGACGAAGAAGGGTTCAGCCCGGCTCTAGTCGAGGCGCTGAAGCTCCACAAGACGTACTGGACGCTGACCGAGGAACGGGAAAAGGACGTCGACGGCAGCATCGCGCTCGGCCCTCTGGCCATAGCCTGCCTCGCCTACGACGGCGGGTTCCCCATCCAGGTCGAGTCCGAGTATTTGCCCAAGCACCTCCTCCAGCGCAGCTGGCTCGGTGAGTTCCCCACCTGACGTAGCAGAGAACCGGAAATCAAGACGTGTCAGCCCAGGATTACGACAGTCAACTCCTTGAGTCGGTGGCCGTGCGGCGTCGGCGCTTGCGCGACGCCTTGTTGTTCGGGGCGCAGCGGCAGCGGCGCACCGTAGACGAACGGCTCAGAAAGGCGTTCGCAGGTGTGGTGATCGCCGCTGTGGGATGTGCCGGGTGTGTGGGGTGGTCGTTCATCGAGCACCGGGTGATCGGGAAGGCTCCTTACGGGACGTCATTGCCTGCCCCGGCCGTACCCTCTTCCACGCCCGCCTCCGGTGAAGTCACCGGAGCACCACAGTCTGCGAATTCGGCCCGATGATAGGTTCGAACGCGTGATATCCCGGGGGACTGTGAGCCGTACAGCACTGAGTCGAGTCACATTGGTCGGTGCGCAGCGGCGGGTGGACCTGGTGCTGCCGTCCCGGGAGCCGGTCGGGCTGTTGTTGCCCGAGGTGATGCGGCTTCTCGATGACCGGGTGGGCGAGCGTCCCCAGGTCCGGCACCTGGTGACGGCTGCCGGCAGTGCCCTGGAGCCGGACGACACGTTGGAGTCGGCGGGAGTGCCCGACGGTGCTGTGCTGCGGCTCGTGAGGGTCGAGGACGCGCCGTCCGCGCCGGTGGTTCATGACGTAAGTGACGAGGCGGCCGGCGATCTGGATGTGCGTGCCTGGCGGTGGGACGCTCAGGCGCGGCGGATCGTGGCAGCGGGCGCGGGCGTGGTGTGGGCACTCGCTGCCGGTTTCGTTGCCCGGCAGGGTTTCGAGGCCCGGGCCGCCGCATGGGGACTCCTTGTGAGTGCCGTGGTGGCCGCGACGGGCGGTGCGTTGCTGGGCCGGGCCGGGCGCAAGGGGCCTGCCAGTGCTCTGGTCGGTGTGAGTGCCGTTGTGGGCGCCCACGGCGCTTGGGCGTTGGCCGACGCTCAGGCATGGTCGGGGGCCGTACGGTTGGCCGCGGTGCTCTCCGTCGTAGTGGTGGCGTTGTTGCTGCTCGGCTGGTTCTCGCCATTCGGGCGTGGTGCCTTGGTCGGCGCAGGGGCGCTGGCCGGTGCCGGCGCGTGCTGGGAGGTCGCTCTTTCCTTCCAGGGCGGCGCGGCGAGTGCGGGCGGGTCGGCTCGCACCGGGGCTTTGCTTGCTGTGGTGTCCGTGGTGGCGCTCGGGGTGCTGCCGCGGTTGGCGCTCGCCGCATCCGGGCTGTCCAAGTTGGACGACCGTCGCTCTGCGGGGGCGTCAGTCAGTCGTTATCAGGTGGCTGCCGCGCTGGCCGCAACGCACCGAGGACTGGCGTTGGCGGCGGTCGTCGCCGCGGTTTCCGGTGCCGTCGCCGGGGTGCTGGCAGTGCGTACCGTCACCGTATGGACAGTTGTGCTGGCCGTCACCGTCGCGTTCGTCCTCGCGCTGCGGGCGCGTGCCTACCCGCTGGTCGCGGAGGTCGTCGCGCTGCTCGCGGCGTCCATGGTGGTGGCGTTGCGGCTGGCCTGGTTGTGGTTGGCGCGCTCCGGAGCCGCGGTTCCGCTCGCCGTTCTCGGCGTACTGGTCCTGCTGTCCTTGGGTGTGCTGGCCGTGCAGCCTGCCGAGCATGTACGGGTACGGCTGCGCAAGGCCGGTGATCTGCTGGAGTCTGCCGGTGTGATTGCTTTGTTCCCGCTGCTGCTCGGGGTGTTCGGCGTGTACGGGCGGCTGCTCGGCACCTTCGCCTGAGGAGGTGGCGGTGATGACGACTTCCGGCCGCTGGCAGGACGATGTGCTGCGCGAGCTGGGCCGCGCCTCTGCCGAGGGCGTCAGCGAGCAGGGTTCCTCCGACGACGCTCGGCCTCCGTTGCCCGTACGCGACCCGGACGAGGAGCGCCGACGTCCGGGGCAGTCCAGCACCGCCTCCCACACGGGGCACGCCACCGAGCCGGACCTGCGCACGGATGGCCAGTCGCCGCTCCCGCTCACGCCGCCTCAGGGCCCACCACGCCCTGCAACGGAAGCCCAACTTGCCCGTGCCGAACCTTCTCCGAACACTTCCCCTGCCCCACGGCCGCCCCGCCAGGCCCGGCTGCCCATAGCTACGCCCGAGCCCGTGCCGACGCTCGATCCGCGGCTCGCCATAGCGCTGGGTTCGCCCCCGCGTGGCGATTCACTGGTCCGGCGTTCGGGCCGGTCGCTGCGCAAGCTGACCTCGTCGGCGGCGCAGGATGTCGCCGAGGAGAGCCGACTGGGCGGCCTGCTGCAGCAGCCGGTGACCACGGGCCGGATGATCGCGGTGACGTCGATCCGCGGTGGTGTCGGCAAGACCACGACCGCCGCGCTGCTGTCGCGGGCGTTCAGCCACTACCGGCACGACCCCGTGCTCGCCCTGGAGGCGGACGCCGCCCTCGGGACACTGCCGGTGCGGATGGGCGCGCAGTCCGTACGCTGGTCGTGCGGTGAGCTCGCCCGGATCCTCACTCCGTCGATGCAACTAACCGATGTAACCGGGTACTTGGTGCCAGTGGCGAACGGCGGCTGGTTGCTGCCCGCCAGTCAGGGGCGGGTGGGCGCCCCGCTGGACATCACCACCTACCGCACCGTCACGCTCGCGCTGCGCCGCTACTTCGCCGTCACGGTCGTGGACTGCGAAACGCTGCCCGGCGAGGTGGCCCGTACCGCGATGGACACCGCGCACGCACGGGTGGTCGTCGCCCCGCTCACCGCGGAAGGCGTGGGCGGTACCCGGATCGTCCTGGACTGGCTCGGCGGGCTGCCGCACGCGGCCCTCGCCTCGACCGTCGTGGCCCTCACCTCGAACACGCCCGACGCGCACCTCGACCTGAAGTCCGCCACAGCTCATTTGCGGGAAACCGGAGTCACCCTCGTGCATCTGCCCTACGACCGGCACCTGGCCGGTGGCGGACCGATCATGACCGACCGGCTCGGCGAGGCCACCCGTCGCGCGGCTACCCAGCTCGCCGCGGAGGCACTCCAGCGGGCGGTGCGCGTCCGTTGACACAGCACCAGGTCCACCGCCCGGCCCGCGCGACCCGCCCTCTGCTCGCGCCCGCGGCCCGGACGATCGAGCCCCCGCCGAACCTGCCCGAAGGCAAGATGGGCAGCCCGGCGACCGCTCTGCTGCCGATGGCCGGCGTCATGAGCTCGGTTGTGATGATGACGGTGATCCGCTCCAGCCAGTTCGCGGGGCTCGGCGCCGTCGTACTGGTCATCGCGCTGCTCGGCGCGGCCGCCCTGTTCCTGTCGCAGCGCGGCAAGGCCCAGCGGCAGCGGCGCGTCCAGCGCGAGCGGTACCTGGAGTACCTGGAGGAACTGCGCGCCGAGTTGAGCGCGGTCGAGCGCGAGCGCCGCCGTGTGGCCCGGATTCTCCACCCCGCGTCCACGGCCCTGTACGACGTTCTGCGCGACCCGGCCCGGCTGTGGGAGCGGCGCCGTACGGATCCGGACTTCCTCGCCGTGCGGGTCGGTGTCGGTGACGTGCCGGTGCAGGAACTGACCATCGGCCAGAACGCGGCCGGAGGCGTGCTCACCCCGCCCGACCCGTTCATGCTGAACGAGGCACGCGCCCTGCAGGCCCGCTACACCACCGTGTCGGACCATCCGCTGACCGTGCCGCTGGACCGGGCCGGCAACGTCAGCATCGTCGGCGACCGCGCCGGGGTGCTGCGTGTCGCCCGGTCCCTGCTCGTGCAGGCTGCCGTGACCCACGCCCCGGACGACGTGGCCGTCGCGCTCGCCGTGCCCGGGGACCGGATCGAGGAGTGGGAGTGGGCGAAATGGCTCCCGCACGTCCTTGACCCACAGAATCATGACGGCGCCGTCGCCGCGCGGCGCATAGCCCCCGACCTGGTTCAGCTGGCGCAGGTGATCGGCACGGACCTGGGACGGCGCGCCTCGTACGCGGCCGAGGTGCGCCGGGGGCTGTCGGACAGGAAGGCGCTTGCGCTGACCGATCGGCTCCTCGTGCTCAGCGACGAGTACGGCGAGAACGCCGTCGACCTTCCGCGCCCGGACGCCGCCGTCGCCCTGGACGACATGGGCGTCACGGTCCTGCATCTGCTCGCCGAACAGGTCCACGAGCCCGATCACGTCTCCGTGCGCATCACCGTCGACGGCGACCAGCTCACCATGGAAGACCTGCGCGGAGAGCAGGTCGTAGCGACGCACGGAACAGCCGACCACACCAGCCCCGCTGAAGCCGAAGGCCTCGCACGGACACTTGCACCCCTCCGGTTGTCCGCGGAGTCCGCCGCCGAGGGCACGCCTGTCTCCGGTCCCGTCGACTTCCCGCAACTCCTCGGCATCGACGACATGGCCGCCCTCGACGTGGCCCGGCAGTGGGCACCACGCGGCGAGCGGGACTTCCTCCGTGTACCGATCGGCCTGGACGACCGGCACCAGCCGGTGCTGCTCGACCTGAAGGAGTCCTCCGAACTCGGCATGGGCCCGCACGGGCTGTGCGTCGGCGCGACCGGCTCCGGCAAGAGCGAACTGCTGCGCACCCTCGTGCTCGCGCTGGTGACGACGCACGCGCCGGAGGATCTGGCGATGGTTCTGGTCGACTACAAGGGCGGCGCCACCTTCGCCCCGTTCGCCGGCCTGCCGCACGTCGCAGGCGTCATCACCAACCTGGAGAACCAGGCCGGACTGGTCGAGCGCGTCCACACCTCCCTCGCCGGTGAGATCAAGCGCCGCCAGCAGGTCCTCAAGGACGCGGGCAACGTCGCCGACATCGGCCGCTACCGCGCGCTGCGCGCCACGGCCCGCCCGGACCTCGAACCGCTGCCGCATCTCTTCGTCGTCATCGACGAGTTCGGTGAACTCCTCACCGCGAAACCGGACTTCATCGACCTGTTCCTGTCCATCGGCCGCATCGGCCGCTCCATCGGTGTCCATCTGCTGCTGTCCAGCCAGCGCATCGAAGGCGGCAAGCTCAAAGGACTGGAGACATACCTGTCGTACCGGCTCGGGCTGCGCACGTTCTCGGCGGACGAGTCGCGCACGGTCCTGGAGACCACCGACGCCTTCCACTTGCCGCCCCTGCCCGGCTTCGGCTACCTGAAGGTCGACACCTCCACCTACACCCGCTTCAAGGCGGGCTTCGTCTCCGGCGCGTACCGCGGACCCGTCGTACACGACAGCGGATCCGACGCCGAGCCGCTCGCCTGGCCGTACCCGGCGTTCCACACCCCCGCCACCGCGCAGGCCTCCCCGCCGGGCGAGGACACCCCGATGCCGCGTGAGCGCGAGACGGGGCCGACGGTCCTTGGCGTCGCGGTCGGCCGGCTCACCGGCGCCGCAGAACCAGTGCGCCGGATCTGGCTGCCACCGCTGCCCGAAGCCCTCACCCTCGACACGGCCGCCGGCCCGGTACAGGCATCCGCCGACGGCCTCCGGCTCACCCGCGCCGACGGCCCGCTGCGGGTGCCACTGGGAGTCCTCGACGATCCGGCCAGGCAGTGGCAGGGCCCATGGGTGCACGACCTGAACACCGCGGGCGGCCACACCGCCGTCATCGGCGGCCCGGCCTCCGGCAAGACCACCCTGCTGCGCACCCTCTCGCTCTCCCTCGCCCTCACCCACACACCGCGCGACGTCGCCGTCTACGGCCTCGACCTGGCCGGCGGCGGACTGAACACCCTCGCGCAACTGCCGCACGTCGGCGGCATCGCGACCCGCGCCGACCATGAGCGCGCCGCCCGCACCGTCGCCGAGGTGCGCGCCATGCTCACCGAGCGCGAGGAGATCTTCCGCGAGCGGGGCATCGACTCCATCGACCAGCTGCGAGCCTTGCGCGCCAAGGGCGAGCTGCCCCGGCTCGGCTCCACCGACATCGTCCTGCTCATCGACGGATTCGGCGCGCTGCGCGACGAGTTCGCCCACCTCGACGACGACGTGAGCGACCTCCTCAAACGCGGCAGCGGCTACGGAATCCACGTCGTGGCGGGCATGCTCCGCTGGAACGACGTACGCATCGCCACCCAGTCCCTGTTCGGCAGCCGCATCGAACTGCGCCTGAACGACCCCGCCGACTCTGCCGTCGACCGCAAGCTCTCCGCGACCCTGACGGCGGACACACCGGGCCGGGTCCTGACCGACGGCAAACTGTTTGCCCAGACAGCCCTCCCCCGCATCGACGCACACGCCACCGCGGACGGCCTCGGCCCAGCCCTGGAGCAGGCGGCAGCCGCCCTGCGCGCCACCTGGCACGGCGAACTCGCTGCACCCGTTCGCGTGCTGCCGACCAGGCTGCCAGCCGGGCGCCTGCCCTCCACCGCGGCACAGCCGCACGCGATCCCGATCGGTGTCGGCCAAGAGAACCTTTCCACGACCGTCCTCGACCTGTTCGGCGCCGACCAGCACCTGCTCGTCCTGGGCGACAACGAGTGCGGCAAGAGCAACCTGCTCAAACTGATCTCCCGCTCTCTCATCGACCGCTACGACAAGGACCAGCTCGTGTTCGGCGTCTTCGACCCGCGGCGCGGCCTACGCGGCGTCATCCCCGAGCCCTACCGCGGCGGCTACGCCCACAACACCGCCCTCGCCCACGCACTCGCCACCGGCATCGCCGGCGAACTGGCCAAACGCCTGCCGGAGACCCCCGACCCCGACGCCCTCACCGACGAGCCGACCTTCACCGGCCCACGGATCGTGATCCTCATCGACGACTACGACATCCTCACCGCAGCCGGGCAACAGCCGCTCACCCCGTTTCTGCCGTACATCTCCTCGGCCCGGGACATCGGCCTCCACTTCGTCGTCACACGCCGAGTCGCCGGGTCCTCCCGGGCCCTGTACGAACCGTTCCTGACAGCACTGCGCGAAACGGGGACCACGGCACTGGTCATGACGGGCGACCGCACCGAAGGCCAGCTCTTCCCCGGCCTGTACGCCTCCGCCCAGCCGCCCGGCCGCGGCACCCTGGTCCGCCGCGGCCAACGCCACCAGCTGATCCAGACCGCCCTCGCCGACGAGGCTGAGCCCACGGAGTCGCCGGCATGACCAAGGACGTCATCGCGCTCACCGAGAAGATGCCCGACGCCGCCACGCTGCTCGCCGCCCTGTACGCCGGCGGCCCCGACCTGAACTTGACCACCACCGACGACGGCGCGGTCACCCACCTGTGCGCACCGGCCGGCCGCCCCCTGGTCTCCGTCGAATCCCCGCTCCTCGTCCACGTACCGGGCGAGGCCGAACGCCTCCTTGGCCCCCACATCACCCCGCCACAGCCGCCGTACTGGTGGACGGAGACACGCGCCTCCACCGCCATCCCCATGGCAGAACCGCTCGCCGAATCGGTCTGCGCACGCCTGACGATGCTGCTCGGCGGAACAACCTGGCCACGCGAGGCGGCCGACACGGCGGTCGTACAGACTCCCCAGGACAGCGACGACGTCACCACCGACCGGTTGCCGGACGGCGCCCTGCCCATCGTCGACGTCCTCACCGAGTCCACCGCGGTGGTCATCGCCGACCGCCCAGTTCTGCCCCTCACCACCTGGCTGTCCGACGTCCTGCGCACAACGGCAGCCTCCGGCCGAGCCCTGCACATCGTCACGCCGCCCCACGTCCGCCTCACCCTGCCCCTGCGCACGGCCCTCGTCGGCGCACCGAACCGCTGGGTCGTCAAGAATCCGGAAGGCGGCTACTACGACGGCCTGTCCGGCGCCGAACTCGCTTGGCAGAACGGCACCTTCGCCCCGACAGCCACGCCGGCGAAGGTCGCGGACGCCTTCACGCGAGGCGCGCACCACACCGAAGAACGCCGACTCACCCTCGCACTGCGCACCGTCCGGTCCCCCGACGCCGACCTCGTGCTCGGCACCGCCCTGGAAACAGCCTGGCGCCACCTGACCGGCGCCGCGCCCGCCGGATGGGGCACCGCCGAACCGATCAGCCTCCCCTGGTCAGCACGCCAACTGACCGACCTGGCCCGCAACCGGTCCCCCGAACCCACCCACGCCCTCGTCATCGGCACCCCCGACCAACCGGCCGTCGCGATCCACCGCACAACACGCACCACGGCCGGGATCGCCGAGGATGTCACCCTCACTGTCGGATACCCGACAGCCGAGCACGTCCCTCTCGACGCCATCGAGCCGCTAGCTGCCGAACTCATCGACACCCAGGGCCTGACCACCATGCTCACCACGCTGACAGCAGCCGGCCCAGACCTGGCGCTGGCCCCCCACCTCACCGCCCCACCGATCCCCATCACCTTCACCCTCGGCACCAGAGACACTCAAGCCCTAGGACTCACCCACGCCCGCCGCCCCCCGCTCCCCGTGAAACCCGTACAGCTCGGCACAGCCACAGACCCGGCCCTGCACTATCCCCTCGGCGACGGAACCGATGCCGCCACCTGGACAGCACTCCAGACCCTCACCGCACACCTCAAGGCCGGCACACCAGAAACGGATCAAAGCGGGGTGCCAGGTTGGGG
The DNA here is from genome assembly GCF_055558775.1 of Streptomyces sp. NPDC025638. NCBI lineage: Bacteria > Bacillati > Actinomycetota > Actinomycetes > Kitasatosporales > Streptomycetaceae > Streptomyces > Streptomyces sp. NPDC025638. The sequence continues at coordinate 151 of NZ_JBVHLX010000049.1, read as the reverse complement.
TGCCCAGCGGCGCTAGGTGTATTGACCCGCAGCGTTGTTGACACGGCTGATCGGTTGGTGGCCGCCGAGTGCGGTGTGGCAGCGGTGGTGGTTGTAGGTGTGCAGGAAGTCTGCCAGGGCGTCGGTCCGTTCCTGGTTGCCGGCGTAGGGC
>NZ_JBVHLX010000048.1:0-14549 GCF_055558775.1 Streptomyces sp. NPDC025638 | reverse complement strand
CGACATCTCGAAGCGTGGAGAACGGCCGCGTCCGCTGTCCCGGGAAGAGCCGCAGATCAGCAGGTCGGGTGACCTGCGACGATAAACGCCAAGCTAAGAGGTCGTTCTCTTTCCGAATGTCGTGTGTGGTTCTCGCTGGTCAGACATGAGATGGCCGCTGTCGCGGGAGTCTCGGCTCGTTGCTGGCCGAGATGTCGTGGAGGTGGCTGATGCCGTCGATGCGCGCGGTTTTGGAAGCGCGGCAGAAGGCCGCGGCGGTGCATGTGAAGGAACTCAAAGCTGAGTTGGAGCGGGTGCGGGCGGCTCTGGCGGACGCGGAAGGGGTGCTTCGGCGTCGGGTGATCGGCCTGGAACAAGTATCTGGAGGCGCTGGCCGAGGAGGATGCGCCCGCCGAGGTGATCGGCGGAGTGCCGCAGAGGAAGCCGGTGGGACCGCGCCGGGCGGTGCCTCATCGGCAGAACGCGGCCGGGGTCGAGGAAGAGGCCCTTCCGTCATGCCTCCGCACCAGCCAACTCACCCGATCCAGCACCCCCGATCGAATCCGACCGACCACACGAACGGATAGAGAACAGCCAGTCAGCCAAGGGCTTCCCCTTTACTGCTCGGCGAGCCACTACTGGTAGGAGAGGCGCTGATGCTGCCGGAAGGACTGGCGGAGGGCCTCGCGGATGCGGTTGCCGTTTGCGGGGGCGAGCTGGGGCGGCGGCTACTGGAGCTTCGGGGCGTCGGCTTGGTCTTCACTGATGGCGGCGCACTGGTGGTGGGAGGCCGAGAGACCGGTGACTTGCTGCGAGTTGCCGTCGGCAGGGGCCGCCGGATCCCGTCACCGTCTCGGTCCCGGACGCCGTTTCTTGCTGGGTGAGTGGTCACACGCTCCGGTGAAGCAGACGAATCGGTGACGCGGACCCCAGGCTCTTCGGGGGAGGGCTGTTCCGGGATCGAGGCTGCTCGTGGGGCTGTCGGCTCGGGGAGCACCGATGCAACGGCCAGGCCTCCGAGGATGGTGAATGCGGCTGCACCAAGAGACCGGACGGCATATTTCCTCAGCCGCGACGGGCGGTCGTCCCGGTCTGCCGGCAAGTTCTGCCGGGGAGTTGGTGACCCAGGAAGGGGGGACGCGGAGGAGCCCGGTCCCCCGCTGACGCGGACCTTCGGCATCGCGGCGTCCGCGGTCGGCGCACCGTCTGTCCGATCGCTCAGCTGTGCCATACCGGGGTCGTATGCCCCGCACTCCGGGCAGGTTACGGCGCCGTTGAGCGTGCGGCTGCACGGGATGCAGTAGTCCATGACGCGACCGTTCTCAGTCCTTGAATTTACGGGAGGGAAGGTGCACCCAAGCCGGGCAACCGTCAGCGGTGGGGAAACGCCACTTGGTTTGTTTCGGGCCGATCTTTAACATGTGCGAACCTCACTCACCGGTCTGCAGGCGGGTCACCGGTTACTGGGGTCAACGGTGGCGATCGAATGAGTGCTCAGTCGCCGACTGAGTAGTGAGGTATGTAACTCTGCTGGAAAGGTCGTCCAGCAGGCTGGGGAAGAAGCTGCCGCTGCGCAGTTTCAAGATGGCCAGGTCCAGGTCCGCCGGCCTGGGTGGCCAGGGTCTTCTCCCGGTGGCCGTTGCGGAAGGCGGTGCGGGCGTCGGTGTGCTCGCTCCACCGGGCGCTGATCCGGCCACTGAACTCGGCCTCGATCAGCTCTTGCAGCATGCGCTCGGCGACGTTGCGGACGAGCTCGATCCCGTCCGCTGTGCGTAGTGACTCCAGCAGGCGTTGTAGGTCGGACTGGGACAAGGCCATCGGGCACCTCTAGGATTGAACTGGCCCTTCACCAGGGAGATTTGGACGATGGCCTGCCTTATGCGCAGGAAGCGGAGACCGTCACCGGATGCACGACCCGGGCACCTGCCCACGCACACCCGCACAGTGATCGCCCACACCATCACGCGGGACATCACGCGGGACGCCATCGAACAAAGTGGGCAGGACGGCGAAGCACCCGGGCGGGAGGAGCGCCGACGCGTCCGGCGTCGGCGAAAACTCCGGCTGAAGATCGCCCTCCGGGGATGTTCCAGGGGCGGGCGGACCAGCAAGGTCCACCTCGCCGCCGACCGCAAGTGCCGCCCGCTGGCGTTCGTGCTGACCGCGGGCCAAGCCGCGGACAGCCCGCAGTTCATCCCGGCAGGGGAAGTCCTTCGCCACCCGCACACCAGCTTCATCAGCCACCGTGGTATCAGCGATCTGCGGCTCGGAGTACCCGGTCAGCCGTGCCCCGGGCGCGGGTCGGGCGGGCGGGTGCCGGCCGGGGCGAGGATCCCGTGCAGCGCCAGGTCCACCAGCATTCCCACGCGGCCTTCCGGGTCGTCGGTACGGCCGTCCGCCCAGGCGCGCATCCCCGTCTCCAGCGCGTTGTGCACGTGTGCGCACACCAGGTCGATCGGTACGTCGTCGCGGAGTTCGCCGCGTGCGGTGGCGGCCTCGAGCAGGCGGTGGATCGTGACGAACACGGCCGGCGTCGAGGACACGTCCGGTCTGAGCAGTGACTCGTGGCGTACGGGGAGGGTGTAGACGAACCTGGCCAGTTCCTGCTGCTGCAACATCCTGCGGACGGCGTCGTTGAGAACCGCCCCGACACGCTGGAGCGGCGGGGTGTCCTGCGCCGTCTCGGACCCGGCCTCCTCGCTGACCAGCAGGCGCTCGAAGAGCGCTCCGAGGACCTCGTCCCGTTCGGAGAAGTGGTTGTAGAAGGTGGCGCGTGAGACCCCGGCAGCGCGGGCGAGGTCCTGGACGCGCACCGCGTCGTATCCCCGCTCGGCGAAGAGTCGCAGCGCATTGTCGACGATCGCGTCGCGGGTCCCGTTCCTCTTGTCCGGTCTCATAAGGCTCAGCTTACTTGACACGTGTCCAGCCGAACTTAGTCTTGACACGTGTCTAATTGGACACGTGTCAAGCAACAGGGAGTTCCACCATGAGGTACCCCAAGGTGTACGCGGCCCTCGCCGTGGCTGCCGCAGCCACGGTCGGCGCCAGCGCCTGGACGTGGGCCGGCCCCGCGGACAAGTCCGGGCCGCAGAAGAACGAAGCGGGCGGGACCCGGGTGACCGAGCCCCTGCGGGCCGAGCACCGCGAGCTGTTCCCGCACATCGAGGCCCTCGCCGACGCGGGCGACGCGATCGGCACCACGCCGTTGCAGGAACAGCGAGACAAGGTGCACGCGTCGTACACGTTCCTCTCCCAGCAGCTCATCCCCCACGCCGTCGCCGAGGACAAGGTGCTCTATGCGAAGGTGGACAGCCTGATCGGCAGGAACGGAAACACCCGCGCGACCGACACGATGCGCCGTGACCACACCGAGGTCGCCACCCTGACCGACAGGCTCGGCGAGCTCGGCGGCAAACTGCACGAAGGCGCACCCTCGCCCGCCCAGGAGCGGGAACTGCGCCAGATCCTCTACTCACTCAACGGCATCGTGGGCCTGCACTTCGCCAAGGAGGAGGAGGTCTTCCTCCCGTTGCTCGACCGCAAACTCAGTGCCGCCCAGGCCCGGCAGATGTTCGAGCAGATGGAGAAGGTCGCGGAGGAGACCGGCGGCGAAGGCGGACACGAGCGCTGACCGCCGTCACCGCCCGCCGCACACGCGCAAGCACACCCGGCGCACCCGACGGCAGACCACCGCCCTGGCCAACTGTGTGGGCGGTGGTGGGCGGGGCGGGATCAGACGGGGCCCGGGGCCGGGCGGGGAACGCCCGGTGCGTACACGCCGGCTCCGGGCACCGTGGGTCCGTGGATGATCCGCAGCAGGCCGGTACCCCACCAGGCGAGCGCGGTCAGCTCCAGCAGCCCACTGATCCCGACGACGGAGAAGAAGAACGGGTGCCAGTCGGTGAGGGTCTGCAGGATGACCCGCAGCGCGCAGCCGATATTGAGAAGGACGAAGGGGCCCGTGAGCGATCCGAGGGTGCCGGGGTGGATGCCGCGCAGGGTGGGCGCCACCCGCGCGGCGATCCCCGTGATCATCATGGAGGCGAAGCCGACGGTGATCGCGTGCCGGATCGCCCCGTAGTAGGCATGGCTGAATGCGAGGCCCGTGACGGACTGGTAGACGGGCATCAGCAGCAGCATCACCAGGGAGAGCGCCAGCCACCCGTAGGCGGCGCGGACGAACTTGCCTGACCGGTGGTCGTTGCGGGGCAGCCGCCGCCACAGGCGCCAGGGCAGTGCCATGGCCGCCACCCCGCCGGCGATCATCAGCCACGGCAGCATCAGGAGGGCTGCGGCCCAGTGGGCGCCGGTCCACCGGTATGCGACGAAGACGACGACCTCGGTGACCACGCCGGCATTGACCAGCAACAGGGCCGTCCAGGCCCGGCGCTCGGGTGTCCGCGCCACCCCGAACATCTGCGGCAGCAGATGACTTGACAGACCGAGGATCATCAGCAGCGCCATGCCGTGGATCTGCATGTCGCGCAGCGGAGCCTGGTAGGTCGCGATGTACCACAGCAGGTCGGAGTGCGCGGCGGCCGTCATGGTCATCGCCGTGTGCCAGAGCCCGAAGGCCGCCTGGCCGACGATCCAGAACACTCCCGAGCCGATGAAGCCCGTGACGGGACGCAGCGGGCCCCCGCTGCGCCGGTACGTCACCAGGAGTTGCCCGGCGAACAGCAGGGACGCGACCAGCGCGAGAGCGTTGCCGGCCAGGGCCACGGGTACCGTCCAACCGCCCCCGGCCCGGTAGCCGGCCGCTCCCATGCCGATGACAGCCGTCACCAGCCCCGTAACGGCCGCCGCCAGGACGACCGGCACCAGGCGCGCGGCGGCCAGGGAGGTGCGCCACAGCCGCGGGAACGCCTGGTAGCCGAAGCCCATGACGAACAGCCCGACCCATCCGGTGATCTGTGCGTAACCGTGCGCGTTGATCTCATGGACGGACACCCCGGTGAAGCGCTCGTCGAAGCCGATCCGCCACAGGATCAGGACGCCCCAGGACGCGCCAACGGTGAGGACGGACAGCACTGCCGCGGTGAAGAACGGGGCGTGGACGGTGTTGCGGTACTTCGGGGGACGTGGCGGGCCGGTGGTGGACAGCTCGACCGGCACAGCGGCCGGGGAAGGACCGGCCGCCCGGCCGGATGCTGCTTCAGGACGGTTACGGTGCACAGTCTTCCTCTGGGCAGGTGAGCCCCGGGGCAGGTGCGCCTCGGGGCGGGGTGCGTCTTCGGGCGCGGGTGTTCCTCCGGACGGGGGCGAGCTCGCGCACAGCCGGGCCGAACACCGGCCCGGGGCAGCACGTCGGCGCACCACCCGCGCGACCGTAGCGCGCGCGACAGCCCCGCCGTATGGGCCACCCAGGGCACTCCCCAGGGGCCCTTTCGACCCTATCCGCGTGGACTTCGACCCCGACCGCCAACAAGCGCCGGCCACGAACGGGCGCCGGCATACCGGCGCCGGGCCGGGCGTCGCCCGGCCACCATGGCCGCCGGAGCCGCACCCGCAACCCACTGGCCCGAGGCCGGACTCGGTCAGGGCTGTACACCTGTTCGCCCAGGAGGACGGCGCTGCTTTCCTCTTGGTGCGGCGGTCTTGTTTCTTCGTTGTACGGCTTGTGAAGCGCACGCCGGCCCATCCCTGATCGTTTCTGTGTCTCGCGACTCGGAAAACGCACCTGAGTCCGTGGATGTCCGGAACTTGTAGGCAACAACGGCCAATTCCGAACCGGCGTACGTCTCGACGACGGCCGAACCCTGACTCTCTGACGGCGTATCAAATCTGACCCACTTGGTGATCTTCATCTGGCCCTGATCTTGGTGATCAAGGTCAGGAGGGAAGAGGTGATCCACGTGGAAGACTGGGCAGAGATCCGCCGGCTGCACCGGGCCGAGCAGATGCCGATCCGGGCGATCGCCCGGCACCTGGGCATCTCGAAGAACACGGTGAAACGCGCGCTGGCGCATGACCGGCCACACTGGCACGTCGTGCCGCTCCCGTACTGGGAATGGATCACTGGCGAGCCTGCGGGTGCCAGGAAGCCGGACAGCTCAGGGGCCCTGGTGACAGGCCGCGTCATTCCCCAGCGGGAGGCAGCGCACCGCCCCGACGAGGACATGCCCTTCCGCGCGGAGTGGGCGTTCCCGTACGAGGGCAGTGACGAGATCTGCGGCCTGGCCCTGGAGAGGGCCCTGCGGGAAAAGACGCTTCCGCGTATGCGGCACCTTCTCGACCGATCCAACCTGCTGGAGGTCGTGCGCAGCACGGACGTGTCACTGAGGACGCGGATGGATCCGCTAGCGGGTGAGATCGTCCTGCGGGTGGACAGCGATCCGCCTGAGGAGGTCGGCGCACTGATCGACCAGGAGGAGGCGGCAGGCGGCTTCCCTCGCTTCGTGCATTGGGCACGTCAACGCCTGGCGGAACGCATCCCAAATTGAAGAAATGGGGTGGGCCATCGCCTGATTGCGGGACGGTGAGGTGCTCACGGCGCGGACGAGATCCCTCGCCACCACGCGCGCCCGCGCCGAACAGCAAGCCACGGCCGGCTGACCTCCCCCAGTTCAGAGCGCGATCGGCCGGTACTTCAGAGCCTCGTCGACGATCTGCTCCGCAGACGCATCCTTGAGGTCGTCCGAGGGGTGGAAGACCAGGTCGCTCACCCGGGGATGCGATACGTTCGCTTCCAGGAGTCGCAGGTAATAGCCACTCGCCGGGGAGGCCGTCAGGAGTCTGCGAACGATCTCAACGAGCTCGTCCCGGTAGATGTCCGCGATCATGGGGCGATCCGGCCGGGCCGCCTCCCTCGCGAACTCCTCCAGACTCCTGCTGCCGTCGCACTCGGCGAAGTCGAGAGCCTCGTAATCGTGTCCAGTCATCGCGTTGAAGGCCGCGATCGCCTCGTCCGCTGCCTCCGGGCGGGAAGCCAGCAGGTCAGCGATCCGCTCGATCTCCGAACACAGATCGTCCAGCCGTTGCCGACTCACGGGCGGGGGCAGCAACTCCGGTCTCAGGTCCACAGCCTGAATTATGTCCCTCGGCGACGACGCGCCCCGGTCGTCCCCTGGTGCTGCGGTTCTCACCAACATGTCGAGACACCTTGATCAAGAGCTGGCTAGTGCTGAATTCCTCTTTCGCTGGGTATATGTCCTGGTGGCGGGGTAGTTGAGGGTGCTCGGGGGCGGGTGCTGGGCGATGGTTTTACGGGCACGACCGGGGCGTGACGAGAACGAGCGGACCGTCGTTCGCCGGTTATCGCGGGCGCGGAAGGCTCCGCGGGATGCGGTGATGCGAGCTCAGATGATCGAGCTGAGCTGGTCGGGGCTGCGCGTGCCGGCCATCGCTGCGGAGCTGGGCTACAGCCAGAAAACGGTTCGGTGCTGGCTGCACCGCTTCAACCGCTCAGGCCTGCAAGGGCTGGATGATCTGGGCGGGCAGGGCCGCAAGCGACGGATCACCGAGGAGGAACGCTCTCGGATCATCGCCCTGGTCAAGACCGTGCCGCCGGGACGGCTGCGGCGGGAGCCGGTCGGGGAGCTATGGGCCTTCGACGAGTCCGGGCCACCCGAGTGGACCCTGGATTCCCTGGCCGCCGCAGCGCGGGCCGAGGGGATCGCAGTGGGGCGCTCACAAGTCCGCCGGATCCTGCTCGCCGAAGGCGTGCGCTGGCGCCGCACCCGGTCCTGGACAAGGTCGACGGACCCGGACTTCGTCCCAAAAGGACAAGGATCACCGACCTCTACACCCACCCGCCCGCCGGTGCGACGGTGATCTGCGCCGACGAGCTGGGGCCAGTGATCCCGCGGACCTTCCCGCCCGCACCCGCCTGGTCACCCGACGGGCACCGGATCAAAGCGGAACTCGACTACAGCCGCGGACCGGAGAAGACCTGGGTCTACGGCGGTCTGCGACCAGCCGACGGCCAGGCAGTCACGATGACCGCATCCTCCCGCAACAGCGTCTTCTACCAGCAGTTCCTGCAACTGCTCGAGGACGCCAACCCACACGGGGAGATCTGGATCGTCACCGACAACCTGTCTAGTCACAACAGCCTGTCCACCCGGACCTGGCTGGAGGATCATCCCCGTATCCACCATGCCTTCATCCCCGTCGGCGCATGTTGGCTCAACCTGCAGGAAGGCTGGTGGCGCATCTTCCGCAAAGCCGCCCTCGCCGGACGGTCATTCGCCAACCGCGACGACATCGAATACGCCACCACCCTTGCGACCGACCAGCTCAACTCCCGAGCCAACCCCTGGGTCTGGGGCAGACCCGCACCGCCAACCCGCCGACTACGACAGCGATACGTGTACACCGTTTGAGGAATTCAGCACTAGGTGATGGAACGTCAGCTGATCAACCCACCAACCACCCCAACCGATCCCTCTACTGAAGGCGACTGACGTAGCGCCACCGCAGTGATCGGCCAGAGCACCCGCCGGCCGGCCTCGCCCGCCCGGTCCTGCTCCCGCTGGGTGTCGTGAAGGGCCGACGAAGACCGGGACGCGGACGCGCTGCCTCAGGCCGACGCCGGCCCGGTGGCGGCCCGCAGTCCGGGGGCGACGAGGGCGCGGAAGACCTGGTCGATCTCCTCCGCGGAGCAGGGCTCGTCCTGGTCGAGCCACCAGGCCAGCAGGCCCAGGAAGGCGCCGGTGACGAAACGCGCGGCGGCCTCCACGGGCACGGGGCCGCTCGCGTGGGCGGCCAGCGGCTCACCCACCGTCTCGACGAGCAGCTCCTCGATGCGCGAGAGCAGCGGCCCAGCGCTGGAGCGGTGGGCCAGCGCCCGTGCCAGATGCCGCTGCTGGTGGGCGTGCCGGAACATCGGGAGGCTGAAATCCAGGGGGTGCCGCGGGCGAGCCGAGCCCACCGGCGGCCGGAGCAGGGAGCGCAGGTCGGCGAGGCCGTCCTCGAGCAGATCCGCCTTGTCGGTGTAATGGCTGTAGAAGGTGGAGCGGCCGACGTCGGCGCGGTCGATGATGTCCGCCACGGTGACCGCGTCGTAGCCCTTCTGGGCCATCAGCGCCGCGAGCGCGTCGAGCAGTGCCCTGCGGGTGCGCCGGACCCGGCGATCCGTTGATGTGACCACGGTCACCTTCCCTTCCTGGACATCCACCGCCGCTCCTGTTCGGTTCCGGACGGCGGGGGGTGGATTGATCATTGCTCACGCCACCTTCCGAACTGTAACTCTCTTTATGGACATGCTGTTCATCAACGAACAGCTCATTCAGTTTCGGTGGCTGAGGAGTGTGGCGATGGAACCGACGAGAGCAGGCGGACTCGCGATCGAGGTGAGGGGAGCGGTCAAGAGCTATCCGCTGGCCGCGGGAGAATGCACCGCGGTCGCCGGGATCGACCTGGACGTCCGCCAGGGCGAGTTCGTGACCGTGGTGGGCAGCTCGGGGAGCGGCAAGACGACCCTGCTGAACCTTCTTGCGGGAATCGACCGCCCGACCGCCGGTGAGATCACCGTGGCGGGGGCGTCCCCTGCATTGCTGCGCGGCGCGGAGCTGGCGGCCTGGAGAGGCCGGTCGATCGGGCTGGTGTTCCAGTTCTTCCAGCTGCTGCCGACACTGACGGTAGTCGAGAACGTGATGCTGCCGATGGACCTGTGCAACACCTACCCGTCCCGGCAGCGTCGGGCGCGGGCCGTGGAGCTGCTGCGGCAGGTGGGCATCGCCGATCAGGCGGACAAGCTGCCCTCCGCTCTGTCGGGCGGCCAGCAGCAGCGGGCGGCCATCGCCCGGGCGCTGGCCAACGACCCGTCGGTGCTGCTCGCGGACGAGCCGACCGGCAACCTGGACTCGGCCACCAGCGACGCGGTCCTGGAACTGTTCGCCGGTCTGGCCGCCGATGGCCGGACCGTGGTCATGGTGACCCACGAGCGGGACGTCTCACGCTTCGCCACCCGCCAGGTCACCCTCGCCGACGGCCGGCTCGTTGACGACACGGCCGTGAGCGCGGTCGTGAGCACGCGATGAGCCTGCTGCGACTGCGGAAACTCGCCCGCGACCTGTGGCTGGCGCGCACCAGGATGGCGATGATGGTCCTCGCGATCAGCCTCAGCGTGCTGTCGGTCGGCTCGTTCCTGACCGCGCGCGCCATCGCCAGCCGCGAGATCAGCGCCAACTACCTGGCCACCCACCCGGCCTCGGCGACGCTGCGGATACCCGCCGGTGTGGACGCGGCCACCCTGGACATCCTCAGGGCCCAGCCCGGTGTGCTCCAGGCCACCGCCCGGGCCTCAGCGCTGACCCGGGTCAGGGTAGGCGACGGAACCTGGCGGATGCTCATGCTGTTCGCCAGCGACCCGGCCGATCCGCAACGCATCGTCACGGTGGCCATGGAGCGCGGCGCCTGGCCGCCGCCTGCGGACGGGGTGGTGCTCGAGCGCACCGCGTTGCCGTTCCTGGGCACCACCACAGGCGGCACGGTCACCGTGCTCGCCCCCGGCGGGCACCCCAAGCGGTTGCGGATCACCGGCTCGGCGCACGACGGCGCGGTGGCCCCGGCCCAACAGGAGCAAACTGCCTACGGCTACACCACCACGGCCGCGCTCGCCCGCCTCGGTCTCGACGCCAGGCTGACCGACGCCAAGGTCCTGATCGGCGACCGGGCCGGTCCCAGCGGTGACCGGGCCGAGATCGAGGCTGCCGCGCAGCGGATCGGCAGGCTCCTGGACTCCCGGGGCGTCCACGTCGACCACATCGAGGTCCCCCGGCCGCTCGCTCACCCCCACCAGGGCCAGATGAACATGGTCTCCTTCAGCCTGCTCGCCTTCGGGGCCGCCTCGCTTCTGCTGTCCTCGGTCCTGGTCGCGGCCATGCTCGGCGGCATGGTCGCCGGGCAGACTCGTCAGATCGGCGCGATGAAGGCCGTCGGGGCGCGTACCAGCCAGATACTGACCATGTACCTGGTGCAGACCGGCGCGATCGCGGCCACCGCCACCATCCTGGCCCTGTGGCCGAGCGCCTGGCTGGGACGCCTGCTGGCCAGACAGGGTGCCCGGCTGCTGAACCTGGACCTCGCGAGCACCGCCGTGCCCGTCTGGGTGCGCTTGCTCGAGGCAGCAGCCGGTGTCGGCGTGCCGTTGCTGGTGGCCCTGGTGCCGCTGGCACGGGGCAGCCGGATCTCCGTACGCGAGGCGATCGACGACCACGGCACGGCCGCCCCGGCCGTGACCGGCCGCACCGAGCGGGCCTTGACGCGGCTGCGCGGCCTGCCCCGCCCACAGCTCATGGCCGCCCGCAACCTGCTGCGCCGCAAGGGCCGCCTGGCGCTGAATATCGGACTGCTGGGGGTGTCCGGCGCGATGTTCCTCACCGGGCTGGGCGCCGCCGGCGGCTGGACGGCCCTGGTGGACCAGGGGGTGGCGCAGCGCCTCGACGACCTGGAGATCCGTCTCGCCGGCCCGGCTCCGGCCGCCCGGCTCACCGAGCTGGTGCGCGCCCTTCCGGGGGTGGCCGATGCCCAGGCCTGGGCGCGCACCGCGACCACCGTGCACGTCCCGGGCAGGATCGATGTCGCCCGGGTCTACCCCGACGACTCCCACGGCAGCTTCACCGTCCTTGCCCCGCCCGCCGACACCTCCCTGCTGCGCCTGCCACTCGCCCGCGGCCGGTGGCTGCGGCCGGGCGACACCAACGCGGTGGTGCTGAACAACCTGTCGTCTGCGCAACTGCCCGGCGTCGGCGTCGGCGACCAGGTGCGCCTGACCGTCGCCGGACGTACCGTCACCTGGCGAGTGGTCGGCATCGGGTCCGACTTCGGCTCCCAGGCGACCGCCTACGTCACCGAGCGCGAGTACGCGGTCGCCGTCGGCCGGAGCGGAACCGCCAGTGTGCTGCGCATCGTCACCGACCGGCACGATCCGGCCGCCAGGCAGGCGGTCCTGGACCGCATCGAAGCCGCCCTGGCCGCCCAGGACATCCCCGTCGAGCAGGTGTTCCGCGCAGACGAACTGCGCTCCGCGCTGGACGGGCACGTCCTGGTCCTGGCCGACGCGCTGATCGCCCTCGGGCTGGTGATGGGCCTGGTCGGGCTTCTCGGCCTGGCAGCCAACCTGGCCACCAGCGTCACCGAGCGCACCCGCGAGTTCGGCGTGCTGCACACCATCGGCGCCTCACCGGCCCAAATACGCGCCATCGTCGTCACCGAAGGCACGCTCACAGCCGCCCTGAGCATTCTGTTCGCTGCCGTCGCGGCGGTGCCGCTGATCCGGCTGCTGGGCGACTTCATCGGCAACCAGGCGTTCCGCCATCCCCTGCCGTTCCAATTCCCGGCACCGGCCCTGCTGGTGTGGACCACCCTCGCCCTGGCCGGCGCCGCCGCAGCAGCGGCGGCCGCGGCCCGCCGCGCCACTCGGCTCACCGTCCGCGAATCCCTCACGGCCCTCTGACCCGACCCACCACCGACCAGACATCCCGAAAGGCACGATCATGAAGCGACGCACCAAGATCATCATCGGCATCCTCGCCCTGGCCGCCCTCATGGCCACCATCCACTTCACCGTCAACGGAATCGGCGCCCTGCAGGTCCTCAACCCGCACGCCCGCTGACCGCCGGCCGCCGGCCGCCGGCCGAGGAACCCGTGCCCAGCCTCATCACACCCACCGCGCCGGCGGCCCCTAAAACATGTGAATGTCGGCGATCACGTACTGCCGCTGACCGCTACGACCGCCTGCTGGCCGCGCACCACACCTGGACGCTGGGCGGCGACATCACCGCCCACGCCACTGACCAGGCACACCTCCTCAGCGACCTGGGAATGCGGCCCAGCCCCGTCGGCGCACTCGCCGTCGATCTCGGCAACCGTCGGCGCCTGGTACGGCGTGGTGTCCGCCGCGAGCTGGTCGAGGAACTGCATCACCAGCACGCCGCCCCCCTCCCGCCCCGACATCGGCCGGTCCAGCGCCTGTTCGACCTTGCTTCTCGGCAGGGGCAGCAGCGCCTTGGGGATGTCGACCCCCACCGACGAGACGATCCCGTCACCCGTCCTTATCTGGTACGGCCTCGACGAGTCGTTGGTGTGGAAGTCCAGCGCACGATAGGAGGTCTCCCGCCGCCCCATGACACCACGGCCTCCCCCCGGACGACGAGCGAGAGGTGATAGGACTCGGGATCGGACTGTCGGACCAGCTTCGGCGTCCGGTTGAAGACCAGTTGCTGGAAGGTCGCGGGCCGCATCATCACCGCACCCAGCTCGATCAGCCGTTGCTCCGCCCGGAAGTCCGCCGCGTGATCACGTGCCAAGGATCTCGTCAAAGATCGTCACCATGGGAAGCACCCTGCCGCGTCGAACGCCGAGACGGCCGTATGACACAGCCACACATGCCTCATGTGCCTCATGTGCCTCATGTGCCTCATGTGCCTCGACCCGCAGTCACTGGCCTGAGTGCGTTGTGGCCAACCGAGCGGTGTTCGAGGCAACCGCCATGGGTGATCATTCGGTCACGGGTGCCATCTGCGGGATGCGCATGAAGGAACGGGCCCCTCGGTAGAGACGCGGTTGGGTCTGTCCAGCCAACGGCTCTGTCCCGTAATCGGTGGTAGCGAAAGGTGACGGCCGTCGTTGGCATGGTGTGCGCGATGTCAATGAGCTTGTGGGTGTGGTGTTTTCGGGACTGTCGGCCCTCGTCGTGGGGGCGTGACAGACGAGGGCGAGGTCATCAGGGTGTCGGCGCGGACCCAGGACGATCCGGTGCCGTGCCCGGTGTGCGGGCAGCCGACGGGCCGGGTGCATGGCTTCCACGGGCGGGCGGTTGCGGACGTGCCGGCGGACGGACGGCGGGTCGTGGCGTCGGTGCGGGTCCGGCGCCTGGTCTGCCTGGTGCTCGACTGCCCGCGGCAGACGTTCCGTGAGCAGGTTCCCGGCGTTGTGGAGCGCTACCAGCGTCGCACCAACCGCCTGGCCGACCAACTCGGCTCCGTGGTCAAGGAGTTAACGGGCCGGGCGGGCGCCCGCCCTCTCCCGCGTGCTGGCTTGCGCGATGTCCCGCTCGACCGCCCTGCGCATGCTCATGCGCAGGGCGGTACCGTCGCTGCGCGTCCCGCGCGTGCTCGGCATCGATGACTTCGCCCTCAAACGCCGGCACCGCTACGCCACCGTGATCATCGACGCCGAGACCGGCGAGCGGATCGACGTTCTGCCTGACCGCACCGCCCAGACTACGAGACCAGCGCGGCCCACTCCGAAACCATGATCCGCTGGGCAATGATCGGCATCATGGTCCGCCGGCTCACCCGGGGCCGCTCGGCGACCCGACCAAGCCCTCGACCGATCTCACGCGCCGCCGGCTGACACAGCGCCCGTCCCCTCACGTGTCGTACAAGCCGTCCCACGGCGCGCTGAACCCGAGGCGGTTCGGGTAGAACTCGGGTCAGTCGTCCCTTTCCTCTCCCTCGGGATACTCCCCGTGGCACTCGCGGACTAGGTGTATTGACCCGCAGCGTTGTTGACACGGCTGATCGGTGGGTGGCCGCCGAGTGCGGTGTGGCAGCGGTGGTGGTTGTAGGTGTGCAGGAAGTCTGCCAGGGCGTCGGTCCGTTCCTGGTTGCCGGCGTAGGGC
>NZ_JBVHLX010000047.1:0-15983 GCF_055558775.1 Streptomyces sp. NPDC025638 | reverse complement strand
CGCTGGAACAGCTCCCACAACTCGTCCGGCACCAGCCGCTCAACAATCCTCGCCACGACTGGCAGCTTACCCAGCCAAATGAGATGACGTCTTAGGCCGACCGACAAAGCTCCGGCAGAGCGGGCATTCGCCGCGGTCAAGACCATGCTGTTCGAGCACCTGCTGGGGTTCACCGGCACCGACGTCGCCGACCGCGGCTCCGACCCGGAGGGCGAGGCGGTGCTAACGCTCGCCGAGATGGAACACGTGATCGCGACCTGGATCGTGTCCGCTTTTACCGACCGCGGGAGTCCATAGATGGCCTTCGACCTGCGGTGATACGTAGCGTACATGTAATCGACGGGAGATCAAGAGAGGTCGGGAAGTCTGCCCCTCGGGCAGCGGACAGGCCAGACGGTCGGGGCTGCATTGATCGGAATGGCCTCACTCTGGGAGGATGTCGTCCATGACGAACCAACGAAAGGCCTATGGCGCGTAGACGGCCAGGCCAGGTGCGCGCCAAGCTGTCGCGCAGGCTCCGCCCGGAGCACAGCAGGAAGATCGTTTCTGGGGTCTCGGCGCGCGCACAGAGCGAGATTGCCACATTCGAGGATTCACATTTGTGGCCAGGGGCCATCGCCGACGCGATGGCTCGGTGGGTCGGCACCGTTCACGGGCCGGCCCGTAGGCTGACAGATCCACAGGCCCGTGGTTGCGGAGTTGAAGCGTGCTGTCCCTCTGACGCCCATCCACGACAGATACTGGAGCAGGCCCTCTGCGGGCTGCCGACAGGTGCGTCGCGGGAGCTCCGACGGCTGGTGCATCCGCTTGACGAGGTCTACTGGTCCCGCACGATCGTGGACTCCTACGGCGATCCTTCTCAGCCATGGTGGATGCGGAGATGCTGAACCTCGGACAGGGGGATGCCTCGTAAGCGCCCCTCCGCCGTCCGGCCGGAGTCAGGATCATGCCTGCGGTGCGGCACCAGGCAGGACTACTGCGAACGGTTTGACGCAGCGCTGTGTGTGGCGTGCGACGAATGGCGTGAAGGCGTCTGCAGTGAACCTGATTGCGCGTATTGCCGGCGACGGCCCGAACGACCGAGCCTTGCCTGGGAACACCCCCGTGCAGAAGCCGTCTTGCGTCGGGCGGCCCGGCTGGCCAACCGTCGATCGCTCTGGTCCCGGCCGAGGGGCCCGGTCACCTGATGGGTAATCGGGCCCCTCCGCCGGGGTGTTGCTGGGCTACTTTCCGACGGGTGGGTCAAGGAGTTGGGCTTCGAGGTCGGCGACGCGGCGGTCCTGGAATCGGATGTTGGATCGGGCAGCTTTGAGCCGCTCGTCGAGGGTGCGGTAGTCAGCGGTCAGCTGGCGGACCCTTTGTTTGAGGGTGGTGTTCTCGGTGGTGATCCGCTGGATGGCTTCTTCGGTCCACTCGGTGTCGGCGTACACGTGAACGTGCTCAGCCGTGTACGGACATACATGCTCACCTCCCGGTGGAACTGATCAAGAGAACCCGGAGGAAGGTTGCCCCCTCAGTGACGGAACCGGGTGGCCCGTTGGCGGGTCGAGCGGATGAGGATGAAGACCAGGGCAGCCAGGTCTGCCGCCCCGGCGGCGTCGTCCGCATAGCGCGTGGTCTGCAAGGGGCCGACCTGATCCAGTCGGACTCCCTCCGACTCCAGGACGTAGGCGAGGGTGAGCATGGCGAGGCGGGCGTTACCGTCCGGGAAGGGGTGAAAGAAGATCACGTCCAGATAGGCCCTGGCCGCGCGGGAGGCCAGGGGGACTCGCCGATCGGCGCTATCACGCAGGCATTGTTCGAAGTCGCGCTCGGTGTGCGACGTCAGGGCGTAGCGTTCGCGGCCGCCCTTGGCGAAGGCGTCGCCTTGTCGGAACTGGACCTCAGGCATGCCGAGGACCAGCTGCTGCCATCCGGTTAGAAGCGTGCAGGTGAGGGGGTGCCTGTGGGAGGCGTCTATACGCGACCGAGCCAGCGCCGCGAGCAATCGATGGCCGCGGACGAGGTCCGAGGAACGGCCCCCCTCACCGCACCAGGTAGCAAGGCCGTCCACGACGGGCTCGACCGGGTCCGGTATCCATCCGGCCGCGGAACTCCAGTCGACCTGGCTCCTGACCTGGAGCCAGGCAGCCAAGGCGTCAGTGGTCACGGTAGGGCTGCACTCCGGTCAGATCTACGGCAAGCTCCTCTCCCACCGCGTCGATCAGGGTCCGCGACGGCACGGTCCAGCTCTTGAACCGACCACCGATCGCGGTGTCGACCGCGTTCTTCGCACCTTCCGGCCCCATGCCTGTGAAAGAGAGGAACCACGTCAACACCGTGCGGCAGAGCCCGTACCAGCCACATTCGGCACCGGTGCGGTCCACGACCACAGTCACGAGTCGGGTAGCTGCCCGTTCCAGGTGCCAGCTGCGTTCCTCGGCATCCGCTCCGGCGGGCGGGGCCAACTGCTCGAACCGCTCCTCCAGCTCCTCCAGCCAGTCACGCCACTCCAGCAGCGACGCGACCACGTTGGCAGCCGTTGCTGCGGGCCCGCCCACGGAGTGGGAGGTGCAGCACCAGCTGGTGACGACGCCACCACCTCCCCCCTCGCCGACCGCCCAATGCCATCCGCAGGCCCACCGGCCGTATCGGGCCGCCAGGAGCGCCGTTACCTCAGTGGTGAAGCGATGCCTCTCTTCCCGCCCGGCCCCGTCAGAAGGCACCATCGAGGCAATCACTGTGGTGATCTCAGATGCCTCCGCTTCGTCCCAGGCGAAGGCAATGCGGTTGGGATCGACGGCAGACCACGGCAGCCAGGCCGGCGCGAGATCGTAGTTGATGGCCGTGGTGTTCCTCCAGAACCGGGCAGGACAGGACAACTGAGCGATCATGCCAAAGGCTCGTGGCTTCGTCACGCAGGTTTCTGGTGCTACCGATCTACTGCCAGGCCCCCAGCACAACGCGTCGGGTCCACGCGCTCCGTCTGAGGCGGCACCCGGCTGGGTACGTTCATCTGTACGCGGCTGAGCACTTCGAGGTGTACGCCGACAAGGCTGTCCTGGCGGATGCCGACGCCGAGGGGCGGATCGACTGGAGCATGGTCAGCGTGCACTCCACCGTGTGTCGGGCCCACCAACACGCCGCTGGAGCACCGCGCAGGGCGCCCCGGATCCCGAAACGAAGATCGATCCCTCGGCAGCACCGCTCCGACGAGGGACTGGGCCGCTCCCGAGGTGGCCTGACCTGCAAAATCCACCTGACTGGGAAGGGCGGCCGCCGACCGCTGGCCCTAGAGAAGAGTGCTGCCCGTCCACCAACTGCAGGCAGACGGGCAGCAGCCATGACGGCGCCGGTCAACCCTCCCGGACGGAGGACCCGTAGCTGTCGGTCTGGCGGAGCACCGCTGCCTCCTGGGGCGGCGCGGGCCACACCTGGATGAGGTACCACTCCGTGATCTCGTCCGGGGCGAGGTCGATGGCGGTGTCCCGGCCGCGGGCATGGATGCGCAGCCGGTAGTCGCCGGGTCCGTCGAAGGACAGCACCGGCAACTCCTCGTCCAGGTCGTCCATCAGGCCTCGCACCATCAGCTCTCCCGACAGCGAGTGCAGTGACAGTTCGACGATCTCGTCCCACCCGGCGTCCCCGGGCTGGGGGACGTCGGTGTGCAAGGTGACGGTGACGTCGACGTCCCCGGTGTGGATGCCGGTGTGGACCGTGGCGATGCCGTCCTGCACCTCGATCAGTCCGTTGTGGCCGCGGGGCAGATCGGGGCCGGCGGGACCGTCCTCGTCGTTGATTTGAAACTGGTGGTATTGCACGGGCACGGGACCGTGCCCGTGCTCGGCCTGATCGCTCATGGCGTGTTCCCGGATGATCGGAGGCTGGTTAGGGCTTGATCCAGACGAGGAACTTATCCTTCTCCAGGATCCGGTTGTAGAGGTAGAAACGGCCGAGGGCCTTACCGCCCTCCTCGTTCTGCCCGGCGTTGATCATGCGCCAGCTGAAGTGGCCGCCCCCGGTGGAGGCACCCTGCCAGGTGGAAGCGAACGGGTACTCGTCGCACTGCTTGCCCGGGGGCCGGTGACGGCTGGACGGGCACGCCTTGTTCCGGTTCTTCTTGATCTTCGCCTTGTCGGTGAGACGCGTCAGGTACTTCCTGGTGCCGTGCTTGCCCGGCAGGTGCTTGGTGTTCTGCGCGTACTCGATGTGCTTGGCGAGCTCCGGGTACTCCCCGCTCTTGGCGTAAACCATCTCCGGGATGTACGGCATGACACAGCCGATCCTGGATGTGCCCGGGAGGGCGTTGTCGCACCGGACGGGCGGCTGGGCCAGCGTCGAGGTGGTCGACGGTCCGGCCCACCTGGGGTTGGTGAAGTTCCAGTTGGCCGTTCCCTGGCCCTCGCCCCTGTCGCCCTTTGGACGGGTGCGGATGGTGGTGTCGAAGAAGAACTGCCCGACAGCCTCCTTGTCCTGGCTCAGCGCCTGGGACGGGAACTTGGTTTCGGTGACCTTGCACTTCCCCGCGCAGGTGCCCTTCCCGTTCGCACTGCTGCCCACAGCGTCGCCCGAGGCATTGACCTGCAGGATTTCGACCTGGTACGCCCATGCGTTGATGTCGTACTTGCTGTACGCGTAGCCGACGATCAGGTAATGCATCTTGCCAGTCACCCGACCGGAGCGGGGGTCCGTCACGGTCAGGTCGCCGGAGAAGACGCCGCAGGCCTTGAACCGGGTCACGTACCAGGTGTTGTTGGCGCCGTGGTCGTCGCACCAGTTCGGCGTGGGCCATGCGCTGATGGCCGCACGGCGGTCTGCGGCGGAGGCTTTCGTCCCCCAGGTGACGCAGGCCACCGGCTTGGTGCTTCCGGCGTCGCGTGCGGCCTGCAGTCGGGCGTCACAGGCGGCCTTCGCCTGGGCAGTAGCCGTCGTCGGCGTGATGGCCGCCTGCGCGGGCACGGATAACGAGGCGTCCGTGGAAGCCTGCGCAGTGGTCAGGGAGCCGCCCAGCAGCCCCAGCGCAACCGCCCCGGCGGACAGCAGTTTCCTCAATCTCAAGTTGTACCCCCTGTTTTGGTTGAGCGGACGGGGGCACACCGGACAACTCACGCATCCCCCGTCGCGTCCATGTCATACAAGCACGAGGGTCACGCGAACTGCACACCAATTTGATTGGTTTTGGCCACGATGAGGACACTGCGTGATTCATGTGGGACAGGCGGGTCGAAGGAGCGTCTGCCCCGTGGCAGCGGCAGCCGGGCGCCGTGACAATGCACTGCGTGATACGGCTGAACGCCGTTGGGGCACGGCGTGATGTCGATCCCCCCACCTGGGTCGCCGACACAACCAGCTACCAGCTCACCATCACCCCGCCGGGCAAACCGCCGTCTCTGAACGAACCGCCGCCTGCCCGACCGTCCATCACTGTCGCCTTCGTCCTCTGAGCAGGGGCCGGGCCCGCCGCTACGGGGGAAAGTGGCGGGCCCGGCCAGACCCAGAGTGCCACAGCCGCCCAACGCGGGTTCCGCATGATCGGATAATCGTCTCGGCAGGTGCAGGGCCAGGGGTTCAACTTTGCGTCTGGCCGCTTCCGTCTGCTGTCACCCAGGACAGCATCGGTCTCCGCGATGCCTCAGTCCCCACTGCGGGCCAGTTCAGTCCGCAGCCGCCGGGCCTCTGCTTCAACCTCGCGAAGTCGCGGCTCTTTCCTCGCTCGGCTGGAGCGGGGTGGCGCTTGGGACGACCCTTCGCGGGGGACCAGCCATCCGACGCGTTGGCAGGCCGTGATGTGCTGCCGTCGCCTGTTCCTGCCGGGCAGCATGTTCCTCCCGGGCCCGGCGCAGTACCCGGGCACGAGTGGCCTCGGACTCGCGGCGGCGCCGGATCCGAGCCGCCTCGATCGGGGCTGGCTGGTCGTCCGAGTACGTTTCCGGCTCCGGGAACGCCCGGCAGCTCAGCGCGCGCATCGCCCTGGTCTGCCGCTCCACGGCCTCCCCGATGCCGGGGTCCACGCACCTGTCGGGGGCGACGGCCAAGTGCGCGGCTAACGCCTGCTGGTAGCCGGGAGAGGCGGTGTCGCGGGTCTTCGCTGGCGCCCGGGGCGCGGCCGCGGTCTGCGGGGCGGGCTCCGCCGCACGGGGCGCGGGCGCGGCGCCGACGGCCAGGACTCGGATGGTGCGGACAGCGTCGGTGGCGGCCTCCTGGTTCGCGGCGGCAATGATCCGGGTGCTGATCTGCTGCAGCTGGGTGGCGTAGGCGGGCGAGTCCGGGCGCAGGTCCAGCTGCCCGCTGGCCGGGTGGAACGCCACGGCCTGGACGTGGTCGGGCAGTTGGGGCGAGACGGCGGCCGCGATGTCCGGCCAGCGGTCCAGGACGCTGCCGCCGGCAGCCAGAATGGCCCAGGCCCGCTCCGCCATCAGGCCCTGGAGCACGGCGGCGAACCCGCTCGGCTCGCGGCCGTCGCGCTTCACAACGCATCGTTCGGGGCGGCGGCGCGGCGTCCGGGCCCCGGTGTCGCCGCGCTTGCGGGCGGCCTCGCGGGCGGTGTGCAGCGCGACCCGCGCGAGGTCGACACCGGACAGCTCCGGGCCGTCCATGCTGGCCCGCTCGGTGGGGGTGATGGCGTCGGTCATCTGGGCCTCCTACCAGCGGGTGATGGTCATGAGCGAGCTGCGGCCGTAGATGCGCTCTCCGGCCTCGCGGCCCATGACGTTGACAGCCCCGGTGATCAGGCCCGTCTCGCCCCGCATGAGCTGGCCCCTGGCGGTGGCACGCAGGGCATCCCGCTCCTGCTCGCTCAGCTCCAGCGGCGCGACCTGGTCGTCGGCGGCCTGGTCCAGGTCCTGGTGGCGGCCGCCGTTCGCCGACTCCGGACCGTGCGTGCGGGGCCCAGGCCGCGCCGCTCTTTACGAGGGTGGCCGGGATGCGCTGCAATCACTGCGTGGCCCGCCCTCACGGAGGTTAGCGATCATGTCCACCACGGCGCCCCCGCGACTGCGCGAGCGACTTCCCACGGACATCTCCCGGGTCATGATTCTCCGCTTGTTCGGGGTGCGTGCGGCAGGGTCACGCAATTTCTGGAACCGAAAAGTGGGAGCTCTGTTCATTGCCGTCAGCTATTCACCGCCGATCGCCGTCGCCGGGTTACGGATACGAAACCCGTCCCTCCTGGTCCACGGTGGTATCTTTCCCTGGCTGCTGTACTACTCGACGCTGAATCTGGTGGTCGTCATTTGTCAATGGTCGGGCTGCCGAGTGCTCAATTACATAATCCACAGCGTGGACGAAATGTTGACGGCACGAGGGCGACTCCGGTTCCATGAATGGATCGACCGTGGAATAGCGCCCGCACGGCAGTTACGGTACATGGCGGGTGGCGCGGTGGTCGCCATGGCAGCAGTGTTCCTGTTGACCAAGGCACATGTGTTCACCGGCCAGAAGGTCGTCATGGCCGCCATTTATTCCGCTGTGGCCATGACCGGAGCCGCGGGGGCGAACTGCCTTTACTGGATTCTGCGGGCGGCCAAGCTCTCCCGAGTCATCACCGTCACCGGCTGCCTGTCGCTCTGGTGGGCCGCCCCGGCCAGCACGCCCGGAATGGAGAATCTGGCCCGCTGGTACAGAGTGGTCACCGCCTGGTCCGCGATCGGGCTGACCGTGTCGTTTGTACCGGTGATCCAACTTTCCCGGATCGCACCCGACAACGGATTGCTGATAACGGTGAAGTGGATCACCGCCGTGACCCTGATGGCCGCCCTGGTCCTCTTAGTTCTGTATTCTCACTGGCGACTTTCGCTGGCTGTCGCGGAGCGGCGCATCTCGACGCTCCGCCGGCTCAATTCCGCCATGCCACGTCGTCCTCCCGTACACCCGCGTGAGTACACCGAGGACGTTCAAAAGGTGCACGGACTTTTCAAGGACGTCAGCAGCGGGCCGCTCGGCATGGTGAACAGCCAGACGCTGGCGTCCATGGTGCTGGCCCTCTTGACCGGCATCGTGCCTTTCGTCGTTGCTCTTCTTGTCGGTTACTGACCTTCAAAGCGTGGTGTCGTGGGGGCCGACGGGTGGTGATCACTGCGGTATGTCGTCTGTATCAGTGGACGGCCCCGTCGGGTGGACGGCCCCGGCAGGGGGCGCGGGGTCGGCCTTGACGTCCTGTCACAAACGCGAGGCGTCTGTGACCCTAGAGCCCGGGCCCGAAGGGCGCTCGCTTGCTACGTCGGCCGGGTGAGGAGTGCAGGGCAGAGCCACAGGGGCCGCCGTCGTGCGTCGGCGGACTTTCAGTCGCTGTCGTCGTAGGGCTCGGCAAGCCGCAGCCCGAGGTCGTCCAGCCACTGCTGCACCCACGCCCGCAGGTCGGTGATCTGGCCGGGGCTCATCCCGTATGCGGCGTACTCACGGTCGGAGGTGAAGTCGACCGCCTCAAGCCGGCCGTGGAGTTCCTCGAGGTCGAACGCTTCGTCATGCTGGGCGCCCAGTCGCTCGAGCTCCCCGGTGGTGTACAGGTCGCGGGCGCTGTAGACGTCGATCACGTCGCGGGGGAAGCCGCGGTCGTGCAGTGCACGGACCTTCAGGCCCACGGCGTCGTCGCGGGCAAGGACCGGTCCGGCGCCGGTGTCGGCGGGTGGCTTGTGGAAGATCTCTTTGAGGATGTCGAGCTCGCACTGGTCGCCGGTCACGGGGTCCGTGGCGATCAGGCGGCCATGCGCGGGGCGATCTCGGTGATGCTGATGCCCCACCCGCTGTCCCGGAGACCAGCGGCGAGTGCTTGGACGATTTCGTCCATGCCCGCAGCTGTGTTCGTTGCCAGATCGAGGTCCTGGCTGACGCGCGAGACGAGATCGTGGGCCTGGATCGCATAGCCGCCGGCCAGAACGAACCGTAGGCGGTACCGCAGGTGAGGGCGTCGGTCAGCAGCCGCCGGTGCAGGTCGAAGCTTCATGCCGCGGCGGCGGCCGCCAGCTGGGGGAAACGCTGTTCCCAACACGTGCGTACGGGCTTGCCCAGCGCGATGCGCAGCCGCGGCCAGTGCCGCATCAGGAGGTCGGCGTTGAGGTACGCGGTCAGGTCCTCGCGCAGCCCGTTGGTGAGCACGATGCGGTACAGGCCGAGCAGCAGCTGCTCGTCCTCGAGGCTGAAGCGGGTCAGGCCGGACCACGCCAGGTGCAGGGGAAGCTCGACACTCCCGGAGACGGGCCCGGACAGGTCCTCGAGGCTGTCCGGGAGCCGGTCAGCCAGGTGGGACCACCGGGCGTCAGCCGGGGTGCGGTGCTCAGTCACGCAACCAGTATGGCGTGGTCAAGCCCTGGCGCGGTCATCCTCGGAGTGTGAGGTCAGCGCAGGGGCTTCCGCGAAGATCGTGCGGTTCGCCGCTGTGTGGGCGTGCTCCCGCACGGACCGGCGAACGCGCTCGGTGATCTGACCGTCGTCGGCAACACGGGGACTCGGGTGCGCGAGGTGGCTTCGCCACCACTGGGCGTTGCGGATCTGGCGGTCGAGTATGTGATCGACGAGGTGCGGGCGGGCACCGCCGCGGCGGTGCCCGCCGGTCTGGTCAGCACTGGCGGCAGCATCCCAGCGCTGCGCACCCTCGTCGGATGACGCCTCCAGAACCAGGCGTGATCCAGAGCCGGGTCACGGCAAGGTGACCCGGCTACCCGACCACACCCATGCGACTGAGCAGTCCAGTTGGCACCGTGCCCCAACCGAATTGGTCAGTATCCACCAGTTCTTGAATGCACTGCCCGCGGATCCGCGGGGGTCGGGCGGTGAGGTGCCCGCGGGCGGCATGGCTCATCCATCGCCGGTAGGTCAGTCGAAGTCGAAGGTGGCGACGACGGGGGCGTGGTCGGACTCGGGGTACCTGTCGTCCGTGGCGAAGGCGAGGGATTCGTCGTGGAGGAGTTCGTTGTGGATCTCTGAGCCGCGGTAGTGGGCCAGGAGGTTGCGTGTGACGAGCATGTGGTCGAGCATCTGGCCACGGCCGTGGTGGAAGAGGGTGTAGCGGGCCTCGTTGGCGATGGTGTGCTCGATCCTGTCGTGGGTGTTGCCGGCTGAGACGCCGACGAGGAGGGGCAGTCCGTTCGCGTCCGACAGGACGTGCATCTTGGAGCCCGGTTTACCCCGGTCTACGGGGCTCGGACCTGTGTGTTCGCCCCTTCTTTCGCCCTGACATGGGCGGTGTCGAGGACGACGCGGGTGACGTCGATGAGGCTGGCGTCGTCGAGCCGGTGCAGGACCGTTTCATGCAGGCGGCCCCATACGCCGGCTCTGGACCAGATGAGGAACCGGCGGTGGGCGGTGGACTTCGAGATGCCGAAGCAGGGCGGCAGTGCCCGCCAGGAACAGCCGCTGACCAGCACGTAGATGATGGCTGCGAACAGCGTCTCATCAGGAGTGTCGATTGTTCCGCCGCCCTGCGGCCGTGCCTGTTGCTCCGGGATCAGCGGCTTGACGATCTCCCACAGCCCGTCCGGCACGATCCAACTCCACGTTCCCCGCCCCATACCGGGTCAACGTCCGCCTCACCACATAGGACACGGCTTGAGTCCCTCTCGGGATCACGTTCAAGCATCCACGGATGCTAGCAGAAAGGCTATCTGACCAGTGAAAATGCTGTAGTTAGTTCAGTCAACGGTTCGCCGTGGTTCTGGAGCTGCCCGCCGGCCGCCGCACGCCCCGCCTTCAGCAGCTGGTGCGGATGCTGCACACGCCGGTCGTCCCGGACGACGGCCGCACTGTTGACGTCGCCGCCTCGGTCGGCGCCGCGACGCCGGACGTGATCGGCTCCCGCGACCTGACACAGCTGCAGCGGGCCGCCGATGCCGCCCTCTACGACGGCAAGCACTCCGGCCGCGCGCACCTCGCCACCACGGCGCACGCGACGGTGCTGTCCGTCAATGGTCGGCGCGCGGGTCGCCCGGGCACGGCCGTGTGGGGTCGAGCCGCATGAGCGCGGCCACCGCTGTACTGCCGGAAGGCGGTCCCTGGAGGCCTTCGCCGGCCTGGTGGGGCAGGTGTGTCATCCCGCAGCATGATGGGCCGTCTTCTCGCCGCCGCCTGCGCCTGCGGCTACGGTCAGGCGCAGGGGCCGAGCCGCTCCCATCGGTTCCGGGCCCCGGCGCTTCTGCGGTGAAACCGTCGAGCCGCCCACGCGCGTTCAGCTTTCACGAGAGGGCGGCTCGACGGTCATGCTCGAGAGATGCTGGCGCGGTGCTGTCTAGTAGATGCTGACGCGGTAGGCGCTGAGCGCCTCGGGAACCGGCTGGTAGAACGTCGTGCCGCCGGTGGTACAGTCGCCGCTGCCACCGGAGGTGATGCCGAGTGCCTTGGTCCCGTCGTAGAGGGGGCCGCCGGAGTCGCCGGGCTCGGCGCAGACGGTGGTCTGGATCATGCCGCTGACCGTGCCGCCGCCCTGGTAGCGGACGCTGACGTTGAGCGCGGTCACCGTGCCGCTGTGGGTGCCGGAGGTGGAACCGGTGCGCTTGACGTTTTCGCCGACGTAGGCGTTCGCCGTGGCATAGCCACCGGGGTGGCTGAGGGTGGTGTTGTCGTAGCGGACCAGGGCGTAGTCGTTGCCGGGGAAGTCGTAGCCGATGGTCGGGCCGATGAGGGTGGTGTGGGCCTGGTTGGTGTACCAGGTCTTGGCGACCTTGCCGCAGTGGCCCGCGGTGAGGAAGTAGTACGTGCTGCCGCTGACCACGTTGAACCCCAGCGAACAACGGTACTGGCCGCCGTAAATGGCGTCGCCGGAGCTCAGTAGCGGCCGGAAGACACCGTCGGCATGCCGGATATGCACCGCGCCCGGGTCGCCGCCGGCGGCCTTCTCGATGCGGGCGATTCCGGTCTTGGTGACCGTGCTGTCGGCGGTGACGACGACGTGTCCAGACGCCTGGGCCACGTACCAGGCGGTGCCGTCGACACCAGCCTGGGCGATGTTGTCCGAAACGCGGGCCAGCTGCGTCGCGCCACGAACCGGGGTGCCCGCGGCACCGGCGGTGGGTGCTCCCGCCAGGGTGGCGGCAACGAGACCTGCGGCAACGGCGAATAGTAAGGTGCGCTTGGTCCTCACTTGTCCTCCTCTTGGGAAGCGGAAGGCCCTGCGGGATGGGGCCCGTGAGGCGTGCCAGAATGGCGTGTTCCTGACATGCGCCAACCAGTGAGAATGCCGCCGAAGAGCCCAGCGCACAAGGGACTCACAGCAACGGAAATCCGAAGCCCGGTTCATGCCGCCTGCCTTGCTCCCCGCCTCGATCGCCGCCTCCATCCGTTTGCCCGGCGGCGGGCAGCGGCAGAGGAAGCGGTCGGCGAAGGCGTACGGATCGCCACTGGTGGCATCGGGAACGCCGCCCACAGCTGGCGGCGGCCCGGGCGCGGGTGGCCTCCGCCCCGAGGCGGATGAACACACGCGGTTAGTCAACATCGGCGCGGGGATGGGGGCAGCCGCACCGATGAAGCCACTGACGAGATCGCCCACCAGATCCTGGTGGGCCTCGCCCTGCGCGTCACCACCGCCACGGTCCAGGCCGCCGAACTCATCCGCGACGCCAGCACCACTCCCGACATCGAAGACCGCACCGAACGACTCCGGACCGACATCCGCCTCGCAGGCGTCGCCGTCGCCAAACTCATCCTCGAACTCGCCCTGGCCTTCACCACGCCGTCCGGGGCGCACACGAGCAGGTACACGCCACCATCGCCCGCCTGCGGGAACTGATGCGAAACGGCGACTACGCCTACCACGTCGACATCGCCCACTTCACGGCCGACCTGCCTCTGACACAAGCGTCCAACGCCCAGTGGATCGACAGCGAGCCAGCAGTCCTCCAACGATGGCGCGCACCTTGGTCACCGCCGCCAAAGTCGTCTCAGCGGCGCTCAGTAGCGGCAAAGGGGGCATCAGCGCCCGATCGGGCAGGGCGGTCCGGCGTCCGTGGCGGCTGCGGTCACGTAGTCGGCCTGGCGGCAGACTCGCCAGGCCGCAGTTCAGGAGGTCAGGTGGGGTTCAGCGGAGTAGGGCCAGTGCCGACAGACAGCTCGGATTCCAGCGACAAGACAGTGAGTGGTTCCCCCGGCCTTCACTGCCTGCCAGGCGATCGCCGCTGCGTGCGCCACCGGCTGGTCAAGGTTTCTCCAGTCCATCGCATCCACCGCGTCCGCCGCGGTGAACGGCACATTCTCCGCGAACCGTAGGGACGCTGCATGCTTGCCCGTGCCGGCAACGTGCCGCTCGGCAGCCAGCATGGACAGCGATGGGATGATGACCCGGCCAGTGCGGCGCGAGGCCTCGATGTAGAGGCCGGGAAGAAGGGATCCGCACGGAACAGGGCAGCCAGAGCGGTGTGATCCAGGACTGCCGTCAGGTTCATGCGGCGGCGCCGCCCTGATGGGCGCGGATGTTCGCCCAGGCATGGTGGGACACACCGGGCCCGGAGACCACCACTCCTTCGAACCTCATCGCCTACTGCCCGCCGCCCAGCACCTTGTGTACCGGGCGGGCGACGGGTCGGCGCGGGCTATGGGAGTTTCGCGAATGGCGACAGGAAGGCGCGGGCGCCGGGGGTGTCCAGGCGGTACGTCACGTTCGTCGCGTAGCACGGGGTGTCACCGGTGATGGTGGTGGAGGCCAGGACGTTCTTGCCGCCGATCACCGCGAAGTTGGGGCCGCCCGAGTCGCCATAGCAGGCACCGCCGTTGCCCTGCGGAGCGGTCATCGCCAGGCGTACCCAGGAGTCGTTGAGGGCGTCGAAGGTGACGGGCGCCTTCGTGCGTACGCCGCCGCCGGGGTGGGTCTGCCCGCCGGGGCCGTTGGCGGCTTCCTGGGTGCCGTATCCGGCGACGAACCAGTCGGTGGCGTTCAGACCCTGTGGGCCGAGTGCGCCGAACTGGTTCGTGGTGGGCAGGGCGGCTGGGGTGAAGGCCCAGCGGGCCTTCACCTTCGAGGCGGGCAGTTCGACCACCGAGATGTCGTGGGTGTCGGATGCGGGCCCGGGGAAGCCGGGGTGGCTGTGGGCGGTGCCCTGGACGGCGACGGCCCTCGCCTGGGCTGCCGGGTCGCCGGGGTACTTCTTGGCGGCGGCGTCGAGGCCGGCCTGCACGTCCTGGTCGAGCGACACGTAGAACTTCACGTTGTCGGGCCAGTCGGTGGTGCAGTGCGCGGCGGTCAGGAAGGTGTCCGCGTCGATCATGGTGCCGGAGCAGACCCAGTCGACCCGGTCCGGGGTCGCGGGGTCGCCGTCGTTGTCCCAGGTGGCCACGAGCGCGCCGACCTCGGTGCGTTCGGGGGCGGACACAGCGTTGTACGAGTTGATGGCCGAGGAAGGCATCGCCGTGGCGAGCACGGCCGCACAGGCCGCCGCGGTGACGGCGGTGACGCGTATGGCTGACAAAAGAACGAACCCTTCTGCAGGTGAGCTTGGGTGTTCTCCTGTGGGGGATGCGCCCAGTGAAACGCCTCGGGGCGGCCGGGACAAGGGCGTGCTCGTTCCTCCAGGGTTTTCCCTACGGACGATCAGCTCACCGTGCCGAACACGACGTCGCCCGCCAGAACCGAGCTGGAAGGCCGGGCGACCAAGGTCGTTCCGGGGTTCACCGTGCGGCCGGTCGGGGTGCCGTTCGACGTCACCGCCGTGGCGCATCGCGATGGTGTTCGGATTCCCGCCGGTTACACAGAGACGGGCTTCGGGCCCTTCGATACGTTCGGGGGCCAAGGCGTGGATGCTGACGCTCAGCGTGCTCTGCGAGTTGGTCGCCTTCCTGACGCCTGGTGCGGCCGTGGGGTGAAGCCGTCCCACGCTGTATGCCGCAGATCGGAGGGCGAATGGTCCGTCCCATGGCCGCCGTGGTCCGTGCTGCCCTCAGTGCAGCGGCTCTGACCGTGATCTGGGCCAACGTCCCCTGGTGATGAACGCGGCTGCCAACTGACAGCAGCCCATCACCGGCCACGAGGCATGTGGCCCTACGCGCGTGTGGAGATCAAGGGCGGCAGGCCACGAGCGCGGACCCCGACCCCGTGTGCTACGACCGGCAACCGATCACCGGCGACCGCTGACGCCGAACCGCTCCAGGTGTCGGTGACCTGGATCGTCTGGATGAGTTCACCTCCCTCCAAGCGGTAACTCGTCTGGACCGGCGTACCGTTCGCGTCGAAGGCCCAGGGTGCGGCGAACGCTCCGACCAGGCGGCCCGGCCTTGTCGGCGACGGTCAGCCCGCCGTCGGCGTTGACCACCGCACTGCCCTCGGGGAGCTTGAGCGGGAAACGGTACTCCCTGGGCACGTCGGCGTTCTTGAGGCGACCAGGGCGCTCACCGCGCCGCTGTTCGAGACGCGGACGGCCACGTCCGTGGGCGCCGTCGGCCCGGCATACATCGCCGTGCGGTCCGGGTACGTCGCGGGCTGCGCCCGCGGCGAGCCGGGCGCCCGAGGAGTCGGCCACGACGAAGCGCCAGGAACCCTAATCGGGTATGTCCACATGGGCCCCTGACGGTGGCGCATGTGCCGTCTCGTCCGTCGCAGCACTCGCCGGGCCGGCCACGGCCAGGAGTAATGACCGCGCAGGTGGCGACTCAACTGCACTGTCACCCGCGACATTCGGCTGGCGCCAGCGTGAAGGCGGCGGCGCGCCCCGGAGTAGGCTCCGGGGCGCTGTTCCGCGGCGGCAGCTTCCCTACGCCACGCGAGACCAGAGTCGCTTGGGAGGCACACCTGGCAGGTATGTTTCCCGGGCCTGTCAGATTATTGTAAGGACTTGGAGGCGGCCCGGGTGCGCCCCCACTCGTCGCGCTGCCGCCCCCTGGAATCCATAGCCGGCACTGCCTCCCGTCTCCGCGCCTACCACGAAGCCGTCCACGGCTACGCCGCCCAGCTGCCCAAGTCCACCGCAGGCTGCAAACAGCGCTTAGAGGCAATGCCGTGACTCTGCTGGTGATGTTGGGTGGGTCATGCGGTGGCTGAACACAGAGTGCGGAAGTGTGTGGCCCGGCGTTGTGTTCGGGGTGCGGTGTCG
>NZ_JBVHLX010000046.1:0-16899 GCF_055558775.1 Streptomyces sp. NPDC025638 | reverse complement strand
ACCACCTCCACCGACGACGCCACCCCCGCACACTCCCAGCCAAGCACCGCACACCGCCAGCCGTCAGCGACTTACCAACATCACCAGCAGAGTCATGGCGTTGGCATAAGAGCGCGCACGGGAGGGTGGAGCATGCCGAAACCGGTGGTGCCCGAGGAGAAGCGGCGGCGGCGCCGGCCGACCAGGAGCGGCACCGTGCTGTCCGAGCGGCTGATCGTCGAGACCGCGCTGCGCATGCTGCGCGAACACGGCAGCGCGGGGCTCACCGCGCGCCGTCTGGGCCTGGCCCTCGACTGCGACCCCAGCACGCTGTACCGCTACTTCCGTGGCATGGACGACCTGACCCTGGCCATCGGCGACGCGCTCATCGGGCAGGCGCTGCGCGGCTGGGAGCCCACGGGGCAGTGGCGGGCGGACCTGCGGGCGATCGGGCTGCGCATCCACTCGGCGTATGTCGCGCACCCGCAGGCGGCCCTGCTCACCGCGAACCGGGTCACCGGCCGCGCGCACGAACTGGCCGCCGACGAGGCCGTCCTGGACGTGCTGCGCACGGCCGGCTTCCCGCTGCCGGAGACGGTGCGCGTCTACCACGCCTTCATCGACCAGACGCTGGCCTTCGCCGCCCTGGACGCCGCGTCCCTGGCCCTGCCGAGCGCCTCCCAGCGCGCCGACGACGACAAGTGGAACTCGACCTACGCCCGCCTGCCGCGCGCCACCCACCCCCGCATCGCCGAGGCGGCCCCGCTCCTCGCCGCCCGCATGCCCACCAGCGCCTATCCGACCGCCCTGGACATGCTCCTGGACAGCGCGGCCGACACCCTGGCGGCCGGTACGGGACCGGAGCCGGCCGAGACGGGGAGCCGCTAGCCGACGAAGCCCGGTTCGTCGTGCGGTGGCTACCCGTGCAGTGTCTGCGCCGCCGTGGCCACCACCGCCTCGGCCAGCGCCGCCAGCGCGGGGGAGTCGAGCTTCCACTGCTGCCAGAACAGCGGGACGTCGACCGACCGCCGCGGCGCGAGACGGACGAGGCGGCCGGTGCGCAGCAGCGGATCGGCCTGGGCCTCGGGCACCATGCCCCAGCCGAGGCCCGCGGCCACGGCCTGCGCGAAGCCCTCCGACGTCGGGACGTAGTGCCGCAGCGCGCTCGCCGCTGCCCGGCCCTGCGACAGCGTGCGCACGAAGCCGTCCTGGAAGTCGTCCCGCCGGTCGAAGACCACCACCGGCGCCCCGGCGAGCGCGTCCCGCAACGGCCCGCCCAGATGCGCCGCGGCGAAGGCCGGGCTCGCCACCGGGAGGTAGCGCATCCGGCCCAGGGCACGCACCGAGCAGCCCGGAACGGGGTCGGGCGACGAGGTGACCGCCGCCATCACCAGCCCCTCGCGCAGCAGCGCCGCCGTGTGGTCCTCGTCCTCGCGGCGCAGCTCGAAACAGAGCCGCGGCTCCTGCGGCAGGAGTGTCAGCGCCCCGAGGAACCAGGTCGCCAGCGAGTCCGCGTTCACCGCGACCGACACCCGCGTCGGCTCCCCGGCACCGCTCATACCGAGTTCGCCGCGCGCGTCCCGCTCCAGCCGGGCCAGCTGCCGGGCGAACCGCACCAGCACCTCCCCGGATTCCGTCGGCCGCACCGGTTTCGTGCGCCGGAGCAGCACCCGGCCCGTGCGCTGCTCCAGCGCCTTCACCCGCTGACTGACCGCCGACGGCGTCACATGCAGCGCGGCGGCCGCCGCGTCGAACGTGCCCTCGTCCACCACCGCCAGCAGCGTCCGCACCTGGTCGAGGGGGAGCTCCGACATCATGTGCGCCCTCACTTCGTCATGATGAGCGCTAATGGTACGTAAAAACCTTTAGCTGTACGCGCGGTGATCCCCTGCCTAGCGTCAAGGGCATGTCCAACGCCTTGACCGCCGCGGCCGCCGGATTCGGCACCGGCCTCACCCTCATCGTCGCCATCGGCGCCCAGAACGCCTTCGTCCTGCGCCAGGGGGTACGCCGTGACGCGGTCCTCGCCGTCGTCGGGATCTGCGCCCTGTCCGACGCCCTGCTCATCGCGCTGGGCGTCGGCGGCGTCGGCGCCGTCGTGGTGGCGTGGCCGGGGGCGCTGACCGCGGTCGGGCTGATCGGCGGCGCCTTCCTGCTCTGCTACGGCGCCCTCGCCGCCCGCCGTGTCCTCAAGCCCGGGACCGGACTGAGGGCGCAGGGCGAGGCGGCGGGCTCCCGCAGGCGGGCGGTGCTCACCTGTCTGGCGATGACCTGGCTCAATCCGCACGTCTACCTGGACACCGTGTTCCTGCTCGGCTCCCTCGCCGCCGACCGGGGCGCCCTGCGCTGGACCTTCGGCCTCGGCGCGGCGCTCGCCAGCCTGTGCTGGTTCGCCGCCCTGGGCTTCGGCGCCCGGCTGCTCGGCCGCTTCCTCGCCAGCCCGTCGGCCTGGCGCGTCCTGGACGGTCTGGTCGCCGCGACGATGCTCGGTCTCGGCGCGGTGCTCGTCGCCGGATCGTGAGACAGGGGTCGTGCGCCGCCGGATCGTGAGGCGGAGCGGTTCGGCAGGCGCGGGAGTTGCTGCGATAGTGAGGCTCGCAATCGAAAGATGTAGTGAGCAACCACAGCGAGCAACGGGAAGCCCGTGGACACGAGCGAGAGCACAGGCAGCGGCGCCGAAGCGCAGTCCGACACGCCCGCGGTGCCGGCCCCGCCCCGGCACGGCTGGCGCCGCTGGGCGATGGACACCCGCCCCCTGCGCCGCCCCGCCTACCGCCGGCTGTGGTCCTCGACCATCGTCACCGCCGTCGGCAGCCAGCTCACCGCCGTCGCCGTACCCAAGCAGATCTACGACATCACGCACTCCTCGGCCTGGGTCGGCTACGCTTCCCTCGCCGGTCTCGTGCCGATGGTGGTGTTCGCGCTGTGGGGCGGGGCGGTCGCCGACACCGTGGACCGCCGCAAGCTGCTGCTGGTCACCAACAGCGGGATAGCCGTGACCTCGCTGCTGTTCTGGGCGCAGGCGGTGACCGGGCTGGACTCGGTCGTCGCGCTGATGGTCCTGCTCGCGATGCAGCAGGCGTTCTTCGGCCTCAACTCACCGGCCCGCAACGCCTCCATCGCCCGGCTGGTGCCCGCGCACGAACTGCCCGCCGCGGGCGCCCTCGGCTCGACCGTCATGCAGACCGGGCTGGTGGCCGGGCCCCTGCTGGCCGGTGCGCTGATCCCGGTCATCGGCCTGCCCGAGCTGTATCTGATCGACGCCCTGGCGCTGTGCGTCACGGTCTGGGCCGTCGCACGGCTCCCCGCGCTGCCGCCGCTGGGGCAGGCGGTCGCCCGGCGCGCCGGATGGCGGGAGATCGCGGCGGGCTTGCGCTACATCTCGCTGCACAAGGTGCTGCTGCTCTCCTTCCTCGCCGACATCGTCGCCATGGTCCTCGGCATGCCCCGCGCCCTGTTCCCGCAGCTGGCCGCCGAGACGTACGCGTCGTACGGCGAGGGGCTCGCGCTCGGTGTGCTGTTCGCCGGGATCCCCGTGGGCGCCGTGATCGGCGGACTGTTCTCCGGCACGTTCTCCCGGACGGGGCGGCACGGCTGGATGGTGATCGGCTCGGTGGTCGGCTGGGGCGTGGCCGTCGCCGGGTTCGGGCTGAGCCGGAACCTGTGGGTCGCCCTGGCGTTCCTGGCCGCCGCCGGAGTCGCCGACATGGTCTCCATGGTCTTCCGCGGGGCGATCCTGCTGTCCGCGGCCACCGACGAGATGCGCGGCCGTATGCAGGGCGTGTTCACGGTCGTCGTGGCGGGCGGCCCGCGCCTGGCCGACGTGCTGCACGGCACGGCGGGCTCGGCCTTCGGCCCGCGGGCCGCCGTCGCGGGCGGCGGCCTGCTGGTCGTCGTCGTCATGCTGGGCCTGGCCGCCGCCGTGCCGGCACTGCGCCGCTACCGCGTCTGAGGCCCTACAGCGGCCCGCGGCGGCGCAGCGTGTACTGGTCCATAAGCTTGCCGCGGGTCATCTCCAGCCGGTGGGCGAGGATCTCGGCGACGGTCCGCACCAGCGACAGCCCGAGCAACGGGTCCTCCACGGACAGGCCCAGTACCGCCGCCGCATCGAACTCGTAGGCGCGCACCGGACTGAAGGCCACCGCGCCGAAGTCCCACTGGTACGGCGGGAACAGCCACGACCAGCCGAGGAGGTCGCCGGCGCCGAGGGTGGCCACGGTCACGCGTTGGTGGGAGGTCACCTCCTGATCGAGGTTGACCGCGCCCGAGCGGATCACCCAGAAGCGGTCGGCGGTGCCACCCGCCTCGAAGATCCGGGTGTCCTCCGGGAAGGAGACCTCCTGTGCCAGCTCCATCAGACGCTCGCGCTGCACTTGCGGAAGGGCGGTCAGCAGTTTTATCGCTTTGGTCATCGCGCAGGGCTCCTCGCCGGCGGGGGTTTCCGGTGTTTTCCCTGCACCCATTTCAGCCGCTGCCGCCGCGCTGAGCACCTCGGCGGAGTGGAGAACCTCTGGATTCGGTCCTCGGGGCGTTAAAAAGCCCTGGCTGGACGGGGGAAGCCAGCCAGGGCCGTAAGCGGTGACACAGGGAGGACAGTCGCGGTCGACTCCGAGGCCACGTATGTATGAAAGGTAAACCATCTACGGTGGCTCCGCGTACCTGAGAGCGGGTCACGTGACCGGTTTCACTTCTTCCCGTCGCCGTGCCGCCCCGGCACGGCGATCTCGTCCAGCACACGGAACACGGCCTCGTACGCCCAGGCCCGCGCGGACGCCTCCCGGGCTCCTTCCGGGTCGGACGCGCTCAGCTTCTCCGCCCGGGACCGCCAGACCCGCTCCTCGTCCGCCGCGCAGTCCCGTCCGCGCTGGATGCGCCGCAACAGCTCGCTCGAATCCACGACGTCGGTCATACCGTCCCCATACCCCGAAACGACGCCCCGATCGGACCGTTCACGGGTTTGGCGGCGCCCGGAGAGGTAGTCGGAGGAGGGCGTCGACGCGGAGCGTCGGCAACCGACGACAACGCGGCAGATGGGCGTGCCGGGCCCCGCGTCTGCGGGATGATCCGCCGGACAGGCCCTGACGCGCCGCCGCGAACGAGTTCCCCCTCGCCCGTCATGGCTTGCGAGGTTCGAGTGGGACTCGGAGGGGGCGGGCCAGGCCCATCACCGCTTCGTCCAGGCGTTGCAGATGGCGCAGTACCCGGTCGGTCACGCGGTCGTAGTGCGGGGTCGCGAGGGTGCCGGGCTTGAGCAGGGAGGCGATGCTGGGGCCGGTCTCGACCCTGGACTCGGCGTGCGGGTCGGTGATGTGCCCGGCGATCGCCTCGATGTTGTGCACGATCCGCTGCCCCACCCCGCGCAGCCGGGGATCCGCGGCGATCGAGGGGTACGCGGGCAGCAGTTCGGCGGTGGCCGCCAGGGAACGCGCGTGGTACGCACAGGTCTCCAGGAGGGCCACGACATAGCGGGCCGTGTTCCGGCGCGACCGCTGCGGTGCGATGGGGTGGGTCAGCGGCTGGGTGGAGGCGCGCAGATCGGCCAGCGCCTGGTCCAGCTCGCGCGCCCGGTCGAGCAGATCGGCCGGTGGCCCGCCGCTCAACTGGTCGACCGCGGCCCGGGTGACGTCGGCCAGCCGGTTCAGCACGCCGGCCAGGAGTTCGTTCGTACGGCGGTCGGTGTGCACCGGCAGGACCACCGCCGCCGCGAAGACCCCGCACGCCGCGCCCAGCGCCGTCTCCTCCACGCGCAGCACCAGGACCGACGTGCTGTAGGTGTTGAGCAGCGTGTACAGCAGCCCCAGCATCGCCGTCACGAAGAACGACATCAGCGTGTAGGAGAGCGGTGCCGTGTAGAACATCGCGAAGATGAGCAGCAGCACCAGCCCGAACGCCGTCCATGTGTGGTGCCCGACCAGTCCCGCCAGTCCGATGCCGGCGACGACGCCGAACACGGTGCCGAGTACCCGGCGATAGCCCTTGACCAGGATCTCCCCGGTGGACGCGGTGTTGATGAACACGATCCAGCAGGTCAGCACCGCCCAGTACCAGCGATTGCCGGACAGCAGCTCGCCGCCCACCATGGCGAGCGCCGATCCGACCGCCACCTGCACGGCCGCCCGCGTGGTCGGCCGCAGCCGGCCGATGGGCTGTTCCTCCTCCCGCTCGTCCTCCTCCTCGCCGCCGATCGCGGCGTCCTCCGCGTCCAGTTCCTCGCGCGAGCGGGCCGTCGCGGGGGTGTCGGCGGACTCGTCCTGCGGTCCGTCGAGGGCGATCCGCAGTCCCAGCACCGCCCGCGCGGCCTCGCCGATGCCCCGGAAGACGTCCTGCACGGCGGACGGGGCATCGGGCAGGTTCTCCTCCTCCCGGTAGCCGAGCAGCCGGTTCCGCAGCCGCGAGAGCCCGGTCCCCGTGTCCTCACCGACGGGCCGCAGCACCAGCAGCCGCAGCGCCTCCAGCGCGCGGCGCAGTTCGGCGGCCCACTCGTCGCGCACCGGCAGCTCACCTCCGGAGGGGAGGGGCGCGCCCGGCAGATGCAGCGTGAGCGTGTCCGCCCGCTCGGCGCTGCGCGCGGTCAGCAGCATCAGCCCGAGCCGCTCGGCGACGATCTCGGCGTCCGCGATCCGGCGCTGGAGCAGCCGCGCCACCGCCTCGTCGGAGGTCCCGTCCTCCAGCCGGCCCTGGATCAACAGGGCCGTCTCGTGCAGCCGGGCCGTCCTGACCCGGACCACCTCCAGGGCCTTGTCCACGTCCTCCGGGCCGGCGTCGAGCAACTCGATCTGGGCCTCGACGAGTTGGGCGAGCCGGGCGCGGAAGGCCCGCCGCAGCCGGTCGAGGGTGCCCGCGGGCGTCTGCCGTACGAGGACGAACCGGGCGAGGGCGCTGCACACGAACGCCACGACGATCGCGCCGTACAGACCCGGCAGCGTCGGCACGGTCGCGTGCACGAACAGCGAGAGGAAGTAGATCTGGAAGCCGATCAGCCCGAGCGCCGTACCGCGGTCCCCGTACCGGCGGCCGTAGACGGCGCAGAAGATGAGCGCGACGAAGAACAGGTCGCCGGCCACGACGTGCGCGCTGAGCAGCGCGCCCAGCGACACCGAGACCAGGGCCACCGGCAGCCCCAGGGCGAGCGTGCCGGCCTGCCGGCCCCGCTGCTTCTCCCGAATGGCGAAGGTGGCGACCATCGCGGCCATGGCCGCGGCCACCAGATGGGTCACGTCGGCCCCCGCCACGGCCAGAGCGGCCAGCGACAGGGTGATGGCGAGGACCGTCCGCAGACCCGCCGCGAGCCGCAGCAGACCGGGATCGGACGCCGCGAGCCGGTCCCGCAGCTCCGCCCGCACCGACCGTCCCGCAGTCCTCACGCCGCCGCGCTCTCTCCCGTGTCACGTCGTGATCCCGCACCCAGCATGGCACGGTCCGGCCCCTGGCCACCGGGGACGGCCACCGGTCGGGAGCGCGGCCGGCCGGCGGCCGACGGGGTGCCCGGGTCAGCCCGACGGGCCGTCGCCGCCGCTGCCCTCCACATACGCCCGTACCTGTGCGGGCGTCATATAGGCGTTGGTGTGCTCGAAGTCCTTGAGCCTCATGGCCTTGCGGGCCTGGAACCCGGTACGCACGAAATCGTCGCCCGCGACCGCGTTGAGCAGCCAGTTGGTCATGACGCGGGTCTTGGCGACATTGGTGCGCAGCGCCGACCAGTGGTAGCCGCGGGCGACGACCTGGGCGGGCAGGCCGCGCAGTTCGATGCCCAGCGGCTTGGACACCGCGTCCGTGCCACCGAGGTCGACGACGAGCCCGAGGTCCCGGTGCTCGTACGGGCGCAGCGGCTGGTTGCGCAGCGTCGCGATGACGTTGTCGGCGACCCTCTTGCCCTGCCGCATGGCGTGTTGCGCGGTGGGCGGGCAGATCGCGCCCTCCTCCTTGGCCCTGTCCGGCACGGCGGCGGCGTCGCCGAGCGCGAACACGCCGTCGTGGCCCGGGAGCGACATATGGGTGTCGACCGCGAGCCGCCCCCGCACGGTCTCCGCGCCGAGCGTGGCGATCAGCGGGCTGGCGACCACACCGGCCGTCCAGATCAGAGTGCGGGTGGGCACCACCCGGCCGTCGGTGAAGGTGACCTCCTCGGGGCCCGCCTTCGCGATGGAGACGCCCAGCGAGACGTCGATGCCGCGGCGGCGCAGGATCTCCTGGGCGCTGCGGCCGAGCTTGTCGCCCAGCTCGGGCATCAGCTTCGGCGCGATGTCGATCAGATGCCACTTGAACAGGCCGGGGTCCAGCCGCGGGTAGCGCTTGACGGCCGCGTGCGTCAGCCGCTGCAGACAGGCGGCGGTCTCGGTGCCGGCATAACCGCCGCCGACCACCACGAACTGCAGCCGCGAGGCGCGCTCGGCCGGGTCGTGACTGGCATCGGCGAGGTCCAGCTGGGAGATGACGTGGTCGCGGATGTAGGCGGCCTCCGCGAGGGTCTTCATGCCGAAGGCGTGCTCGGTCAGGCCGGGGATGTCGAAGGTGCGGGTGACACTGCCCGGCGCCAGCACGATGTAGTCGTACGACACGTTCACGGTCTCGTCCGTTATCGTGCGGACGACGCAGACCTTGGACTTCAGGTCCACGCCGATGGCACCGCCCGGGATGATCCGGGTGCGGTACTTCTTGCTCCGGCGCAGCGACACGGCGATCGACTGGGGCGTGAGCACGCCGGAGGCGACCTGGGGCAGCAGGGGCAGATAGAGCTGGAAGGCGGACGGCGTCACCAGGGTGACGTCGGCCTCGTCCGGGGCGAGTTTCCGTTCCAGGCGGCGAACACACTCCACACCGGCGAAGCCTGCGCCAACCACCAGGATCCTGGGTCGTGTCACGTTGTTCATCCCTTTCTGCGGCTCCAGGCGGTCCGACTCGACGCCGTTCGCCTGCCCCGGATCGCTGGTTTGCACCACATCGATCCCACCGCGCGCCGAGCCGTTGTGCCACTCGGGTGCGGCAGGCAGACGAAAGCGTGGGCACCAGCATGCGCCTCCCGCGGCCCCGAGCAACCCGTGTGACGCACGGAGATGCGCCGTACTGCTGTGCCTGTGGCAGTCCGAGGGTTCCCGGGCCGGGGCGCGTGCCGGTCGCGGCGGGCTCGAACCCGGCGTCCGGAAAAGGCTCCTGGACCGCGACCCGCGCGCCGTAGAGTGCGCGGCATGGCGCAGACACGGCCCGGGTCGGGCTTCCAGACGCGGAACATCGACGCACGGAACCCCGAAGCGGCGGCCCACCTGATCGGCGCCCTGGACGTCCAGGACGCCAACCCCGGAGTACGACGACTGCGCGCCTGGGCCCACGAGGCGCTCGCGCCCGAGGACGGCGAGCGGACGCTGGACGTGGGTTGCGGGACCGGCTCATGGACACGGGAACTGGCGGCCGCCGTCGGCCCCCAGGGCTCGGCCCTCGGCGTCGAACCGCACCCCGCGCTGCGCGCGGTCGCCGAGGAACGCGCGGGCGGCAGCGGGGCGCGCTTCACGGACGGCGACGCCCTCGCGCTGCCCCTGCCCGACGCCTCGGTGGACATCGTGTGGTGCGAACGCGTGCTCCAGCATCTCGCCGAACCGGACCGGGCCGTCGCCGAGATGGCCCGGGTGCTGCGCCCGGGCGGCCGTGTGGCGCTGCTCGACACCGACTGGGCGACCACCATCCTGCACCCCGGCGACCCGGAGATCCTGCGGGCACTGACCTCGGGCGCCCTCACCAGCGCGGCCAACCCCTACTCGGGGCGCCGCCTCGTCGGTCAGCTGACCGCGGCCGGACTCGTGGTCGACGACCGCGGCTCCCAGGCCCTTCTCCAGGACCACCGGTCCGTCGCCTGGCCGCTCATCCGCATGCTGGGCAAGTCCGCGGTGCACCGCGGACTGCTGACCGAGGCCCAGTGCGACACCGCGTACACCGGTCTTGCCGAGGCCGCCGAGCGGGGCGCGCTGCACATGTCCGTGACGATGTTCGGCGTGGTCGCGCATCGCCCGGGCTGACCGACGACCGTGCGGGAACGTTCCGCCACCAGAGAAGAAAGATCCATCACCAGGGAAGAAAGGCGTGCACGTCCTTGCCGGTCTCCGTGACGACCACGCTGACCTGCTCGCACAGCGTGTGAATGAGGTGCCAGCCGATCCCGCCCCCGCCCCTGCTGGGCCGGAACGGACGCGGCTCGGGCCGGGTGGTGCTGGTGTCGTGCATCGTGATGTGCACGCCGTCGAACGTGCGGCGCATCCGCAGCTCGAAGGGGCCCGGGGCGTACTGGACGACGTTGGCGGCCAGTTCCGTGACGACCAGCAGGATGTCGTCCCAGTACTCCGGAGTCGCCGGCGGCGACTCGCGTGCGAGGACGCCGAGGAACTCCTCCGCGGCGAGTCGTGTACCCGTCACGTTCCGCAGATCGCCCGGGAAGGAGAACGTACGCTCGAACGTCTCCTCGGCGGGCGGCGTGTCGTCCCGGCGCGGCCCGATCGGCATCTTGTCTTCCTCAGTCCCGGGAGAGCAGGACTGCTGTCGGTGCTCATCCGTCCTACCGATGCGAGTTCCCAGGGACGGCGGCTCCTCACCGGAACACGTCGTCCGAGTCGTCCCAGTCGGCCGGCTCCTCCAGCGCGGGCCGGTGCGCGGCGCGGGTCCGGACCTGGTACATCGCGTCGATCTCGGCCGCGTAGTGCCGCACGATGGCGTCCCGGCGCAGCTTCAGCGAGGGTGTCAGCAGTCCGTTGGCCGGGTCGAACGGCGTGGGGAGCACCCGGTACACCCGGATGGACTCGGAGCGTGACACCGCGCTGTTGGCCGCGGCGATGGCCCGCGCGATCTCCTCCCGCAGCGCGTTGTCCTCCCGTGTCTGCCGGCCGGGCGTGTCGGGCTGCAGCGCCAGGGCCGTGCGCCAATGCGCCAGATACTCCGGGTCCAGGGTGATCAGGGCCCCCACACAGGGCCGGTCGTCGCCGACCACCACCGCCTGGTGGACGAGCGGATGCATCCGCAGCCGCTGCTCCAGCGGCGCCGGGGCCACGCTCTTGCCGCTGCTGGTGACGAGGACGTCCTTCTTGCGGCCCGTGATCGTCAGATAGCCCTCGGAGTCGAACCGCCCGATGTCCCCGGTCGCCAGCCAGCCGCCGCGCAGCGCGGCCCGCGTGGCCGGCTCGTCGTTGACGTAGCCCTGGAACACCGACGGGCCGCGCACCAGGAGCTCCCCGTCGTCGGCGATCCGGATCTCCGTGCCCGGCAGTGCGTGCCCCACGGTCCCTGACTTCTCCCGGCCCAGCGGCTGCATGGTGATGCCGCCGCTGGCCTCGGTGAGCCCGTAGCCGTCGTTCACATAGATGCCGATGCCCTCGTAGAACAGGGACAGTTCACGGTTGAGCGAGCAGCCGCCGGAGGTGGCCCGGACCACCCGGCCGCCCAGCACGCCACGCAGTCTTCGGTACACCGTCCGCTCGAACAGGGCGTGTTGCAGCCGCAGGTCGAACCCGGGGCCCGACCCCGTGCCCAGGCGCCGGCGCTCCTCGGCCTCGGCGAAGTCCCGCGCCGTCTCCGCCGCCCGCTCGAACAGGGCACCGCGGCCCGACTGCTGGGCGGTGCGCAGGAACGTCTTGTAGAGCTTCTCGAACAGCGACGGCACGGCGTAGAAGTACGTCGGCCGGAAGGTGCGCAGGGCCGAGGCCAGTGCCTCCTCGGTCAGCTCCGGCTCGTGGCCCATCAGCACCCCGCCGCGCACGCACATCACCTGGATCATCAGCCCGTACACGTGCGAGAAGGGCAGGAAGGCCAGGACGGACGGCTGCTGTCCCGGGGGCGCCCCCGTGTGCCCCCAGCCCGCGAACAGGATGTCGCACGGATGCGCCAGGCTGCGATGGGTCAGCGCGCAGCCCATCGGGCGGCCCGATGTGCCCGAGGTGTAGGCGATGGCCGCCGTCGAGTCCGGCAGCACGATCCGGCGCAGCGACTCCACCGTGGTCAGCGGGATGAACCGGCCCCGCTCCGTCAGATGGGCCAGCGCCCCCGAGTCCAACTGCCAGACGTGCCGCAGCTGCGGCAGGCCCGCGCACACGGTGCCGATCGTCATGACGCCCTGCTCGTCCTCCACCACGACGGCCACGCACTCGGCGTCCCGGAGGATCCACTCGACCTGCTCCCGGGACGACGCCGGATTGATCGGCACGACCTCCGCGCCGACCGCCCACAGGGCGTGCGCGAGCACCGTCCACTCGTACCGCGTCCGGGACATGACGGCCACCCGGTGGCCCGGCGATATCCCGCAGGCCACCAACCCCTTGGCCAGATCGACCACTTCGTCCCGCAGCTCGACCGCCGTCACCTCCTCCCAGGTGGCGGACGCACCGTCCGGGCGGCGCGCGAGCACTGGCAACGTGGGGTTGCGGACCGCCTTGTCGAAGACGCTGTCGGCGAGTCCGCCGGTCAGGGCCGGAACCGCCGCCGGAGCGAGGGCGAAGTCGCGCATGCGCTGCTCCCGGGATGTACGGAGGGTGACACTGCCGATCAGTACCGTGGTCGGCGGTGCTCGAATGTATCCGAGGCGGCGCCGTTTGGCGCCTGGAACGGTCAAGTCGTCGCCGACTGATGATCCAGACGTGTCCGAGGGCGTCCCGCACGACGCCCGCTCACGACCCTCCCGGCAGTGTGCGCCACACGCACTCGGTGACGACGTCCCGCAGACTCCCGGTCCACTCCAGCGCCTTGCGCTGCACCGATGCGCCGTTGCCCCGGCGCAGCGGCGCCTCGGACGCCGCCCGCACACGCTCGTTGTCACCGTTGTCGGCGAGCGGGCCCGCAATGTGCTCCACCAGGTCGCGCAGCACCGACTCCGCGGGCGCCGGCCCGTCCGTCGCGTGCCACCCTCTGCGTGCGCGCGTCCCTCGACTGCCCCCCTCGGTCATTCCTGAACCGGGTGCGGGACCAGCCACACCGTGGCGAGGGGCGGCAGGGTCACCCGGAGCGCGCCCTCGTCCGGCACGAGCGGTCCGCCGTGGGTGATGCCGCCGCCGCCGTAGCGCG
Organism: Streptomyces sp. NPDC025638; assembly: GCF_055558775.1. Lineage (NCBI taxonomy): Bacteria > Bacillati > Actinomycetota > Actinomycetes > Kitasatosporales > Streptomycetaceae > Streptomyces > Streptomyces sp. NPDC025638. Next base: position 3,888 of record NZ_JBVHLX010000046.1, on the reverse strand, counting down.
CGCTGTCGGTGTTGAGGATCTCCTGCCAGGCGGCGACGTCCTCGGGCACGCCGAGGCGGTAGTCGTGGCGGACGACCGGGGAGAAGTTGGACACGGCCAGCAACGGCGTTCCCCGCCCGTCGAACCTGAGGAAGGCGAAGACGTTGTCGTCCGCGGCGTCGCCGACGACCCAGCGGAAGCCGGCCGGGTCGGTGTCCCGCTGCCACAGGGCGGGGTGGGCGCGGTAGCCGGCGTTGAGGTCGCGGACCAGGTCCTGCACCCCGCGGTGGTCAGCCTCCGCCTCGTACGCCGGGTCCAGCAGCCACCACTCGGGGCCGTGGGCCTCGGACCATTCGGCACCCTGGGCGAACTCCTGCCCCATGAAGAGCAGTTGCTTGCCCGGGTGGGCCCACATGAAGCCCAGGTACGCACGGTGGTTGGCGCGCCGCTGCCACCAGTCGCCCGGCATCTTGGAGACCAGGGCCTGCTTGCCGTGGACGACCTCGTCGTGGGAGATGGGCAGGACGTAGTTCTCGCTGTAGGCGTACACCATCGAGAAGGTCATCTCGTTGTGGTGGAACTTGCGGTGCACCGGCTCGTGCTGCATGTACTCCAGCGAGTCGTGCATCCACCCCATGTTCCACTTCAGCCCGAAGCCCAGACCCCCGCTGTCCGTCGGCCGCGTCACCCCGTCCCACGCGGTCGACTCCTCGGCGATGGTCAGCACGCCCGGCGCCCGGCGGTACACGGTCGCGTTCATCTCCTGCAGGAACGCCACCGCGTCCAGGTCCTCCCGCCCGCCGAACACATTGGGCGTCCACTGGCCGGAGTCGCGCGAGTAGTCGAGGTAGAGCATGGAGGCGACCGCGTCGACGCGCAGCCCGTCGATGTGGAACTCCTCGCACCAGTACACGGCGTTGGCGACCAGGAAGTTGCGCACCTCGATGCGCCCGAAGTCGAACTCGTACGTCCCCCAGTCCGGATGCTCGGCCCGCCGCGCGTCCCCGGGCTCGTACAGCGGATCCCCGTCGAAGCGCGCCAGCGCCCAGTCGTCCTTGGGGAAGTGCGCGGGCACCCAGTCCATGATCACGCCGATGCCGGCCCGGTGGAGGGCGTCGACCAGGTACTTGAAGTCGTCCGGGGTGCCCAGCCGGGACGTGGGCGCGTAGTAGGACGTGACCTGGTAGCCCCAGGAGGGGCCGAAGGGGTGCTCGGCGACCGGCATCAGTTCGACGTGGGTGAAGCCGAGGTCCTTGACGTACGTCGGGAGTTGATGGGCGAGCTGACGGTAGGTCAGACCGGGGCGCCAGGAAGGGAGGTGGATCTCGTACACCGAGAACGGTGCCTCGTGCACCGGCGTGTCCGCACGGTGCGCCATCCACCCCGCGTCGCCCCACTCGTAGTGCGAGGCCGTGACGACGGAAGCGGTGTCGGGCGGCACCTCCGTGCGCCGCGCCATCGGGTCGGCCTTGAGGAACCGGTCGCCGTAGCGCGACGTGATCTCGAACTTGTACCGGGTGCCCTCGCCGATGCCCGGCAGGAACAGCTCCCAGACACCGGACGAGCCGAGCGAACGCATCGGGTACTGGGTGCCGTCCCACCAGGTGAAGTCCCCGGCGACCCGCACCCCTTGGGCGTTCGGCGCCCACACGGTGAAGCGGGTGCCGGTCACGCCCTGGTGCGTCATCGGCTCGGCGCCCAGCGCCTGCCACAGCTGCTCGTGCCGGCCCTCGCCGATCAGATGCAGATCGAGCTCGCCGAGAGCGGGGAGGAAACGATAGGGGTCGTCCACCTCCTGCTCGCCGTCCTCGTACTCCACCAGCAAGGTGTACGACGGAACCCTGCCGTACGGCAGTACGGCGGCGAAGAGGCCGTCCCCCTCGGAGACGAGGCCGCTGCGTGTCCCGTCGATCACGACGCTCACCGCGCGGGCGAACGGGCGCAGCGCCCGGAACACGGTCCCGCCGGGGACCGGGTGGGCGCCCAGCAGGGCGTGCGGATCGTGGTGGGAGCCCGACAGCAGGCGCTCGCGGTCCGTGGGGTCCAGCGGTACGGCCGTGGGCGGGAGCGGGCCCGAGTGCTCGGGGAGCGAAGTGTCGCGCAGTGCCATGAGGTCAGCCTCCCCGTACGGCGAGCCGCTCGATCGCGGCCATGGGAACCGGAAGCCAGTCCGGGCGGTGCCGGGCCTCGTACAGCACCTCGTACACCGCCCTGTCCGTCTCGTGGGCACGCAGCAGGGCGTGCTTCTTGCGTGGATCCCACCCGGCCCGGGCGGCATAGCCCGCGCAGAACGCCTCCCGGCAGCGGCGGGCCCACTCCGGGCGCCAGGGGCGGCGCTGCCGGGCCGCGTAGTCGAAGGAGCGCAGCATGCCGGCTATGTCCCGCAGCGGGGACTGGGAGCTGCGCCGCTCGGTGAGCGGGCGGGACGGTTCGCCCTCGAAGTCGATGACGAACCACTCGGGGCCGGCCCGCAGCACCTGCCCGAGGTGCAGGTCGCCGTGTATTCGCTGCGCGGGCGGCCCGGTGTCGCAGGTGGCGAGCGCGCCGAACGCGGTGCGCAGCCCCGGGACGAACGGCCGCAGCGCGGGCACGCAGTGCACGGCGGCCTCCAGCCGGGCCGTCATCGCCTCCGCCGTACGCTCTTTCTCGCCCGGGACGTCCGACGGGAAGGCCGTGGCCAGCGCCACGTGCACCTCGGCCGTGGCTTGCCCCAGCTCGTGCGCCGCGGTGGTGAAGTCGTCGCCCGTGGCGAGTGCGCGCAGGGCGAGTGTCCAGCCGTCGTCGGCGCCGGGCAGGAAGGGCTGGAGCACGCCGAGAGTCGCGGGCCACGGCTGTGTGGTCCGGAACCAGGCCACCGGCGCGGGCACGCGCGTGCAGCCCTGTGCGGCCAGCGCCCCCGACACCTCCAGGTCGGGGTTGACCCCGGGCTGGATGCGCCGGAAGACCTTCAGGATGTACGCGTCGCCGTACACCAGCGAGGAGTTGGACTGCTCGGCGTCCAGCAGACGTGGCGCGAGTGCGCCGGACACCCGTACGGCCGGGTCCGCCTCGAAGCGCAGCGGGCCCGCCGTGCCGGGCTGCCGCAGCCGCTCCAGGAGCAGTTCGGCCGAGCGCGGGTCGTGCAGGGCGTCGTACACCGCCAGACCCGCCAGCGGACCCTCGTCGGGCCGGCCGATGTAGGCCCGGCCCAGGCGCGGTGCCGGATGCTTCTGTACACCGAGCAGCAGCTGGTAGCAGTCGCCGGCCCAGGGCGTGCCCACGGGGGCGGGGACCCCGCCCTGTCCGGCCTGCACCAGCAGGTGCAGACAGCCCGGGAACAGCTCGGTCATGGACAGCAGGGAGAGCTCCGTGACGGGCCGGTCCTTGCCCGCGAACCAGCGCTGCCCGGGCAGCCATTCGCGCAGCAGTCCGGTCAGTGAGGCCCTGGGCCGGTCGGAACCGGTCCGGTGCCTCGGCCGGACGGAAACGGTCTTCGTCATGGTGAAGCCTCCTTTCCTCGGTGCCGCGCGCTCAGCGTCGTCGGCCGATGCGGGATGCGACTCGGGAGAGCCGGAACCAGTAGAAGCCGTGGCCCGCGAGGGTGAGCAGATAGGGCAGTTCACCGATGGCGGGGAAGCGGACCCCGCCGATGAGCTCGACGGGATGCCGTCCGTCGTAGACCCGCAGGTCGAGTTCGGTCGGCTGTGCGAAGCGGGAGAAGTTGTGCACGCACAGGACCAGGTCGTCCTCGTGCTCGCGCAGGAAGGCGAGGACCGCGGGGTTGGAGGACTGGAGTTCGGTGTAGGAGCCGAGTCCGAAGGCGGGGTTCTGTTTGCGGATCTCGATCATGCGGCGGGTCCAGTGCAGGAGGCTGGACGGGGAGGACATGGAGGCCTCGACGTTGGTGACCTGGTAGCCGTAGACGGGGTC
>NZ_JBVHLX010000045.1:0-20822 GCF_055558775.1 Streptomyces sp. NPDC025638 | reverse complement strand
TACGAACGCAAAGCCGAGCACTTCCTCGCCTTCACCAGCATCGCCTGCACCCTGATCTGCTACCACCGACTCACCAAATGAGATGACTTCTAAAGGCGCGGCCCGGCAGGATGTTGCATCCCAGTACCCGCTCGGCCTCCACCACGTCGTGGTTCTTATAGGGGCTACCGTGATCGGTGGTCACCGTCTCGGGCGAGAAGAACGGCAGAGCAGCGACCTTGTGCCCGGCGAACTCGGTGACGATCTCGGTCGGGACGCCCGGGTAGGGCCACTCCATGTCCTGACCCCATCCATCGCGCATGGGCAGCGGCAGCATCACGTCCCGCAGCAGCATCGCGACATCCACCGAGGTGTCCGATGCGAGGGTGAGCCGGAACGCAGGGATCGAGTGCGAGTACAGGTCCAGAGCCAAGGTCAGAGTCGCCGATACCGCCTGACCGCACACGCCCTCGCGCAGCTTCACCGGCAAGGGCGTCGAGTCCAGCGCCAGTACCTGCCCAGGACGGTGGACCACCAGGCGCTGTCCGACCAAGGCTTCTTCGGCCGCTGCCGCGGACCGCTGGTACCGGGCTCTGGCACCGCTTGGGCCGAACCACTCCTGTCAGATCCGGCTCAACGTCCTTCGGCTCGGCACACACTCAGGGGGAAGTGCGGGGAATGTCTCCGCGATGTACTGATGCAGCAACCGGTGTCGGGCTGATGTCACCCGATCGTGCATCAGACCCCAGCGAGTGCGGTCATCTCCGGACAGGCTGCGGCGATCTTTTCCAGCAGGGTCGTTTCCTTCGGGCGCAGGCTTTCGGGGTTGGTGAGCAGGAGACGGCTGGCGTGACGTGGGGTTGTGACCGGGCGGTTGCCTTCAGCACGGCCCTGGTTGAGGTAGCGGACCAGCAGGTTGGCGCTGCCGGTGTATCCCAGCTCCCGGATCTCCCCTAGCAGGTGGGTGACAGGGACTGCAGGATCGGCCGCGCGGCGGGCACGCAGATGGTCACGGTAGGAGTCGACGAGGGTCGGGCGGTAGGCGAGCGTGAAGCGCAGGGCCTGGGGTTCGGGCATGCGGGCGTAGCGTTTGACGGTGTTCAGGGCCATGCCGAGGCGGCGGGAGCAGTCGAGCAGGCCGACGTCCTAGCCGAGGAGACCGTGGACCTTGTTCCAGCGTTCGCGGGTGGTCTGCTCGTGGACCCCGCCGGGCGGGGCGGGTTGATGGTGGCCCAGCATCCGGCGTGCGCGCTCGAGCAGGACTTTGTCGCAGAGATTCCGCCAGAGGTGCCATCGGTCGCTGACCTGCACCGCGTCGGGCAGGGCACGGCGGACGGCCTCGGCGTAGGTGGCCGAGCCGTCCCGGCACACGACCTTGACAGCAGGATGTTCGCGCAGCCAGGACTCCAGGGTGGCCGCGTCGCGGTCGGGCAAGACCGCGACGCGTCGGCCGGTCTCGGGATCCGTGATGATCGTGGCGTAGCCGTGGCGGCGGCGCAGGGCGAAAAGGTCCACGCCGATCACCCGCGGGACCGTCTGCTGCGGCAGCGGCAAGCGCCGTAGATGACGCAGCGCGGTGCTGCGGGGCACGGGCACGGCGAGGAGGCCGGCAAGGCGTGCAGCCGCCCGGCCGTATAACTCCCGTGCTAGCTGCGATATCTGCCGGGCAAGCCGCACCGTGCGGCGCTGGTGGCGCTCCAGGAGTCCGGGAATCTGCTCGCGGAAGGTCTGCCGCCAGCAACCCTGGGTCGCACAGACCAGCCGCCGTACGCGCAGGTGGACGACGACCTGGCGGCCGTCGACCGGCACGTCCCTCACTGTCCGGTGGCGATGCCCTGCACCTTCGCCGTCGGCGTCCCGCACACCGGACACAGCACGGCTACATCCCGAGTGCGGGCCGTGATCACCAGCGTGCCGCCGCCCTCCGCCACGTCCTCGACGACCAGCGCCGACAGTCCGGAAAACACTGTCCCTATAGGGAAGTTGATATTGGCCACGGAATCTGAGATCTCACAGGTGTAGGGTCTCGCTGCTCGTGGCACAGACTGTGCTCGCTCACCGGCAGTTCTTCCGCGGTCTCAGGTCGATGGCACAGTCGCTCAGTCTCACGAACGTGGCATTTCCGCGCGGTCCTCACGAGCGTGGACTTTCCCGTGTGGGGCCGAGTGGGTGGCCGACGCAGGTCGTATCGCCCGTAGTGGGTTACGACTCCTCACCGGTGGATTTGGTGGCCGCGGGACGTTCGGTGGGCCGGGGCGCGGCCATGTCGAGCAGGAGCAGGGCGTCGTGGTCGGGGCTGCCGGGTTCGGCGGTGTAGACGCCGATGCGTTGGCCGGGGGTGCCTTCGACGTGCAGTGATTGCGAGGTGAGGGTGAGCGTTCCGACCTGCGGGTGCCGGAAGACCTTCTGGGCAGGCTTGCGGCCGGTGACCTCGTAGCGCTCCCACAGGCCCGCGAAGTCCGGGCTTTTGAGAAGGAGTTCGCCGACGAGGTTGGTGAGGTCGGGGGCGTCGGGGGCAGTGCCGGCGACGGCGCGCAGCCGGGCGACGCAGCCGGTGATCTGGCGGTCCCAGTCCGGGAACAGATCACGCGCGGCCGGGTGGAGGAAGAGGTAGCGGGCGAGGTTGCGGTGCTTGGCCGGCCAGTCGTCCAGGCCCGCGTACAGGGAGAGGCCGCCGGGGTTCCAGGCGAGCAGGTCCATGCTGCGGCTGATCACGTAGGCGGGGTTCGGGCGCAGCGACTCCAGCAGCAGCTTCAGGTGGGGGCGCACGGTGCGGCTGGGCGCCGGCGGTGGTTCGGACACGTAGCGGGCTGCGCGGGCGGCGAGCTCGCGAAGGTGCTGGTGTTCCTGGTCGTCCATGTGCAGGGCGCGGGCGAGCGAGTCGAGGACGGCGGGGCTGGGGCGGGTCTCTTTGCCGCGCTCCAGGCGCACGTAGTAGTCAATGCTGATGCCGGCGAGGGTGGCCAGCTCCTCGCGGCGCAGACCGGGGGTACGGCGGAGACCGGCGCCGACGGTGAGGCCGACGTGCTCGGGGCTGGTCTGGGTGCGGCGGGCGCGCAGGTAGCGGCCCAGCTCGGCGCCCTCGCTGTGCGCGCTCTCGGATGCCATGACTCCAGTCTCACCCACCGGGCACCCGCGGCGCGGCCGGGAGCGGGGCCCTGTCATTACCCCCGAAGAGCCCGCCCTGCCACGCCGGAGCGATCCGGGCGAAGGTGAATGAGGAAGACGCCGGCCCCTCGCCGTCGCCCAGGCTCCAACCGACACGACCTGCCGGGCCGGGCGCAAGTGAGAGACCGGGCAACACCATGGATCGGAAGAGGGCGAGATGCGGTACATCAAGCTGCGTGACCTGGAGGTTTCCCGGATCGGACTGGGCGCGATGGGCATGTCCCACGGCTACACCGGCTCGGGCACCGATGACGCGGAGTCGATCAGGACCGTGCACCGGGCACTGGAGCTGGGCGTCACGCTCATCGACACCGCCGAGATCTACGGCCCCTACATCAACGAGGACCTGCTCGGACGGGCGCTGAAGGGCCGCCGGGACAAGGTGGTGCTGGCCACCAAGTTCGGCCTGGTCTCCCACGGCGGCGACGGCGCGTGGAACCTGGACTCCAGCCCGGCCAACATCCGCACGGCCGTCGAGGGCTCCCTGAAGCGGCTGGGCACCGACCACATCGACCTGTACTACCAGCACCGCGTCGACCCGAACACGCCGATCGAGGAGACCGCTGGCGCCGTGGGCGAGCTGATCGCCGAGGGCAAGGTCCGCGCCTTCGGCCTCTCCGAGGCAGGCCCGGACACGATCCGCCGCGCCCACGCCGTCCAGCCCGTCACCGCGGTCCAGTCCGAATACTCCCTGTGGACCCGCGGCATCGAGGAGCGCGTCCTGCCCGTCCTGCGGGAGCTGAACATCGGCCTCGTCCCGTTCTCCCCGCTCGGACGCGGCTTCCTCACCGGCACCGTCCGCTCCACCGCCCAGTTCGACGAAGACGACTTCCGCCGCAACAACCCGCGCTTCACCGGCGAGAACTTCCAGCGCAACCTCGCGCTCGCCGACGAGGTCAAGGCCCTGGCCGCCGAGGCCGGCGCCACAGCGGCGCAGGTCGCACTGGCCTGGCTGCTCGCCCAGGGCGACGACATCGCCCCGATCCCCGGCACCAAGCGCGTCAGCCGGGTCGAGGAGAACACCGCCGCCGACACAGTCACGCTGACCGCCGAGCAGCTCGACAAGCTCAGCAGCCTGCCGCCCGCCGTCGGCGACACCCACACCGCGGCCCAGGCGCAGATGCTCGAACGCTGATCCCGCCCCGGCTCGCTGCGCTTCGCGTGGCGCCACCTCGTCCCTCGTTTGGAGTCACACCTTTCATGCGTGCAGCAGTGATGTACGGAGCCGGCGACGTCCGCGTCGAGGACCGGCCCGACCCGAAGATCGTGAACCCCGCCGACGCTGTGGTCCGCGTCGTCGCCGCCTGCGTGTGCGGCAGCGACCTGTGGCCCTACCAGTCGATGCCCGCCGCCGACACCGGCCGCCCCATGGGCCACGAGTTCCTCGGCGTCGTCGAGGAGACCGGCGCCGACGTCACCGGCCTGAGAGCGGGCGACCTGGTCGTCGCCCCGTTCACCTACAGTGACAAAACCTGCGACTACTGCGCCAAGAGCCTGCACATCTCGTGCCACAACGGCGGCCGGTACGGCTTCGACGGCGGGCAGGGCGAAGCCGTCCGCGTCCCGTACGCCGACGGCACCCTGGTCAAACTCCCGGTGGCCGCCGGCTCCGCGCTGCTGCCGTCCCTGCTGGCGCTGTCGGACGTGATGACCACCGGCCATCACGGCGCGGTCACCGCCGGGGTGGGCCGCGGCGATGCGGTGCTCGTCGTCGGGGACGGCGCGGTCGGCCTGTGCGCGGTGATCGCCGCGCAGCGGCTCGGCGCCGAGCGAATCGTGCTCGCCGGCCGCCACGAAACCCGCACCGACCTCGGCCGCCACTTCGGTGCCACCGACGTCGTCGCCGCACGCGGCGAGGAAGGCATCGCCCGCATCCGCGAACTGACCGGCGGCGTGGACAAGGTGATCGAAGCCGTCGGCACCCGCCAGGCCCTCGACACCGCCATCGGCGCGGTCGTCGACGGCGGCACCATCAGCCGCCTCGGCGTCCCCCAGTACGAGCAGGGCCCGATCGGCCCGGCGGAGTTCATGCGCAACATCACCCTGACCGGCGGCGCCAGCCCCGCCCGCGCATACATCGAACAGCTCCTGCCCGACGTCCTCGACGGCACCATCGCCCCCGGCCGCGTCTTCGACCAGACCTTCACCCTCGACCAGACCCCGGACGCCTACCAGGCGATGGCCGACCGCCAGGTCCTCAAGGCCCTCATCCGCCCCTGACCACCCACTCCCATCCGCACAGCGCGAAGGACACCCCGCTCATGCAGACCGTCACTCTCAACAACGGCGTCGAGATGCCGCTCCTCGGCTTCGGCGTCTACCAGATCCCCACCGAAGACACCGAGCGCGCGGTCTCCGACGCACTGGCCGCCGGTTATCGCCTCCTGGACACCGCCGCCGCCTACGGCAACGAAGAAGCCGTAGGCCGCGCCATCAAATCCAGCGGCATCGCCCGCGAGGACCTGTTCGTCACCACCAAGCTGTGGGTCCAGGACGCCCCCGCCGAGGACAACACCCGGCGCGCGTTCGAGACATCCCTGAACAAGCTGGGCCTGGACTACCTCGACCTGTACCTGATGCACCAGCCCTTCGTCGACGTCTACGGCCAGTGGCGCGCCATGGAAGCCCTCAACCGCGAGGGCACGGCCAAGGCGATCGGCGTCGCCAACTTCTACCCCGACCGCCTGATCGACCTGATCGTCAACAACGAGATCACCCCGCAGGTCAACCAGATCGAGACCCACCCGTTCTTCCAACGCGCCGACTACCAGGACCTGATGCGCGAGTACGGCGTGCAGATCCAGTCTTGGGGCGGCTTCGCCGAAGGCAAGAACGACCTGTTCACCAACCCGCTGCTCGCCGAGATCGGCAAGGAGTACGGCAAGTCGGTCGCCCAGGTCGTACTGCGCTGGCTCACCCAGCGCGACGTCATCGCCATCCCCAAGTCCGTACGCGCCGAGCGCATGGCCGAGAACATCGACGTCTTCGACTTCCAGCTCACGGACGAACAGATGGCACAGATCGCCACCCTCGACACCGGCAACTCCCTGTTCTTCGACCACCACGACCCCGAGATCGTCACCTGGCTCGCGAGGCGCCGCCTGGACGCCTGACCCGAATCCGCCAACCGAGGGGCGAGCAGCCGCATCGCCGGCCGCTCGCCCCTCCCGCTGCCAGATCCCTCGCGAAGGGCCCACCTGTGAACCAGCCGAATCACAGCTCAGCCCGGCGTCGAACGATCCTGCGCGCCGCGCTGCTCACCCCAGTCACCGTCATGACCGTTCCCCACCTCGCCAGCTGAGCGCCCACGAACGATCAGCAAGCCCCCGACCAGCCGGAGGCGTCTCCAAGCCGGGCAGTGAGCAGTACGACGCGGGGCAAGGTGCTGCTCGCGTACTTCTCGCGGCCCGGCGAGAACTACTACTACGGCGATCGCACCACGCTGAAGATCGGCAACACCGAGATCATGGCCCGAAAGATCCGCGATCTCATCGGCTGCGACCTGTACCGGATCGAACCCACCGACCCCTACCCGGAAGACTACGACGCGACCGTCAATCGCAACGTCCGCGAACAGGACGCCGACGCACGCCCCGCCATCCAGGGCGCGCTGCCCAACCTGGACGGGTACGACACCGTGCTGCTGGGCAGCCCCATCTGGAACGTCCGCGCACCCATGATCATGACGACCTTCACGGAACAGCTCGACTTCACCGGCAAGACCGTCGCCCCCTTCACCACCCACGCTATGAGCGGTCTGGGCACCACAGCACGCGACTACGCAGCCTCCTGCCGCGGCGCCACCTTCGCCGACGGACTGGCAGTCCAAGGCGAAGAAGTCGATCAAGCCAATCGCGACATCAACACCTGGCTGCAACGCATCGGCCTGAAAGGCTCCTGAACGGCACTCTGCGCACGTAGTTCACCTTCTCCTGGGACGGCCCAGATAAGAGCCAGCGGGGCGAAGCGGGACGTCGTGCTTGAGCAGGTGCCAGCCGCACGGTGGGGAGGCTTGTTCCTTCGCGGTCGGCGATGTCCTGGAGCGAGAGGTGGTCACGTTCGTACCAGGTGCGCCATTGCCGGATGCGGGTGGCGGTGCGCTGGGTGTGGCGGAAGCGCGGCGGGCTCCAGTCGATCGGATGCCGGGACAGCCGGTAGGCGACGTGCGCCGTGGTGGTGTCCAGCGCTTGCGAGAGGCGGGCGATGGAGAAGTCACCGCTGGGTACAGCCTGATGGAGCCGGGTTACGGTGATGCTGTCCGGGTCAGGGCCAGGCAGGCGGAGTTGACGTAGACGGGCCGCGTCGAGGCGTGGAACCCATTGAAGGGGTTCGTCGATGCCGTGCTCGTCGAGGATCGTGCGTGCGGTGTGGGTGAGCAGGTCGGCTTCGGCGGGCAGGATGCGCCAACGAAAGCGTTGGTACTGCTGGCGTTGTGCCGGGGTGGCGGGCGCGATGTCCGGGTGCGCGAAGCAGGGTGGTGATCCGGTCAGGGTGTGGAAGATCCAGCGCTGGGCTTGCCCGATGTCGGGGGTGTGGTTCGATCGCAGGCGGCGCTGCAGGTCCTGCCAGTCTTCCGGGCTGACGAAGCAGGCGCGCGTGGTGAACAGGGCCCGGCGGCGTGCGTAGTCGATGGGGCTGCCGTGCTGATCGAGGTGGTCGGCGAGCAGGATGAGGGCGTGCATGACGTCGGCGCAGTCGCGGCGGCGGGTGAGTTCCGCGAGCAGAGTCGACACGTTGTGGCTGCTGACCGTGGTGCCCGTCAGACGGGTGGCGGCGTGGATCGGTGTGCTGTTCCCGACGAGGAGGCAGGCCACGGCCAGGAGTTCGTCCGCGCGTCGCGCGACGGGTCTTCCACTGGGGTGCCACGGCGCCAGGCGCAGACTCTACTCGGGCCACAGCGCGGTCGGTAGCAGTCGGGCCCTGGCGTCCTGGTTTCTCGGGGAGCGGGTGGAAGCGACGGCGGTTCGGTGGCGCAGCCGTGCCACCGGCAGCACCTTCGCCTCCCGGCTGCAGCGCAGCGCAGCTTGGAGGCCGAGTGAGACGGTGCCGCCCAGCAAAGCGACACCGCCGGGGTGCAGGGGGCGGCCGGTGCCGGCCACCCGCTCGGTCAGCCACTGCGCCGCCTGGCCGGCGGCGGACACCGACTCGGCCGTCAGGATCTGCGCCGCGGCTGTGATCGCCACGGCGGCAGCAGCCGCGGTGTCGGGAGCGAAGTAGCTGTGTGCGTCGAGGCGTTGGGCGCCGGTGATGCGTTGTGGTCCGGTGGAGAAAGGGCGGGAACGGTAGACGTCCGCCTGGCGGAGGACCTCAGGTTCGGCCACGTCGGTCAGATCGCTGGAAGCAGCGTGGGTGAGGACCAGCCCGCCCAGGCAGCGGGCATCGCGTAGCACCAGGCTCAACGGCGCGCCGCCCGTCCCGTACAGCGGCCAGCGAACCTCCGGTTCCGGGTCCGCGACGAGAACATCGATGAGGCGCTGGGTCCGCATCGCGGCGCCGCCGGACTCAAGGGCCACGACCGGGGTGTCCGCCAGTGGGTGGTGGCAGCGGGCTCCTCGCGGTCCGCCTGTCCCATCAGCAGGACAGCGGCAGCAACGACTCCAGTGACGATTCCGGCGAGGGGAAGGCCGAGGCGACTGCGTCCAAGGCCGCCAAGGTCTCCGTGCAGGAGGGGATCGCCGCCGCCCTGAAGGCGACCTCCGGCACGGTGTCCTCCGCCGAACTCGGACAGGGCAGGAGCGGCCCGGTCTGGGATGTCCAGGTGCTCGCATCGAACGGCAGCAAGCGTGACGTGACCGTCGACGCCACAAACGCCAAGGTCCTGGGTGCCGCAGCCGACAAGGACGACGACGTGGACGACGCGACGGAGGTAAAGGCCGTGAAGGCGTTCAAGACCGATGCCCGTGCTGCCACCGACGCCGCTCCCGCCGCCCAGCCCGGCACCGCCGCGTCCGTGGAGGCCAACGACGACACGGCCGGCACCTGGAAGGTCGAGATCCAGGGCAAGGACGGCGCGGAGCACGAGATGACCGTGAACGCGTCCACCGGCAAAGCTGTCGCGGCTGCCCACCAGGGCAGTGACCACGAGGACAGCGACCGTCACGGGGAAGGCGCGCACGAGGACTGAGGCCGGCTGCGACCGGCCGCCGTCTGCCCGATCGTCGAAGACGCTCAGCCCTTCACCGGCCACCCTGCGAAAGTTGACGCTCTACAGACCAGGGACGGCGTACCCGTTGAGGAACCAGAGCGCGGCCGAGTACCACAGCACCGCGATCGTGGTGACCAGTACGCCGCCGGCGGCTGGCAGCGCCCAGCCGGGCAGGCGGCGGCTGCGTACCACGAGCACCTTTGCCACGAACGCGCCGTACAGGACGCACCCCGTGACCGAGTGCAGCGCGCTCCGGGTGTTGGTGAGCTGGACCCCGTACGCCGTGATGCAGTGGTAGGCGATGGGCAGGGACAGCAGGAACGCGGCGAGCCCGCCGATGCGGTGGACGGTGTGTACCGGGCGCGGGGCGGCACCCGCGCCCGGCAGCCGCCGGTACATCCAGAGCGCCAGCAGCAGCTGGGCGAGGGCGATCCCCAGCAGCGCGCTGCCCAGCTGCGCTTTCAGCTCGTTGGCGTTGTTGCCGCGCCGTCCGAACAGGCTGCTGGTGTAGTCGGGTGTGTGCTTCTGGCCGTACGCGTACAGGGCGGCCGTGACGGCGATCGGCAGCATGGCACTCAGGGTCAGGATGAGGGGCCGCATCGAGCGGGACATCGGTGTGTCGGTGCGGCGGTGCGTCACTCCGTCTCCGTCCCGGATGGCTGGGGGTGCGTCGGTCAGTCGCCTTCGACCTTGTTGCCGGACGCGTTGAGCACGTACCACTTGGCGCCGAACTGGCTGAGTTCCTGACCGGTGGTGTCGCCGGGCTTCGTGTCACCCGCGTAGTAGTACAGCGGGTGACCGTTATAGGTGACTTCCGTGCTGCCGTCGGACCGCTTGGTCGTACCGAGCAGGGCGGCTTTGGCGCCCTTTCCCGCCTTCGGCGCGCCGGAGGTGAGCACCGGCGGCCATGCGGCGGCGCAGGTGCCGGTGCAGGTCGACTTGGTCGACGTGTCGGCCTCGAAAAGGTAGAGGGTCGAGCCTTTCCCATCGACCAGGATCGGCCCGTATTTGCTGGACGCGACGTCGATGGTCGACCCGGTCGCACTCGTGCTGGACGAGGCCGTGGCGGGCGCCGACGTAACGGCTGTTGTCGGGGCTGTTGTCGGGGTCGTCGTCTTGCTGCTGCTCGAATTGCTGCTGCTTGAACAGCCGCTGGAGACGGTGACGAGCAGAGCGGAGGCCACTGCCCAGGTGATCGCCATGACGGGGTGCTTCACGAAGGCTCCTGAATGGGAGGGAACATACCGGCCGGGCTGGGCGTGGCGAGGCGGCGCTGCGTCGCGCGGAACGCCTCTCCACCCACTACGGGACAGCGCAAAGGGCATGTCAACGCGACCGCTCCGCCCGCCCCACGTACGAGGGAAGACCGCTGGCCCGGACGGACGAACCTCCCGCCGACGACGAGAACGACGACGCCGCCCGCTGTGAATGGGTGGGTGGGGGGACTGTAAGACGTTCGGGTCTGTTCCGTAGTCGGTGGTGACGGTGAGTGCTTGCCTGTGATCATTGAGCGTGCATGATGCGAACACGCTTGTGGGAACGGTGTTTTCAGGGTTGTCGGCGTTGGTCATCGAGGATGTGGCGGACGGTGGCGAGATGGTCCGGGTTACGGCTCGAACCCGGAATGTTCCTGTTCCCTGTCCGGTCTGCGGGGTGGTGACGGGAAGGGTCCACGGGTATCACGGCCGGACGGTGCGGGATGTACCGGTCGACGGCCGGCAGGTCATGGTCTTGGTGAGGATACGACGGCTGGTCTGTCCGGTCCTGGGCTGCAGGCAGCAGACCTTCCGAGAGCAGGTCCCCGGGCTCCTGGAACGACATCAGCGCCGCACCACACGTCTGACCGACCAGCTCTCCGAGGTGGTCAAGGAGTTATGCGGCCGGGCGTCCGCCCGGCTCGCCCGGTCGCTGGCCGTGCCCGTCTCGTACGCCTCCGCACTGCGGCTGCTGCGACGGGTGCCCGTGCCCGTGGTGCGGATCCCACGCGTGGTCGGGGTCGACGACTTCGCCCTGCGGCGTCGGCACAGCTACGCCACGATCATCATCGACGCCGAGACCGGCAAGCGGATTGAGGTACTGCCCGACCGCGAGGCTGCCACTTTGGAAACCTGGCTGCGCAGGCATCCGGGCATCGAGGCAGTGTGCCGGGACGGATCGGCCACCTACGCCGAAGCGATCCGCCGAGCCCTGCCTGACGCGGTCCAGATCAGCGACCGCTGGCACCTGTGGCACAACCTCGCCGAGGCTGTCCGCAAGGAGGTCGCCGCGCACAGCACCTGCTGGGCGAAAGCGGGCCCGCCCCCGGCCGAGGGCCGGCAGACCGCCACCACCCGCGAGCGCTGGCAGCAGGTCCACGCCCTGCGCGAGCGTGGAGTCGGCCTGCTGGAGTGCGCGCGCCGTCTGAACCTGGCTCTCAACACCGTCAAGCGCTACGACCGTGTCGCCGAGCCCGAGCGCCTCATCCGCGCCCCCAAGTACCGGCCCACCCTCGTGGATCCCTACCGCGATCATCTGCGCCGGCGCCCGCTGGAGAATCCGGCTGTCCCCGTCACCCATCTCCTGCAGGAGATCAGGGAGCTGGGCTACACCGGCAGCTCGAACCTGCTGGTCCGCTACATCAACCAGGGCCGTGTCGAGGCCGACCGGCCCGCACTCTCGCCCCGGCGCCTGGCCCGCTACCTTCTCACCCGCCCGGACCGCCTCAAGGATCACCAGCAGGAACGTATCGAGGCCGCCCGCGCCGCCTGCCACGATATGACCGCTCTGGCCGACCTCATCCAACGCTTCGCCGCGCTACTGGATCCCACCCATGGCAATGCCGCCCTGCTGAGCACCTGGATCACCTCGGCTCAGGCCGAGGAACTGCCCCACCTGCATGCCTACACCCGGGGCCTCGAGAAGGACCGCGCCGCAGTCGACGCCGCCCTCACCTTGCCGCACCACAACGGCGTCACCGAAGGAGCCAACAACAAGACCAAGCTGATCAAGCGCCAGATGTACGGCCGCGCCAGCTTCCCCCTCCTCCGCCACCGCATCCTCCTGGGCTAACCACACCCTCCGTCACCACCGACTACGGAACAGACCCGCTCGTTTGACAGTCCCCAACCTGGCTGGAGCTGGTGCGGATCCCTCCGCGGGTAGTCGAGGACGGCGACACGTACGGCTCCTGGACCATCGAGGTGAGCGGTGGGCGCTGGTCTCCGGTGAAGTGGGCGTGGCCGAACAGCAGATCGGTAGCCTTCTCCTTGCCGCTCTCGAGCCGGATGGATCAGCGGCGCAGCACAAGGTCATGGCCAAGCGCCGCACCCGCTGATCCGCGAGAGGGACCCTCACCAGGTATCAATACCGGGGTGGCGCCTACTGTTGGCCCATTGGTCGCGCGGCGGTGCGGGCCTGGCGAGAAGGGCGGCGGCGATGACTGCTCGGGTCTCGGCCGGGTCGATCACGTCGTCGATCTCCAGGTGGCGTGCGGTGTTGACCGCGCTGCCCTGCTCGTAGCCGAGGGCGACGAGCCCTTCAAACTGGCGTTGCCGTTCTGTCGGGTCGCTGATGGCCGCGAGGAAGTCTCGTGCGCCGAGCCGTACGGCGCCTTCGATGCCCATGCCGCCGAACTCACCGGTCGGCCAGCTGACGGTTATGGCGGTGTTGTGGAAGCTGCCGGCCGCCATGGCCATGGCGCCCAGCCCGTACGCCTTGCGGAGGACGACCGTGACGATGGGCACCGTCATGTTGCCGCCGAGGACGAAAAGACGCGAGAAGTGCCGTACGGCTGCCTGTTTCTCGGACTCGGGTCCGACCATGAATCCCGGGGTGTCGCACAAGGACACGACGGGCAGTGAGTAGGCGTCGCAGAGCTGGAGGAAACGGGCGATCTTGTCCGCGGCCGGGGTGTCGATGGCGCCGCCGCCCGCCGACGGCTGGTTGGCGATGACGCCGACCGGCTTGCCGTCGAGACGAGCGAGTGCGGTGACGGCTGCCGTGCCGAATCCCGCGCGCAGTTCCAGGACCGAGCGGCTGTCGAACAATCCGGCGAGGACCTTCCGCACGTCGTAGACGTGCTTGCGGTTCTTGGGAACGACGTGGCGCAGTGCTCGTTGATCGGGCATCTCGAACGTCGGCAGGTCTCCCTGGAAGTAACTCAGGTACCGGCGGGCTACCGTCGCTGCCTCGGCTTCGTCCGTGACGGCCAGGTCCACCACGCCGTTGCGGCTCTGTACCGTGATCGGGCCGACTTCTTCGGGTGTGAAGGTGCCGAGGCCGCCGCCCTCGATCATCGCAGGGCCGCCCATGCCGATCGTGGAGTCTTCCGTGGCGATGACGACGTCGCAGGTGCCCAGCAGGGCGGCGTTGCCGGCGAAACACCTCCCGGCCGCGATGCCGACGGTGGGGACCGTACCGCTCAGCCGGCCCATGGCGACGAACGTCGTCAAGTGAAGCCCCGCCACGACCGGCACGTCGCTGTCATTGGGCCTTCCGCCTCCGCCCTCCGCGAAGAAGATCACCGGATGCCGTTGCTGATGAGCGATCTCCAGCAGGCGGTCGGTCTTGCGGTGGTTGTAGTAGCCCTGAGTGCCGGCCATCACGGTGTAGTCGTAGGCCAGCACGGCGCAGGTCGAGCGGTCCTCGGCGAAGACATCGCCGTTGACGCGTCCAAGGCCGGTGACGATGCCGTCCGCCGGGGACTTGGCCTCCAGGTCGGCCAGTTCACGTCGGTTGCGCTGAGCGGCGACCGCGAAACCGCCGTACTCGACGAGCAGGCCGTCGTCGGTGACGGCGGCGATGTTCTCCCGGGCGGTGCGTTGCCCACGCCGGCGCCGTTTGGCGACGGCGTCCGGTCGGGCCTCGTCGAGTCGGCCGTGCCGTAGCTCCAGCAGGGCTTCCAGATCGGGTCGGAGGTGATTGAGATCGACGGACGTGCCGTCGTCGTCCGCCTCCTCGGCTGCGTCCACGGTCAGTTCAAGGCCGACAAGGATCTTGCCCTCGGTCACCGTTTCGCCGGGCGCGACCGCGACGGCGGTGACCACGCCCGCTGCGGGCGCCTGGACCGGATACTGCATCTTCATGGCCTCGACGGTGAACAGCGCGTCGCCGCGCGCCACCGCCTGTCCCGTGGTCACCTCGACCGCGATGACCACACCGCCCAGGGGCGCGCGGACGGCGTGGTCACCGGGCAGGTCGCTTTCGTCCCCGCCCGAGGCGGTATCGGCCGGCGGTGGAGGGGACAACGGTGCGAGCTCGGCGGCTTGTTGCAGCAGCGCCGCGGCGTTCCGCTCGACCCAGGCGGTGTCGCAGATGCCGCCGGCGAAGTCCGGGTGCGCGAGGACGGCCCGCTGGAGCGCCAGGTTGGTCCGGACACCTTCGATGCGGCTCTCGGCAAGAGCATGGGAGGCGAGCCTGACGGCTGCCCCGGCATCGGGGGCGTGGGTCACCACCTTTGCCAGCAGGGAGTCGTAGCGAGGGTTGAGGGTGAGACCGCGGTAGCCGGCCGCCTCGACACGCACACCGGCGCCCGTCGCCGTTTCAAACTCGGTAAGTGTGCCCGTGGAGGGGACGACCTCGCCGCCGGGGCGCATCTCCTCCGCATTGATCCGGACCTGGACGGCGTGGCCCCGCGGGGCCGGCACGTCGGGCTCCAGCCGCAGGTCCGACAAGGACGCACCCCCGGCAAGCTGCAGTTGGAGGGCGACCAGGTCGACACCGAGCACCGCCTCGGTGACGGTGTGCTCGACCTGCAGCCGGGGATTGGTCTCGATGAAGTAGAAGCTGCCGTCCGGCCGCGCGAGGAACTCGACGGTGGCCACGCCGACGACGCCGGCCGCTGCACCGAGGCGCACAGCCGCCTCCAACATCCGCGAGCGCGCCTCGCCGGCCAGGACCCTGCTCGGGGCCGTTTCGATCAGCTTCTGGTGGCGCCGCTGGATGCTGCAGTCCCGGTCCCACAGATGAGCGACCCGCCCATGGTGGTCGCCGACGAGTTGCACCTCGACGTGATGGGCGAGGCAGAGAAAACGCTCGATGTACAAGTCACCGTTTCTGAAAGCCCGACGGGCCTCGTCGGCGCACTCCGTGAACGCCCGCTCAACCTCGGCGCGGCTGCGCGCCACGCGCACACCGCGGCCACCGCCGCCGGACACGGCCTTGATGACGACGGCTGCGTCGGAGCCCAGCTCGTCCGCCTCGCGGTCCCAGAAGGACAGCATCTCGGCGATCTCGGTCGGGCGGTGGGTGCCCGGCAGCACCGGTACGCCGGTGTCCGCGGCCAAACCGCGCGCGCGGGCCTTGTCCCCGAAGAGGTCCAGGGTCTCGGCAGCGGGGCCGACCATCAGGAGACCGGCGTCCTGGCAGGCCCGGGCGAGCTCCGGGCTCTCGGACAGGAACCCGTATCCCGGGTGGAGCGCGTCCGCCCCTGAAACGACGGCAGCCTCCACCACCGCGTCAATGTCCAGGTAGGCGGCGGGACCGGTGCCCGCCAGCACCTGGAGCTCGTCACAACGCCGAACGTGCAGGGATGCCTCGTCGTCGGCGGAGCGTACGCCCACTGTCGCGATCCCCAGGGCCCGGCCTGCTCTGAAGACACGGCAGGCGACCTCTCCGCGGTTGGCGACCAGGAGCTTTCGAACAGGGGAGACGAAGGTCATGCCCTCCCACTCCCGTCGGCGACCCGTACGGCCAGGTCGAACTTGCGGACCCTGTCTCCGGCGGGCGGCGGAAACTCGTCCCGGTCGGCGATCCTCATCGCGGTCATGCAAGCTCCAGGTTGCCGACGTTCTCTCCACGGAAGAGCATCTGCAACGCCTCAGGGAAGTCGTCCGTGCTTCCGCTGACCACGTGCTCTTTGACCTTGATGCGGCCGGCGCCGATCCGGGTCGGGATGTCCTGCGCCGTCTGCGGGTAGCGCCTGGCGTAGTCGAATACGACAATTCCCTCCATGCGGGCGCGGCGCACCAGCAGCGAGAGATAGTCGGAGGAGCCCTTGACCGGCGTGGCGTTGTTGTACACGGTCTCGCCGTCCCGCAGGGCCCCGACGTCGAGCAGGCCGAAGTAGGCGGTCATGCCGGGCATGCCCAGCGCGCCGAGGCATGTCGAGGGCGGGGCGAGTGAGGTGTCGATCTTCATGGTGCCTCTCCCGTCGGAGACCACGTACTCCTGGACGCCGAAGGTGCCGACCACGTGATCGCCCGGCTGGAAACGGGATGGTTGGAATCGGTGACCTCGATGACCGATCCGGCGCGCATCACCTCGCCGATGGCCACGGGCGGCAGGTAGGAGGGGCGGTCGTCCAGCCAACCGCGCATCGCCGGGTCAAGGGAGATGACGCGAGTGCGGCCCGCGAAACGGCCGGGGCCGGGTTCCTCGACGGGTCCGGAGCAGTGCTCCCAGTCTTCGGGCTTCACTACGCCCACCGGGTCGGATACCAGACGGATCTGGCGGTTGGTCACGGACATCGCGACTCCTGTCGTTTACGGCTCGCCGCAGCGTACCGACTGGTAGGTATGATGGGGAAGTATCGATGACCACGGTCGATGCGTTGTCCTACCCAAAGAAGGCTGACCACCGCCAGCACCGCGTCGGTGACACTTCGGTCCTGCCGGACGCTCCGAAGCGAGGACCTGCGGCGATCGCCGTCCTGATCGGCGAGTTCATTGCGGCGTACACCCTTGCCCGGGGCGGGGCACTGCGACCGGACGCTCCCAAGGCTGCCGGTGATCGCGCCGGTCGACGCCGGTGGCGTCATCGAGTGCCAACCCTGCGCCCGTGGGGTCGGCTGGACCGGTCCACGCGGGCGTCGAGCGCATGGCCGCGCCCGATGAACTGCCCGCCCCTCACGTGTTCTGTGAACGTTCCTGACACTCCCGAGCCGACGGACCAGCAGTCAGATCGGGGGCCGCGGTGGGGCGGAGTGGCCCAGACTGCTCGGGGCCGCCTTGTGTGGTCCCGCACTGTCCGAATCTTCTCGGCCGGTACCGCAAGGTGAAGCACGTCACCGTCCGCTCGCGTTGGCCCGCACCCGTCTGACGGGTTAGGTTCCAGCGATCACGGGGGGAGGACGTCGTAACTTCCCCGCGCGCAGATTTCCCTTTCGCACCTTCCTCTGACGAGAGATACAGGACATGTCTGCTCAAGAACCCTCACACCATCCTCCCCGGCGCATCGGCGTGGTGGCCGAGTCCGTCTCCGGGGAGACGCGGGTCGCGGCGACGCCGGCGACGGTACGACTGCTGCTGGGCCTCGGCTACGAGGTCGTCGTCGAGTCCGGGGCCGGTGAGGCCTCCGGCTTCGGTGACCAGGTGTACGCCGATGCCGGCGCGGGGATCGGCGAGGCCTGGGACGCGGATGTCGTCCTGAAGGTGAACGCCCCCTCCGACGCGGAAATCTGCCGGTTGCGAAAGGGCGCGACCGTGGTCGCCATGCTGACCCCGGCGCAAAAGCCCGAGCTGCTTCAGGCGCTCGCCGACGCCGGGGTAACCGCCCTGGCGCTGGACGCGGTGCCGCGCATCTCGCGGGCGCAGTCGATGGACGTGCTGTCCTCGATGGCGAACATCGCCGGCTACCGCGCGGTCATCGAGGCCGCGCACGTCTTCGGACGGTTCTTCACCGGCCAGGTCACCGCGGCGGGCAAGGTGCCGCCGGCGAAGGTGCTGGTGGCAGGGGCGGGTGTGGCCGGTCTCGCGGCGATCGGCGCCGCTTCCAGTCTCGGCGCGATCGTGCGCGCCACCGACCCGCGGCCGGAGGTCGCTGACCAGGTGAAGTCGCTGGGCGGCGAGTACCTGCCGGTGGAAGCCGCTCAGGAGGCGAGCACCGACGGCTATGCCAAGGTGACCTCCGCCGACTACGATCGCGCCGCGGCCGAGCTCTACCGTGAGCAGGCCGAGGACGTGGACATCGTGATCACCACCGCGCTGATCCCGGGCCGGCCGGCGCCGCGCCTGCTGACGGCCGAGGACGTGGCCGTCATGAAGCCGGGCAGCGTCGTCGTCGACATGGCCGCCGCGATGGGCGGCAACGTCGAGGGCACCGTGCCGGGGCGGACGGTGGTGACCGACAACGGCGTCACCGTCATCGGCTACACCGACCTGGCCTCCCGGCTCCCAGCCCAGGCCTCGCAGCTGTTCGGCACCAACCTGGTGAACCTGCTGAAGCTGCTCACTCCCGGCAAGGACGGGCAGTTGACGGTCGATTTCGACGACGTTGTGCAGCGGGCGGTGACTGTGGTGCGCGACGGTGACGTCACCTGGCCGCCGCCGCCCGTCGCGGTATCGGCCGCGCCCGCCGCTCAGCCCGCGGCCGCAACCGAAGCGCCCGAACCGAAGCAGTCGAAGCTGACGCCTGCGTGGCGCTTCGGCCTGATCGGGCTCGGGATGCTCGCGATGTTTTTGCTGGTGGCCTTCGCTCCCGCTCAACTCGCGGGCAACTTCACCGTGTTCGCGCTGGCGGTGGTGATCGGCTATTACGTCATCGGCAAGGTGCACCATGCGCTGCACACCCCGCTGATGTCGGTGACCAACGCAATCTCCGGGATCGTCGTGATCGGCGCCTTGCTGCAGATCGGGCACGAGAGCTGGATCGTCACCACGCTGTCCTTCGTGGCGATCCTGCTGACGAGCGTCAACATTTTCGGAGGTTTCGCCGTCACCCGCCGCATGCTGTCCATGTTCTCGAAAGGCTGAGCCGAGATGACCTCCCTGACGGCTTCACACGCTGCCGACCTGGTCGCCGCCCTGTTGTTCATCCTCAGCCTGGCCGGCCTGTCCCAGCACCGCACGTCCCGCGCCGGCGTCGTCTACGGCATCGCCGGCATGGCCCTCGCACTGGTCGCCACCATCGTGGTGGCGGCGCAGAGCATCACCGCCGGGGCAGTGGCCCTGATCGTGCTGGCGATGGCGCCCGGCGCGGCGATGGGCCTGTGGCGGGCCCGCCGCGTCGAGATGACGCAGATGCCGGAACTGATCGCGATGCTGCACAGCTTCGTCGGCCTTGCCGCGGTGCTGGTGGGCTGGAACAGCTACCTGGAGGTGGAGTCCCACCACGCGGCGCAGAACCGGATCGGCGCCGACCTGCTGGGCATCCACCACGCCGAGGTCTTCATCGGCATCTTCATCGGCGCGGTCACCTTCACCGGCTCGATCGTCGCGTTCCTGAAGCTCTCGGCGCGCATCAAGTCCAGTCCGCTGATGCTGCCGGGCAAGAACGCACTGAACCTCGGCGCGCTCGCGGCGTTCGTCGCACTGACCGTCTGGTTCACGATCAGCCCTAACCTGCCCCTGATGATCGCGGTGACCGTGCTGGCGCTGGCGCTCGGCTGGCACCTGGTCGCCTCGATCGGCGGCGGGGACATGCCGGTCGTCGTGTCCATGCTGAACAGCTACTCGGGTTGGGCGGCGGCCGCGGCCGGGTTCCTGCTCGACAACAACCTGCTCATCGTCACCGGCGCATTGGTGGGTTCCTCCGGCGCCTACCTGTCGTACATCATGTGCAAGGCGATGAATCGGTCCTTCATCTCCGTCATCGCGGGCGGTTTCGGCATCGAGGCGCCGTCCGGCCGTGAGGAGGACCACGGCGAGCACCGCGAGGTGCGAGTCGTGGAGGCGGCCCAGATACTGGCTCAGGCCCGCTCGGTGATCATTACGCCCGGCTACGGCATGGCCGTCGCCCAGGCCCAGCACCCGGTCGCGGAGCTGACGCGGCAACTGCGCGAGCGGGGTGTCGAGGTCCGCTTCGGCGTCCACCCCGTCGCCGGGCGCCTGCCCGGGCACATGAACGTGCTGCTGGCCGAGGCGAAGGTGCCCTACGACATCGTCCTGGAGATGGACGAGATCAACGACGACTTCACCGACACCTCGGTCGTGCTGGTCATCGGCGCGAACGACACCGTGAACCCCGCCGCGACCGAGGACCCGGGCAGCCCGATCGCCGGCATGCCGGTGCTGCGAGTTTGGGAAGCCGAGCAGGTCATCGTCTTCAAGCGCTCCATGGCCTCCGGCTACGCAGGCGTGCAGAACCCCCTCTTCTTCCGCGAGAACAGCAGCATGCTCTTCGGCGACGCCAAGCAGAGCGTGGAGGAGATCCTGCACGCACTCAGCACCGACAACCGACGCGAAGCGGCCCCGGCCGCACGCCGGGCGACGGTGGCCAGCCACTGAGTGAGAGTTTGATTCTCGGATGCCGTTTCATTTGGTTGAGAAGCCGTATCTCGACCGCTCATGGAACGTGCAGGTCGAACAGGTTTCCCGCCGGGGTGCTCTCCCCGCGGTGTGCGCATGAAGTCAGGGCCTCTCGGTAGCGCGGGGACGCGAATCGAACCGAGCATTGGCGGGAGGCCCTGGTGTGAAGTTTCCCCGTGATCTTGGACACTCGATGGTTATGCCGCGAGGGCGTGCTGGTGCCGTTGCCTGGTCTCGGCCGGGGTGAGGTAGCCGAAGGTCTTGTGTTTCCGCAGGCGGCGGCGGTTGTAGAAGGTCTCGATGACCCTGTTGCCCAATTGGTTCATGTGGCGAGTTCGAGGGCCGCGAGCCGGGAGGTTCTGGTCTGG
>NZ_JBVHLX010000044.1:0-23387 GCF_055558775.1 Streptomyces sp. NPDC025638 | reverse complement strand
CACTCCCGTCCACTCCCCCGACCAGCACAAACACCCCACACTCCCGGTACAGACAGCTGACGCACTCCACCGCAACTCACACGTCACCCATCAGCTCGGAGGCCCGCCCCAGCGCCTCGCACACCTCCATCATCACCACCTTGTTGTAGAGCGCGGACGCGGCGACGGCCGACTCCAGCAGGGCAGTCGTGTGCACCGCCCCTGTTCACGTAATGGGCCAGCGGGGCGCCGACAGCTCCGGCACGGTGGTCCGCCGCCGCTGCCCGCGGATGACACCCTCCAGGCCCAGCTCAGCCATCAGCCGCTTGACAGCACAGCAGGCCACCACCACACCCTTGAACCACTCCGGGTCTGCTGACAGACGGTGGTTCGCAGACTACGCCTGCGAACGGTGGGGCTGGGCCGTCCCTGAACTCGGCATGCAGTAGGCCCCGCCGAAGCCAAAGCAGCTGAGCTTCGACGGGGCCTGACGGCAACGGGACTACTGGAAGCGGGCGGCGAGACGTCGCCTGGCAGGCGCGAAGGCGTCGATCGATCCGGCGCCCTCACCAGGCGTGTCGTTCCATCCTCGGATGCGGGCGGCGAGACGCTTCAAGCGGAGATCTCCGGACGTGACATTGATGTGGAAGTGGGACTGCTTCACCGGCTTCAGGTCCCCGCCCCACGCCACGACGCCCTCGCAGTCGGCGAGGATGTCCGCGACGACGATCCGTTCGGTCTCGCTCATGCCGGTGTTCTTGACGTCGGCGCCGAGCGGGTAGTGCATGGGACGGATCGCGATAGCAGTGCCCGACAGATAGTTCGACTCGAACGAGGCGCCAACGCTTCGATCGGTGGTGTGCCCGTGGAGGTCGCCGGCCCTGAGCATGTCGACTTCGTACGCGAACCGGCGGGCCACGTACAGCAGTACGGTCGCCGCGTCGCCCTTCGCCAAGGAGACCTCGACGTCCGTGCCCTCCACCTGGTACGTCGTGGTGTGGTCAAGGACTGGCCAGCCGTTCGCGGACCGGGGTTGTTTCCATGTGTGTTCGCTGGAAGCAGGGGCGGCCTGCGCAGGTTCGGCAGTCGCCAGGGCGATTGCTGCCCCGGCTCCTATGCCGAGGCCGAGGGCCCGTCTACGCGTTAAGCTCGTTGTCACGAAGAGCCTTTCTGTCCTTGTAGCGGTTGATGAGAAGCAGGGCGGAGCAGACGACAGAGCAGGCCAGCCCTGCGTACAGCAGAGGCGGGGCCCAGAACCACACCTCTTCGGTGCTGTGGCCGCTGGCCCAGTGGCAGGTGATGGACGGAGGAAAGCTGTCCACGCTCACGGATGTCAGGCTGTAGTCCCGTCCGGCGTCCATGTACACGCCGTCGCCGGTTTTGTCTCCGCATATGTCAAGCGGGTTCGTGAAGGCGAGCCCGTAGACGGTTGCGGCCCCGTAGGCAGCGATTGCTGCGGCGATCCCGATCACGGCCCAGCGGGCTGGCTGCGAGGGCTTCCTCCTGGTCACCCACAACGCGTACGGGAATGCCCCAACGGCGAAGAGGAGGAGTGTGATCGCGGGCGGGCCGAAAAATGCGAGCAGAGACACCATGCACCTGGACGTTACTTCGAGCGGAGGAATCGTTGCTGGTTTGCCTGGTACTCAGCCCGTCGGATCCGTTCCGTGGAGGCGTGCTGAACCAGGTTGTCGCCGAACGCGTTGCACCAGTCGTCGAGCTGGCCGCTGGGGAGAAGGTGCGGCATCAGAGTGCCCGTGCCGCCGAACTTCTGGATCAGGAGGATGCGGCCACCCACCAGGATCGCTCCGTCCGTGGTGGGGGGAGTGTCGGTGAGGATCTTCTTCGCCTGGGCGGCTGCCTCGCTGATGGTGCCGCCGAATCGCTGATTCAGGTAGTCCCTGAACCGGGTCAGACCGCCGTTGCCCTGGTAGTGGTCGCGGACGGCCTGGACGATGGTCTTGCCGCCACCCACGGCCTGGGCGATGTGGTAGCCGTCGGTGTCTTCGACGAGGTCGGAGAATCCGAACGAGGACGCGACGCCGATCTTGCCCATCTTGTCGCGGATGTAGGTCGCACCGGAGGCGTAGGAGTCGTGGTCGCGCCGCCATTCGCCGTACAGGGTCATCAGGTCGCCGCCCCAACCGGCGACGTCGCCGAGGCTGATATCTCCCTTGGGATTCGGCTTGACGTACTGGCCGTTCGCTGTGGCCATCATGTGCTCAGGTCCGAGATACTGGCCGGTGAACGGATCCTTGAACTCGGTCCAGATGCTCATGTTGTGGTCGTTCGCATACGCGACGAAGCCGGCGTCCACCTTCCCCATCAGGCCTCGGAACGTCGCGTCGTCGTACTTGTCGCTGCGGATGTACTCCATGACGAGCCGGTTCGGGTCGCCCTTGCCGTAGGCCTTCGCCAGGTCGTACAGCGACTGGATGTAGTTGATGAAGTCATCCGCGGGCGATGCCGGCCTGTTGACGCTGTCCTGGCCGGGGTCGGAACCGAGGCGGTGGGCATCACGGTCGAGCCAGAACGTGTCCGTTCCGTCAGTGACTTCGTATTCCTTGACCTGGTTGAACGACCAGTTCGACGGGAGGGGATAGCCCAGGTTTCCGGAGAATCCCCAGGACATGCCGGACACGAACGAGTAGCGTGCGTAGGTCTCCTTGGTGACCTCAGCGCACACGTTCCGAGACCCGTACACGCCGTGCAGGTACCGCTTCCCCTTGCTTCCGAGGGCCGACGCGACGCCCCGGAAGTACTCCAAGATCTGCGGCATGTCGGCGTCGGTGGCGTCGTAGTCGACGGCGAAGTAGATGACCGTGCCCCGGTTGAACCCGAAGTGCACGGCTTGGTCGTGTGCCTTCTGCCCGTGCTTGTAACCGTTGCCCCAGTAATACTCCGACAGGGTTCTGCCGTTGTCCTGGAAGATCGGGAACACGCGCAGGCCGCCGGCGAAAATGTTGGCGAGTTCGCCTTCTTCAAGCATCTTCGACCCCCCGCCGGAGGAGGCTTCGTTGAGGTACCTGCCGACGTACCGGTAGCCGTCGGCGTGCATCTTCTTCGCTCGCGACGGCGTGATGGTGTAGGCGGTGTCGGAGGCGGTGACCGGTCGGTCCGGGTCACCCATCGACACCAGAAGCTGAGCCCACGTCGCGTAGTCGCCCTGGCCGGTGACAGATAGCTCGGAGAAGCGCTGGAAGACGGTTACGAACGTCTTCAGATTGCTGTCGAACGTCGTCTTGAACACGGTGTTCGTCTGGACAGTGTCGCCGTCCGAATTGACGGTGACGATCGGCTGGTTGAAGACGCACGCGGCGGAGAACAGCTGGACAAAGATCCCGGAAGAGCCCTGGGAGACGACGGCCTTGGACTTGATGCCCGCCTGCGTTCCGGAGCCGAAGTTGCCGGTGGCGTCCGCTTCGGCGATTCCGATCTCCAGCTGGATGGCCTTCATCAGGTTCTGCTGGACGTTACGGGAGTAGTGCCCGTCGGCGGGGCCTATGTCGACCGTCTTCTTCGTCCAATAGCGCCCGTTCAACCACTGCTGGATGGAGCGGACCTCGTCCGACCCACCGGCAGTGAGCACGTAGGCATCCATGTTGAGGAGCGCCTTGAACACCTTCGCCTGGAGCGAGCCATTCTGAGAGAGGCCCATATCTCCCTGCATGTGCTTGACGGCCAGGACGATATCCGGGTCGTAATAGCCGGTGTCGCTGTAGCCACCGGTGTAGCCCTTGCAGAACAGACCGTATCGGATGATCTTGACGATGTTCGTGTTCTTCGCCCAGCCACTGCCGAGCTCGCCGAGCGCGGCGAGCTTGGCGACGGTGCCGTCGCCGAAGTTCGCAACCACGGGGCTGATGCCGAGTTCCTTCTGCAATCCCATCGTGAGGGCGTACATGGTGGACCAGCCGGTCTTGCCGTCTTCTGGGCACTTCGCGTAACCGGGCACACTGCCGTAGGTCTTGTTGACCCACTTCTGTGCTTCGAGGACTTTGGTGTCGGCCATGCCGAGACTCCTGAGCTGCTTGACGAGTGAGGGAGGGGAGGCAGGCTGCCCCAGCCTGTTGTCAGCCGGGGCAGTTGACCTGCCAGGTCGGCACATGCCGGAGCGGCGCGTGCCGTTGATCAGCCAGCGCGACTTGTCCTCGGCGAGCATCTGGTACCGGATGCTGTAGCACTTGGCGTTGCCCGTAATCACAGGGCCGGCGAAGGTCTTGTGCAGGCCGATGTCGATCCCGCAGTAGGGGCTGTCGAAGGAGGAACCGGGGCACACGGTGAGGTACATGACGTTCACTGCGCCACCGGTCTTGTCGTAGAAGAGGAAGCAGACATTCCTGGTGTCGGCGTGGCCAGCCATGTAGCCGTCGTTGTGTTCTTGTCGCCGGGAAGCCGAACTGGCCCTGCTGAGACGGCGCAGGGCCGCGATGTGAGTCTGCGCGTTGTCTACCCGGACTTATCCACATCCCGCTCGACGCCCACGATGGTGATATGCGGGTTCGCGGGAGGCATGTGGCCCGGGTCCCTCACGGTCAACTCGGTCGGCCACGAAGTGCCGGGATACAGGCCTACGACCTCCGCCGAGGCGCTTGCCGTCGCGTCGAAACCACCCGCCCCCGTGACACGGATCCGGAAGCGGTAGAAGGCGCGCACTTTACCGCTGTTGACCACCTTTACGGGGACCGTCAGGGCCTCTTCGTCCCGTCTCGGCGTATAGACGGTCACATCTCCCTGCCGGGCGATGGGAGTTCCGAACTTCTCGCTGCCCTTGGCGATGCTGGTACCGGCCGGGGACGGAGTGATGGCCACCCCTGGCGGTGCGGCTTGCATACGCTCCCTTTCCGCCTTCCGCCTCGCCACCTCCGTCCTGCCAGGCCCTCCGGTGGCAGCGGTCGGCGAGGTTGCGGAAGCAGGCGGTGAAGACGGGACCGCTGCGGCATCTGCCCCGTTGCTCGCCTGTTCGCGCCCGCACGCCGTGGTCATCGCTCCGGCAGCGACGAGCAGGACGAGGAGCGGACGGGATACCGACATACGCATGGGCATGAACAGGCACCTCGGAGAAGGAGAGGGAGAGGGAGAGGTCATGGTCAGTCGCAGGCACCGACATGCGTTTGCCGATCAATGATCGCCACATCGCCCTCCCACATCAGTGCGTTCACCACAGCACAGGCCGGATCGAAGTGGCTTTCGCTGCTCTCGACCTTGACCGGACCCGCGTACTCCGAGAACGAACCTTCATCAACCTTGCACGTGGTCCCGCACAGCTTCAGCTTCATGTGCTTCTTGACCCCGAGGTTGTTGTCGAAGAGGGCACATGCTCCGTCCGTCCCCCCGCTCACGTACTTGGTGTACGTGAACAGGGTTCCGAACCGGCGGGAATCCGGAAGAGGTTCTGCAAATGACAGCTTGTATCCGCTTCCGCACAACAAGCCGCCGGCCTGTACCGCTGCGGGATCGGCCGCCGCGAGGGCACGCGTCTGCGGATCGCGCGCCGCGCTCAGCGAAAACTCCACATTGGTGCCGGGCACCTTCTCGGGAACCGGCTTCGATTCCTGGGCCAAGGCTTGCGGAGCTGCCAGAACCGAAGAGATGAAAGCTGTGGACAGGGCGAGAGTAGGTAGCCACTTGCGCATGGCAGTGATCCCCCGTGTTGACGGCACAAGGAGACTGGCCCGTGGCAGCAAGCGCCTGTGTTCCCCGTTGTGCTGAGTAAGCAGTGGTCGTCCGCTCCCGTCCCGCCCGAACGAGACGGGCAGGCAGTTCCCCAACTGAACCGAGAGCAGGCCGTCACTCTAGGCACACAGCCAGCAGCAGACGCAAGAGCATCAGAGTGCACATGGCGAAAAGACGATGCATGCCGAGCGTAAGCGGAATCAGCGAGCACACAGATGCCCCATACATCTGCTGTGGAAACCGGAGTCAGCAGGTGCCAGCACGAGTCATGGCGGAAACGCGCCTCACCATTACAGCCTGGAAATGCCCCAGTCAGTAGTGCAGTTCCAGCTACTCAATGTCCGTGAACTCCACCAGCAGGCCTGGGCCCGGCGGGCACTCCCGTGCCGGGCCGAACACGCTCCTTGGGTTGTTCCGGTGCCGGTGCCGGTGCCGGTGCCGGGTGAAAGCCTAGGCGGCTGTCTCCTCGGCGACGGGCAGGGCGGTCCCCAGGTGTTCAGCGCGCGGCGGGGCGGGTGGCGGGCTGGAAGCGGAAGGAGAGCGCCTCCAGCAGCGGCTTGCGCTGTGTCTTCTGGACGGCGGCGATGCGCCACTCTCCGTCGGCCTCGCGGACGACCGTGTACGTGGCGAGCTTGCCGAGTCTGCCCAGGTCGTCGTCCGCTTTCGGGCCGCCCTTGCGCACGTCGCCGCGGGTGACGACCACGACGGTGTCGGTGCCGTAGAAACGCAGGTCGGTGATCTCGACGATCAGCCGGGTGCCCTTGAGGAAGCTGTCGAACAGGGACTGGTGGGCGCGGCCGATCTCCGTACCGCCGTGGTAGGCGGTGCCGACGTAGGTGACATCGGTGGCGTCCGCCGTGAACTGCTCGCCGTACGCGGCGCCGTCACCGTTCGCCCAGGCCGCGCAGCTGCGCTCCAGCAGCGCATGGACAGCTGCGGCGTCCGCGGTGCGGGCCGGGTCGAGGGGGGTGGCGGGGTTCAGGTGCGCGGTCATGGTGTGTTCCTCCGGTTCAATGGTGATAACTTCGTTAGAGAAGAAACTGCGCTGAAGATTTCTCTTCCTTGAAGAAGAGATTATGGAGTGAGGAAGCCCGTGTCAACGCCTGCCATGCGACCCGACGCCAGCGAGATCTACCGCCGCTACCTCAGCGCCGTGATGCTGCACGGTCACGCCAGCGCCAGGGCCTGCGAGCTCGGCGCCACCGACCTGTACGCGCTGAACATCCTTCAGCTGACCGGGCCCATGACCCCCGGCGAACTGGGCACCCGCACCGGGCTCACCACCGGACCGACCACCCGTCTCATCGACCGCTTGGAGCAAGCCGGCTACGTACGCCGCGTTCCCTCCCCCGACGACCGGCGCAAGGTCATCGTCGAACCGGTCGGCAAACCCGCCGACCTCGACCGCGTCATGGCCCCCGCCCGGCAGAAGATCGGTGAGATCCTCGGCGGCTACTCCCCCGAGCAACTCGACGTCCTTTTCGACTACTTCACCCGCGCAACCGCCGCCTACCAGGCCGCCGCCGAACAGCTGCGCACCGAGGACGGCGCCTGACAGCGGCACACCACCGCCACGGGGCCACAGCCAGCCAGCGGCGGTGGTTGCAGCCAGCGGCGGTGGTTGGAAGATTTGGGCCGTCTCCAAAGCCCCCCGCCTGAAGAAACACGGGACGCGGATGGCCCATTGGTTCCAGTCACGCCCGGTCAACAGGAACCGAGGTCAAGGGGAAATGCGGGAGCGTCGTGGATCGCGATGCTGGGTGCACTCAGTGCGGTGCACTGCCGGCAGCGGCTCCGTGCGGCGCGATCAGCACGTGCGCAGCCGGGCGGTGGGGATGCGGGCGGCGATGACGGCGCGTGGTTTCGTCGGGGAGTCAGCCCGGCAGTGTCACGGCTGGGCCGAGTTCACTTCTCGTGCTCCTGGTCCGTCTCTGTGTGCTTGGTGTGGGGTGTCTCGGTGCTCTTGCTCAAGGTGCTCCACTTCTCGGCGAGTTGCTTTCCGATGTGGCCGGTGCGTTCGAGGGGGGCGTCCCACACGCTGTCCTTGAGTGATCGGGAGTAGAAGCCGAAGGGGTGGTCGGGTTTTCCGGTGGCATGGGACTTGGCGCCTGCGTGAGGGGTGTCGCCCGTCGTGGTCTCCTCGGGTTCCTCGGGCTGACTCCTGGAGATCATTTCTTGATTCCTCTCTCCGCCTGTCAGTTCTCTTCGCCAGAACCACGATGGGCCACCGGTCGGCCCGACCCGAGAGCCTGCGGATGCTCGGGTCCGACTTCGCCACGTCCGCGGCGCGCTGCAGCCGAGCGGTGGGGACCATGCCGGGGCAGGAGGTGGCGGGCAGGCGTCTCGGGAATCGGTTGGAGGACATCGCACGGGGTCGGTACGAGCTGCAGGACGTGGGCGACGGGGTTGTGCGGATCGGTGAGCCCCACGTCGGCGAGCTGCTGAGGGCCGACCTGTGGTGGTAGCGGGCCGAGCGTTCGAGGGTGAGGTGACGGGGCTCTCCCTGTCCGCTGCGGCGCCAGGTGGCACGGGCCGGGATCGACCGCGTCCGGGTGCGACATGGCGCAGTCGTCGTGAGGTCGAGGAGGGCACGGCAGGAGGTGCCGGGCGGGTCGGGGGGCGACGAGCATCGGTCGCGGGTCGACCGGCCCCTTGCCGATCGTCTCCTTGAGGAGGAGCCATGAAGACCGGACGTCTCGGCGTCAGCCTGACCGTCGCGGTGACCGCTCTCGGTGCCGCTCTGATCCCCCAGCCGGCATCGGCTGCGGCGGACTGCACGTACACCTACAGCGGGCAGGCACCGTTGGACGACCTGGGCACGGGTACGTACAACGGTCTGACGGGCGGTCTGTACCCGGGTGGCAGCAATGTCCGGCCGGCCGCGCACACGAACGCCGGGGTGAGCATCGCGCAGAACCAGGTGCTGCCGCGCAACGCCTCCGGTCAGGTCGACCTGGTCAACGGCAAAGTGGTGCTGATCTCGATCGGCATGTCCAACACCACGCAGGAGTTCCAGAAGTTCATCTCCACGGCCAAGGCGTACTCCAACCTGAACGACAAGCTCGTGATCGTCGACGGCGCCCAGGGCGGCCAGGACGCCAACGCCTGGGCGGACCCGTCGAACAACACCTGGTCGGTGCTGGCCGGCCGGCTGTCCAAAGCGGGCGTGACCGCCGCGCAGGTGCAGGCGGTGTGGCTGAAGGAGCAGTACGTGGGCGACAGCCTCGGCTCCTTCCCGACCGGGACGCAGAACCTGCGCAACTCGCTCGCCTCGATCCTGCGCAACGCCCGCTCGAACTACTCGAACCTGGCGCTGGGCTACGTCGCCAGCCGCATCTACACCTACGACCCGGCCCGCAGCGCGGGTGCGTACCAGCAGGGCTGGGCCGTCAAGAAGCTGATCCAGGACCAGATCAACGGCGCCTCCGACCTGACCTACGGGACGGGCGGTGTCGCGCCGTGGATCTCGTGGGGTCCGTACATGTGGGCGGACGGGCTGGGCTCGGACCGGGTGGCCGGCGGCACGCCCGGGCGCAGCGACGGTCTGGAGTGGAAGTGCTCGGACCTGGAGTCCGACGGTGTCCACCCCTCGTCCACCGGTGAGCAGAAGGTCGCCAACATGCTCCTGAACCAGCTGTCGAGCGACCCGACCTCGACTTCGTGGTTCAACAAGTAACCGGCCGGCCGGGGAGAAGCGCGATGCCGCACATCGAGATCCCGGCGCCGGTGCCGGGCATCCGCGGGCTGATGGCCGCCAAGCCGTCCTCGGGCCGTCGGCTCAGCGAGTTGGCCGAGCAGTTGCTGCGGGGCGCCTCGCCGCTGTCGGTGGCCGAGCGGGAGTTGATCGCCGCGTATGTGTCGTACCGCAACGGGACCCGCTACTGCACGGGCTCGCACACGGCCGCGGCGGCGCACGCGCTCGGCGGCGACTACGCGCTGGTCGAGGCCGTGCAGCGGGATCCGGCGACGGCTCCGGTGAGCGAGCGGCTGCGGGCGTTGCTGGTCCTCGCGGGGAAGGTGCGGGGCGATGCCCGGGCGGTGTCCGGGGAGGACGTGGCGGCCGCTCGGGCAGCGGGGGCGGATGACGAGGCGATCCACGACACGGTGCTGATCGCCGCCGCGTTCTGCATGTTCAACCGGTATGTCGACGGCCTCGCGGCGATCGCTCCGGAGGATCCGGCGGTGTACGACGAGATCGGTGCAGCTCTGGTGGCGAACGGGTATCTGCCGCAGGGCGGTGCAGCGGCCCGGTGACGACGTGGCGAAGTCGCTTCGAGTGTCGGACAGGAGGCGGGTTGGGGCCTTGCTCGCGTGCAGGCTGGTGTAGTCGGCCGTAGTCGGCGTGGACGATTTGGAAAGCGAGGAGCACATGTCGTTTCAGGCGTACCTGGACAACATTGAGGACAAGACTGGCCTGACGCCTCGTCAGTTCATCGAGCTGGCGAAGGAGCGCGGTTTCGAGGGCCCGGATCTGAAGGCGGGCGCGGTCCTGGAGTGGCTGAAGGAGGACTACGGCCTGGGCCGGGGCCACGGGATGGCGCTGGTGCACGTCTTCAAGAACGGCGCGAAGATCTCCGACAAGCACGTCGGTTCGGACGGTTCGCACCGTGACGACACCGACACGCTGTGGCTGGAGGGGAAGAACAACCGGCCCTGACCGTCGGTGACGGGAACAGCGAAACGCCGGCTCCTGCTTCGAGGAGCCGGCGTTCTGCGTCAGCTGCCGGTGGTGGCCAGGGCCTGCTCGGGTTCGCGGGCCTCGGCGGGCGGAGCCGGCGCGGCCGCGGGGTCGGCCGGCATGGTCCGGGACAGCAGGGTTGCCGGGATGGACAGCAGGACCGCGGTCATCACGCCGGCGATGAACCAGCCGGAGGCGTCGTGTGCCGCGGCGTAGGCCGCGCCGGCAGGGGCGACACCGCCGAGGACGGCGCCGGTGACGGCGTTGGGCAGGCCGACGCCCAGGGCGCGGATCCTGGCGGGGAAGATGTCCGTGAGCAGCTTGGGCAGCACCGTGGTCGCGCAGACCAGGTAGACCACGCCGGAGCCGTAGGTGAACAGCAGGCTGGCGAAGGTGCCGGTCATCGTGAGGTACGACACGGAGCCGGTGACGGCGAAGAGAGCACTGGCGGCGACGAGGAGCCGGGCGGCGCCGATCCTGTCGGCGAGCAGGCCGATCGGCACGTTGAGCGTCATCATCGAGGCGGTGGCGGTCACGGCGACCCAGAACATGGTTCCGGGCTGGGCGAGACGGCCTCCGAGGGCCGGGACGACCGCGGTCCAGGTGCCGCCGACGGCACCGGTGCCGGCCACGAACAGGACGGCGATCAGGACCTTGCGCCGGTGGGCGACGAGGAGCTGCCGCAGCGAGCCGCGGTCGCGGCAGGTGCGGACCTCGCGCCGGAAGACGTCGGTTTCGGCGAGTCGGGTGCGCAGTACGAGCAGGATCAGGCCGAGGACGCCGCCGACGAGGAACGGCACGCGCCAGCCCCAGGCGGCCATGGTGCCGGGCCCCAGGGAGGCGGTCAGGCCACCGCCGAGGAGGGAGGCGGTGAAGGCGCCGGCACAGGTGGTGAGGGAGAACAGGCTGCCGTAGGTGGCCTTGCGGCGCTTGGGGGCGACCTCCATCAGGTACGCGGCGGCGGCGGGCCATTCGCCGCCGTGGGAGATGCCTTGGGCCGTGCGGGCCAGGAGCAGCAGGAGGGGGGCGAGCAGGCCGATGTGCGTGTAGGAGGGGATGAGGCCGATCAGGAAGGAGCCGCCTGCCATGAGGGAGATGGCGAGCATGAGGGCGGGCCGACGGCCGCGCCGGTCGGCGTAGCGGCCGAGCAGGATGCCGCCGAGGGGGCGCATCAGGACGCCGACGCCGAGGACGGCGAAGGCGCCGAGGAGGGAGGTGAGGGAGTTGTCGGAGGGGAAGAACTGGGCGGCGAAGAGGGGGGCGAACAGGCCGTAGCCGAGCCAGTCGAAGGATTCGATGAAGTTGCCGACGACGGTGGCGGTGACCGCACGGCGGTGCGCCTTCTTCGGTGAGGGGGCGGACATGGTGGGCCGTTTCTCCTTCAGACGGCGACGGCGTAGCCGTGCGCGGTGATGCGTCGGCCGGCTTCCTCGTAGTAGCCGGGCTCGGTGGGCAGGGTGGTGGCCAGGCCGCTGACGTAGCGGTTGTACATGCAGAACGCGGCGGCGATGAGCACGGTGTCGTGGAGGTGGGTGTCGGTGGCGCCTGCGGCGCGAGCGGCGGCCACGGTCTCGTCGGAGAGGGGGGCGGCCTTGGCCTGGACCTCGGCGGCGATGCGCAGCAGGGCCCGGACGAGCGGGGTGAGCGTGGCGGATTCCGGGTCGTGCTGCACGGCTTTGACGAGGTCGCTGCCGCCGTCGAGCTGGATGGCGGCGGCCGCGCCGTGGGTGTCGGCGCAGAAGCGGGTGGCGTTCAGTTCGGAGACGTAGGCGGCGATCAGTTCGCGTTCGCCGCGGGTGAGAGGTGACTCGCCGCGCAGAAGAACATCGGCGAGGGCGTTGAGCGGGGCGGCCGTGTCGGGGCGGTCGGTCATCAGTCCCCTGATGCCCGGGAGGTCGCTTGTGAGCTTGATGTGCGGCACCGGTCCGTCCTTTGCTGGTGGGAGTGTCGGTGCCTCATCGTGGGGACATGCGAGTGGGGCGGCCAACTTCCGGCGTGCTCACCTGAGTTGGTGTTCAGCGTCGTCCGTTGCGGCGGGCCTGTTTGCTGACGGCCTTCCACTGACGGCGCATGTCGGCCATCTCGGCGGGGTTCTCCCGGCGGCGGCGGTGGGCGATCTCGCCCTGGAGCTTGCGCCAGGTGGCCAGTCGGGTGGTGGGCAGGGTGCCGGTGCGGACGGCCTCCTCCACGGCGCAGCCGCCGTCGCCGTCGTGGCCGCAGTCGGCGTACCGGCAGTGGGCGGCGAGGGCGGCGAGGTCGGTGAAGACGTCGTCGACGGCCTGCTGGCCGGCGGCTACCTCCAGGGAGCGGATGCCGGGGATGTCCAGGAGGACACCGCCGCTGGAGAGCAGGTGCAGGCGGCGCGTGGTGGTGGTGTGGCGGCCGCCCGCCCGGCCCGGTGCGGCGACCGCTTCGGCGGTTCCTTCCAGGGCGTTGAGCATGGAGGTCTTGCCCGCGCCGGAGGGGCCGAGCATCACCGCGGTGGTGCCCGGGCCCAGGTGGGGGCGCAGGGCGTCGAGGCCGTCTCCGGTCAGGACGCTGACCGGTATCACGGGGACGCCGGGGCTGAGGGCCGCGGCGGTGGTGGCGTCCTCGGTACCGGCATCGTCGGTGGTGTCGCTCTTGGTCAGGACGAGTACGGGTTGCGCGCCGCTGTCCCAGGCCATGACGCTGAGGCGTTCGACCATGGTGGTGTTCAGCCCGCCGGCCAGCGGGACCACCACCAGGACGGTGTCGATGTTCGCGGCGAGGACCTGGCGGCCGTGTCCGGCGGCCCCGGCCCGGCCGAGGACGGTGCGGCGGGGGGCCACGGCGTGAACGCGGCCGTCGTCGCCGAGCCGGATCCAGTCGCCGGCGACCGGGGTGACCGGCAGGGCGGGCGCGACGGCGGCGGTGTGCGCGCCGAGGGTGCCGTCGTCGGCGGGCCGCAGTACGTCGCAGACGGTGCCGTGGTGGACGACGACACGCGCCCAGCCGGTGCCGGCGGGCATGTGGCCGAGACGGGTCTCGACGGTCGCGGAGGCGGTCGCGGCGGTGCCGGTCATGGGGTGTCCTCGGTGATGAAGCCGGTGTGGGTGCGGCGCAGCCGGTCGCCGGCGGTGGCGTCGACGCGCTGGACGGCGTGCATGGTGTGGGCGCGGAAGACGACCAGGCGGTTGGGGCGGGGCAGGATGAGCGTCGGGTGCGTGGTGGTGTGGAGCAGCGCCGCGCCGTCGGCGGCGTCGGCGCGGGAGGGCTCGTCGATCAGGGCCAGGCCGCCGCCCCAGTCCGTGTCCCAGGCACGGTGGGTGAAGTAGACGTAGGCGCCGACGCGTCCGGCGCCGGCGTCGTTGTGCCAGCTGAGGCGGGAGCCGGCGGGGTAGCCCCAGGCGCTGAGGGTGAGGGAGAGCCGTTCGGCGCGGTCGGGGGCGCCGAGGAGGTCCAGGTGTGCGGTGATCTGCTCCTTGACGGCGCGCTGCCAGCGGGGTGTGTCGTCGGGGCTGTCGGCGAGGCGCTGTTTCTCCTCGCCGCCGCGGTAGGCGAAGCCGTCGTAGACCGGGTCGATGGTACTCAGGACGGGCTTGAGGCGGATGCGTTCGAAGGCGGCGGCGGTGTCCTCGAAGTCGGCCTGGGGCAGCAGGTCGTCGATGACGACGAAGCGGTCGCCGTGGGAGTGGACGCGGGCGTCGGGGCCGGTCGTGGGCGGGGCCGGCAGGGTGGCGGTGTTCATGCGGTTGCCTTCCTTCCGTGTCCGGCGAGGGATGCCGCGGGGATGCAGAGCAGGACGAGTACGACGGCGATGCCGGTGAAGACGGTGTCGTAGTGGTCGGCGGTCAGCCCGCCCAGGAGCATGCCGAGGGGGACGCCCGCGGCGTTGACGAAGTTGTCCACGGAGCCGAGGCGGGAGAGGTACCGCTCGGGGATCTCGCTCTGGTAGGCGGTGTCCCACACGATTCCGCAGGCGGCGGTGGTCAGGGCGGACAGGACGAATGCCGCCGCGACGACGGCGGTGGGCAGCTGGTCGCGCAGGGCGAGCGCGGTGAACTGGAGTACGACGCCGACGGTGACGACGACGGCCGCGGGCTTCCAGCGGTGCTTCTGGGTCGCCATGACGGCCAGTGAGCCCAGCAGCGAGCCGACGGCGAGGCAGGTGGCCAGCAGCGGCCAGGCGCCGGTGCCGCCGAGGGATCGTACGGCCAGCACGGGGCCGGCGACGGCGGTCAGGCCGATGCCGAGGGAGACCACGAACCACAGGGCCATGCCGAAGGAGAACCACGGGTAGCGGGCCATGACCGCGAACCCGGCGCGGAACCGGGTGTCCGGCTCCGCGTCGGGGGTGGCGGTGGGCTGTGCGGTCGGGGTCGTCCGGTCGCGCAGGGGGGTGTACAGGCGGGTGAGGCGGGCCAGGCAGGCGAGGTTGACGGCGAAGGACGCCACGTCGAGCCAGAGGATCCAGGAGAAGCCGGCCGTGGTCATGAGGACCCCGGCGAGGATCGGGCCCAGCAGGAAGCTCACGTCGGCCACGAGGGAGAGCAGGCCGTTCGCCCGCTGGAGCTGCTGCCTCGGGACGAGTTCGGGGGTCAGCCCGATCTGTGCGGGGTTGTACAGGGCGGTTCCCGCGCCGTAGAGGGCTGCCGACAGGCACAGGTGCCAGCTGTGCAGGGGCAGCGGGCTGATCGCCACGACGGCCAGTGCGCCCTGGGCGAGCAGGCGGAGTACGTCGGCGCCGATCATCACGGTCACCCGGTTGTGGCGGTCGGCGAGTCGTCCGCCGGTGGCGACCAGGAGGAAGCGGGCCGCCCACAGGGACAGCAGGACCCAGGTGAGGGCGGCCGCCGAGTGCGAGATCTGGTAGGCGGCCAGGGCGAACGCGACCGGGACGGGGGCGTCGCCGAGCTTGGAGACGACGTGGCCCGTGAAGAACGTGGCGAAGCGGCGCTCGCGGAGCATCGCGGCCTGGTCCTTGAGTGTGGCGGTCAGCACAGGCGGGTTCATCCTTCGCAGATCAGGAAGTCGTTGCGGGCGCCGAAGGCGACCAGGGCGCGTACGTCGGCGGTGGGCAGGTCGCTGCGGACGGCCAGTTCACCGAAGGTCAGGGCACCTCCGCGGGCCAGCAGGCCGACCGTGTGCCCGAGCCGGGTGTCCAGGCGGATGCGCCGGCCCATGGTGGTGACGGTCAGGTGGTCCTCGTCGGTGGTGATGTACGGGGGGAAGCGGCTGGCCCAGCGGATGCGGGTGGTGGGCTGGACCTCGCCGGTCAGTGCGCTGGGCAGGGAGGCGCCGGCGCGGCGGTCGGGGCGCTGTGCCAGGCGGGCGGCCAGCCATGCGCGGCCGGGGTCGGGGGCGGGCCGGCCGGCGAGTTCGTGGGCGGCGCGCGTCTCCTCCCGTACGTCGGCGAACGGCTCGTATCCGACGGTGAGATGGACGGTGAGGTCGCCGGTTCCGCTGACGCGGTGGGCGGTGTCGCGCGGCACGGACAGGCACATGCCGGGGGTCAGGACGCGGTCCAGGCTGTCGTCGGCGAGGTCGCGGGAGCGGGCGCCGACGCGGGAGTCCACCTGCCAGTGCTTGCGTCCGTGCAGTTGCAGGATGAGCGCGTCGTGGTCGTCGCTGTGCACGTCGAAGGCGCTGTTGTCGCCGGCGGTGATGTAGCAGTTGACCCAGGCGCGGGCGTGCAGCAGGTACTCCAGGGCCTCGCAGAGCAGCATGACGCGTTCGTCGAGGGCTTCGAGGTGGCTGACGACGAGGGTGGCGCCGCGTTCGACGGCGCTGTGCAGGTAGGCGGGGACGAGGGCGGTGTGCAGGACCTCGCCGTCGCCGACGCGGGAGCGCAGCCACCGGCTGCGGTCGATCTGCCGGCCGGACTCGACGAGTCGGAAGTTGGTGGCGAGCGCGCCGGGCCGGGCCAGCGCGGACCAGACTCCGGCGAGGAGGGCGTCGCGGGCGGCGGCGTCCGCGGCCTTCCCGGGTTCGTACAGGCGGACTCTGTCGGCCGGTGGCTGCTGGTCGCCGAGGCCGTCGAGGAGCGACTGGGCGTGGGCGAAGGCGTCGAACGCGGTCATGGGGCGGTCACCGCCCCCATGGTGTGCAGGGCGCGGGCGAGTTCGGCACGGCTGCCGGGCGGGAGGGTGTCGGGCAGGGCGGCGGCCAGCTCTTCGAGAGTGAAGGGGGCGGTGGAGGCGGTGGCGTTCTCCAGGGCGGTGAAGTCGGCCCGGTGGGGGATGGTGAGGGTGCGGCCGCGGGCGACGAGGACGGTGCCGTCGGGGTGGGGGGCGGCCGCGACGGCGCCGGGCCGGGCCCAGCGCAGCGGGGTGCCGGGGGCGGGTGCCGTGGCGGGCAGGGCGGCGCGGTGGGGCGGGCTCAGGTAGCCGTTGGTGCGCAGCCGGAGCCGGGCGAGGGCCAGTTGGTGGGCGACGCGGTCGGCGAGGGCGGTGCCCGGGGTGCCGTCGTCGCGCAGGAGGGTGCGGGCGCGGTCGGTGACGTGGCGGGCGGGCGGGTAGGCGGCGAGTGCTTCGGCCGGCTCGGCGGTGCGCCACAGGGCTTCGGTGATCAGGGAGCGGGTCCGTACCGGGTAGAGGGTGAGCCCGAGGAACGTGGAGGGCCCGAGGTTGCGGAAGACGTGGTACGTGTCCTGGGGGATCAGCAGGAAGTCGCCGGGCCGCAGGAGGTGGCGCTCGGCGGAGCCGAGGTGCTCCTCGATGTCGAAGGTGATGCGGCCGAAGGACGGGCTGGGGGTGATGCCGGAGGCGTCGAAGGGGTGGTCGTGCCAGACCCACACCTCTTTGGGGGAGGGTCCGAGGTGGAAGATGAGCGAGGGTTCGC
Source organism: Streptomyces sp. NPDC025638 (assembly GCF_055558775.1). Classification (NCBI taxonomy): domain Bacteria; kingdom Bacillati; phylum Actinomycetota; class Actinomycetes; order Kitasatosporales; family Streptomycetaceae; genus Streptomyces; species Streptomyces sp. NPDC025638. The sequence continues at coordinate 6,253 of NZ_JBVHLX010000044.1, read as the reverse complement.
CGTCCTTGTGGATGCCGAACGGTGTCCATCCGGAGTGGGCGAGGAAGGTGTACACGTCGGTGCCGGAGGGCAGTTCGTGCTGCTCGTCGGCGACGAGCTCCGCCACGATCCGGGCCACCTCGGTGCCGAGGGGGAGGCTGAAGGCGGCGATGTCGTTGACGGCCAGGCAGGATTCGTCGCTGTCGGCGGTGCGGGCCAGCCAGTCGGTGGCGCTCTCGCCGTCGTCGAGCGGCGTGTTCACGAACCTCTGGGTGAGCCGGTAGTCGAACGCACCGGGGCGAAAGGCGCGCAGGCGCAGGTCTCCGGGCGCCGTGCGGGTCGCCGTCCGCAGGCTGTCGTCGATCAGCCGGCGCAGGTGCTCGGGATCGTTGACCAGTCCGGGCAGGTAGACGGTGCGGGTGAAGTCGGGGGCGTGAGCCGCCGCGAACGCCTTCCAGGTCTTGAGGTCGATGCTCATCCAGCTCACCACTCGCTCGGGGTAGATGGCCGACGCGGCCGGTTGTCCGGGGAAAGGACGACCGGCCGCGTCACGGTGCGGGCCTCAGTGGCCGACGTCCTGACGGGGGCCGAACTCGGCCTCGAAGTCGTAGTTGTCGTCCTCGAGGATCTCCATGACGAGGTTCTTCTCGTTCTCCATGATGCTTTTCCTTTCCGGTTAACAGTGATTGAGTGACCCGTTCCGTCGGGGGATTCGGATATTCGAGTCGGGGACTTGCTGTTGGAATTGAGCGGCCCTTCAAGCGGAGTTCTTTGTGCTTTCCGGCCCGTTCTCTGGAATGACTCTGACATGCCCGAAAGGGGGTTGTCAGCATTTTTCGGCGGCACAGGAATGCCTTGACACTGTTGTGTCACACCAGGCCGCTTCGGGCGGCCTGCAGGCCGAGTTGGAAACGGCTGCGGGCGCCTGTCCGGTCGGAGAGATGGGAGATCATGCGGCGTTCGCTGCGCAGGGAGATACCGAGTTTTCGGGCCGCGGCCTCGTCGGTCAGTCCCTCTGCGAGAAAGCGCAGCAGGGCACGTTCTCGCGGCGAGTACATGTCCGTGACGCCGTCACCGGCGCCGTCCGTCGGGTCCGTACCGCCGGCCGGGGTCGCCGTGTCCCACAGGTGTGTGAACAGGGCGCGCAGTCCGGCCAGGGCTCCGGGCTCGTCCAACAGGACGGCTCCGCCGTCGGGCTCGTCGGGGTCCAGGGGCAGGACCGCGCTCGCGCCGTCGACGAGGCGCAGATGCAGCGGCAGCGCGGGCAGCGTGCGGATCTCGGCGCCGGCCCGGGTGAGCCGGCGTACGGCCTCGCGGCGCCGGGCCGGGCCCGTGGTGCTGTCCATGTGGAGGATGCGTACGCGCACGCCCCGTTCCAGCAGGTCGAGATGGAGGGGGACGTCGAGGTCCCAGGGGCCGTCGCCCGCCGTGGTGGAGGGGGCGAGCGCGAGGAGTTCACCGCGGGCCTGCGCGGTCAGGTCGGCCTGGAGGCGGCCGACGGCCTCGGCGCCGGTGAAGCGCTCCACGCCGGCGCCGGCGGTGCGGCCGAGCGCGGTGTAGCCGGCCAGCAGGTCGGCGACCGCGGCACGGCTGGCGTCGATCTCCAGCTGGGTGCGGGCCAGTTCGTCCTGGCGGCGTTCCAGGAGTGCGCCGAGTCCGGCCCGGGGCGGCACGAGCAGCGGGGCGCCGCAGGTGGCCTCCGGCGCGGCCGCCCTGCGCAGCAGCGCGAGGTCGGCGAGCGTGTCGAGGGCCGTGGTGACGGCGGACCGGTCCTGGTCCAGTTCCTGGGCCAGCCGGTCCACGCCCCAGGAGGGCTGCTCCAGCATGAGCCGGTAGACGGCCTCCGTCCCGGAGTCCAGTCCGAGTACGCGCAGCATCAGCGTCCCCCCGCATCGTGTGGGTGCCGGGCACATGCGTGCCACGGCATGTTCGTGGCCCCGTCAGGACTGGGACGGGGCCGGTGGCGTGCGGCACACTCGGGTGCGTGCACCTCGTCGAGTTCGCCTTCGCCAAGCCGCACGACGCGCCGGAGCTGCCCGGCGACGTCCTGCTCGCCGCCCTGTGGGCGGTGTGCGGCCCGGACGACGGCATGGAACACATCCGGCTGCACGTGAGCCGCGCCGGTGCGCGGGGTGCCGCGTTCCTGCTGGCGCCGGACGAGCCGAGCGCCGTCCGTCAGTGCCGGGCGGTGTGCCGGCGGGCGCTGGCGGTGACCGGCGCCCTGAGCGCGTGGCGGCTGACCTGTCCCGCCGAGGCATGAGGACAGACGGCCGGACGTGCCCGTACCGGCACGGCCATCTGCCGAAGTCTCGGTGTACCGCGAGGTGTCGCTTGCCACGTCCCCATTCTTGGACTAGCGGGCGGCGGGACGCTTCTCTCTGAGTGCGCAGATGGGGGCGCCGGCCGGGCCGGCAGGAGTCCGCATTCTGGGAGTTGGCCGGGCCGCCCACGGGTTCCGACGATGAGGGCCCCGTCGGTAACGCGGCAGACAAAGGACGCGCATCGTGCCTCACATCGAGCTGACTCATGATCTTCCCGGCATCAGCGGGCTGTTCGCCCAGCGCCCGGACACCGCGGGCGTGCTGTCGCAGGTCGCGGAGACCCTGCTGCGCAGCGGCCCCTCACCGCTGAGCCGGGGGGAGCGCGAGCTGATCGCCGCCTACGTCTCCCACCTCAACTGCACCGAGTTCTGCGCCGGTTCGCACAGCGCGTTCGCGGCGGCGCAGCTCGACGGCGGCGCCAAGCTGGTCGCCGCGGTGCTCACCGACCCCGGCACGGCCCCGATCTCCCCGCTGCTGCGGGCGCTGCTCGCGGTGGCCGCCGAGGTGCAGGCGAAGGCGGCTCCCGTGTCCGACAAGGCGGTCGCCGCCGCCCGGGCCGAGGGCGCCACCGATACCCACATCCACGACACGGTCCTGATCGCGGCCGCGTTCGCGATGTTCAACCGGTACGTCAACGGCCTGGCCACCGAGGTTCCGTCGGACCCGGCGTTCTACGGCGCGGCGGCCGAACTCATCGTCGAGCACGGCTATGGCGCCGCGCACTGACCTGGCGTCCAACCGGCGTCCGAGGAGGACGACATGACGTGGTCCGCAGCAGATGTTCCCGACCTGAGCGGCCGTACGACCCTGGTCACCGGCGCCTCGGGTGGCATCGGCCGGGAGACGGCCCGGGTGCTCGCGGCCCGCGGGGCGCATGTCGTCCTCGCCTGCCGCAGCGCGGAGCGGGCACGGGCCGTGGCCGAGTGGGCCGGCGGCAGCACCGAGGTGGTCGAACTCGACCTGGCGTCACTGGACTCGGTGCGCCGGGCCGCCGCGCGGGTGCGTGACCGGCACGGCCGGCTGGACCTGCTGGTCAACAACGCCGGGGTGATGTTCCCGTCGTACGGGCTTACGGCGGACGGCTTCGAGGTCCATCTCGGTGTCAATCACCTCGGTCACTTCGCGCTGACGGGGCTGCTGCTCGGTCTGATGTCGGGGGTGCCGGGCTCGCGGGTCGTCACGGTCGGGAGCCTCGCGCACCGTGCGGGCTTCGGCGGTTTCGACGCGGACCGCGCCCGGTCCGGGTCAGGGCGCCGGTCGGTGACGGCGTACGGGCGCTCCAAGCTGGCGAATCTGCTGTTCGCCCGGGAGTTGCAGCGCCGTCTCACCGCGGCGGGTGCCGCCACCGTGTCGCTCGCCGCGCATCCGGGGCTGTCGCCGACCGGGCTGTGGCACGGCGACCCTCCCGCTGTGCTGCGGCCCGTGGTCGCGGCGGGGATGCGCTGGCCGGCCCAGCCGGCGCAGGCGGCGGCGCTGCCGTCGCTGCGGGCGGCGACGGACCCGCAGGTGCCGCGGGGCGCCTATCTGGGGCCTGCCCGGCGGTTCGGGAGCCGCGGGGCGCCGGTGCCCGCGCGGTCCAGTCGTGCGGCGCGCGATACGGCGGCGCAGGCCCGGCTGTGGGAGCTGTCGGAGGAACTGACCGGGGTGCGGTACGAGTTCGCGCCGGCACCGGGGCCGGCGGAGCCGGCCGTGGGTGTGTGCCCGGTCATGGGATCGCGGGGCTGAGCGCCGTGGCCGGGGAGAGCATCGCGGCCGGTGTGGGTGCGGGTATCGCCGGTCAGGCCCGGTTCCGTCCGGTGGCGGCCTGGGCGTGGATGTGGCGGAACTTCGACGCGGTGCTGCCGGATGGCGATCCGCCGACGACGGGTGCGGCGGGCGGAGTTCCGGCATCGGGCCGGCCGCTCCCACTGCGGCCGGCGACCGTGCTCGCGGTGGCCGCCGGGGCCGGGGACGAGGGGCTGCCGCTCCCCTGACGGAGCGCCGCGCGGCGGCGCGGGCGGCATCGACTTCACGAAGTGCGTCCGGGTTCTTCTTCCCCCGTGCTCACTGCGGGCTCGGACCGTCACTGCGCGTGCGCACGGGCCTAGCGTGGCGTTCGATCTCCCGCAGTTCTCCCGTAGATCCCCCGCTCCCTCCCGAAAGGCGACTTGTCATGGCGCAGACAGCGCAGCGGCCTGCCGCGTCCCCCTCCCGGGCGCGGCGGGCCGCAGACACCGGTCCCGCATCGTCATCGTTCTTCTTCAACGGCCATGCGCCGCGCCGCCGTGCGCTGGTCGCCGCGGTCGCCGCGGTCTTCGGTTTCGCCCTGACGGTGGTGTGGTCCGCACAGTTCGTGGACCGGACCATCGGCGACAACGTCGCGGACACCCTGCTCGGCCACGCGGCCAAGGGCACGCCGATCGCGGGTGTGCTCGCGGGTCTGGCGTTCGCGCTGGCCACCGGTGTCGCGGGCACGTTCACCGCGTGCAACGTGGCCGTCTTCAGCGCGCTGGCGCCGCTGGCCGGCGGCCCTTCCTCCTCCCGGCGGGGCCGGATGGCCGCCGCGCTGCGTCCGCTGAGCCGGCTCGCGCTCGGTGCGGTCGTCGTGTCCGCCGCGTACGGGGCGGTGGTGTCCCTCGTCGGTACGGGCATGCCGCAGTTCGACGACAGCCAGGGCGGCGGCGGATTCTCCGGGCGTCTGGTTCAGGCGATGGTGGTCTACGGGCTGATCGGTCTGCTGATGACGTATCTGGGCCTGGCGGCGCTGGGCGTGGTGCGTGATCCGCTGGCGCGGCTGTCGCGGCGCTTCCCGGGCGCGCCGATGCTGGTGATGGGCGGCCTGATCGGGGCGTTCCTGATCGGGCGTCCCTTCCCGCTGTTCCGCCAGCTGTTCCGCGACGCCGCCGAGAGTCACAACCCGCTGTACGGCGCGGTCGCGTTCGGCCTGCAGTCGATCGGCAACATCACCGTCATGTCGGTGCTGTTCCTCCTGGTGGCCGGTCTGTTCGGGGAGCGGCTGCACCGGTGGACGGCGCTGCGGCCGAGCCGCGCGTCGGCACTGATGGCGGCGGGCTTCCTGGCGGCGGGCGTGTTCCTGGTCCTGTACTGGGACGTGCGGATCCTGGCCGTCCGCGATCTGATCTGGTACCCGATGGCGCCCTGGGCGAAGTGAGGTGACCTTGCATCACCTGGTGGGGCCCGGCCGGAGCAACCTCCGGCCGGGCCCCACGTCATACGGGGAGGGGTTCAGCTGCCCGCGACGGCCACGGCGGCGACCAGTTCGCCCGCCGTGTCGAGGATGCCGGGGGCGGTGAGCTGCGGGTCGTCCAGGACGGGGACGAGGCCGGCGAGGGTGCGGGCGAACCGGCCGTCGTTGTCGTGGACCATCGTGACGGCCCCCTCCCACAGCGCGGCCCGGATGCGACGCGAGGTGAGCAGGCCGTCGCCGGCGACGGAGGTCAGCAGTAGTCCGGCGACGCGGACTTCGAGCGGCGTCGGGCGCCAGGTGCCGGTGCGCAGGTCCGCCAGAAGGCCTTCGACGCTGCCACGCGCGCGTACGGTGGCGGCGGGCTCGCAGAGCAGGCCGGTGCCGGGGTGGGCGGTGATCGTGGACACGGGTGGTTCCTCTCGCGGGTTGCGGCCGGCTAGTCGAGGCCGGCCGCGGTGCGCAGGGCGGCGGCGCGGTCGGTGCGTTCCCAGGTGAAGTCGGGGAGTTCGCGGCCGAAGTGGCCGTACGCCGCGGTCTGGGCGTAGATCGGGCGGAGCAGGTCGAGGTCGCGGATGATGGCGGCCGGGCGGAGGTCGAAGACCTCGCCGATGGCCTGTTCGATGAGGTGCAGGGGGATCTCCTCGGTGCCGAAGGTCTCCACGAACAGGCCTACGGGCTCGGCCTTGCCGATCGCGTAGGCGACCTGGACCTCGCAGCGGGAGGCCAGGCCCGCGGCGACCACGTTCTTGGCGACCCAGCGCATCGC
>NZ_JBVHLX010000043.1:0-25824 GCF_055558775.1 Streptomyces sp. NPDC025638 | reverse complement strand
CGATCACCCGCGCCGGGCCGCCGTGTCGTCCTTCGGCGTCAGCGGCACCAACGCCCACACCATCATCGAACAGGCCCCGCCGGCCCAGGACGAGGGGCCCGCAGAGGTTCCCGCCGACGGCCCCCTGGCGTGGGTGCTCTCCGCCAGGAGCGACGCGGCGCTGCAGGCCCAGGCGACCCGGCTGCTGCCCTCGGTACGGGGCGAGGTCCGGCCGCAGGACGTCGGACTGTCGCTGGCCACGACCCGCGCCGCCATGCGTCACCGGGCCGCGGTCGTAGGGGAGAACCGTGAGGAACTCCTCCTCGGGCTGGAGGACCTGGCCACCGGGACCCCTTCATCCCGTGTGCTGCTGGGGCGCCCGGCCGGCGGCAATACCGGCTTCCTCTTCTCCGGGCAGGGCTCGCAGCGCATCGGCATGGGGCGCGAGCTGTACGCGGCCTTCCCCGTCTTCGCCGATGCGTACGACGAGGTGTGCGCGCGTCTGGACGCGCCGGTCGACGTCGACGCCGAGACCCTGCACCAGACCGGGTACACCCAGCCCGCGCTCTTCGCGGTCGAGGTGGCCCTGTTCCGGCTCCTCGAATCCTTAGGCGTCCGGCCCGACTTCGTCGTGGGCCACTCCGTGGGCGAGATCGCGGCCGCGCATGTGGCCGGTGCGCTGTCCCTCGACGACGCGGCGAAGCTGGTGTCCGCGCGTGCCGCGCTGATGCAGGCCCTGCCCGCGGGCGGCGCGATGGTCGCCGTGCAGGCCACCGAAGAGGAAATCCTGCCCCACCTCACCGACGGGGTGAGTATCGCCGCGGTCAACGGCCCCTCGTCGGTGGTGGTTTCCGGTGACGAGACGGCGGCCCTGGCGATTGCCACGGGCTTCGCCGAGCAGGGCCGCAAGACGTCCCGGCTGAAGGTCAGTCACGCGTTCCACTCGCCGCTGATGGACCCGATGCTGGAGGAGTTCGCCGAGGTCGTCCGTGGCCTGGCCTTCGAGAAGCCGCAGCTCCCCGTCGTCTCCAACCTCACGGGTCAGCTCGTCGAGGCCTACACCCCCGAGTACTGGGTCCGGCACGTGCGCGAGGCCGTCCGCTTCGCCGACGGCGTCCGGACCCTGCACGAGCTGGGTGTGAAGACCTTCATCGAGATCGGCCCGGGCGGTGTCCTCAGCGGCATGGCGCAGGGCTGCCTGGACGAGGCCATCACCGTGCCCGTCCTGCGCGGTGACCGCCCCGAGCGGCAGGCGCTCGTGACGGCCCTGGCCCAACTGCACACCCACGGCGTCGCAGTGGACTGGAGCGTCTTCTTCGCCGGTGCGCGGAAGACCGACCTGCCGACCTACGCCTTCCAGCACGAGCGGTACTGGGTGCAGACCCAGGAGCCCGGCGCCCTTGCCCCGGCGGTGGACCCGGTTGACGCGGAGTTCTGGGAGACCGTGGAGCGCCAGGACCTGCAGGCCCTCGCCGAGACGCTCGACGTCAGGGCAGGGGACGCGTTCAGCGACGTGCTGCCGAGACTGTCGTCATGGCGGCGGCGACACAAGGAGCAGTCCGCCGTCGACGACCGGCGCTACCGCGAGTCGTGGAAGCGCCTGGGCGAGCTCGCTCCGGCCGGCATCGGCGGCACCTGGCTGTTTGCCGTGTCGGAGGAGGAGAACGAGCAGACCGCCGCGGTCCGCACCGCGCTCACCGCTCGCGGCGCCACTCTGAAGACGGTGGTCGTCGGCGCGGCGAGCGACCGCGCCGGTCTGGCCGGGGAGCTGGCCGGGATCGGGCCGGTCGACGGCGTGCTGTCCCTGCTCGTCACCGGCGACCCCGTGCTGCCCACCCTGCTGCTCGTTCAGGCCCTGGGCGACGCGGGCGTCGACGCCCCGCTGTGGTGCCTCACCTCGGGCGCGGTGGCCGTGAGCGGCTCCGACGCCGTACGCGACGCCCGGCACGCCCAGGTCTGGGGCCTGGGCCGCACCGTCGCCCTGGAGCTGCCCCGGCGCTGGGGCGGCCTGATCGACCTGCCGGAGTCCGTCGACGACCAGGCCGCCGCACGCCTGGCCGACGTGCTGGGACAGGCGCTGACGGGCCGGTGGGCGGAGGACCAGCTCGCCGTCCGCGCCTCAGGCGTCTTCGCCCGGCGGCTCACCCACGCACCGGCACGGGCGACCACCCGCCGCTGGCAGCCCCGCGGCACCGTCCTCATCACTGGTGGTACGGGTGCGCTGGGCGGCCACGTCGCCCGCTGGCTGGCACGCGGCGGCGCCGAACACCTCGTCCTCACCAGCCGCCGCGGCGCGGACGCCCCGGGCGCCGCCGCCCTGCGCGATGAGCTGGAGGCCCTCGGCGCCCGCGTCACGCTTGCCGCCTGCGACGTGGCCGACCGCGACGCCGTGGCGGCCCTGCTCGCCGAGCACGCGTTCACGGCCGTTGTGCACGCCGCCGGAGTCGCCGACGCCGGCATGGTGGACGCCATCACCCCGGCCGCCTTCGCCGCCGCGCTCGCCTCCAAGGCCGGCGGCGCGGCGCACCTGGACGAGCTGCTGGGTGACCAGGAGCTCGACGCCTTCGTCCTCTTCTCCTCCATCTCCGGCGTATGGGGCAGCGGCGGCCAGGCCGCCTACGCCGCCGGCAACGCCTTCCTCGACGGTCTCGCCCGGCAGCGCCGCGACCGCGGCCTCACCGCGACCGCCGTCTCCTGGGGCCCCTGGGCCGACGGCGGCATGGTCGAGGACGGCGACGACGAGGAGCGGCTGCGCCGCCGCGGCCTGCGCGCGATGACCCCCGCATCGGCGATCACCTCTCTGCAGCGCGCGCTCGACCACGACGAGACCCTGCTGACCGTGGCAGACGTGGACTGGTCGCGCTTCATCGTGCCGTTCACCCTCGGCCGGTCCAGCCCGCTGCTCGGCGACCTCCCCGAGGTGCGCGCGACGCTCGCGGAAGACGCCCCCGAAGCGGGCCACGGCTCCGGGGCGCTCGCCGAGAGCCTGGCCCGACTGTCGAACGAAGACCGCGCACGCGCCCTCGTGGACCTCGTGCGCACGCACGCAGCCGCCGTCCTCGGCCACCGCGGAGCGGGCGCCGTCGAGGCCGACCGGCCCTTCCGGGACCTCGGCTTCGACTCCCTGACCGCGGTGGAACTCCGCAACCGGATCAACGAGGCCACCGGCCTCGCCCTGCCCACGACGCTGGTCTTCGACCACCCCACGGCCGTGGACCTCGCCGCCCACCTGCTCGCCGAACTCACCGGCGGCCAGGACACGGCGGAAACGGCCGCGGCGGCCGCCGCGGTGCTGGACGAGCCGATCGCCATCATCGGGATGGCCTGCCGCTACCCCGGCGGCGTGCGCTCGCCCGAAGACCTGTGGGAGCTGGTCGCCTCCGGCCGCGACGCGATCTCCCGCTTCCCCGGCAACCGCGGCTGGGACGTCGAGGCGCTCTACCACCCGGACCCCGACCACCCCGGCACCACGTACACCACCCACGGCGGATTCCTGCACGACGCGGACGAGTTCGACCCCGCGGTCTTCGGAATCAGCCCCCGCGAGGCCGTCGCCATGGACCCGCAGCAGCGCCTGCTGCTGGAGACCACCTGGGAGGCATTCGAGCGCGCCGGGATCGCCCCCGACACGATGCGCTCCACCACCACGGGCGTCTTCGTCGGCTCCGGCTACCAGGACTACACCGGCCGCCCGCTCAAGGTGCCCGACGGCGTCGAGGGCTACATCCCCAGTGGCAACGCGGCCAGCGTGATCTCCGGCCGGCTCTCCTACACGTTCGGCCTGCAGGGGCCGTCGGTCACCGTCGACACCGCGTGCTCGTCCTCACTGACCGCCCTCCATCTCGCCGTGCAGGCGCTGCGGGGCGGCGAGTGCTCCATGGCGCTGGCCGGCGGCGTGATGGTGATGGCCGGACCGTCCGCGTTCACGATGTCGAGCCGGCAGCGCGCGCTGTCCGCCGACGGCCGCTGCAAGGCGTTCTCCTCGTCCGCCGACGGCACCGGCTTCGCCGAGGGCGTGGGCCTGGTCCTGGTGGAGCGGCTGTCCGACGCCCGCCGCAACGGGCACGAGGTCCTGGCCGTCGTGCGGGGCAGCGCGGTCAACCAGGACGGCGCCTCCAACGGCCTGACCGCGCCCAGCGGCAAGGCCCAGCAGCAGGTCATCCGGCAGGCGCTGGCCAATGCCCGGCTCGCCCCCGACGAGGTGGACGCCGTGGAGGCCCACGGCACCGGAACCCGGCTCGGCGACCCCATCGAGGCGCAGGCGCTGCTGGCCACGTACGGCAAGGAGCGTTCGGAGGGCCGGCCGCTGTGGCTGGGCTCGCTGAAGTCCAACATCGGCCACGCGCAGGCGGCCGCGGGCGTCGGCGGTGTCATCAAGATGGTGATGGCCATTCGCAACGGCATCCTGCCGCAGACGCTGCACGTCGATGAGCCGACCCCGGACGTCTACTGGGCCGGCGGGAATGTGCGCCTGCTCACCGAGCAGACCGCCTGGCCCGACCAGGACAGGCCACGGCGTGCGGCCGTCTCCTCGTTCGGGATGAGCGGCACCAACGTGCACACCGTCATCGAGCAGGCCCCGCAGACCGCGCCCGCCGCCGAGGGCGAGCAGACCCCCGCGGCGCAGCACGCGACCGCCGACCGGCCCCTGGACGTGTTCCCGTGGGTGCTGTCCGCGAAGTCCGCGCGGTCCCTGCGCGAGCAGGCACGTCGGCTGCTGAACCACCTCGACCGCGCAGAAGGGCTCTCCCTGCCCGACGTCGGCCGCGCTCTCGTCACCACACGGACGCGGCTGGAGCAGCGGGCCGTGGTCGTCGGCCGTGACCGGCAGGAGCTGCGGGCCGGGCTCGCGGCGCTCGCCGACGGCGAACCCGCAGACGCCGTGGTCCAGGGCACCGCCGCGGCCTCCGGCAGGGTCGCCTTCGTCTTCCCCGGTCACGGCTCGCAGTGGACGGAGATGGCCCGCGAACTGCTGGACGCCTCCCCGGTCTTCGCCGAGCAGGTGAGGGCCTGCGCCGAGGCGTTCGCCCCCTACCTCGACTGGCCGCTGCTCGACGTCCTGCGCGCCGAGCCCGATGCGCCGGACGTGGCCGAGGTGGAGGTTGCCCAGCCCGCGCTGTTCACGGTGATGGTGTCGCTGGCCGCCCTGTGGCGCTCCTACGGTGTGACCCCTGGCGCCGTCGTCGGCCATTCGCAGGGCGAGGTCGCCGCCGCGTTCGTCGCGGGCGCGCTGACGCTGGACGACGCGGCCCGGATCGTGGCCCTGCGCAGCCGCTCGCTGACCAAGCTCATGGGCAAGGGCGCGATGCTCGCGGTCGCCATGCCCGCCGACCGGGCCCGCGCGAGGCTGGAGAAGTACGGGGACCGGCTGTCGGTCGCCGCCGTGAACGGGCCCGCCGCCCTGACCGTCTCCGGAGAGCCCGATGCGGTCGACGAGCTCCTGGCGGAACTCGAAGCCGAGGGCGTGCGGGTGCGCAAGGTCCGCGGCGCCACCGGCGCGGGCCACTCCGCCCAGGTCGAGAGCCTGCGCCCAGAACTGCTCGAGCAGCTGGCCCCGGTCGCGCCGGGTGCGGCGGACATCCCCTTCTACTCCACGGTGACCGGCGGGGTGCTGGACACCACCGCCCTGGACGCCGGGTACTGGTACCGCAACGCGCGGCACACGGTGGAGTTCGAGCGGACCGTACGGACGCTGCTGGCGGACGGGCACGGGGTGTTCGTCGAGTGCAGCCCGCACCCGCTGCTGGCCGGCGCGGTGCAGGAGATCGCGGAGGAGGCCGGTGCCGAAGCCGTGACCGGCGCCTCGCTGCGCAGAGACGAGGGCGGCATGGACCGCTTCCTGCGCTCCGTGTCCGAACTCCACGTGAGCGGCGTACACGTGGACTTGACGGTCCCCTTCGCCGGGCGTCCGGCACGGCGCGTGGACCTGCCGACGTACGCGTTCCAGCGGCAGCGGTACTGGCTGGAGAGCGCCGACCCGGTGCCCGCGGGCGCCGATCCGGTCGAGGCCGGGTTCTGGGAGCTGGTGGAGAACACGGACCTGCCAGGGCTCGCCGATGAACTTGGGGCGGACGACGCCGCCCTCATCGGCCCGGCGCTGCCGGTGCTGTCCGCGTGGCGTCGGCGCATCCGGGAGAAGTCCACAGTGGACGGCTGGCGCTACCGCGTCTCCTTCCGGCGGCTGGCCGACGACCCGGCCCCCGGCCTGCACGGCCTGTGGCTCGCCGTCCTGCCCGCCGGGCTGGCGGACGAGCAGTGGGCGCCCTGCGTCGTCGGCGTGCTCGGCGCCCACGGAGCCAAGGTGCGGGTCGTCGAACTCCCCGTCGACTGCGACCGCGCGCAGGCCGCGAAGCGGCTCACCGAGGAACTCGGCGGCGAACAGCCCGCCGGTGTCCTGTCGATGCTCGGCCTCGCCCCCGGCTGCCACCCGGTCCACCCGACATTGTCGGCGAGCCTCGCCACCACCGTCACCCTGGTGCAGGCGCTCGGCGACGTGGACGTCCAGGCACCGCTGTGGTGCGCGACCCGCGGAGCGGTGTCCACCGGGGCCACCGACCCGCTGCGCGACGCAGGCCAGGCACAGCTCTGGGGCCTGGGCATCGTTGCCGCGCTGGAACTGCCCCGGCGCTGGGGCGGTCTCGTCGACCTGCCCGAGAAGCTGGACGAGCACGCGCTGCGCCGCCTGGCCGCAGTGCTGGCCCAGCACGACGAGGATCAGCTCGCCGTACGTGTCGACGGCGTGTACGGCCGGCGCATGCTCCGGGCGCGGCCCGCCGACATGGAGCCCGCGACACCGTGGCAGCCTCGCGGCACCGTCCTGGTCACCGGCGGAACCGGCGGCGTGGGTCGGCACCTCGCCCGTTGGCTGGCCGGCGCGGGCGCGCAGCACTTGGTGCTCACCAGCAGGAGCGGGCCCGACGCCCCCGGTGCGCAGGAACTGCGCGCGGAGCTGACCGCCCTGGGCGCCGAAGTGACCATCGCCGCCTGCGACATCGCCGACCGCGACGCGGTCGCTCGGCTGCTCGCCGGCATCGAGTCCCGGCACCCGCTCACCGCGGTGCTGCACGCCGCCGGCACCGCACGGTCGTCCATGCTGGCCGACGCCGGTCTCGACGAGTTCGCCGAAGCCGCGGCCTCCAAGGTCACCGGCGCCATCCACCTCGACGAGTTGCTCGACGGCCGTGACCTGGACGCGTTCGTCCTCTTCGCCTCCGGTGCCGGCGTCTGGGGCAGCGGCGGGCAGGCATCCTACGCCGCCGCCAACGCCTTCCTCGACGCCCTGGCACTGCGGCGGCGGGCCCGCGGCCTGACCGCGACCTCGGTCGCCTGGGGCGGCTGGGCGGGCGGCGGCATGGTCGACGACGCGGTCCAGGAGCGCGGCGAGCGGCGGGGCTTGGGCGTCATGGCCCCCGAACTCGCGATCTGTGCCCTGCGCCAGGCCGTCGAGCACGACGAGGCGGCCCTCACCGTCGCCCCGATCGACTGGGAGAAGTTCCTTCCCGCCTTCACCGTGGGACGGCCCAGCCCGCTGCTGGCCGACCTGCCCGACGTACAGCGGCTCCTGGAGGCCGAGCAAGTCGCCGACGAGGAGACCGGCGCCGACGCGGGATTGGCGGCCGAACTCGCCGGACTCGCCCCGGCCGAGCAGGAGGAGCGGCTGCTGGAGCACGTCCGCGCCCAGAGCGCCGTGGTCCTCGGCCACGCGTCGGCCGAGGACGTGCTGCCCACCGCGCACTTCCTGGAGATCGGCTTCGACTCGCTCACCGCGATCGACCTGCGCCGGCGCCTGTCGGCGGCGACCGGTCTCCATCTGCCCGCCGGACTGGCCTTCGACCATCCCACGCCCGCCAGGCTCGCCAAGCACCTGTTGACGCGGCTCCAGGGCGTCGGCTGCGGCACGGCGGAGGAGCGGCCCGCCGACATGCTGGTGCAGCTCTACCGGCACGCGAGCGAGAACGGGACGGCCGCCGAGGCCATGGGGATGCTGATGGAGGCGGCCCGTTTTCGGCCTTCGTTTGAGCGGCCCGAGGAACTGGCCCAGCGGCCTGCCCCGGTACGGATGTCCCAAGGCGACCATCCCTTTGCGCTGATGTGCTTCTCGCCGTACGTCGTACCGGCTGGGGCGCATCAGTACGCGCGGTTCGCCGCACCCTTCCGCGACCGGCTGGACGTGTGGGCGCTGGTCCACCCCGGCTACGAGAAGGACGAGCCGGTCCCGTCCGATCCGGACGTCGTGCTCCGGCTGCATGCGCAGACCGTACGGGAGTGCGCCGGCGGAAAGCCGGTCGTCCTGCTCGGCTACTCCTCGGGTGGCTGGATCGCCCACGGAGTGGCGGCACACCTGGAGGCCATGGGCGAGCAGCCGGCGGCCGTGGTGATGGTCGACAGCTTCAGCCGCGAGGTCCCCTTCGACCACCAGGTGCTCAACGCGATGGCCCAGGCGCAGTCGCAGCGCCTGGACTTCATGAGGTCCGGTGGCGAACAGCTCACCGCGATGGGCCGCTATATGCGTCTGTTCGACGACTGGGCCGCGCCGGAGATCGCCGCGCCGACCCTGCTCGTCCGGGCGAGCGAGCCCGTGCCGACAGGCGCCGCGGACGGCGACGGGCGCGCGGCACCGCCCGAGCACGTGGACACGATCGTCGAAGTGGCCGGAAACCACTACTCGATGTTGGAGGACCACGCTGGCACCACCGCGGCGGCGGTGGATGCCTGGCTGGCGGACGTCGTCACCGATTCGTCCGGCCCCTCCGTACCTCCGCACACAACGACCGCATGACCGGCCCGCGACCATCGCGAGCATCCCAGACCGGATAGAGCAGATGTGGGAGAGAAACCATGACGAAGGCTCTCTACGAGATAGGCGAGACCCCGCCCCTCGGTGAGGTCCCGCGGCGGATGTACGCCTCGGTGATCCGCCAGAACCGCTTCGGAGAGCCGAAGCAGGCGTTCCGCACCGAGGTCGTCGACACCCCCTGGGTGGGCCGGGGCCAGGTGCTGGTCTACGTGATGGCCGCCGGCATCAACTACAACAACGTGTGGTCCTCGCTGGGCAAGCCGGTCGACGTCATCGGGATGCGGCAGCGCCAGGGCCAGCCCGAGGACTTCCACATCGGAGGCTCGGAGGCCTCCGGCGTGGTGTGGGCCGTCGGCGAGAGCGTCCGCAACGTCAAGGTCGGTGACCACGTGCTGCTCACCAGCGCCCAGTGGGACGAGACCGCCGCGGACATCCGGATGGGCACGGACCCTCTGGTCTCGAAGAGCATCAAGGCCTGGGGGTATGAGACCAACTACGGCTCCTTCGCGCAGTTCTGCCGCGTCGACGAGTACCAGTGCCACCCCAAGCCCGCCCATCTGTCATGGGAGGAGTCGGCGGCCTTCCTGCTCACCGGGCCCACCGCCTACCGGCAGCTGTTCGGCTGGCAGGGCAACACGGTCCGCCCCGGCGACCCCGTCCTGATCTGGGGCGGTGCGGGCGGCCTCGGCTCGATGGCCGTCCAGCTCGTCAGGCTGGCCGGCGGCATTCCGATCGCCGTGGTCTCCAGCGAGGACCGCTCCGAGCACTGCCTCCGCCTCGGGGCGGCGGGCACCGTCAACCGCCGCGACTTCGATCATTGGGGCCGACTGCCCGATGTCGGGGACGCCGAGGCGTCGACGCGGTTCCTGCGCGGCGCTCGCGGGGTCGGCAAGAAGATCTGGGAGATCCTCGGTGAGCGCAAGTCCCCGCGGATCGTGCTGGAGCACAGCGGCCAGGACACCCTGCCAACCTCGATGTACCTGTGCGACAACGCCGGCATGGTGGTGATCTGCGGTGGCACCTCCGGCTACAACGGAGACGTCGACCTGCGCCACCTGTGGATGCGCTCCAAGCGCCTCCAGGGCTCGCACTACGCCGACACTCGCCAGTGCCGCGAGGTCATCAACCTCGTCGGCGCCGGCATGCTCGACCCCTGCCTGTCCGCCTGCGACGGCTTCCAGGACATCGGGCGCATGCACCAGATGATGCACGACAACGTGCACCCCTCCGGGAACATGGCCGTCCTCGTGAACGCGCCTCGGCGCGGCGAGACCGCACTCGAACTCGCCGCCGCCTGACCGTCCCCGTCGTACGAACCGTTCACCTGCCACAAGCGCAAGGAGAGTCATGCCCGAGCCCACCGCCGACGCGCCCGCCGTCCCCAAGGCCCGCAGCTGCCCGTTCCTGCCGCCGGACGGCATCGCCGACATCCGGGCGGCCGCCCCGGTGACCCGGGCCACCTTCACCAGCGGCCACGAGGCGTGGCTGGTGACCGGCTACGAGGAGGTGCGCGCCCTGCTGCGCGCCCCCTCGTTCAGCGTCCAGGTGCCCCACGCACTGCACACCCAGGACGGCGTCATCACCCAGAAGCCCGGCCGCGGCAGCCTGCTGTGGCAGGACGAGCCGGAGCACACGTTAGACCGCAAGTTGCTCGCCAAGGAGTTCACCGTCCGGCGCATGCAGGCACTCCGGCCGAACATCCAGCGCATCGTCGACGAGCACCTCGATGCCATCGAGGCGCGGGGCGGCCCGGTCGACCTGGTGAAGACCTTCGCCAACCCGGTGCCTTCCATGGTGATTTCCGACCTGTTCGGTGTCCCGGTCGAGCGCCGGCCGGAGTTCCAGGACATCGCCGAGGCGATGATGCGGGTCGACCAGGACGCCGCCGCCACCGAGGCCGCCGGCATGCGCCTGGGCGGGCTGCTCTACCAACTCGTCCAGGAGCGTCGGGCCAACCCCGGGGACGACCTGATCTCGGCGCTGATCAACACCGAGGACCCCGATGGCGTCGTCGACGACATGTTCCTCATGAACGCGGCCGGCACCCTGCTGATAGCGGCCCACGACACCACCGCCTGCATGATCGGCCTCGGCGCGGCGCTGCTCCTGGACCGCCCCGACCAGCTGGCCCTGCTCCGCGAGGACCCGTCGCTGGTCGGCAACGCGGTCGAGGAACTGCTGCGCTACCTCACCATCGGCCAGTTCGGCGGCGAGCGCGTCGCCACCCGGGACGTGGAGCTCGGTGGCGTGCGCATCGCCGAGGGCGAGCAGGTCGTCGCGCACGTCCTCGCCGCCGACTTCGACCCCGCCTTCGTGGAGGAGCCGGAGCGCTTCGACATCAGCCGCCGCCCCGCCCCGCATCTGGCCTTCGGCTTCGGCGCACACCAGTGCATAGGCCAGCAACTCGCCCGGATCGAGCTGCAGATCGTTTTCGAGACCCTGTTCCGCCGTTTCCCGACCCTGCGCCTGGCCAAGCCCGTCGAGGAGCTCCGCTTCCGCACCGACATGGTCTTCTACGGCGTGCACGAGCTGCCCGTCACCTGGTGACCTCCGCTCCACGGCCCACTCCCACAGGAGATCAGCGCCCGCGGACCAAGTGCGCTGATCACGCCTTCCCTCGCCGCCTCGCGCCGGGGGCGGCCAAAGCCGCCGTGCATACCAGGGGTTGCCCTGCTTCGGGCGCATGGCCGTCGGACCTGGAGATTCCGCATGGTCTTCGTGCCGCCGTGACTCTCTTGCCGCGGCCGTGGTCCTCGCACTGACTGTCCTCGAAGCCGCCTGCCGCACGCCACGGTCCGACGCAACGGCGCTCGCGTCCCCAGGCGGCCCAGCGCGCAGTCCCGTTCACCGCGGCCACCGTCACCGAGCGCGGCGACGGTTCGTACTCCGTGTCCCGGCACGCGCCCGGTGTCCGGTCGGTGACCGGGTGCTCCGGCGGCCGGCCGGTCGACCACGGCGGCGCCGAGGAGCCTGTGGCAGCGACCCGCGGCCCATTTGCCCGACGAAGGGGCCAGGGCCGGACGGCCGGGGGCCGACCGGACTGGGCACGCCGTGCTGACGGACCGAAACCTGTTTTCCGTCGCCCACCATGCAGCGATGAACGACCGTACTGCCGATTGTTCGAAAGGCACGACATGACCGAGACCGAAATCCGCCTCACCAGGTCGCAGGCCCCGTTCTTCCCGCAGGACCGGACCTGCCCCTACCAGCCGCCGAAGGCCTACACGGAATGGCGGGGCGAGAGCCCGCTGACGCAGGTCACGCTGTTCGACGGCCGACCGGCATGGCTGATCACCGGGCACGCCGAGGGACGGGCGCTGCTCGTCGATCCCCGGCTGTCTTCCGACTGGACTCACCCGGTCTTCCCCGTCGTCGTCCAACGAACCAAAGACCGCGGGGGCTCGCGTTTCCACTGATCGGCGTCGGCGACCCCCTGCACGCCCGGCAGCGGCGCCTGCTGATCCCCAGCTTCGGCGTCAAGCGCATGAACGCCATCCGTCCCAGCCTTCAGAGCCTCGTCGACCGGCTATTGGACGACATGCTGGCGAAGGGGCCGGTCGCAGACCTGGTGTCGGCCTTCGCCCAGCCCGTGCCCTCCATGGCGATCTGCGAGCTCCTCGGCGTCCTGTACGGCGACCACGACTTCTTCGAGGAGTGCTCCCGCAACTTCGTGGGCGCCGCGACGTCGGCGGAGGCGGACGCGGCCTTCGGCGAGCTGTACACATATCTGCATGGCCTGGTCGCGAAGAAGCAGGCCGAGCCTGAGGACGGTCTGCTGGACGAGCTGATCGCACGCCAGTTGGAGGAGGGCGACCTGGACCACAACGAGGTGGTCATGATCGCGCTGGTCCTGCTGGTGGCCGGCCACGAGACCACCGTCAACGCCATCGCCCTCGGAGTCCTCACGCTCATCCAGCACCCCGAGCAGATCGACGTGCTGCTGCGCGACCCCAGCGCGATCTCAGGCGTGGTTGAAGAGCTGCTGCGGTTCACCTCCGTCTCCGACTACATCGTCCGGATGGCCAAGGAGGACATCGAGGTCGGCGGCGAGATCATCAGGGCCGGGGAAGCGGTGCTGGTCTCCATCACGCTGATGAACCGCGACGCCAAGGCGTACGAGAACCCCGACATCTTCGACGCCCGGCGCAACGCACGTCACCACGTCGGCTTCGGCAACGGCATTCATCAGTGCCTGGGGCGGAATCTCGCCCGCGCCGAGCTCGAGATCGCCCTTGGCAGGCTCTTCGCCCGCATTCCGGGTCTGCGGCCGGCCGTACCCCTGGACGAGGTGCCCATCAAGGCCGGCCACGACGCCCAGGGCCCGATCGAGCTCCCCGTCACCTGGTGAGGATCCGGGGGGAAGGAACGGAAGGAGGGGAGGCGGGCCACGCCATGCGCATCACCATCGACCGCGACCGGTGCATCGGCTCCGGCCAGTGCGTCATGACCGCACCCGGCGTCTTCACTCAGGACGACGACGCGCTCGTCGCCCTCGTCCCGGGACATGAGGACGGGGCGGGGGACCCGCGCGTGCACGAAGTCCCCATGGCCTGTCCGGTACAGGCGGTCGCGATCTTCGAGGCCTGAGCGCCATCGGCCGTGAGGTGTGGGGTCCGCAAGGGTGCGAGTGGTGGCTCTACCGGAGCCGGGCGGCCCGGGCCACCGCTTGCCGGAATCCCGTAGCGGCGCATCACGCGGATACGGAACTGGACGACTCAACTGACGAGGCAGAGCATGGATCCATCACGGTCACCGGCCGGAGTCGGGCCCCGCGAGCGCTTCGTCGGCACCGTGGCTCAGCAGTTCGTGGAGCAGCGGGGTCGCGGGCAGTGCGGGGTGGAGGTAGACGCGCTCGCGGCGTTGTTCGACGGCGGCCAGCAGCTTCCGGAAGGTACTCCTCGCCTCCTCGATGTGTCCGCCGTGATATTGCGCCTGGCCCAACAGGCCCAGGTGGAGCGGGTGGCGTAAGTACGTCCTGGACTCGCCCAATTCGGTCAGCGAGGTGTGCATGAGGGCGAGGCCGTCTTCGTGGCTTCCTGCGTGCGCCAGCCCCCAACCTTTGACGACGCCCAGCATTGCCTTCCAGTAGAGAAGTCCATGTTCGCCCGCGACGCGGGCGCCTTCGTCGCTCGAGGCGAGTGCGGTGCGGGTGTCACCCTCCCAAGCCGCCACGACCCCGTCCACGTACAGCGCGAAGGAGCGGTCGGACGGCCTGCTTTCGTACCCGGTGAGGTTCAACAGCTCACGTCGGCGGGCGCCGGCGGTCTGCTGGTCTCCCAGGAGCCAGTGGGTGAAGGTGTCGTAGGAGCGGCAGGAGACGCGTGGGTCGTGCTGGAAGGTACGCGCCAGCGCGTGACCCTCGTGGGCGAATCGATCCGCCAGGTCGACGCCGCGCTCGAGTTCGGCGAGCGCCTGCGGGAGCAATCCGCGCACATGCAGCACGATGCCTTCGCCGTACGCCGCGCCGAGCGCCGCCACGGGCTCCGGGTTCCGCAGCGAGATGTCCCGCAGCAGGCCGGAGAACTGCCGCGAGGCGTCGTAGCGGCCGGTGACCAGGTGTGCCGTGCACAGCGCCCAGAGCACCGACGGGTCTTCGGGGGCATGCGTGGCCGTGCTGAGGGCGCGGCCGCGCGTCAGTGCCGTCTCGGCCTCGGGGTGGCCGTAGCCGCGAGTGGTGGCGAGTACCTGGCCGAGTTGGATGTGCAGCTTCTGTTCCAACCTCACCGTGGCGGAATCGTCCGGCGGCAGGAAGCCGACCAGGTGCACTGCGCGGCGCAGCCAGAACTCCACCTGCTCGTACGCCATGGACTGTTCGGCGTGTTCCGCGGCGAGCAGCAGCCGAGGCAGCACCTCGGCGGCGGGCAGTGCACTCTTGGCGTGCCAGCTGTGATGTGCCACCCGCTCGATCTCCTCGTCCCCCACCTGCCCGCGCCTGCGTGCGCACAGCGCGTCGGCGATCCTGGCGTGCAGGCGGTGGCGCTCCTCACGGGGGAGCTCGTCGACGAGCGTCTCCTGGACCAGGGCGTGAGCGAAGTGCAGCCGCCCCGGATGGTGCGGGTCCTCCCCGAGCAGGCCGGCATGGATGGCCGACTCAAGACCCGCGATGACCGGTTCGTCGGGCGTGGCGGTCCGGTGCAACAGGTCGGTGTCCACTTCGGCGCCGATGACGGCGCACAGTCGAAGCACCCGCAGGACGGGCTCGGGCAGCGCGGCGAACCGCTGGTGCAGCGCCTCGCGTACGTCGCTGGGAACGTGGGCCAGGAGCGCGTCGACCGCATCCGGGCGACGGAGTTTACGCGCATCGCCCACGAGAGAGAGAAGCTGCATCACCAAGTACGGGTTGCCTCCGCTGCGCCGGTGCAGCACCTCGATAACCTTCGGGTCCACACCGGACCCTGCGTGTGCCTCGACGAGGGCGCCGACGGACTGCAGGGAGAGTCCGCAGAGCCGCAGCGTCTCGGTCCTGGGGCCGCGCAGCACGTCGGAGACCATCCGCCGCAGTGTCGCGTCCGACTCGGTCTCGAACTTCCGGGCTGTGAGCACGATGCCGAGCGGATGGCCCTGGCAGCGGGTGCTCAGCAGCCTGAGCAGGTCGAGGGAGGCGGTGTCCGCCCATTGCAGATCTTCAAGGAGCAGTACGAGCGGGTGTTGCCCGGCGAGGGTGAGTAACACCTCACAGACTGCGTCGTGGGCGAGGAAGCGGGCCTGGCCCCAGTCGGAGGCCCATCTCGGGCCTCCGGTCCGGGCCGCCGACCGTTCGGGCATCAGTGGGGCGAGCAGGGCGCCGAACGGTTCCGTCGCCTCGCGAAAGGCATCCGGCCGGGTGGCGGACAGCCGCCGCAGGATCTGGGTCCACAGCCAGTAGGCGGGGACGCCTTCGCCGGGGAAGCAGTGGCTCCAGACCACCTCCAACCTGGAGCCCTTCTCGTGCGCGTCCATGCTCTCCAGACGTGCCGCAAGTTCAAGCAGCAGGCGGGTCTTTCCGACTCCTGGGGGACCGAGAACGCCGGCCACATGGCCGTGGCCCACGACCGCGCTCGCGGCGGCGGTCGTCAGGCGGTCGAGCTCCTGACTGCGGCCGGTGAACGGCGAAGGGGCAGCCGTCCACCCCGATTCGAACTCCGGGGATTCGCCGGCTTCCGGGGCGGCTGTCGGCTCGTGTTCCGGCCCGGGTACAGGCCGCCACTGGCCTCTCCCGGCCTGCGTGCCGGCGGCATCCGCCCGCGCGCGCCGCGGCACATCGGTTCGCGCCTCCGGGCGCGTGTCGGTCCCCTTGGTCCCCTCGCCTTCGACGGCCGCGCCGGAGCCGTCTGTCCCGCCCGCGTCGGTGGTTGCCACCGGCCGGCCGTGCCCCTGGGTCGTGACGGCCGTCCTACGGTCCCCGGAGCCCTCGAAGCCCTCGGAGTTCTGTACTGCGTCGTCACCGATCGCGTTCATCACGAGCGGGACGTGTAGCGCTCCGGGGGACTCGAGCGGTGCGGGAGACAGCTTTGTCGAGGCGGCGCTCGCTCCTGGCTCCTGGCGCAGGATCGCGTTTCTGACTTGGCGTAGTTCGGCTGCGGTTTCCACGCCGAACTCCTCGACCAGATGACTACGCGTCCGCTCATACACCTCGAGCGCTTCGGCCTGCCGCCCGAGCCGGGACAGTGCCGTCATGAGGTGGCCGACCAGTCGCTCCCGTGTGGGATGACGGCGCGCCTCCCCGTCCAGATCGGCGGCGACCTGTTCGGACGCGCCGAGAGCCAGCCCAGCCTCGGCGCAGGACTCCACGGCGGTGAGCCGGATCTGTTCGAGTCGGGTGCACTCGTCGCTGAGCGGCGGATGGCTGTCGAACTCCGCGTACGGCGAGCCGCGCCACAGCCCCAAGGCCTCGGTGAGCCGGTCATGCGCGGTGCGTGGATCGCGCTGCTCCAGCAGTCGCCGTCCGTCGGTGACCAGACGCTCGAAGCGGCAGGCGTCGATCTGTTCGGGATCGAGATCGAGGACATAACCGGGCGTCCGATGGCGCAGCACCGAAAGTTGGCTTGTTCGCGTCTTTGTGTGCAGGGCCCGGCGCAGATGAGAGACATGGCTTTGGAGCGTGGCGACGGCGTGGCGGGGCGCTTTGTCACCCCACAGTTCCTCGACGAGCAGTTCGGTGGGCACCACGCGGCCAAGGCGGATGAGCAGCAGGGCGAGCAGTGTTCGCCGGCGTGGCGGGCCGAGCGGCAGGTCATGCCCGTTGCGTCGCGCCGACATGGGCCCCAGAACGCTCAGTATGAGCTCAGCCTGGCCGGTAGTTGCGGGTGACACGTTTGCGGTCGGAGGTGCGGGCATGACGGTTCCCGTCGTTCTCGCGGATATGGCTGGCTGACGGACGTTTCGAGCTGGCTGGTCGCACACCGTCCTCTGTGGATCATGGCATAGCGAGAGCGCCTTCCAAGCTGGATATCCTTCGATTGGCAAGAAAGCGGCAGGTGCTCGGCAAGGATTTCGACAGGTGGTCCGGAAAGCGATGGCGGGCGACGGCAAGGGGCCGCCAGTGGTTCGACCAGGACCCCGCAAGGGCGATGACGCACGATGTTCAACATCTGGAGATACCGCTGGTCACAGGTCCGATGACGCCCCTGCTGACGGCCTTCAAGGCCGCTCACCAGCCTCCGAAATGATTTCGCCCTCAAGTTTCCTGACAGGAGCCCTCTCTTGCTGAGTCCAGCACCTGCAGCTCCGGGCCTGTGCATGGCGAGCCTCGATAAAACCCTGACCATCCAGCAGGCAAACCAGGAGTTCTTCCGGCAGTTCAACGGCTCGTCAGAGGATATATGCGGCCGCAATTTCCGTGACGTGGTGCACCCGAGCGTGCAGCAGCCGTTGGTGCGTCAATTCTCCAATTTGCTGGAAGGGAAGCACCAGCGATTCGTCACGCCCGTCATTGCCGTGGGGCCTGGCGAGGAGTCCGCCTTCACCGTTCCCCTCACCGCGGTCGCGGTGCGCGGTGGCCTGCCCGACACGACCGCGATCCTGGTCATGATGCCCACGGCCGGGGACGCCGAGCAGACACGTGTGGTGACCAAACGCAGGAAGATCCTCTCCGCGATGGACGCGCGCATCCTCGAAGGCATCGCCGCCGGTGTCTCCACCGTCCCCTTGGCAGCAAGCCTCTACCTCAGCCGGCAGGGCGTCGAGTACCACGTGACCTGCCTGCTGCGGAAGCTGAAGGTACCCAACCGCGCCGCGCTGGTCTCCCGCGCCTACTCCATGGGCGTGCTCAAGGTCGGCACCTGGCCGCCCGAGGTCGTGGACGACTTCGTGAAGTGAGCGGGCACGGGCCCGGCCGGGCACCCGCACGCGCCGGTGGCTGTGGCAGCGTTCACCCGGGCCGAACGCAGGGTCGCCGGACTCACCGCTCACGGAGTGCCCAGCAAGCTCACGGCGGAACGGCTCGAGTGAGTTCGCGCGCCGTGGAGACGCACCTCACCAGCGCTACCACAAGCTCCGGGTTGCCGGACGGTCCGAACCGGCCGCGTCCTGCCCTCTGCTGCCGGGCCCGGCGGACACCTGAAGGCACGCGTGAGCGCTGTCCGCGCCCGGGGGTGGGCCGTACCGTGCCCCCTCTTCCGTACCCCGGGTAACCGAACCTCCGGCCTGACCACCACACGGTCAGCACGCCCGATCCGGAATTCGTCGACGGCCCTCGCGCGGTCTCCACACGGTCCGGGTCGCCCCAGGCCGCGCCGCTCCGGCCGGTTTTCCGATTCATCTTTCCTCTCGCCCAAGCTCAGGAGACACAGCGTGATTGCACACCAGCCTCTGTCGCGCCGCCGCATGCTCGGCGTGGCGGCTTTGGGTGCCGCCGCACTCGCGGGGCAGACCACGATCACCGCCGCCCCTCGGGCGGCCGCCGCCACCGCAACGAGTGGTTCCGGCGGCACGTTCGTCCCCGCCGTCGTGGTCGGCACCGGTTACGGCGCGGCAGTCTCCGCCCTGCGCCTCGGCGAGGCAGGGGTCCCCACCCTGATGCTGGAGATGGGCCGGCTGTGGAACCAGCCCGGTCCGGACGGCAACGTATTCTGCGGGATGCTCAAGCCCGACAAGCGTTCCAGCTGGTTCAAGACCCGCACCGAGGCGCCGCTCGGCTCCTTCCTGTGGCTCGACCTCGCCAACCGGGACATCGAGCCCTACGCCGGTGTACTGGACCGGGTCAACTTCGACCAGATGTCCGTGTACGTGGGACGCGGTGTCGGCGGCGGCTCGCTCGTCAACGGCGGCATGGCGGTCACGCCCCGGCGCTCGTACTTCGAGGAGGTGCTGCCCCAGGTCGACGCCGACGAGATGTACACCAAGTACTTCCCGCGCGCGAACTCCACCCTTCGGGTCAACAACATTGACAAGAGCTGGTTCGAGCAGACCGAGTGGTACACGTTCGCGCGTGTCTCGCGCCAGCAGGCCTCGAATGCGGGGCTGAGCACCACCTTCGTGCCCAACGTCTACGACTGGGACTACATGCGCCGTGAGGCGGACGGCGCGGTGACCAAGTCTGCGCTGGCTGCCGAGGTCATCTACGGCAACAACCACGGCAAGGTCTCACTCGACAAGAGCTACCTGGCGGCCGCCCTGGGCACCGGCAAGGTCACCATCGAGACCTTGCACCAGGTCAAGACGGTCCGTCAGCAGAACGACGGCACGTACCTGCTGACCGTCGAGCAGAGGGACACCGATGGCAAGCTGCTCGCGACCAAGGAGGTCTCCTGCCGCCACCTCTTCCTCGGCGCCGGCAGCCTCGGCTCGACCGAACTGCTCCTGCGTGCCCGGGAGACGGGCACTCTCCCGAACCTCAGCTCCGAGGTCGGCGGAGGCTGGGGACCCAACGGCAACATCATGACCGCCCGTGCCAACCACATGTGGAACCCCACGGGCACCAAGCAGTCGTCGGTCCCCGCCCTCGGCATCGACGACTGGGACAACCCTGACGCCCCCGTCTTCGCCGAGATCGCCCCCCTGCCGGCGGGTGTCGAGACCTGGGCCAGTCTCTACCTGGCCATCACCAAGAACCCGGAGCGCGGCACCTTCGTCTACGACGCCCCCAAGGACCGGGCGGACCTGCGCTGGACCCGGGACCAGAACGCGCCCGCGGTCGCAGCCGCCAAGTCGCTGTTCGACCGCATCAACAAGGTCAACGCCACCATCTACCGGTACGACCTCTTCGGCAAGCAGATCAAGGCCTTCGCCGACGACTTCTGCTACCACCCGCTCGGCGGCTGCGTGCTCGGCAAGGCCACCGACAACTACGGCCGCGTCGCCGGATACAAGAACCTCTACGTGACCGACGGCTCGCTCATCCCCGGCAGCATCGGCGTCAACCCGTTCGTGACCATCACGGCGCTGGCGGAGCGGAACGTCGAGCGCATCATCAAGGAGGACGTCACGGATTCCTGACGAGCGGTGGGCGGGGCTCGCCCGCGTCCCGCCCTTTCTCCTGCCGGCGAACGCCCCGCCACGGTGGGCGGTCGACCGAAACCGAAAAGGAACGCTTCCGTGAACTCCACGCTCACCGAGGACAACGGTGCCTGGATCCGCAGGTTCCACCCGCGCCCCGACAGCCGCGTCCGGCTGGTCTGCCTTCCCCACGCGGGCGGCTCCGCCAGCTTCTACTTCCCCGTGTCCCGGTCCATGCCCGACAGCGTCGACGTGCTGTGCGTGCAGTACCCCGGCCGCCAGGACCGCCGCACCGAACCGCTCCTGGACTCCGTACCGGCGCTCGCCGACAAGGTCTACGAGGCCCTCCTGCCTTGGACCGACCGGCCCATCGCCCTGTTCGGCCACAGCATGGGCGCCTCCCTCGCCTACGAGATCGCCCGACGGCTGGAGCGGGAGCGGGGCATCATGCCCGCCACTCTCATCGCCTCCGGCCGCCGCGCCCCGTCCACGCACCGCGACGAGACCGTCCACCTGCGCGACGACGACGGCCTCGTCGCCGAGATGCGCGGCCTGAGCGGCACCAACCCCCAACTGCTGGGCGACGAGGAAGTCCTGCGCATGATCCTCCCGGCCATCCGGGCGGACTACCGGGCCGCCGAAACCTACACCTGGGAACCCGGGCCGCCCCTGCGCTGCCCCGTGACCTGCCTCGTCGGCGACGACGACCCGAAGGTCACCGTGGAGGAGGCCGCCGCTTGGTCCGGGCACACCGACGGCCCCTTCACGCTGAAGGTCTTCCCCGGCGGCCACTTCTTCCTGGCCCAGCACCAGACGGAAATCGTCCGCCTCATGGCCACCCAGCTGGAGGTGCCCGACCGGGCGTGAGGACCAGAGCGCACTCTGCGGACCCATTCGCGCAACCTCCAGACGCCCGGCGGCATCAAAGCTCTACCACTGTGCCCCGGGAGAGCACGACCAGGGTGTTACCCGGAAGGCGAGACCCGTCTTTGCCGACCAGGCGGCGCAGCACATCGAGGATGTCCCCCTCGAAAGCGGCGGCGCCGTGTGCGAACAGCACGTGGGAGGTGGGCCTTGGACAGGGTCATCAGCTCCGACAGCTGCATCTGCTCGACGGGGTCTCGGTGGCCCTTCCCGCCCCACGGGCTCCCGGGTTGCCTCGGCCTGCATATGGGCTTGCCGGTGAAGCATCCGGATATCACGGCATCTGAAGGCGAAGGCAGGCATGCAGGACGCATCCGCCCGGGCCGGATGAGTGGTGGCAGGTACCGGACCGGCAGCGCGCGGTGTGCGCGTGCCGCTGGAAGGCCGTCCCCGACGGGGCCCGGGGTCGGCCGGAGCCGGGGTCGGCTGTCCTGCTTGGGGGAAACGGGTCCGACCCAGAGCCAGTGTGTGATCGGTGCGAAGGCCGAGGTCATGGCCCGACGGGCTACGACCCCAGCGGGCCGCTACTCATGCGTGGACCGCTGTGGGGATCAGCGTGTCAGCCCTGTGCAGGCAACCGTCTCCGGCATCACCTCAGCCAGGTCATCGAAGATGCCGGCCAGCATGCCCGTGATCTTCTGCACCACCGAGGGCGGAGCCTGCTGGAGGAACCGGCCCCATAGGGCGGGACCGGTACGGTTCAGGCGGCGCTGGCGCAGCGCGGCACGAAGGCCGGATCCGCCGGTCCGTTCCGCTCGAGGGCGTTGAGCACCCACTGCTCGACCAGCGGGGACTTGGGTGCCTGGTCGTGCTCGGTGGTGTCGAGCGGGCAGTGGTCCTGGAGCAGCACGTTGGTCACGTACGAGTCCGGGCCCTTGAGGAAGGCGCTGGTGTACGGCAGCACGACCTCGTCGTACTTGGTGGCGATGGCCGTGTAGTCGGGGCCGGCGGGGGTTTCGGGGTCGGAGTTGAGGTTTTGGAGGAAGTCGGAGCCGGCGGTTTGGTCGACGCAGGAGGGGCAGACGGTGGCACCGGCTGCGAGGGCCAGCGGGTTGCTGGTGCCGTGGTTGGAGGGCACGATGCCGATGAGGTCGTCGACCTTGGTGGCGCCGCCGAGGAATTTCACGTAGTAGCGGGGCATCATGCCGCCCTGGCTGTGGCCCACGATGTCGACTTTCTTGGCGCCGGTTGCGCCGAGCACGGCGTCCACGAAGTCACGCAGTTCGGCCGCCGAGTCCGGGATCGGGGCGGTCTCCAGTCCGCCGTACTCGAAGGAGAAGACGCAGTAACCGGCGTCCACGAGTGCGGGCGACAGGGTCAGCCAGTTCTCGTAGGAGGTCTTGAAGGTGCCGTTGACCAGGACCACGGGCTGCGGGTGCGCGGAGTCCGGCTTGCACGACCAGTTGTTGGCGCCCGGCGGCGGGGTGTCGGCGGCGCCTGCGGGGGCCGTGAGGCCGAGGACGCAGAGCGCCGCTGCGGTGGTGAGGGCGAGGAGGCGGGCTGTGCGTTTTGTGCGTCGTGCGTGCATGACGTCCCTTTCATGCTCGGCTGCGACCGACCGGCGTTCGGCAATGGCGAACGAGTAACCGGAATACTTACCTCCGAGTAGGGGTGAGTCAAGGTTTCGGCCAGTGGCCGATTCCCATCCGTTATCAAGCGGTCCGAGCCTGCTTGGCCGTGGCACCCGCGTGCTGCGCCGCCACGTCCGCCCTGACCTCCACGACGGCGACCGCGCTGGATGCCGTGCTGCCGCGGCCGTTGCGCGAGGTGAGGGCGCTGGAGGCGATGAGGACGGAGCGGACCTCTGGGGTCAGGTGCGCGCGGAAGGGAAATCGCAAGTCAGACGCGCTATGAGACCGCGTGGGGTGACCCGTCGACTCCGGTGGTGCACTTCCGTGCTCGACCCCGCCAGCCGCCTGGAACAGCGGAGACGTGTGTCAAAGTGGAGGGGCGGCGGCTACACGGCGGCGCGGTCGGGGGAGACAGGAGAAGGTGGCCTGTCATGTCCATATATTTCAATCCCCACGGTTCGGCCACGGCCCACTCCGTCTCCATCGACTGGCGGGGCGAGGAGTACGCGGAGTTGTTCGGGCAGGCCCCGGTGATCTTCGCTGCGCTCAGTGGTCCGAGGCACCTGCTGGAAGCGGCGAACTCAGTATTCTTCGAGACCCTCGGGTGCGACAGCGGGCGCATCGGCGAGCCGGTCGGCGAAGTGATTGCGGAACTGGCTCCGCAGGGCGTCCTCGACCGGCTCGACGCGGTCTACCGCACCGGCGTGGCGTATCGGGCCCAAGACGGGCGGCTCCTGCTGGGCGGGCCGGACAGGCAGCGGGAGAGGTTCTTCGACTTCACCTATGAGCCCCGCCGTGACGCGGTCGGCCGGATCGACGGGGTCGTGGTGATCGCCGTCGAGACCACCGCGTACCACCACGCGCATCTCCTGGCCGCCGAGCAGCGCGCGCTGCTGGAGCAGATCGCACGCGACGCCCCGCTGGACGAGATCCTCTGCGGCATGGCCACAGCGATCGAGGACCTCTCCCCGGACATGATCGTCTCGGTACTGCTCGTCGATCGCGACGGACAGCGCCTGCGGCACGGTACCGCCCCACGCCTGCCCGACTTCTACAACGAGGCAGTCGATGGGACCCCCATCGGCGAGGGCGTCGGCTCGTGCGGTACGGCCGCCTTCCGGCGCGAGCCGGTGATCGTCACGGACATCGCCACCGATCCCCTGTGGAAGGACTACCGGGACCTGGCGGTGCGGGCCGGGGTCGCGGCGTGCTGGTCCACGCCGATCCAGGACGCAGACGGTCTGCTGCTGGGGACCTTCGCGATGTACCACCGCACCCCCAAGTCTCCGGAGGACAAGGACGTGGCGCTCAGCGCCGCATTCGCCCGCATAGCCGCGTTGGCCATCGAACGCCACTCCGCGGTGCAGGCGAGCCAAGCCGCCCAGGAGCGCGAGAAGGCAGCGCGTGAGGATCTCGCCTTCCTGCTGGAAGCCAGCACCGCCATCACGGGCGAGACGCACTATTCCGACAGCCTGCAGCGTCTGGCCCGACTGACTGTTCCCGCTCTGGTGCCGCTGTGTGCCGTCCACGTGATCGAGCGCGGCCAGACCCAGCGCATCGCCGTCGCCGCAGAGACCCCTGACGGGGAAAAGCTCCTCACTTCTCCCGCAGTGTGCGACGCGGTGGACGCCGCTGTCGCCCGCGTGCTGACTTCCGGCATCACCGAGGCCGCCCACGCGGGCGGCCTCTGCGCGCAGCTCGGCCTGACGGGTTACGTATGCGTGCCGCTGACCACCCGGGGCCGCACCTTCGGCGTGCTGACTCTCCTCGCCACTGACCTGCCCCTGGACGGACATACGATCGCCCTGGCCCAGGAGCTCGCCCGCCGAGCCGCTTCGAGTGCCGACAACGCCCACCAGTTCACCGACCGTGTCCGGCTGGCACGCGATCTACAAGCAGGGCTGCTGCCGCCCGAGTTGCCCAGGATTCCCGGCGCCACCCTGGCTGCGTCGTACCATCCGGCCGGCGAAGGACTCGACGTCGGCGGCGACTTCTACGATGTCTTCCCGCTGTCCGCCGACCGCTGGGCAATCATGATCGGCGATGTGTCCGGACGCGGCGCGCTGGCGGCCACCACCACCGCAATCGTCCGACACACCGCACGCGCCGCCGCCCGCCTGCTGAACGAGCCGGCGGCGGTGGTCGCCGCCATCAACGACGCGTTGGTGGAGAGCGCCGCCGGTGAAGACCAGTTCGTTTCGCTCATCTACAGCGAGCTGCGGCACACCGCCTCCCATCTGACGCTCAACCTGATTCGCGCAGGGCACGTACCGCCTCTGGTGCGCCGCGCCGACGGCACGGTCGAAGAACTCGCTCACCCCGGCCTCCTGTTGGGCATCGGTCCTGACCCCGGCCTCCGCCCGTGCGGCATTGACCTGCACCCTGGCGACAGCCTGGTCTTGGTCACCGACGGCATCACCGAGGCTCGCTCCGTCAACGGCGAATTCTTCGGCGAGGACCGCTTGGCCGACGCACTCGCCGCCGTCCGGACCGCGACGCCCACCGCTGCCGCCCTCATCGAGTCCATCACCGCCGCAGTCACCACCTTCGCAGGCAGTGCCACCCTGGACGACCGGGCTGCACTGGTTGTCACCGCCACCTGATGGTCACGATGCCTACGGCCGGATCGCGGTCCGCACCAACCGCCACCGCCGCCGCAAGCCCGGCGAGAAGATCGCGATCGCGTCGGAACCCTCCGCGGCAGAGGCCAAGTTGGTGGCCGCTGCCGAGCCCGGCGGCGCTGCTCGCATGGACGTGGCGTGCGCACAGCAGCAGGTAGGGCTGATGCTGGGTCTCGGGCATCTGGTGTGCTTCCAGCAGTCGTTCGCTCAGATCGCGCAGCGCCCTGGAGCTCGGGATGAGTCCGTGGGCAGCTGAAGCTGAGACGCCCGCCGCCTCGATCCCGTCACCGTCGGCGGTGGCCGCTTCCTTCCCCGAGGCGGAGATCATCGACGCCTCCCTCAGCGAGCCGAAGAACCTCGACTGCGCCGGCACCGACATCACGATGCAGCGCCTGGAACACGCCGCCTAGATCCAATACCGGGACTCTGCTGGTGATGTTGGTAAGTCGCTGACGGCTGGCGGTGTGCGGTGCTTGGCTGGGAGTGTGCGGGGGTGGCGTCGTCGGTGGAGGTGGTC
>NZ_JBVHLX010000042.1:0-27237 GCF_055558775.1 Streptomyces sp. NPDC025638 | reverse complement strand
TCGGTGGTGTGATCAAGATGGTCATGGCGATGCGGCACGGTGTGCTGCCGCAGACCCTGCACGTCGACGAGCCGACGCCGCACGTGGACTGGTCGGCCGGCGATGTCCGGCTGCTGACGGAGGCCCTCGACTGGCCCTCGGACCGCTCGCGTCGTGCCGCCGTGTCGTCCTTCGGTATCAGCGGCACCAACGCCCACGTGATCGTCGAGCAGGCTCCCGCTTCGGCGGAGTTGCCGCCCGCGCCCGGCTCCGGCGCGGTCGTGCCGTGGGTGCTGTCGGGCAGGACCGAGGCGGCGCTGCGGGCACAGGCGGAGTGCCTGCTGTCCCTGGCCCCGGACACGGATTTGCCGCCGGCCGACATCGGCTTCTCGCTCGCCACCACGCGCTCGGTCATGGAGCACCGGGCCGCCGTGGTGGGGGAGAACCGGGACGAAGTCCTGGAAGGGCTCCGCGCGCTGGCCGCAGGATCCCCGTCCACCCGGGTCGTCCTGGGCGAACCGGGCACCGGCGGCAAGGCCGGGTTCTTGTTCTCGGGTCAGGGCTCGCAGCGGATCGGCATGGGGCGCGAGCTGTACGAGGCATACCCCGTGTTCGCCACGGCGTACGACGAGGTGTGCGCGCTTCTGGACGCGCCCGTCCACGTCGACTCGGAGGAGCTCAACCAGACGGGTTCGACGCAGCCCGCGCTCTTCGCTGTCGAGGTCGCTCTGTTCCGGCTGCTCGAATCGTGGGGTATCCGGCCGGACTACGTGGCCGGTCACTCGGTCGGCGAGATCGCGGCCGCGCACGTGGCCGGGGTGCTGTCGCTCGAGGACGCGGCGAAGCTGGTGTCCGTCCGTGCCGCGCTGATGCAGTCCCTGCCCGCCGGCGGGGCGATGGTCGCCGTCCAGGCGACCGAGGACGAGGTGCTGCCGCATCTCACCGACGGCGTCGGCATCGCGGCGGTCAACGGTCCGCGGTCGGTCGTGGTCTCCGGTGCCGAGGACGTGGTCGTCGCCATCGGCGAGGCCTTCCGCGAGCAGGGTCGTAAGACGTCCCGTCTGAAGGTCAGTCACGCGTTCCATTCACCGCTGATGGATCCGATGCTGGAGGAGTTCGCGCAGGCCGTCAGTGGTCTGGCCTTCAACGAGCCGCGGATTCCCGTCGTTTCGAACCTCACCGGCCGCCTGGCCGAGGCGTACACCCCCGAGTACTGGGTGCGGCACGTCCGTGAAGCGGTGCGCTTCGCCGACGGCGTGCAGACTCTCCACGAGCTGGGCGTGACGACCTTCGTGGAGATCGGCCCCGGTGGCGTCCTCAGCGCCCTCGCCCAGGACTGCCTCGACGGCGACATCGTCACCGTCCCCGTCGTACGGACCGACCGCCCCGAGCCGCAGGCCGTCGTCACCGCGCTCTCCGAGCTTCACGTCCATGGCGTCTCCCCGGACTGGCAGGCGGTCTTCCCGGGCGCCCGGCGTGTCGACCTGCCGACCTACGCCTTCCAGTACGAGCGCTTCTGGCTGGAAGCGCCCGAGGAGTTCACCGGCAGAGCCGCTGCCACCGGAGTCGGGTTGGGTGCGGCGGATCACCCGTTGGCCGGTGCGGCGGTCGCGCTGCCCGGCGCCGGCGGGTTCTTGGTCACCGGGCGGCTCTCGCTCAGGACGCACCCCTGGCTCGCCGACCACACGGTCATGGACAGCGTGCTGCTGCCGGGTACCGCACTGGTGGAGCTGGCGGTGCGTGCGGGCGACGAGGCCGGTTGTGCACAGGTCGAGGACCTGACGCTGGAAGCACCGCTGATCGTCCCGGACCGCGGCGGTGTGGCCGTGCAGGTGTGGGTCGGGGCCGAGGAGGAGCCGGGCAGGCGCGCGCTGAGCGTGCACTCGCGACTGGAGGATGCCCCGGACGACGCGCCGTGGGTGCGGCACGCGGTCGGCTTCCTGACGGACGCGCTGCCCGAGCCGCCGCACGGCGCGGACCTCGGCGCGTGGCCGTCGGCGGATGCTGAGGCCGTCGACCTGACCGGGTTCTACGAGGGCCTGGACGGACTCGGCCTGGGCTACGGCCCGGTCTTCCGGGGCCTGCGGTCGGTGTGGCGCAGCGGGGACGACGTCCTCGCCGAGGTCGCCCTCCCCGAGGGCACGGAGGCGGGCGCGTTCGCCGTTCATCCGGCGCTGCTGGACGCGGCGCTCCAGGCGATCGGCGCGGGCGGGCTCGTCCCCGTCGCCGACGGGCCGCTGCTGCCCTTCGCCTGGTCCGCAGTGGGTGTGCGTGCCGCGGGGGCGACGGCGCTGCGGGTCAGGGTCTCTCGCACGGGTACGGACGCGGTGTCGCTGACGGTGGCCGACGCCTCCGGTGGTCTGGTGGCCACGGTCGGCTCGCTGTCGCTGCGGCCGGTGTCGCGCGAGCAAATGCTCGCGGCGGGCGGCTCCGGCAGGCGTGCCGGCGACTCGCTGTTCGGCCTCGCATGGCGGCCGGCGCCCCTCACTGAGGTTGACGCTGCCGCCGGGCTCGACGTACGGAGCTACGCGGACCTGGCCGCTCTGTCCGCCGAGCCTGCCCTTCCCGATGTCGCGGTTGTCACGGTCGTTCCGTGCGCGGCGGGGTCCGGTACGGAGACCGCCGACCGCGTGCACAGCGCCACGAGTGAGGTTCTGGCGTTGGTGCAGTGGTGGTTGGCGCAGGAGCGTGCGGGGCGTTTGGCCCTGGTGACGCGTCCGGGCGATCTGGCTCATGCCGCCGTGTGGGGGCTTGTGCGGTCCGCGCAGTCGGAGAACCCGGACCGGATCGTGCTGGTGGAGGCGGAGGACACCGACGAGGCGGTCCGTGTGCTGCCCGCCGCGCTCGCGTCCGGTGAGCCGCAGTTCGCGGTTCGCCACGGGGAGGTGTTCGTACCGCGCCTGGTGAAGGCCACCGGGACCGCCACCGGCACACCGGACCTTGCCGATGGCACCGTCCTCGTGACCGGTGCCTCCGGGGCGCTGGGCGCGCTCGTCGCACGGCACCTGGTGTCCGAGCACAAGGTGGGCCGGCTCCTGCTGGCGAGCCGCCGGGGTGCGGACGCACCCGGTGCGGCCGAGCTGGAGGCCGAACTGGCCGCACACGGTGCAGAGGTCACCTGGGCGGCCTGCGACGTCGCGGACAGGGAGGCCATCTCCACAATGCTGGACGGGCTCGGCGAGCATGCGCTGTCGGCCGTCGTGCACACCGCGGGTGTTCTGGACGACGGCGTCGTCGCCTCGGTCACACCGGAGAGGATGAGGGAGGTCTTCCGTCCCAAGGTGGACGCCGTGCTGAACCTGCACGAGTGCACCCGGGAAATGGGCCTGGCCGCCTTCGTGGTGTTCTCGTCCGTCGCCGGCATGGTCGGCAGCGCCGGTCAGGCGAGCTACGCGGCGGCGAATTCCTTCCTCGATGCCTTCTCGGCGCACCGGCGCCGTGAGGGGCTGCCCGCCACATCGCTGGCATGGGGTGTGTGGGAGCAGTCCGGTGCGATGACGGACGGCCTCGCCGAGGCCGACCGGGCACGGATGGTGCGCAGCGGCGTGCTGCCGCTGCCGCCTGAGGAGGGGCTGCGGCTGTTCGACGCGGCACTGGCTTCGGACGAGGCGGTACTCGCCCCGGTCCGTATCGACACCGGCGCGCTGCGCGCCGGTGAGGCACCGCCGGTGCTGCGCGCCCTCGTGCCGGCCGCGGCCGCCCGGAGGACCGCGCAGGCCGCCGCAGCTCCCTCCGCGTCCTCGCTGGCCGAGCGCCTGGAGGGGCTGCCGGAGGCCGAGCGGGAGAAGACCGTGCTGGACCTGGTCCGGGCCGAGGTGGCCGCGGTCCTGGGGCACGCGTCGGACCGTGCGGTCCGGCCGGAACACGCCTTCCAGGACTTGGGCTTCGACTCCCTCACGGCCGTCGAACTGCGCAACCGGCTGAACAAGGCCACCGGGCTGCGGCTGCCCGCGACGCTGGTCTTCGACCATCCAACACCCGCTCTCCTGGCCCGTCATGTGTCCATGGAGACGGCGGGGGCGGTCGAACCAGCCCTAGTGGATTCCCTACTTGCCGATCTGGACAGGGTCGAACAAGAATTGGTCACGAAGTTGGCAGCGAGTGAAGCTCGCGACCGGATCCTGTCAAAGCTCCAGGGCCTGTTGGCAATTGCCGGTGAATTCGGCAAGGCGCCGGCTCAGGAAGGCCCTGGTATGGGCGGCAGTGATCTGGAATCGGCCACGGACGACGAAGTATTCGATCTGCTCGGCAAGGAATTCGGGATTTCCTGACCGCTCCGGCGCGTCCCGGTGACCCCTTGTCGAATTCCGGTAAGTCTTCGCAGGGGTGAGGGACGATTTCGGTGGCGAACGAGGACAAGCTCCGTTATTTCCTGAAGCGAGTCACCGCAGATCTCCAGGAGACCCGGAGGCGCCTTCGTGACTACGAGGACGCCGCCGGGGAGCCAGTGGCCATCATCGGGATGAGCTGCCGCTACCCGGGAGGGGTCGACTCGCCCGAGGATCTGTGGGAGTTGGTCGCGGGCGGCCGCGACGCCGTCTCGGAGTTCCCCGCCGACCGCGGCTGGGACCTGGACGCGCTCTACGACCCGGACCCGGAGTCCCGCGGGACCAGCTACGCCCGCGAGGGCGCGTTCCTGCGCGACCCGGCGCGGTTCGACGCCGGGCTCTTCGGGATCTCGCCCCGCGAGGCGCTCGCCATGGACCCACAGCAGCGGCTGCTGCTGGAGACGTCGTGGGAGCTCTTCGAACGGGCCGGCATCGATGTCGCCTCGCTGGCGGGGAGCAGGACCGGTGTGTTCGCCGGCGTGATGAACCACGAGTTCCTCGCCGCCCTCCAGAACACCCCGGAGGACCTGGAGGGTTATCTGGGGACGGGTACCTCGGGCAGTGTCGCCTCCGGCCGGGTGGCCTACACCTTCGGGCTCGAAGGTCCGGCCGTCACGGTCGACACGGCCTGCTCGTCGTCCCTGGTGGCCCTGCACCTGGCGGTCCAGTCGCTGCGAGGCGGCGAGTGCTCGCTGGCCCTGGCGGGTGGCGTCACCGCGATGGTCGGCCCCGCCACCTTCGTCGGCTTCAGCCGCCAGCGCGGGCTGGCACCCGACGGCCGCTGCAAGGCGTTCGCGGCCGGTGCCGACGGCACCGGCTGGGGCGAGGGCGTCGGCCTGCTGCTCGTGGAACGCCTCTCGGACGCCCGCCGCAACGGACACGAGGTCCTCGCGGTCATCCGGGGCTCCGCCGTCAACCAGGACGGTGCGTCCAACGGTCTGACCGCCCCCAACGGCCCCTCCCAGCAGCGGGTGATCCGCCAGGCCCTGGCCGCCGCCCAGCTGACCACCGCACAGGTCGACGTGGTGGAGGCGCACGGCACGGGCACCCGGCTCGGCGACCCGATCGAGGCGCAGGCGCTGCTCGCGACGTACGGGCAGGGCCGTCCCGACGACAAGCCGCTGTGGCTGGGCTCGATCAAGTCCAACATCGGCCACACCCAGGCCGCGGCCGGTGTGGCGGGCATCATCAAGATGGTCATGGCCATGCGCCACGGCGAGCTGCCGCGCACGCTGCACGTCGACGCGCCGTCCCCGCACGTCGACTGGTCGGCGGGCGCCGTACGGCTGCTCACCGAGCGCACGACCTGGTCGGCGTCGGACCAGCCGCGCCGGGCCGGCATCTCCTCCTTCGGGATCAGTGGCACCAACGCGCACACGATCATCGAGGAAGCCCCGTCGGCCGAAGCGTTCACACAGGACGCCGAGGCCCCTCAAGCGCCCGAGCAAGGCGCGGAGAGTGCCGAGGCCGTCGCCCCGGAGGCCGCGCGCCCGGCCGAGGGCGGACCGGTGCCGTGGGTGATCTCCGGCAAGACCGAGGAGGCCCTGCGCGCGCAGGCCGAACGCCTGCTGTCCCGCACGGACGCCGAAGTCCCTCCGCTCGACGTGGCGTTCTCGCTCGCCACGACGCGCACGGCGTTGGAGCACCGCGCGGTGGTCCAGGGCGAGACGACGGCGGAACTCGCCGAAGGGCTGCGGGCCGTGGCCTCAGGCTCCCCGGCCCCTGGTGTCGTGCGCGGCCTCTCCGGCACCGGCGGGCGCGTCGGGTTCCTCTTCTCCGGGCAGGGATCGCAACGCCTGGGCATGGGGCGCGAGCTGTACGCGTCCTACCCGGCGTTCACCGCCGCGTATGACGAGATCTGCGCGCACCTCGACGCCGCGGTCGACGTCGACTCGGAAGAACTGCACCGCACGGGCGCCGCCCAGCCTGCACTCTTCGCGGTCGAGGTGGCGCTGTTCCGGCTCCTGGAGTCGTGGGGCATCCAGCCGGACTACGTGGCCGGTCACTCGGTCGGCGAGATCGCGGCCGCGCACGTGGCCGGGGTGCTGTCGCTCGACGACGCCGTGAAGCTGGTGTCCGCCCGTGCCCGCCTCATGCAGGCGCTGCCGGCCGGCGGGGCAATGATCGCTGTCCAGGCCACCGAGGACGAAATCCTTCCGCACCTCACCGACGGCGTCGGCATCGCGGCGGTCAACGGTCCGCGGTCCGTCGTGGTATCCGGAGCCGAGGACGCGGTCACCGCAATCGCCGAGGTCTTCCGGCAGCAGGGCCGCAAGACCTCCCGGCTGAAGGTCAGCCACGCGTTCCATTCACCGCTGATGGATCCGATGCTGGAGGAGTTCGCACAGGTCGTCCGCGGGCTGACCTTCGAGAAGCCGCGGATTCCGGTGGTCTCCAACCTCACCGGCCGCCTGGCCGAGCCCTACACCTCCGAGTACTGGGTCCGGCACGTCCGCGAAGCGGTCCGCTTCGCCGACGGCGTCCGGACTCTCCACGACCTGGGCGTGACCACGTTCGTCGAGATCGGCCCGGGCGGCGTGCTGAGCGCCCTGGCCCAAGGCTGCCTGGACGACGACGTGGTCACCGTGCCCGCCCTGCGCGCCGACCGCCCCGAGCGGGCCGCACTCGTCGCCGCCGTCTCCGAACTGCACGCACACGGCGTCTCCCCGGACTGGCACGCAATCTTCCCCGGCGCCCGCCGCGTCGACCTGCCCACCTACGCCTTCCAGTACGAGCGCTACTGGCTCGACGCCTTACCGGCCGCTCCCGGTGACGTTCGCGCCGTCGGCCTGGGCTCGGCCGACCACCCGCTGCTGGGCGCCGCCGTCTCCCTGGCCGGTGGCGACGAGCGGCTGCTGACCGGCCGGCTGTCCTTGCGGACGCATCCGTGGCTCAGCGACCACGCCGTGCTCGGAACCGTGCTCCTCCCGGGCACCGCGTTCGTCGAACTGGCCGTGCGCGCAGCCGACGAAGCCGGCTGCGAACTGCTGCAGGACCTCATCCTCGAAGTGCCCCTGGTGGTGCCCGAGCAGGGCGGCGTCGCGGTTCAGGTGTGGGTCGGCGCTGCCGACGGCACCGGCCGCAGGCCGCTGACCGTGCACTCGCGCCCCGAGGACGACGCGGACCTGCCGTGGGTCCGTCACGCGACCGGCTTCGTCACCGAAGGGACCGAAGAGGCGTGCACCGCGGCCGCCGCCCAGGCGCTCACGGCGTGGCCGCCGACGGGATCCGAACCGGTCGGCCTCGACGGCTTCTACGACCGGCTGGCCGCCCTCGGCCTGGCCTACGGACCGGCGTTCCGTGGACTGCGGAGCGCCTGGCGCGCGGGCGAGGAAGTCTTTGCGGAAGTCGCCCTCCCCGACGGCACGGACGCCGGCTCCTTCCTCCTGCACCCGGCGCTGCTGGACGCGGCGCTGCACGCGATCGGCTCGGGCGGTGCGGACGGCCCCCTCGTGGCCGAAGCGGACGGGCCGCTCCTGCCGTTCGCCTGGTCCGGGGTGTCCGTGCGCGCCACGGGCGCGTCCACTGTACGGGTCAGGCTGGCGCCGGCCGGTACGGACGCGGTGTCCTTGCTGGTGGCCGACGGCGCCGGCGAGCCGGTGGCGTCCGTCGAGTCGCTGACACTGCGGGCGGTGTCGGCCGAGCAGCTCCGCAAGCGCTCCGGCGACGCGATGTTCACCGTCGAGCGGGCGCCGCTGACCCTGCCCTCCGACCACGGGGACGGGACGGCGGTAGCGTGCGTCCCGGACATCGCCGCACTGGCTGAGGCCGACGGGTCGTCGCAGCCGGACGTGGTCGTGGTCCCGTGCCCCGACGGCCCGGAAGGGGCGACCGAGGCCGAGCGGGTCCGTGCGGTCACCACCGAGGTGCTGCGGCTGGTTCAGCGCTGGTTCGCCGAGGACCGGACGTCGCGCCTCGTGGTCGTGGCGCGCTGTGACGACCTCGCGCACGCCGCGGCGGGCGGACTGGTGCGCTCGGCCCAGGCGGAGAACCCCGGCCGGATCGTGCTGCTCGAAACCGACCGCCCGGACGAGGCGGCCGCGCTCGTGCCCGGCGTCGTGCTGTCCGGCGAGCCCCACGTCGTCGTCCGCGAAGGGAAGGCCGGCGCACCGCGCCTGGCCCGCGTCGCCTCCCCGGCAACGGAGGACGCGGCCAACGGCCCCGCGGACGAAGCAGCCCCTGGCCTCGCCGTGGACGCTGCCCCTGGCCTCGCCGAGGGCGCAGCCTCCGGCCTCGGCACCGTGCTGCTCACCGGGGCCTCCGGCGCGCTGGGCAAAACCCTCGCCCGTCACCTGGTGACCGGACACGGCGTGCGCCAACTGCTGCTCGTCAGCCGCCGGGGCGCAAGCGCGCCGGGCGCCGCGGACCTGAAGGCCGAACTCGCCGCGCTCGGCGCCGAAGCGACGTGGGCCGCCTGCGACCTCGCCGACCATGACGCCCTCGCCCGGCTGCTGGCCGCCACCCCGGTCGACTCCGTCGTGCACACCGCCGGTGTCCTCGATGACGGCGTGATCGCCGCGCTGACCCCGGAGCGGGTGGACGCCGTCCTCGCGCCCAAGGCCGACGCCGTGCTCAACCTCGACGAACTCACCGGCGAGAGCACGACGTTCGTGCTGTTCTCCTCCGCCGCGGGCGTCTTCGGCAACCCAGGCCAGGGCAACTACGCCGCGGCCAACGCCTTCCTGGACGCCTTCGCCTGGCGCCGCCGCGCCGAGGGGCGGCCCACGGTCTCGCTGGCGTGGGGCCTGTGGGAGCAGGAGGGCGCCCTGGCCAACGCCCTCGACGAGGCGGGCAGGTCGCGGATGGCGCGCTCCGGTGTCCTGCCGCTGCCCACCGAGGACGGCCTGCGGCTGTTCGACGCGGCACTCGCCTCGGACGAGCCCGTGCTCGTACCGGTCCGCCTCGACACCGCCGCCCTGCGGAACCGGGCGGCAGGAACCGTACCCGCTCTGCTGCGCGGACTCGTCCGCTTCTCCATGCGCGGCACCGTCCAGCGAGCCGCCACCGGATCCCTGGCCGAACGCCTCGCAGGGCTGGCCGGCGACGAGCGCGACGAGGCCCTCCTGGAACTGGTCCGGGCCGAGGCCGCCGCCGTGCTCGGGCACTCCTCGCCCCGGGCCGTACAGCCCGCGCACACCTTCCAGGACCTGGGCTTCGACTCGCTGACGGCCGTGGAGCTGCGCAACCGGCTGTCCACCGCCACCGGCCTGCGCCTGCCCGCCACCCTCGTCTTCGACCACCCCACCCCCGCCGCCCTCGCCCGACACATCGGCACCGAACTCCTCGGCGATACCCCCGCCGTCACGGCCAGGGCCGCGGCGCGGCAGACCGCGGCCGCCGCCGACGAGCCGATTGCCATCGTCGGCATGAGCTGCCGCCTCCCGGGCGGGGTGCGCTCGCCGGAGGACCTGTGGCGGCTGGTGGCCTCCGGCCGGGACGGCATCTCCCGGTTCCCGGACAACCGCGGCTGGGACGTCGATGGGCTCTACGACCCCGACCCCGAGCGCCTCGGCAAGACCTACGCGCGCGATGGCGGCTTCCTGCACGAGGCGGCCGAGTTCGACGCCGGCTTCTTCGGCATCAGCCCCCGCGAGGCCCTGGCGATGGACCCGCAGCAGCGACTGCTGCTGGAGGCGTCCTGGGAGGCGTTCGAACGCGCCGGGATCGACCCGGCGACGATTCGGGGCAGCAGGACCGGTGTCTTCACCGGCCTGATGTACCACGACTACGGCCAGGGCCCGCGCGAACTGCCCGAGGGCGTCGAGGGCCTGCTCACCACCGGAGGCTCCGGCAGCGTCGCCTCCGGACGTGTGTCCTACGCCTTCGGACTGGAGGGCCCCGCCGTCACGATCGACACGGCCTGCTCCTCGTCGCTCGTGGCCCTGCACCTGGCCGTTCAGGCCCTGCGCAACGGCGAGTGCTCGATGGCGCTGGCCGGTGGCGTCACGGTCATGGCCGGCCCGACGGTCTTCGTGGAGTTCAGCCGGCAGCGCGGGCTGTCGCCCGACGGCCGGTGCAAGGCGTTCGCGGCCGGTGCCGACGGCACGGGCTGGGGCGAAGGCGTAGGCCTGCTGCTGGTGGAGCGGCTCAGTGACGCCGAGCGCAACGGCCACCGCGTGCTGGCTGTTGTGCGGGGCAGTGCGGTGAACCAGGACGGTGCGTCCAACGGTCTGACCGCGCCCAACGGCCCCGCGCAGCAGCGGGTGATCCGGCAGGCGCTGGCGTCCGCCGGGCTCACGCCGGCCGACGTGGACGCCGTCGAGGCGCACGGTACGGGGACGAAGCTGGGCGACCCGATCGAGGCGCAGGCGCTGCTCGCCACGTACGGTCAGGAGCGGCCCGAAGGACAGCCGTTGTGGCTGGGCTCGCTGAAGTCCAACATCGGTCACACGCAGGCCGCCGCGGGTGTCGCCGGTGTGATCAAGATGGTCATGGCCATGCGCCACGGAGTGCTCCCGCAGACCCTGCACGTCGACGAACCCACACCGCACGTCGACTGGTCGGCCGGAGACGTCCGGCTGCTGACCGAGGCCGTCGACTGGCCCGCGTCGGACCGCCCGCGCCGTGCTGCCGTGTCGTCCTTCGGTGTCAGTGGCACCAACGCCCACACGATCATCGAGCAGGCTCCCGTGACCGAGGAACTGCCCCCGGCGTCCGACCCGGTCGCGGCCGTGCCGTGGGTGCTCTCCGGCAGGACCGAAGCAGCGCTGCGGGCGCAGGCCGCCCGCCTCGTGTCCTTCCTCGACGACAACGACAGTGACAACGACGGCGAGGCGGCCCCGGTGGCCGACGCGGCGTACTCGCTGGCCACGACCAGGGCGGCCTTCGAACACCGCGCCGTGGTGGTCGCGGAGACCCCCGAGGAGCTTCGGAAGGGACTGGCCGGTGTCGCCGGCGGCGCCACGCCGCCCGGCGTGGTGACCGGCACCGCACGCACCGGCGGCAAGACCGTCTTCGTCTTCCCCGGGCAGGGGTCGCAGTGGGTGGGCATGGCCGCCGAACTACTGGAGACCTCCCCGGTCTTTCGCGACCGGATCGACGCCTGCGAGCGTGCCCTTGCGCCGCACGTGGACTGGTCGCTGACCGCGGTGCTGCGCGGCACCTCCGAGGTCGAGCAGGACCGGGTCGACGTGCTGCAGCCGGTGCTCTGGGCGATGACGGTCGCC
Organism: Streptomyces sp. NPDC025638; assembly: GCF_055558775.1. Lineage (NCBI taxonomy): Bacteria > Bacillati > Actinomycetota > Actinomycetes > Kitasatosporales > Streptomycetaceae > Streptomyces > Streptomyces sp. NPDC025638. Next base: position 15,764 of record NZ_JBVHLX010000042.1, on the reverse strand, counting down.
CTCGCTGAGGTGTGGCGCTCCTTCGGAGTGACCCCCGACGCGGTCGTCGGGCACTCCCAGGGCGAGGTCTCCGCGGCGGTGATCGCCGGAGCAATGTCCCTGGAGGACGCAGCGCGCATCGTGGTGCGGCGCAGCCTTGCGGTCCGCGAACTCCAGGGCCACGGCGCCATGGCCTCGGTGACGCTCCCGGAGGAGAAGGCGCGGGAACTGGTCGACCGGTGGACCAGCCGCCTCGGCATCGCCGCCGTGAACGGGCCCGCCACCGTCGTGGTCTCCGGGGACACCGACGCTCTCGACGAACTCCTCGCGCACTGCCGACAGGAGGGCATCCAGGCCCGCAAGGTCGCCGTCGACTACGCCGCACACTCGCCGCAGATCGAACGCGTCGAAGCACAGGCGAGCGAGGGGTTCGCCGGCATCAGCCCGCTCCCCGGCTCCGTGCCCTTCTACTCCACGGTGACGGGCGGGAAGCTGGACGCGGACGAGCTCGGCTCCGGCTACTGGTACCGCAACATGCGGCAGACGGTTCGGTTCCACGACGCGATCCGGGCCGCCCTGACCGACGGGCACGACGTGTTCGTCGAAGTCAGCCCGCACCCTGTCCAGTTGGCGGGCATCCAGGACGCCATCGAGGCTGCCGACGCGGACGCCGCGGTCGTACCGACGTTGCGCCGCCGCGACGGCGGACGGAGCCGGCTGATGCTGGCCCTGGCCCAGGCCCACGTGCACGGCGTCACCATCGACTGGGACGCCGTCCTGCCGGGCGCGCGCCGGGTCGACCTCCCGACCTACGCGTTCCAGCACGAGCGGTACTGGCTGGAGGCGGGCGCCCCGGCCGGTGACGTACGAGCGGCCGGGCTGGACGCCGCCGACCACCCGTTCCTCGGCGCGGCGGTGGAGCTGCCGGACGCCGGCGGCCACTTGCTGACCGGGTTGCTGTCCCTGCGGGCCCAGCCCTGGCTGGCCGACCACGCGGTGCTGGGCAGGGTGCTGCTGCCGGGCACGGCCTTCGTGGAACTGGCCGCCCACGCCGCGGCCGAGACCGGCTGCGATCTGGTCGAGGAGCTCACCCTGCAGGCACCGCTGGTGCTGCCCGAGCTCGGCGGTGTCGCGCTCCAGGTCCTCGTGGGCGCCCAGGACGACTCCGGCCGCCGCCCGCTGAGCGTGCACTCGCGAGCCGGGGACGGCCCCTGGATCCGCAACGCCACCGGCGTCCTGGCCACCGGCGGAGCCCCCTCCGGCACCGACCTGAGCAGCTGGCCCCCGGCCGATGCCCAGCCGGTGGACCTGGACGGCTTCTACGACCGCTTGGCGGACCTCGGCCTGAGCTACGGCCCGCTCTTCCAGAGGCTGCGTGCCGCCTGGCGCGGCCACGACGCGGTCTACGCCGAACTCGCGGTCACCGACGAGGCGCAGGCGGGGGCGGACGCGTTCGGCGTGCACCCGGCCCTGCTCGACTCCGCGCTGCACGCGCTGGGCGCGGGCGGCCTCGTACCGGCTACCGACGGGCCCCTGCTGCCCTTCGCATGGTCCCGTGTCACGTTGCACGGAACCGGAGCAGCCGGCCTGCGGGTACGGCTCTCCCAGGCCGGCGGAGACGCGGTACGGCTGGAAGCCGCCGACGGCACGGGCCGTCCCGTCGTGTCGGTGGAGTCGCTGACGCTGCGCCCGGTGTCGGCCGAGCAGCTGCGCACCAGTTCCCGGGACTCCCTGTTCACCGTGGAGTGGGCACCGCTCGCCGCCACGGCCGACGCGCAAACGCCGGTCGTCCGGGCCCACGACGACATCGCCGCCCTCCTCGCCGCCCCCGCGACGGAGACCGGGGCGCAGGCGGACACGGACGCCGTCGTCGTCCCCTGCCCCGTCGGGTCGGGTACCGATGCCGAGCGGGTCCGGGATGTCCTCGCCGAAGTGCTGCGGCTGGTCCAGTGGTGGCTGGCCGAGGACCGGGCCGCCCGCCTGGTGCTGGTGACCGGGGGCGCGGTCGCCGCCGGTGGCGACCCAGCAGCGGGCGACCCCGTGCAGGCCGCTGTGTGGGGCCTTGTCCGATCGGCACAGTCGGAGAACCCGGACCGCATCGTCCTCCTCGACACCGATGAGAACGCCGACGTAGAGCGGGTCGCGGCGACGGCCGTCCCCTGGCTCGTCGCCTCCGAGGAGTCGCAGGCGGCACTGCGCGGCGGCGCGCTCCTGCTGCCCCGACTCACCAGGGCCGCCGCCGACGCCCCGCGGGCCACCCCGGACTTCGGGACCGGCACGGTGCTCCTGACCGGCGCGTCCGGCGCCCTGGGCGGACTCGTCGCCCGGCACCTGGTCGCCGAACACGGCGTGCGCAGCCTGCTGCTGATGAGTCGGCGCGGCGCGGACGCCGAGGGTGCGGCGGAGCTCCGGGAAGAACTGACCGCCGCGGGGGCCGAAGTGCTCTGGGCCGCCTGCGACGTGGCCGACCGGGACGCCCTCGCCGAGGTGCTGTCCGGCACGCCGGTGACGGCTGTGGTGCACACGGCCGGCGTCCTCGACGACGGCGTGATCGGCTCGCTCACGCCGGAGCGCCTGGAGACGGTGCTGCGCCCCAAGGTCGACGCGGTGCTGAACCTGCACGAGCTGGCGGGCGACGTGTCGGCGTTCGTCCTCTTCTCCTCGCTCGCGGGTACGCTCGGCACACCCGGCCAGGCCAACTACGCCGCGGCCAACGCCTTCCTGGACGCCTTCGCCCGGCGCCGCCGGGCCCAGGGGCTGCCCGCGGCGTCGCTGCCGTGGGGCCTGTGGCAGCGCACCGGCATCATGACCGACGCCCTCGGCGGCGCCGACCGGACCCGGCTCGCCCGCGGCGGCGTGCTGCCGCTGTCCGACGAGGACGGCCTGGAACTCCTCGACGCCGCGCTCGCGCTGCAGGAGCCCTTGGTGGTGGCGGCACGGCTGGACCTCGCAGCCCTGCGGCACGCGACCGCACCCGTGCCGCCGCTGCTCAAGGCGCTAGTCGGCGGCCGGCCGCGGCGTACGGACCTGGCGGCTTCCGTACCGCTGGCGCAGCGGATCGCGGGCCTGCCCGAGAGCGAGCGCGAAGAGGCCGTGCTCGACCTCGTCCGGTCCGAGGTCGCCGCCGTCCTCGGACACAGCTCGGCCAAGGCCGTCCAGCCCGACCAGGCCTTCGGTGACCTGGGCTTCGACTCGCTGACCGCGGTGGAGCTCCGCAACCGGATGAACAAGGCCACCGGCCTGCGGTTGCCCGCGACGCTGGCCTTCGACCACCCGACGCCCGCGGTGCTCGCGCAGCGGGTGCTGAAGGACCTCCCCGGTGGTACGGCCGGGACGGCGCCGGTCTTCGACGAGCTCGACCGGCTCACCGCCGCCCTCGACGGCGCCGGAGCGGACGGCATCGACAACGTCACCCGAACCAAGATCAACATGCGTCTCCAGGCACTGCTCGCCCGTTGGAACGGGAACGAGCCGGCCGATCCGGGAGGCGCCGGCGGAGCCGAGGACGAAGACGACCTCAGCTCGGCGAGCGACGAAGAGCTGTACGAGCTCCTCGACGACGAACTCGGCATCTCCTGAACTGCGCAGGCCAAAAGGGGCGGGCGACACCGATGATGAACGAAGACAAGCTCCGGGACTACCTCAAGCGGGCCACCACCGACCTGCGCCAGGTTCGGCGGCGCGTGCGCGAGCTGGAGGCCCGCGACCAGGAGCCGATTGCCATTGTGGGCATGAGCTGCCGGTTCCCCGGCGGCGTCGGCTCCCCCGAGGAGCTGTGGCGGCTGCTGGCCGAGGGCAAAGACGCCATCTCGCAGTTCCCCGAGGACCGCGGCTGGGACGTCGACGCGCTCTACGACCCCGACCCCGAACAGCCCGGCAAGGTCTACACACGGCAGGGCGGCTTCCTCCGCGACGCGGCGGACTTCGACGCGGACTTCTTCGGGATCTCGCCGCGCGAGGCGCTGGCCATGGACCCGCAGCAGCGGCTGCTGCTGGAGACCGCCTGGGAGGCTTTCGAGCACGCGGGCATCGATCCCGCCGGCCTCAAGGGCAGCCGCACGGGCGTCTTCGCCGGCCTGATGTACCACGACTACGGTTTCACGCCCGGGGTCCTCCCCGAAGGGGTCCAGGGGCTGATGAGCACCGGCAACTCCGGCAGCGTCGCCTCCGGGCGCATCGCCTACACCTTCGGCTTCGAGGGCCCCGCGGTCACCGTCGACACCGCCTGCTCGTCCTCGCTCGTCGCCCTGCACCTCGCCGTGCAGGCGCTGCGGGGCGGCGAGTGCTCCATGGCGCTCGCCGGCGGCGTGACGGTCATGGCGGGCCCGAGCGCCTTCATCGAGTTCAGCCGCCAGCGCGGACTCGCCCCCGACGGCCGCTGCAAGTCCTTCGCGGCGGCGGCGGACGGGGCGTCCTGGTCCGAAGGTGCCGGCCTGCTGCTCGTTGAGCGGCTGCGGGACGCCCGCCGACTCGGCCACAAGGTGCTCGCGGTCGTCCGGAGCAGTGCCGTCAACCAGGACGGCGCGTCCAATGGGCTGACCGCGCCCAACGGCCCCGCGCAGCAGCGCGTGATCCTCGAAGCGCTGGCCGGCGCCGGGCTGTCCGCCGAGGAGGTCGACGCCGTCGAAGCGCACGGCACGGGCACCAACCTCGGCGACCCGATCGAGGCGCAGGCGCTGCTGGCGACCTATGGACAAGAGCGCGAACGGCCGCTCCTGCTCGGCTCGCTGAAGTCCAACATCGGCCACACGCAGGCCGCGGCGGGCGTCGCCGGTGTGATGAAGATGGTGCTGGCGATGCGGCACGGCGTGCTGCCGAAGTCGCTTCACGTGGACCGGCCGACGCCGCAGGTCGACTGGTCGGCCGGCTCGGTCGACCTGCTGACCGACGCGATCGCGTGGCCGGAGACGGACCACCCTCGCCGGGCCGGGATCTCGTCGTTCGGGATCAGCGGCACCAACGCGCACATCATCCTTGAGCAGGCGCCCGAACCGGCGGCGGAGGGCCCGGCCGACGACACGACCGAAGGCGAGGGCGTGGCCGAGGAGCCGAGGCGGGCCCGGACCACGGTGGTGCCGTGGGTACTCTCCGCGAAGACCGGGGAGGCGCTGCGGGAGCAGGCGCAACGACTCCTGTCGTTCGTGGACCTCGCAGCCGCGTCACCGGCCGACGTGGGGTTGTCGCTGGCGGTCACCCGCTCGGCGCTGGAGCACCGGGCGGCGGTCGTCGGCGCCGACGGGGAAGAGCTGCGCGCGGGGCTGACCGCCCTCGCAGCGGGCGAGCCCGCGGTACAGGTGGTGACAGGGCGCGCCGAGGCCGACCGGGGCAAGGTCGGCTTCCTGTTCTCGGGTCAGGGTTCGCAGCGGCGGGGGATGGGCCGCGAGCTGTACACGTCCTATCCGGTGTTCGCTGTGGCGTACGACGAGGTGTGCGCGCTGTTGGACACCGAGGTCGACGTCGATGCGGAGACGCTTCATCAGACGGGATCGACGCAGCCTGCGTTGTTCGCCGTTGAGGTGGCGTTGTTCCGGTTGTTGGAGTCGAGGGGAATCCGGCCCGACTACGTGGCGGGTCACTCGGTAGGCGAGATTGCGGCTGCTCATGTGGCGGGTGTGCTGTCGCTGGACGACGCCGTGAAGCTGGTGTCGGCGCGTGCCGCGTTGATGCAGGCACTGCCTGCGGGTGGCGTGATGGTGGCGATCCAGGCGACCGAGGACGAAGTGCTGCCGTACCTGACCGACGGTGTCGGTATCGCGGCGATCAACGGTCCGCAGTCCGTCGTGGTCTCCGGAGCCGAGGATGTCGTGCTGGAGATTGTCGAGGCCTTCGCCCAACAGGGTCGCAAGACCTCCCGGTTGAAGGTCAGCCACGCGTTCCATTCGCCGTTGATGGCCCCGATGCTGGACGAGTTCGCGGAGGTCGTTCGCGCTCTGGACTTCAACGAGGCGCGGATCCCGGTGGTCTCCAACCTCACGGGTGATCTGGCTGGGTCGTACACCCCCGAGTACTGGGTCCGGCACGTCCGTGAGGCGGTCCGTTTCGCCGACGGCGTGCGGACCCTGCACGAGCTGGGTGTGACCACGTTCCTGGAGATCGGCCCGGGCGGCGTGCTGAGCGCCCTCGCCCAGGGCTGCCTCGACGACGCGGACATCGTCACCGTTCCCGCCCTGCGTACCGGCCGCCCCGAACCCGAGGCGCTCACTCTGGCCCTCGGGCAGTTGCACGCGCACGGTGTCTCCCCGGACTGGCAGGTGCTGTTCCCCGGCGCCCAGCGTGTCGACCTGCCGACGTACGCCTTCCAGCGCGAGCGCTACTGGCTTGAAGGTACGGCAGCGCTCGACGTCTCCTCGGCGGGCCTGGACTCCTCCGGCCACGCCCTGCTCGGCGCGGTGGTGGAGACCGCCGGGACGCAGGACGTGCTGTTCACCGGGCGGCTGTCCCCGGCCGACATGCCCTGGATCGCGGAACACACGGTCGGCGGCGTGCCGGTGCTCCCGGTCGCCGCGTTCGTGGAGCTCGCCCTGTCCGCGGGACGGCTGGCCGGGTTCCCGCATCTGGAACAACTGGACGTGGACGCCCCGCTGGTTCTCGTCGAACACGGCGCCGTCCGCATCCAGGTGCAGGTCGGTTCGAGCGACGACCCTGACCGGCGCTCGGTGCGCGTCTTCAGCCGGCCCGCTGCGGGCGGCGCCGGCGAGCCGTGGGTCTGCCACGTCACCGGAGAGCTCACCCCGAACGCTCCGGCCTCGGAGTTCGACATGATGACATGGCCGCCGACGGGAGCCGAACCCGTGGGCGTCGAGGGCCGTCCGGGCCTGCGCGCCGCCTGGCGCGCCGGGGACGAGCTGTACGCCGAGGCCGCACTGCCTGTCACGGAGCGGGACCGGGCGGACCGCTACGGCCTGCACCCCGTACTGCTGGACGCTGCCCTCGGCATGCTGGCGTCGGACCGGGCCAAAGATCCCGGCGAGGTGCTCATGCCCTACGCCTGGAGCGGAATGTCCGTGCACACTCCGGGGCCCGGGGCCGTCCGCATACGCATCCGGCCCGCCGGCGTCGACGCGGTGGCGATCGAACTGTCCGACGCCGACGGCTCTCCCGTCGCCTCGGTCGCGTCCGTCCGGACGCGGACGATGTCCCCGCAGCAGGTGCTGGCCTCGCGGGTGGCGCACCAGGACTGGATGTTCGAGGTCGACTGGGTCGAGCACACCGTGGCGTCCGCTCCCGCCACTGCTTGCGAAGCCGAGTGGGCGGTCCTCGGCGACGAGGGTTCCCACTCCGACATCGACGCGCTCCGCAAGGCAGTCGACGGCGGTGCGGCCACGCCTGCCCACGTCCTCCTGCGCTGCGCCCCGGGCGAGGGCGATGCCGCCGCGGCGACGCGCGGGCTGCTGGCCGACGTGCTGTCGGTCGTCCAGGAGTGGGTCGCCGACGAGCGGTTGTCCGACGCGCGACTCGTGGTGATGACGCGCGGAGCCGTCGAGACGGGCGGCACAGCTTTGGACCTCGCGCACGTCGCGGTCTCCGGTCTGGTGAAGTCTGCCCAGACCGAGCACCCGAACCGGCTTCTGCTCGTCGACGCGGACGACTCGGTCGCGAACGGCGGCATCGACACGAACTGCGGCATCGACCCGGCGCTGGCCGCGGCGCTCGCCGTTCTGGACGAACCGCAGGCCGCGGTGCGCGACGGAAAGCTGTACGTGCCGCGCCTCGCCCGGATCACCCCGCCCGAAGAGCCCACCGGTCACGCGTGGGGCCCCGAGGGGACCGTGCTGCTCACCGGCGCGACCGGTGGCCTCGGACGGTCGCTCGCGCGGCACCTCGTCGCCGAACGCGGCGTACGGAGGCTGCTGCTGGCCAGTCGCCGCGGCCCCGCGGCCGAAGGCATCGGCGAACTCGTTGCCGCCCTTTCCGAGCTGGGCGCGCACATCGACGTGGCCGCCTGTGACATCGCGGACCGGGACGCCCTCGCGGAACTGCTGGCCTCGATCCCGGCCGAGCACCCGCTCGTGGCTGTGGTGCACGCGGCGGCGGCCCTGGACGACGGCGTGGTCACCGCCCTGACCCCGGAGCGCCTGGACACCGTGCTGCGGCCGAAGGCCGACGGGGCGCTGCACCTGCACGAGCTGACCCGGGACCTGGACCTCTCCGCGTTCGTGCTCTTCTCCTCCCTGGCCGGAGTCCTGGGCAGCGCCGGCGCGGCGAGCTACGCCGCCGCGAACGCCTTCCTGGACGGGCTGGCGCGGCAGCGCCGGGCCGCGGGCCTGCCCGGCACCTCGCTGGCGTGGGGCCTGTGGACGGACAACGGAGGCATGGGCGACCGGATCACCGACGCCGACCGCAGCCGGATGGGGCGGGCGGGAGTCGTGCCGTTCACCCCGGCGGAGGGTCTGGCCCTGTTCGACGCTGCCCTTACTGTGGACCGGCCGGTGATCGTGCCAGCTCGGCTGGACGTTCCAGGACTGCGCGCCACGGCCCGCGCCGGCATGCTGCCCGCCGTCCTGCGCGGCCTCGTGGGCGACAGCGGCGCCGCGGCCGGCGAGGCCGCGGCCGCCGCAGGGACCCCTGCCCTGGCCCGCCGCCTCGCCGGGATACCAGAGGCCGACCAGGAGAAGGTCCTGCTGGACCTGGTGCGCAATCAGGCGGCAGCCGCCCTCGGCCGCGCCACCGCTGCCCGCATCGAGCCCACCACGGCCTTCCGGGACATCGGCTTCGACTCCCTGACCGCCGTGGAGCTGCGTAACCGGCTCAACGCCGCGACCGGGCTCCGGCTCAAGCCCACCCTGGTCTTCGACCACCCCAACCCCGTCGCCATCGCCCGGCTCCTGCACAAGGACCTGGTGCTCGACCTCACCGCCGAGGCTCCGCCCGTGCTCGGCGAACTGGACCGGCTGGAGGCGCAGCTCGCCGCGCTCCCCCCGGAGGACGCGGTGCGGGACAAGGTCACCGCCCGGCTCAAGGCGCTGCTCTGGAAGTGGACCGACACCCACCAGGACGCCGCGGCGAACGCCGCCGACGCCGGCCCCGGCACCGAACGCGACTTCGACCTCGATCTCGACCGGATCGACGCCGCCACTGACGACGAGATGTTCGACCTCATCGACCAAGAGCTCGGGTCTCACTGACTCATCTCACGCACTGCTACCGAGGACGTAAAACATGTCGAACGACGACAAGCTCAGGGATTACCTCAAGCGCGTGATGGTGGACCTGCGCCAGACCCGCAGGCAGCTGGGTGAGCTGGAGGCGAAGGACACCGAGCCCATCGCCATCGTCGGGATGGCCTGCCGCTACCCGGGCGGGGTCGGCTCGTCCGAGGATCTGTGGCAACTGGTCGCCTCGGGCGGCGACGGCGTCTCCGAGTTCCCCACCGACCGCGGCTGGGACCTGGACACGATCTACGATCCCGAGCCCGGGCGGACGGGCCGCACGTACGTGCGCGAGGGCGGCTTCCTCTACGACGCCGGCGAGTTCGACCCCGCGTTCTTCGGGATCTCCCCCCGCGAGGCCCTGGTCATGGACCCGCAGCAGCGGCTGCTCCTGCAGACCTCCTGGGAGGCCCTCGAACGCGCGGGCATCGACCCCGCCACCGCACGCGGCACCCGGGTCGGCGTGTTCGTCGGCACCAACGGCCAGGACCACGCCTACCTCCAGCGGCAGGGCGACAGCGACACCGAGGCCCACCTCGTCACCGCGAACACCGCCGCCGTGGTGTCCGGGCGCATCTCCTACGCCCTCGGCCTCGAAGGCCCGGCGGTCACCGTCGACACGGCCTGCTCGTCCTCGCTGGTGGCGCTCCACCTGGCCGCCCAGGCGCTGCGCCGCGGCGAGTGCTCGCTCGCCCTGGCCGGCGGCGTGACCGTGATGGCCACGCCGAACACCTTCATCGCGTTCAGTGCGCAGCGCGGCCTGTCGCCCGACGGCCGCTGCCGCGCGTTCTCCTCGACCGCCGACGGCACGGGCATGTCCGAAGGCGTCGGCGTGCTCCTGCTGGAGCGGCTGTCCGACGCCCGCCGGCTCGGCCATGACGTGCTCGCCGTCATCCGCGGCAGCGCCGTCAACCAGGACGGCGCCTCCAACGGCCTCACGGCCCCGAACGGCCCGTCGCAGGAGCGAGTGATCCGGCAGGCGCTGGAGAACGCGCGCCTGACCGCCTCCCAGGTCGACGCGGTCGAGGCGCACGGCACGGCCACCACCCTCGGTGACCCGATCGAGGCAGAGGCGCTGCTCGCCACGTACGGCCAGGAGCACTCGGGCGACCGGCCGGTGTGGCTGGGATCCATCAAGTCCAACATCGGTCACACGCAGGCGGCTTCCGGGGTCGCCGGTGTGATCAAGATGGTGATGGCCATCCGCAACGGCGTCCTGCCGCAGACGCTGCACGTGGACGAGCCGACCACTCAGGTCGACTGGTCCGCGGGCGGCCTCAAGCTGCTGACCGAGGCCGTCCAGTGGCCCGAGACGGACCACCCCCGCCGCGCCGCGGTCTCGTCCTTCGGCGTCAGCGGCACCAACGCGCACACGATCATCGAGCAGGCCCCGGCCCTCGACCAAGAGGCCGCCGCCGAGCCGGCCGGGGACCCGGCCGCCGGCGCGCTGCCGTGGGTACTCTCGGCGAAGACCGACGCGGCGCTGCGCGCGCAGGCGGAGCGCCTGCTCTCCTTCCTGGAGGACGGCCGGAGCGGCGGGAGCGGCGCCGGCCGCTCGTCGGCCGACATCGGCTTTTCCCTCGCCACGACGCGCACCGCCTGGGACCGCCGGGCGGCCGTCGTCGGCGAGAGCCTGGAGGAACTCACCGAAGGCGTACGGGCACTGGCGTCCGGCACCCCATCCGCGGTCGTCGTCCAGGACGCGGCCCGCCTCGGCGACAAGACCGGGTTCCTGTTCTCCGGCCAGGGCTCGCAGCGGGCCGGCATGGGGCGCGAACTCTATGACACCTTCCCGGCGTTCGCCGCGGCCTACGACGAGATCCGCGCCCACCTCGACGTCACGCTCGACGCGGACGCGCAGCAGCTCAACCAGACCGGTTGCACCCAGCCGGCGTTGTTCGCCTTGGAGGTGGCGCTGTTCCGGCTGCTGGAGTCGTGGGGTGTCCGGCCGGATTTGGTGGCGGGTCACTCGGTGGGTGAGATTGCGGCTGCTCATGTGGCGGGTGTGTTGTCGCTTGAGGATGCGGCGAAGCTGGTGTCGGCGCGTGCCGCGCTGATGCAGGCGCTGCCTGCGGGCGGGGCGATGGTGGCGGTGCAGGCGACCGAGGACGAGGTGCTGCCGCACCTGACGGACGGCGTCGGCATCGCGGCGGTCAACGGCCCTGAATCAGTTGTGGTTTCCGGCGCTGAGGACGCGGTCGGCGCAATAGGTGAGATCTTCGCCGGTCAGGGTCGTAAGACGTCTCGGCTGAAGGTCAGTCACGCGTTCCACTCGCCGTTGATGGATCCGATGCTGGAGGAGTTCGCGCAGGTCGTTCGCGATCTGACGTTCGGTGAGCCGCGGATCCCGGTGGTCTCGAACCTCACCGGTCGCCTGGCCGAGGAGGCCTACACCCCCGAGTACTGGGTCCGTCACGTCCGCGAGGCGGTCCGCTTCGCCGACGGCGTACGGACCCTGCACGAGCTGGGTGTGACCACGTTCGTCGAGATCGGTCCCGGCGGTGTCCTCAGCGGCATGGCACAGGGCTGTGCGGACGACATCGTCACCATCCCCGTACTGCGAGCCGACCGCCCCGAGCCGCAGGCCGTCATCACCGCGCTCGCCGAACTGCACGTACACGGCGTGTCCCCGGACTGGCAGGCTCTGTTCCCGGGTGCCCACCGCGTAGACCTGCCCACCTACGCCTTCCAGCAGCAGCGTTACTGGCTGGAGGCCCCCGAGGCCGAGACGGCCGCCGTGGACGCGGTCGATGCCGAGTTCTGGGCGAGCGTCGAGCGCGAGGACGCCCAGTCCCTCGCCGCCACGCTGGGGCTGAGCCCCGAGGAACTGGACGTCGTGGTCCCGAAGCTGTCCGCCTGGCGGCGCCAGCGGCGCGAGCAGTCCGTCGTGGACGGCTGGCGCTACCAGCTGGCCTGGCAGCCGCTGAACGGCCTGTCCGCCGGCGACCTTTCCGGCAGCACATGGCTGTTCGCCGCGCCCGAGGGCGACGAGTGGGCCCGGACGGTCCGCGCGGCCCTCGCCGGACGTGGCGCGCACCTGATCCCGCTGACGGTTGGCGCCGACGCCGACCGCGCGTCCCTGGCCGGCGAGCTGACCCGGGCCACAGCCGAAGCCGGATCGCCCGACGGCGTCCTGTCTCTGCTCGCGACCGACGAGTCCGCCTCGCCCGAGCACCCCGCGCTCTCCCAGGGCCTCGCGCAGACCGTGGCTCTGGCCCAGGCGCTGGGCGACGCGGGCGTCGACGCGCCGCTGTGGTGCGCCACCCGCGGCGCGGCTGCCACCGGCCGCTCCGACGACGCACCGCTCAGCGCGGTGCAGAACCAGGTGTGGGGCCTCGGCCGCGCCCTGGCCCTGGAACACGCCCGCCGCTGGGGCGGCCTGATCGACCTGCCCGCGGCCGTCGACGATCGCGCCGCCGGCCGTATCGCCGCCGTACTGAGCCAGAAAGTCGGCGCTGCGGACGGCCACGAGGACCAGGTCGCCGTCCGCGCCTCCGGCGTGTTCACCGCCCGGCTCGCCCACGCCCGAAGCGGCGCCGGCCGGCCGTGGTCGCCGCGCGGCACGGTGCTGATCACCGGTGGTACGGGTGCGCTGGGCGGGCACGTCGCCCGCTGGCTCGCCGGTGCCGGTGCCGGACACCTGGTGCTCACCAGCCGCCGCGGCCCCGACGCGCCCGGCGCGACCGCGCTCAAGGCTGAACTGGAGGAGCTGGGAGCGCGCGTCACCCTCGCCCTGTGCGACGTCGCCGACCGCGACGCGGTGGCGGCACTGCTCGCCGAGCACACCTTCACCTCCGTCTTCCACGCCGCGGGCGTGGAACAGTTCGCCCCCATTGACGAGCTGACGCCGGCCGACTTCGCCCGCACGGCGGCGGCGAAGGCCCACGGCGCCGCACACCTGGACGAACTGCTCGGCGACCGCGAGCTGGACGCCTTCGTCCTCTTCTCCTCGATCGCCGGCGTGTGGGGCAGCGGACGGCAGACCGCCTACGCGGCCGCCAACGCCTTCCTCGACGGGCTCGCCGCCAGGCGGAGGGCCCGGGGTCTGACCGCCACCGCGATCGCCTGGGGCCCCTGGGCCGACGGCGGCATGGTCAGCGACGCCGACGAGGAGCACCTGCGCCGCCGCGGCGTCGTCACCCTGCCCGCCGCATTCGCCGTGACCGCGCTGCAGCGAGCCCTGGACTGCGACGACACCGCGGTCGTCGTGGCCGACATCGACTGGGCACGGTTCATCGGACCGTTCACCCTCGGCCGCCCGAGCGCCCTGCTGTCCGAGTTGCCCGAGGTACGCCGCGCAGGCACAGCCGCACCTGCCGACGCGGCCAACGGTGCCGCGCCCCTGGCGACCCGGCTCGCCGGACTGCCGGAGGCCGAGCGCACTCAGACCCTGATCGACCTGGTCCGCGCGCACGTCGCGGCCGTCCTGGGCCACTCCTCGGCGGCGGAGGTCGCGCCCGACCGGGCCTTCAAGGACCTGGGCTTCGACTCCCTGACCGCCGTCGAACTCCGCAACAAAGTCAACACGGCGACCGGGCTCGCGCTGCCGCCCACACTGGTCTTCGACTACCCCAACGCCACGGCGCTCGCCCGCTTCCTGCGGAGCGAGCTGCTCGGATCGCAGGCCGCCGTACCGCAGGAGCAGCACGCGGCCCCCGACGACGAGCTCATCGCCATCGTGGCGATGAGCTGCCACCTGCCCGGCGGCGTCGACTCGCCCGAGGCTCTGTGGTCCCTGGTGACGTCCGGCGGCGACGCCATCTCCGACTTCCCGTCGAACCGCGGCTGGGACGTCGAGGCCCTCTACGACCCCGACCCCGATCGCCCCGGCAAGACGTACGCGCGCGACGGCGGATTCCTCTACGGTGCCACCGACTTCGACGCCGGCTTCTTCGGGATCTCTCCGCGTGAGGCCCTGGCGATGGACCCGCAGCAGCGCCTGTTGCTGGAGACCTCGTGGGAGGCCTTCGAGCGGGCCGGGATCGCCCCCGCGCAGCTACGCGGCAGCCGGACCGGCGTCTTCGTCGGCATGGCCTACCAGGGCTATGGAGCCGATGTGCGCCGCACGCCGGAAGGCGTCGAAGGACACCGGCTCGTCGGCGGCGCGTCCAGCGTCGTCTCCGGCCGGGTGGCCTACACCTTCGGCCTCGAAGGGCCCGCCGTCACGATCGACACGGCCTGCTCGTCGTCCCTGGTCGCCCTGCACCTGGCCATGCAGTCGCTGCGCAACGGCGAGTGCACGATGGCCCTGGCCGGCGGCGTCACCGTCATGGCCGGCCCGAGCGTCTTCGTGGAGTTCAGCCGCCAGCGTGGCCTGTCGCCCGACGGCCGCTGCAGGGCGTTCGGCGCCGGTGCGGATGGCACCGGCTGGGGGGAGGGCGTGGGCGTGGTGCTCGTGGAGCGGCTGTCCGACGCCGTGCGCAACGGCCACGAGGTCCTGGCGGTGGTACGGGGGAGCGCCGTGAACCAGGACGGCGCGTCCAACGGCCTGACCGCGCCGAACGGTCCGGCGCAGCAGCGGGTCATCCGCCAGGCGCTGGCCTCGGCCGGACTCGCTCCGGGCGACGTGGACGCCGTCGAGGCGCACGGCACGGGCACGACGCTGGGTGACCCGATCGAGGCGCAGGCGCTGCTCGCCACGTACGGCCGGGAGCGGCCGGAGAGCCGGCCGCTGTGGCTGGGCTCGCTGAAGTCCAACATCGGCCACACGCAGGCCGCGGCAGGCGTGGCAGGTGTGATCAAGATGGTCATGGCGATGCGCTACGGCATCCTGCCGCGGACCCTGCACGCGGACGAGCCGACGCCGCACGTGGACTGGTCGGCCGGTGACGTCCGGCTCCTGACCGAGGCCGTCGCATGGCCCGAGTCGGACCGCCCGCGCCGCGCCGCGATCTCGTCGTTCGGCGTCAGTGGCACCAACGCCCACACCATCATCGAGCAGGCCCCCGCCACGGAGGAGCTGCCCCCCACGCCCGACTCCGGCGCGCTCGTGCCGTGGGTGCTGTCGGGCAAGGGCGAGCCGGCGCTGCGCGCCCAGGCGGCCCGGCTCGCCGGCCACCTCGACGCGAACGACGGCTGGACGGCTTCCGACATCGGACTCTCCCTGGCCTCCCGCGAGACGTTCGAGGACCGCGCGGTGCTCCTGGCACAGGGCCCGGACGAACTCCGGCAAGCCCTCACCGCGCTCGCCGCCGGCGAACCGGCGGCGAACGTGACGCTGGGACGCGCGCGCTCCGAGGGCAAGGTCGGCTTTCTGTTCTCGGGTCAGGGTTCGCAGCGGATCGGTATGGGGCGTGAGTTGTACGGGGCGTTCCCCGTCTTTGCCGATGCGTATGACGAGGTGTGTGCGCGTCTGGATGCGCCGGTCGACGTCGACGCGGAGATCCTGCACGAGACCGGGTGCACCCAGCCGGCGCTCTTCGCGGTCGAGGTGGCGTTGTTCCGCCTTCTCGAATCGTGGGGTGTGCGGCCCGATTACGTGGCCGGTCACTCGGTCGGTGAGATCGCGGCCGCGCATGTGGCCGGGGTGGTGTCGCTGGATGACGCCGTGAAGCTGGTGTCCGCGCGTGCCGCGTTGATGCAGGCCCTGCCCGCGGGCGGCGCGATGGTGGCGGTCGAGGCGGCCGAGGAGGAAGT
>NZ_JBVHLX010000041.1:0-28225 GCF_055558775.1 Streptomyces sp. NPDC025638 | reverse complement strand
ACACCGAGCCAAGCGTCACGACGTCGGCAAGACCGTCAAACGCGCCGACACGATCAAGGAACACGAAACCCGCCGAGGATAAACGCCAAGCTCAGGGCAAGTGCGAGGCCAGAAAGGGCATCGAAGCCTTCTGCGACACAGCCAAGCGCGCGGGGCTACTGCGCAGCAACGGGAACGACCCCTGGGGCGTCAAAGCCACCTACCACTGCCTCACCGGCCGCGGTGACTGCGGTGAAGCCATCGTCTCCGACATCATCACCGTCGCCACCCTGGCCTTCGGCTCCACCGGCCGAGCCCTCATGGCACGCGGCGCCTCACGCGCGGCCGTGGCGGAGGTGGAGTCGGCTGCCGCCACCCTCCTCAAGGCGGCGTGCAGCTTCACACCCGACACACCAGTCCTGCTCAAGAACGGCAAGACCAAAGCCATCAGCAAGGTCGAACCCGGAGACCAAGTCGCAGCAGCCGATCCCGGTTCGGGCAAGCGCAAGGGCTCACGAGCCGTCACTGACCGCTTGGTGCACCATGACGACGACCTCGTCGACGTGACCATTCGCGATGCCGACGGCCGCACCGCGACTCTCCACACCACATCCCGCCACCCCTTCTGGAACGACACTCTCCAGACCTGGACGACGGCCGCGGAACTCCGCCCGGGTCAACTGCTCAACACGGCGGCCGACACCCACGTCCAAGTCGTTGGCGTAGCCGACCAGGTCGGCTCTGCCGACATGTACAACCTCACAGTCCACGACCTCCACACGTACTATGTGCAGGCGGGGGCCACTCCGGTCCTCGTTCACAATTCAGGTCCTTGTGAATTCCCGTGGTCGAGTGGTCGAGTTTCGGCTGGCGTTCGAGCAATTGATGAAGGTCGAACCAGCATCACGGTGGGTTCACGCGCCGAAGCCGAGGAAATCTTCCTGGGGAAGTTCCAGGGCGACGGTTACCGCAATGCTGCCGGATTCGATGGCAAGGGCACGCGGCAGTATTTTGGATCGAAGAGTGGAACGTATCACTGGGATGATCAACTCGGCGCGGATGGCCGGGTGCTAGGGCATGGCGCCGGCAACAGGGACGGCGACCTTCCTCATCTCCAGATTCACACATTCGAAGATTCGAAGTATGGCGGCTCGATTATTCGAATCTTCTGGAAAGGTTAGGTCGCATGCGCACCGAGGTCGCCAACCGCCTTGTGATGGCAAGGGCTCTGGTGTCGGCACGTCGTCAGCCCAGCATGCCAGATTCGTACGCCTGGGTATGGGTCTTCCCTCTGAGAGACGGCAAGTTCAGGGTCTCAACGGTTGAAATCCCCAAGCTCATCGTGGATGAAGATGCCTGCTTTGGAGAAGAGGACATTGAACGCGTCCATGTGGCTACCGTTGAGACTGTCGAGGAAGTCGACACGGTGGTGCGGGAGCTTGGTGTTGATCCAGAAACTCTCGACGCTCCCTGGAAAAATGATTTCCCGCTGTAGGTGAAATCGGTCACTGGGGCGAAAGGGGGTCGACTTGCTTAGCCCGTAGAAATGCCTGCCCTGGACACGGGGCCCGTCAGCGCCGAATACCTCAAGCGGCACCTCCTGCACCGCGGCGTCTACCTTGAACGCATCCGCGGCGACCGGGTACTGCACGAAGCTCTGACGGTCGGGCCGACCCGCTGCACCTCGCCCTGGTCTTCAACCTCTCCCACACCACCGCGAACCGCTACGCGGCCATCGCCCGGAACCTGCTCTACGAGCAGATCGAGCACGCCGACGAGCGCGAATGAGTCCTCTGCCGATCAGCAGCGCCAACGCCCTTCGCGAACTCGGTCCCTCCGGATGAGCAGGCATTACGCCTGCCCTTCAGTGTCCCGATGCGAGACCCTGAGAGAGGCCGTAAAGTCGGTTACGAATGGCTCTCTTCCCGGGGCCCAAGGCAATAGAAACGCACCACCACCGCCTTGGTCGTGAGCTGATGGGCTCACATCGGCAATGTGACGTTGAATCCGTGTTGTCTCACTCGCGTCGGGAGAATACAGATGCCCGGACGTGTGATTTCGCTGGCTGTAGCGTGTGCGACCGCCGCCGCCTTCAGTTCTTACAGCCCTTCAGCGGCAGCGCCGGACCCTGAAAGGTCAGCGCGGCTCGGCTCCGTAGTGGGTCAGGACGATCCAGCCGTCCTCCGTCCAATGTCGGAGGAGATATTCGCTGGCTGGTGTCAGTGGAAAGGCTTCAAGGGGGCGACGCTAGCAACTGATCGACCGATGGATGCCTATTCGATCCGCTGCGAGCAGCCCGATGGAACGCCTCAGGAGCTCACCGACTGGGAACAGCTCCACAGCATGGTGACAGAGGCTTGCGGGTGGGGGTACGGCGGATTTTACGATCCGGATCACATCGCTCAGCTGACCAACATGTGGGGAACATACAGCGCATGGAAGTGCTCGAATTTCGTCGCGGATGCGGGGGCTCCCGACTTTGAGAAGTGGTGTCAGTCGACGGGGGAATTCCCAAGGCTCATCAATCGAGGGCCAAGCAGTAGTAGATACCCGGCGTATAGGTGGGTCTGTGAAAGCCCGTCAGGCTCCAGGCAGATAGGAATCCCAGCGGACCAAGTCTGCCAGGAGCAATACGGCAAGAAAGTGCGCGTCCGCCTGTCCGACGCGTATGGAACGAAAGTCGATGACGCCTGGGAGTGCTTCTACTACCTACCGTGAGATGGCACAGCCTCGCGTTGTCGGTCGTGCCGGAGGCGGCGGGTGTAGCCGCAGCGGGCGCGGGTGTGTCCTGATGACGCAGCCGGCCGGTGGTGGTCGCGGCCTGCAGCGGCACCCGTTCCAGATCGAGCAGGGGACGAGTACTACAGCCGGAGATCTTGTGACGGGGCCCGCGTGCTGTCGTTGACCGGGCATGATGCGGGATGTGACGGCTGAGCTGATAGCCGAGTGGCGTGACGAACTGACCAGACTGACTGGCTCGTTGGGGCATCTGTTCAACCGGCCTGAGCCGCGGGTGGTGTTCGCGCAGTTCATCGAGGGACTGCTGGCGGAGCTGCCGAAGAAGAACGGCTGGACGCTCTCGGAGCGGGCCGGGCATGCGACGGCGGACCGGATGCAGTGGCTGCTGAACGGGTCGGTGTGGGACGCCGACCGGGTGCGCGATGCGGTGCGTGACTACGTCGTGGAACACCTTGGCGACGCGGAGGCGTCGCTGGTCATCGACGACACCCAGGCCCAGAAGAAGGGCACCAAGTCGGTCGGGGTGGCGTTCCAGCACTGCGGACTGACCGGAGATGTCCGCAACTGTCAGACCATGGTCATGCTCACCTACGCCACCGCCGCCGGACACGCCTTTGTCGACCGCCGCCTGTACCTGCCCGAGGAATGGACCGAGGACCGTGAACGGTGCCGGGCGGCCGGCATCCCCGACGGAGTTGACTTCGCCACCAAGCCCGAGCTGGCCATCGCCATGCTCGACGGCGCCCTGGCCGCCGGTGTCCCCTTCACCTGGGTACTGGCCGATTCCGGCTACGGACGCGATCCGCGGGTGCGGGCCTGGTGCCATGACCGGGCCGTGCCCTACGTGCTCGGCGTCCCCGCCGACCTCCCGCTGACCGGCCCGCCGGGCAAATCCTGCCAACCGGCGGTGAAGCGCGCCGATGACCTGCTGCACTATGCCCGCGTCCGTGACCAGTGGGAACGCCGCTCCTGCGGCTTCGGCGCCAAGGGCGAACGGCTCTACGACTGGGCCGCGTTCGGCGTCGAGGTCAAGGAGGAGAAGCCGGCCGAGGGCTGCTCCCACTGGATGGTCCTGCGCAGATCCCTGCATCCCAACCGGCGCGGCAAGGACGGACAACTCCACCGCGAGATCGCCTACTTCCTCGTCACGCACCCGCCGACAGCACCGTTTCGGAGATCATCGCCCGGGCGGGAGGCCGTTGGCAGATCGAGGAGGACAACGAGATCAACAAGCAGCTCGTCGGCTTCGCGCAATACCAGGTCCGCAAGTGGACGCCCTGGCACCGGCATGTCACCGCCTGCATGCTGGCCGCCGCCTTCCTCGCTGTCCAACGCGCCGCCTTCCCCGAACCAGAGCAAGAGAGCGACGCCGACCTGCAGCCGCCCGCCTCGGGAAAAGTCCTGGCCACGGCCGAGAGCGAGGCCACCGGCTGATCCCCGGACCGCTCCTGCGGCCCTCCGCCCACACCATCCGGCACTGCCTGGCCGCCACCCACCTCACCCCCCACCACCCCGTCGAGACCACCCTGACCTGCCAGTACTGGCGCCGCCTCCACCAGACCCGTGCCCTCGTCAGCCACTACCGCCGCCGGGGCGATCCCCTCCCGCGCCACCTACGCGCCTGGGCCAAGCACCAGCCGATCCCGCCGATCACAGACCCTCAAGATCTCCGGCTGTAGTACCAGCATGGTGGCCTCGACACGGATTCAGCGGCCCGTGCTCTGCACCACACTGTGCGCAAGGTCCGTGATCGATATTCAAAGTCCCCCTACCTCTGGGCGGCCCACCTGCACGCCGGGATCTGAAAGCGGGTGCCTCGGTTCGGCCCGTGCGGTCGTGTCGGTGATCAGCGGATTCCGGCTGTCACGTTCGCGCTGACCGCGCGGATCGAACCCCCGGGCGGCAGAGACGCGGCGGCGGTACCTTCCGTACGCAGTTCGAGCAGGAGCGACTTGGCACGCGTCAGCAGCTTCTGCTGGCGCTCGATGCGCTCGATCTGCTCGTCGAAGCGCTGCTGGGCCTGGGCGCAGTGCGCGATAGACGGCGCGTTCACGCAGGGGAGGACCGTGACGATGTCGACCATGTCCAGCCCGACCTGCAGCAGCAGCTTGATCTTGGCGATCTGCTCCAGTGCGCCGGCGTCGAACTCGCGGTAACCGTTGCTCGCGCGCCGGGACGACAGCAGGCCCACGGACTCGTAGTACCGGATGGAGCGCGCGCTCGCTCCCGACCGTTCCGACAGTTCTCCGATGCGCATCGCAACTCCTTCTCGTGCCTCAGACCGTGGTGCGGCTCATGGACGACAGCGAGTGCAGCAGCCGCACCTGGTCGTCGTTCAATCCGGCATCATGAGCGGCCGTTCGTCGCTCATCGGGGGGACTGCTGCCCGTCAACAACAGCAACGCGTCCTGGCACTCGATCTCCCGCCGGTATTTCCGGTATGAGACGTCGAGGCGGTCCCACAGCCCGCGCAGACCGTGTTCCCTGGGCAGCACCACGTCCGGGTACATCGCGGTGAGCCGCCGCCACACCGGCCCCAGGAGGAGAAAGGCGCGCAGATCGACATACCACCGACGGCATGCCGCCGCGAATCGCCAGAGGGCCGTGAAGTGCAAACCGAGCACACTGGCCAGGACGGCGGCTTCGGTGAACAGGAAGTTGAGCACGCTGTACCAGGCGAACCAGCCGTTTCCCACGAGCAGTTGGGTGAGCACCAGGACCAGGCGGTTGACACAGGTGACCGCGTACGCGGCCATTCCGATCGCGCCCACGGCCACGGCGATGGTGACGTGGCCGCGTACGATCCGGATGATGCGGACGCAGGCGATCGCCGAGGCTGCGGAGCAGTGGAGGAAGAACAGGTTCCCCAGCACGTAGATGCCGACGATCCGCCAGTCGCCGGTGTACTCGTTCTGCAGCGGATTGGTGCGCAGTCGGGGCGGGGTCGCCGCCATGAGGGCCGCGAGGAGCACACTGACCGCCCACGCGGACAGGAACAGCCGTCCCCGCCACCAGGGAACCGTGCTGTCGGGCTCCAGGGGAGTCCAGAGATAGGCGGTGAGGAGCGCCAGGCTCACGGACACGCCGGTGTCCATCGTGATGGACGCGACGCCTGGCACGCTCTCGAACGGAATGTGCTGCCGGGCGACGGGGATGCCGACCAGGGCGGCGAGGGTGAAACTGCCCAGCGCCACGATCAGCATCGTCGCCTGCGGGTCGCGTCTCTGCTTCAGACGCACCTCGGCCATCTTCGCCAGCAGGGCGACACACAGGAAGCCGGACAGGATGTACTGAAGCGTGGTGGCCATGTCGGCTCAGCCCCCGGCGAAGTACCGGTGCACGTCCCACGCGATGCCCGGCTCGGTGCGGTCGTCGGTCATCTGCTCGGCGAACGCGGCGGCGAGCAGTTCGGCCTCGCGTTCCGCCTCCGAGTCGTAGGCCGAGCGGAGACGCAGGACCGCACCGCCGTCCCGTTCTCGGTCGAGCGCGGGGAGCACGGGTTCGTACTCGGGGAACGTGTCGCCTTCGTGCTCGCACAGTATGTGGGAGAGTTCATGCAGCACGATGTGGTCGCGGTGGGCGCCGGTGGCCAACTCCTGCACGACCACGACGTCGTCGTGCGCCCGGCAGACCCAGACCCCCATCGGGCCTGGGATCGGCAGTCGCGATTCCACGACGCGTATCGGCCTGGCCCGCAGCGAACTGATCTGGTCACACAGTTCGTAGGCGGTCGCGTAGGAGTCCAGTCGCAGCGAGCGGACGAATTTTCGGCAGGAGTGGATATTCGGTAACCGAATGGCCGTCACTTGTTTCCGTCCATCATGTCTAGGATTGCGATGAGTTGATTCCGCAATTCGGGCGTCATCTTTCCCGCGCGCATGGCGATGTGCCGGACCTGTTGGTCCGCAAGTGGTGAGAGGGCTTCCCTGCCGTCGGCGGTGGGATTCTTCGTTCCAGAAGAGCCGGAGGTGAGCCAGTCGACGCTGATCTCCGGATGTCCTTCGGGCAGGTGGTCGTTGAAGAACCGCACGAGCGCGACGACTACGGCGATGGACGGGTTCGTGTACCTTCCGGAGCGGAGCATGCCGAGGTAGCTGCGGGACAGTTTGACGGCGTACCTGCCTTCGGGCCGGCTGATCGTGTCCGCGACCTCGCCGGTGCCGAAATTACGCCACCTGTTCTCGTGGTCGGGGCCGCCCGCCACTGAGAAGAGGTAATTGAGCCGGCCAGTAAAGCTCTCACCGCCGTCCCGAACGTCCAACTTGCCGCTCCGTTCACCATGACACGCCGATGTGGACAGTGAATGCCGACTTTGCGCAGTGTACTTGGATGCCGATCGAGGGGCCCGGTTCACCGCCTCGCCCCCGCGCCCAGGACCGACCGCGCGTACTTGGTGACTTCGGCCGCCTCGTCCGGTCCGAGCGGGCCCGAGCGCGCCGCGGCCGCGTTGGCGCGGAAGTGCTGCGGCCGGGACGTCGCCGTGAGCACCGACGTGACCTGAGTATGCGTCAGCACCCAGCGCAGCAGCGTCTCGGGCCAGGTGGAGCAACCGAGTTCGCGCAGCCACTCGGCGGGCGGAGGCGAGGCGAGCAGCTCGCCCTCACCGAACGGACGCATCACCACCACGCCGATCCCGGACTCGGCGGCCGCCGGGAGGGCGTCCTCGGCCAGCGACGTCTCGGCCGCGTTCAGATTGATCTGCACGAAGTCGACCAGGTCGTCGTCGATCACGCGGATGAGATCCGCGCGGCTGCCGCCGATGCCGAAGGCGTGGTCGAACTGG
This sequence comes from Streptomyces sp. NPDC025638, assembly GCF_055558775.1. Lineage (NCBI taxonomy): Bacteria > Bacillati > Actinomycetota > Actinomycetes > Kitasatosporales > Streptomycetaceae > Streptomyces > Streptomyces sp. NPDC025638. The sequence goes on along the minus strand of NZ_JBVHLX010000041.1, from coordinate 20,724 downwards.
TAGGTGACACCGGTGAACCGGATGCGTCCGGCCGTCTTCTGCCGGTCGAGCCACTCCAGGTTGCCGCGCCAGCCGTTGAGATTGTGGACCTGCAGAAGATCGATCGAGGGGCGCCCGTAGGCGGCGAGCTGACTTCTGAACACCGCCTCGACGGCGTCGGGGTCGGTGTCCCAGATCTTGGTCGCGACGAAGAAGGTGCGGTCGCCGCGGAGCAGCGCCGCGAGACGGGGTTCCGCGTCCGAGTAGACCGGAGCGGTGTCGACGAGTTCGGCGCCCGCCTCGCGGGCGGCCCGTAACACCCCCGCGAGCCGGTCCGGATCCGGATGGCTGAAGGTACGCCACGTGCCGAGTCCGACCACGGGAAGGTCGATGCCGGCCTTGTGGGCAACTCGTCGCGGTACGGTCGAGGTCATCGGTGATCCCTTCACGCGTTTCGAGAGGGCGGGGCAGGTTTCGTCGAGCCTGGGGAGCCGTCCCGATCCAGGCCCTGGGCCGGGCCCGGCGCCACCCTCTGTGGCCATCCGCTTGCGCGGGGGCATGAGCCGTGGCGTGAGCGCCATCCGACTTCTCCCGCGTCGCAGGACGGATGAGCGAGACGTTACGGTTTGACACCGGTGTCAGGTCAAGTGAGCGTCCCCACAACAGCGGCCGGTTTCTCGTCCGGTGCGGGTCTTGTGACCTGCACGGCGTCGAGCAGGCCGGGGAAGCGGGCGTCGAGGTCGTCGCGCCGCAGGGTGATGATCCGGGTGGTTCCCCGGACCTCGGTGTGCATGACGCCGGATTCGCGCAGGACCTTTAGGTGGTGCGAGAGCGTTGACTTGGCGATCGGGTAGTCGAGTTGGCCGCAGGTGCGGGAGCCCTCCGTGTGCATGACGCGCGCGATGTCCCGGCGGATCGGGTCGCTCAGCGCGTGCAGCACCTTGTCCAGGGAGATCTCGCGCCGATCGGGGTGGTAGAGCTGGCTGCGCATGCGCGACCTCCTGGTTGACGTGTGAGCCAGCGCCGGTCTCTGCCCGACACGAGGCTCCGGCCTGCCTGATTCAACGTTCTACGATAATAGAACCTTGGGTTTCCGGGGCGCGTACGGCCGACGGTCCGGTGCGGTCCGGGGCGCGTGCCTTCCGCCCCGGCACGAGCCCCGCTGCGCGCCGGGTCAGCCGGGCAGTGCCCGGCGCAGCACCGTGGCGCGCTTCTCGTCCGCCGAGGAGCGATCTGCGCCGTCGGGATCAGAAGGCCAGATGGTAGGCCCCGTGGAACACATGCAGCTCGACCGGCACTTGCGCGGCGAGGAGGTTCTGCGCGTAGGCGACCGCCTCGTCCCGGCACGGGTCGAACTCCACCGCGACGATGTACGCCGGGGACAGGCCCGACAGGTCCTCCGCGCGGGCGGGGCGCGGCGTTCACCGGTACGTCGTCCCCGTCCGACCGCTCGCCGAGGCAGGGGCGCCAGCTGGTCCGCGCGTTCGGCACGTTCCTAGCCAGGGGGTGTCGGTGAGCCGGAGCATGCTCGGCGTGTCCAGGCGATCGTCCAGTTCGGGCAGTTCAAGGTACGGGAAGGCGAGGGCGGGGCCGCCCGCTCCAGGTCGGCAGCGCCACGGTCGCGGCCAGGCCGCCGGCGCTGGTTCCGTGGACGGCGATGCGGCCGGCGTCGCGAGGCGGTAGCCGACGGAAGAGGACCACGGCGTCGACCCGGCGCAGGATGTCGAGGCAGTTGCGGTCGTCGTCCGATATCACCCCGAACACAAAGCCGCCACCATGGAAGTTGAGCACCACCGGCAGAGTCTCGTCGCTGCCCGGGGGCCCGGCGCTGAATTGGCGCAGCCTGACGGGTCGCTTCCGGGCCGGTCAGGTCGAAGGCGTCGAAGAGTGCGACGGCATCGATGTCGGCGTCATAGCGGTAAGTCATGGAGCGATCCGTGGTCGTGGGGAGGGGGTGGAGGAACGGACGCGGGTCGGCGGTCGCCGCGCCAGCCCGCGTCCGCGTGGTCACTGTCCCGGGAGGAGCACGATCTTTCCGCCGACTCCGCCCCGCATACCGAGTTCGAGCGCCTCGCCGGCCTTCGCCAGCGGAAAGCGGGCGGCGATCGGCAGTTCGAAGGGGCTGTGACCGATCAGGTCCAGCGTGGACGCCAGTTCTAGGGGGACGTGGTCCAGGAAGGGGACACCGAGAGCATGGGCCTGGAGGTCCGCGACCGTGACCCGGCGCCCCGGGATGCTCACCAGGCGTACCGCGACCTCGGTCGGCTGGGAGCCGCCCGCGCAGTCGACGGACGCGCCGAACGGGCCTAGTTCCTCCAGCCGTTCGAGGAGACCGTCGCCATACTCGACGGGGGTGACCCCGAGCCGTCGCAGCAGATCGTGGTGGTGGGCCGAGGCCGTGCCGACCACCTCGGCGGCGCCCATCAGCAAGGCCAGTTGGACGGTGGCGAGGCCCACTCCGCCGGACGCGCCGTGCACCAGCAGGCGTTCACCGGCACGCAGCCCGACCTGACGCAGGGCGGAGTAGGCGGTGCCCGCGGCCACGGGCAGGACAGCGGCCTGCTCGGCGGAGAACCGGCCCGACTGGGGCGTGAGTTCGTCGGCCTCCTGGGACGCGGGGACGGCCTCGTACTCCCGGTAGGTGCCGGGCCGTCCGTGACGGATGACGGGATCGCCGACCCGGAACCGGCGTACGCCGGCACCGACGTCGACGACCACTCCGGCGGCCTCGACGCCCAGGCAGCCGCCGGGCAGCTCCATGGGGATGTGCGCCCGCAGACCACCGTTCAGGATCTTCCAGTCGATCGGGTTGACCCCGATCGCGGTGTAGCGGACCACGACCTCGCCGGGTCCTGGGGCGGGGATGGGCACGTCGGTGGCGTACAGCGCGTCCGGTGCCCCGTACCGGTCGAAGAGCACGGCCGTGTTCATGCGCCGGCCTCCTGCTTGCGGAAGGCGCCCGCGGCGGCGTACACCGCGAGCGAGACCAGGTACGCGGCGACGGTGAACACGGCCACGCCCCAGAAGCCGTCGACCTTGCCGAGCAGGACGCCGCCGACGGCACCGCCGACGGTGGTGCCTACGTACATCGCGGAGTTCGCCAGCGAGGAGACCGTGCCGCGGGCGGTCTCGGTCTGCTGCTGAAGGATGCTCATGAAGACGGGGAAGAGGAATCCGCCGACCATCATGACGAGCGCCAGCAGCACCAGCGCGGTGGGGAGGTTCGGGGACAGCGGGACCAAGCAGTACAGGACGGCCATGACCAGTACGGCCGTCAGCAGCGAGCGGTACAGGCCGAGGCGCTGGACGAGCCTGCTGCCGAACAGCGATCCGATCACGTTGCCCGCGCCGACCGCCATCATGGCTGTACCCACGGACCCGACGCTGAGGCCGAAGTCCTTGGTGAACCATGACCCGAAGAAGGAGATGGCCTCGAAGTTGCCGGTCTGGAAGACCAGGTAGCCGAGGAGGAACCAGCGCAGCCGTCCTGCGCCGAGCACCGTGCGGTAGGTGCCGAGGACGGCCCGCGCCCCGGTGGGAGCCCCGGGGCGGCCCGGCACCGACGGGAAGCAGCGGGCGAGCAGCAACCACAGCAGCACGGAGGCCGCGCCGATGGTCCAGAAGGGCAGGTGCCAGGAGTCGGCGGCGAGCCAGCTGCCGAGTGGGATGCCGGCGAACTGCGCGATCGACAGGCCCGCCGTGGCGAAGCCCATGGTCCGCACTATCTCCTGGGGCTTGACCAGGACGGGGATGGAGGCCCAGATCTGCGGGGAGACGAACGCGGCGCTCACGCCGGCGAGGAACCGGAAGAGGATCATCGTCCAGAAGCCCTGCGCGAATCCGCACAGGGTCGTCATCACGATGAACCCCACCAGCCCGGTCAGCAGCACCCGGCGACGGTCGCGCCCGTCCGACAGCGGCCCGGCGATCAGGGCGAAGAGCGCGTAGCCGAGGGCGTAGGCACTGACCATCCAGCCGGAGATGTCGGAGGAGACGTCGAAGGTGCGGGTCAGCGTCGGCAGCAGGGGCGCGACGAGGAAGGTGTCCGTTCCGATGACGAACATAGTGGCGAACGCCAGCAGGGAGACGGTTCGCGCCGAGGGCGCGGCCGTCTTCGGGTCTGTCGCGGTCGGAATCGAGGAGAGGGGGGAGGTACTGGTCATGTCATCATCACCGCCCAGGAGCGGTTGAGTTTCCCTTCGAGCATGTGGAGGGCCTGGATCGCGATGAACCCTTCGTCGGTGGTCTCCGAAGGGCCGCCGGGTGCGCGGGAGAAGCCGCCGTCGGCGCTCTGCCGGGTCGCGATCCACTGCTTGCAGGCTTCGGTGTCGGCGGGCAGGGCGCCGAGCATGTAGAGCGCCGCGATGGCGTGGTACGACCCCACGAAGCTCTCCGCGCCGCCTTCCCGGTAGCGGAAGCCGCCCGCCTCCGTCTGCAGACCGCGCAGCCACGAGACGGTCTTCTCCGCCTGCGGCGGGCGCAGGCCGAGCGCGATCAGGGCGCCGACCACGCGGAAGGTGGCGAACGTGTCCGACGGCGAACCGGGCTGGTTGCCGTAACCCCCGTCCGGGTTCTGGCAGTCGAACAGGTACGCCACCAGATCGTCCTCCCGCTCGGGGCGGGCGCCGAGGGCGACCAAGGTCAGCGTGGCGAGGTGGGAGTGCCAGGCGTCGCACGGGTAGCCGACCGCGTTTCCGAACCCGCCCTCCGGGCGTTGGCAGGACCGCAGGAACGCCACGCAGCCCTCGCGGTCGAAGGCGGGGTGGTCGCCGCCACCGAGGACGACGGCCGTCAGGACCGCACAGTACGTGGTGAACGTCTCGGAAGGCAGGGACGGCTGTTCGCCGAAGCCGCCGTCCGGGTTCTGGGTGGCGAAGACGCCGGTGAGCACGCCCGGCACGTTCGGCACGGGCTCGCCCAGGGCCATCAGATCGGAGACCACGTGCAGCACGGAGAAGGTCTGCGCGGTGCGGTCGGAGCGCAGGCTCAGCGGCGAACGGTAGGGGGTGAGACCGTAACCGAGACCAGAGGCGGTGGACCGGAGCCAGCGCAGGTAGTGGGCGACATCGATCCGGCCCTCGGACAGGGGCGCGGTGGTGACGTGGCCGAGATCGTTGTCGAACGGCTCCGGCTCGGGCCGCTCGACCAGAGCCGGCGCGCTCCGCGTCGTGGGCACCCGGTCGCCGAGGGCGGCCAGGGCCAGCAACTGGGTCTGGGCGTGCTTGCCGTGGAAGGGAACGTAGGTGGTGTTGCCGACGGCGAACGAGCCGGTGCTGCGCGGCGGCACCATGACATGCCGGGCGAGCGGGACGGTCGGGTCGACGGGCGTGGAGAACCAGCTGCCCTGCCCGTGGAACACCCCTCCGGCGAAGGGATCGCCGTACCGCTCCAGTTCGGCCGTGGCCTCCTCGGCGAGCGCCTTGAGGCTTACGTCGGTGTCGGTGTCGGTGTCGCCGGTGCCGAGTGCGGCGGCGCCGCGGGCGGCCAGGGTGAGCAGGGCATGGTCGGCGACGAGCTTCGACGGGAACGGCGAGTCGGGGCGGCCGTGCAGGGCGGCGATCGGGTCGACGCGGACCACGGAGTGGGCGTCGCTGCGGTCCCAGTAGCCACGGGCACCGGTGTGGCCGTGGTGGGCGTGGACGTGCAGCAGCGCCCGCCGTGCCCGGTCGGCCGCGCCGCCGCGGCCGCGCTTGTGGAGCGCGGTCCAGGCGAGGGCGGCCAGGGCGCTCGCCCGGGTGCGGTGGCCGTGGAGCGTGTCCGGTTCGCCGCGCGGGGTGAGGCAGGCCCAGACGGCGTCGCCGTGGACGTACCGCTCCAGGTGGTCCGCGGCCTCGTCGAGGAACGTCGAGCCGTCCTCGGCCGTGGCGTCGGCGGCCAGGATCAGGACCGCGGTCTCCTCCAGAGGGCTCGCTCCGTCCAGGACGGTGGACCAGGAGCGGTCGAGCCGGGCGGGCCACCTGTGCGCGAGGGCCGCCCGGGTCAGGTGGAGCAGGTGCTCCCGGGCCTCGGCGGTGAGCGCGGCGTCGTTCAGCAGGGTGCCCGCCCGATGCAGGGCCCAGGCGGCCAGTGCCTGCGCCGAGGGGGTGCGGACGTCGCCGACCGGGTGGGGTGCTCCGGTGACGTCCAGCAGTTCGCGGAAGCCAGGCTGCTCCGGATCGGTGAACTCCCGGAGTGCCGCGAGGAGTCGGGCCACGAGGACCTCGTCGCCCGGCCCGGGCAGCACCAGGAGGGCGAGGGCGGCGTCGCGCAGGGTGCGGTCGGGGGTGAGTACGTCGGTGGAGTCCCGGCCGAGGACCGCGGGGACGCGGGCGTGGTCGTCCAGGAGGTGTTTCAGGACGAAGGCGCGCATGGAGGGAGGACTGGTCATCAGGTTCCTTTTCGTTGCATGGGCTTGTTCGCCGCTCCCGGTGTTCGTGTTTCGTGAAACATCGAATTACGACGATCCTAGCAGGGTCGGGGACCAACGGAACGGGCCTGCCCGGGAGTTGAGTCCTGACGGTGCTGTCGGCCCCCGCCGTCACCCGGGAGTGCGTGCGGTCGCGGCGGGCGGCAGGAGGCGGGAGCGGCCGGCGTGAGTGGTGCGGGCAGCGGTCGCGAGGTGTGCGCAGCCCGGGCCGATGCCGGAGGCCGCGGTGAGCCGGGCATGAGGTGTCGCAGTGGCGCGGTTCCCGGTGAACGACCCTGCCAAGTCGGCGAGTTGATCGATCACCGGTGCGGTGAAGGCGGGGAGGCCGTCATCCGGTCGGGCAGGAAGCCGCGCACGACCACGCCGTCCGGCGCCTCCACCCCCTCATGAATCAGCAGGACGAGCCGGAGGTCCGGGGTACTGCCGGCGCAGGCGCCGGTGGGCGAGGACGCAGTACTCGGCGAGCCGTTGGCCGCTCTCCACGGACACGGCCGCGTCGCACTCGATCGAGCCGACGAGGCGGCCGGGTCCCTAGACCGAGGCGGGCACGCAGGGCGGTCCCGGCCTCGCGCTCCGGCAGGTCAGGGACGATGGGCCCGGTGAGGACGGCCCGGTTCCCGGACTGGGCGCGGGCGATGGAGATCTCCCCGTCCGGTTCGGGCACACAGGCCCGGTCGGTCACGATCACCTCCGCCGTACGCACGACCCGGTCGAAGGCGGCGTGCAGGGAGTCGCTGCCCCGGCGCATGGCCCGGCGGTAGACCCGGAGACCGCTCACCTCAAGGGCGCTCTCGTCGAAGTGGCGGAGGGGGACGTCACAGCGGTCGGTGACCAACGCGTGGGGCAAGCCGCCGATGCCGGCGGCGATGCCGGCGGGGAGGTCCTGGACGCCGACCACTAGGTCGGTCGGCGCTCCCGGTAGTGCGCCAGGTGGCCGAGCACCTGTTCGCCGTCCAGGAAGGCGGGGCCGACGAAGGCGCCGATGTACGTCGTCCAGTCGAGCTCGCGCCGCAGACCGGTCCGTGGCGCGTGCCCGGCGGTGCTCACCGTCGTGGCGGTCACCGTGACCCCGGCCGCGCCGAAGAGGGGGCCGAACGTGGAGCGCGACGAGCCCACAGGACGGTGAGTTCGGCTTCCGGTGCCTGGCGGCGCAGCTCGCGGGCGAGGGCGAGGGTGCTCGCCGTGTGCCCCGACCGGTCGGGTGGGGCGTCGGGCGAAACCTCACGGACGGCTCCCCTGGCGGGGCGCCAGGACCCCGGCGGTGGTGTGTCCGGCCGGGACGTCACCGACGACGACTGCGCCCGGGGCGACCACGGCTCCGTCGCCCAGTGCACAGGGGCCGACCAGGGTGGCGTCGGCGCCGACCCGGACGCCGGCGCCGACGAAGACGGGCCCGCCCTGCCAGGGCAGGGAACGCCGCGTCAGATCGTGGCCGCTGGAGACCACGAGAACGCGTGCTCCCAGCTCCGTGCCAGGGCCGATGTCGATGCCGTCGGAGCCCTCCAGCACCGACCCGGCCCCGATCCGCACGTCCGAGCCGACCCGCAGGCCGCCCCGAGGCGATGGGCCGTCGGCGCGCCCCATGGCGACCACTCCGGCACCCAGGTGGACGGCGGGGTCTCCGGAGAGGTCCGCGTCGAGCAGTCCGCCCCCGTCCGAGGTCCACCCGGCCGGCAGGGGCTTGCGGCCGAAGTCGGCGCGGGCCCGTACGCGGGCGAGGACGGAGGTGAAGTCGGGGGCCCCGTCCTCGACGACATCGCGCCGGCGCAGGACGCGCTCCGGGCGTCCCACGACGATCGTGTCCGCGGGGACGTCGGCGGTGACATGGGCGCCGGCCGCGACCACGGCCCCCGGGCCTATCCGGACCCCCGGATCCACCACGGCCCGCGCGCCGATCCAGGCCCCGGCCTCCACCAGGACGGGAGCGGCCCCCGACCGGCCGACGCGGGACATCGAGGCGATCTGGCAGCCCGAGACGATGCGCGCGCTGTCGATCCGGCAGCGGAACCCGATGAAGACACCGCCCTCCACGACGGACGCGCGCACGGCGGTGCCGAAGCGGATCCACGCGCCGGGACCCACGGTCGTTCCGGGCGCCACCTCCGTGCCCGCCTCGACAAGCGCCGACGGATCCCTTATCCCCGGGGGCAGCGGCTCGGATAACGATGTGAGGGAATGTTCCATGTCACCTGAAACTAATGTTTCGGACCGCGGTCGCGCAAGAGGTGGCTGAAATTCTTGACGATCCGCCGCCGGTCACCCGTCTCCAACAAAGTTTCATCCATGTGACAACTTGAGAAATGAAATATTCCGCTTCCGATTCCCAAGTGCGAACTTGGGGAACTCGTTACCCGGTGTGTGGTCGGCTGCGCATCACCTCGCTAGCGGGTTGGCTAGTATAGTGTTGCGCAGGCATGTTCGATGTTCTACGATCCTTGGAGATCGCTTCGGTCAGAGACATGCCTGGAGCGAACGGGGGCAACGAGGAAACGGGTATCTCATTCCGGTTTCCTTCCGTCTTGCATCCCTGGGAACGGTGCGGAACACCGCAGAACCGCGAGTAACACCGTCGAAGGGCAAGAAATTCATGCATGTATTAGTCACGGGTGGCGCCGGTTTCATCGGCAGTAATTATGTGAGAAGGCTTCTTGACGGCCGCTCGGACATTCCCGCCGATCGCGTCACCGTGCTCGACAAACTGACCTACGCGGGCAACCTGGCCAACCTCGCCCCGGTCGCGGAACATCCCGCGCTACGCTTCGTCGAGGGAGACATAGCCGACCCGCTGCTCGTCCCGGACCTGCTGTCCGATGTGGACGCCGTGGTGAACTTCGCCGCCGAGACCCATGTCGACCGCTCCATCCACAGCTCCGCCGAATTCGTCCATACCAATGTGCTCGGCACCCAGAACCTGCTGCAGGCAGCCCTGTGCGCAGGCGTGCCGCGGTTCGTCCACGTCTCCACGGACGAGGTGTACGGTTCGATCGAGTCCGGCTCGTGGACCGAGGAGTGGCCCCTGGCTCCCAACTCCCCCTACGCCGCCGCCAAGGCGGGCGCCGACCTCCTGGTCCTCGCGTACGCCCGCACCCACGGCCTGAACATCGGCATCACGCGCTGCAGCAACAACTACGGCCCGTACCAATACCCGGAGAAGGTCATCCCCCTCTTCGTGACCACATTGCTGCGGGGCGGCACGGTGCCGCTGTACGGCGACGGACTCAACGTCCGTGACTGGCTCCACGTCGACGACCACTGCCGCGGCATCGACCTCGTCCTGGCCAAGGGTGCGCCCGGAGAGGTGTACAACATCGGCGGAGGACGGGAATTGACCAACTGTCAGCTCACCGGTCTGATCCTCGACGCCTGCGGAGCCGACTGGTCGACCGTGCGACCGGTGCCCGATCGCAAGGGTCACGACCGCCGCTACTCACTGGACGACGGCAAGCTGCGGGCGCTCGGCTACCGTCCGCAGGTCGCCTTCGAGGACGGGCTCGCCGAGACGATCGCCTGGTACCGCGACAGCGCCGCGTGGTGGCAGCCCCTGATGAGCGAGAGCGTCGCCTGACGGGCGCGCCGCCCATCCCTGCGACAGACGACCGACGAACCCGAAGGAAGTCCCATGCGCGGCATCATCCTCGCCGGCGGCTCCGGAACCCGGCTGCGCCCCCTCACCAGCGTGCACTCCAAGCAGTTGCTGCCGGTCTACGACAAGCCCATGATCTACTACCCGCTGTCCGTCCTGATGCAGGCCGGCATCCGGGAGATCTTGATCATCTCCGCCCCCGACCACGTGGCGACCTACGAGTCGCTCCTCGGTGACGGCGCTCGCCTCGGCATCTCGCTCACCTACACCGTGCAGCAGGCGCCGCGCGGAATCGCCGAAGCCCTCGTCCTGGGCGGACCGTTCACGGACGGCCACGACATCTGTCTCATCCTCGGCGACAACATCTTCTACGGGCACCGGCTGCCCGACATGCTCCGCCAGGAGGCCGAACGGCTCGACGGCTGCACGCTGTTCGGCTACCCGGTCAGCGACCCGGAGCGCTACGGCGTGGCGACCGTCGACGACGACGGGACCATTGTCACCCTGGAGGAGAAGCCCGTCGCGCCCGCCTCCAACCTCGCCGTCACCGGGCTGTACATGTACGACGCCGACGCGGTGAGCCGGGCCGCCCGGCTCACCCCGTCGGCGCGCGGCGAGCTGGAGATCACCGATCTCAACCTCACATACGTCCGCGAAGGGCGCGCCCGGCTCGTCAATCTGGGCCGGGGATCGGCGTGGTTCGACACCGGTACGCACGACAGCCTCCTCGAGGCGGCGATGTTCGTTCAGGTGCTGGAGAAGCGCCAGGGCATCCGCATCTCCTGTCTGGAAGAGGTCGCCTACCGCATGGGCTACGTCGGCAAGGAGCAACTGGCCCTGCTCGGCAAGGAGATCTCGCCGTCGTCCAGTTACGGCCGGTACGTGATGGAGCTGGCGAACGCCTGATCGGCGAGCCCCCCGGCCGGCCCCTGAAGGGGCGTCCCTTGCGCTGCCAAGAGATGACAGCATCCTGGGCAGTGCGCCAGTAAACACTTCACGTGGGGGCGGGGCGGGAGAGCGGCTCCCAAGCCCGATACGGCCCCACGGGCCGTCCTGATCGCGTCCTCCGCGCTGCTCCGCCCGCGGCCCCGGCATCGGGGCCGCCGCCCGGCTCCCCCTCCTGACGACCCTGTCCCCCCGCCGCGACGAAGCGGCGGCGTGTGAGCGTGACGTTCGCGACGCCGTGTCCGGGGGCCTCGGTCCGATGCCGCCGTGACCGGCCCCGCCGCCCACGGCCCAACCCCGAAAGGCGTCTTCAGATGAAGGTTCTCTACCTCCCGGCCGAGACCGGCACGGGGCACAACATGCGGGCCCTCGCGGTCGCCGCGAAGGTGCGCGAGCTGTTTCCCGAGTCCGAGCAGCACGTGTATCTCGGCTCCAAGAGCGCGGTCTTCACCCCGATGTTCGAAGCCCACGGGGTACAGGTGCATGTGGCGCCGTCTGAACGGGACCATGCCAACACCTCGCAGCTCGGGCGGAGTTTCGACTGGACCACGTACGTCACCGGCTATCTGGACCGGACGTTCATCAGCGGCGACAGGATGCTCAACGCGGTGGCACTCATCGCCGCCGTCCGGCCCGACGTCGTGGTGAGCGACTACAACGTGGCCGCCAGCCTGGCAGCCGAGGTTTCGGGCGTGCCTCATGTCCTGATCACCGAGCGCTACGACTTCACGCTCGGCCAGCTCGACAACGACAGCCTGGTGGAAGCCGGCTTCGCCGTCGGCGACACGGACGAGGTGGACGCCATCCGCTCCTCGCTCACCACCTTGTTCGACTGGGTGACACGGCGCGCCCGAGCGGTACTCACGGACAAGCCGACCGTCGACCAACTCGACCGCGGCACTCCCGTGTTCCGCGCCATCGCGGCGGGCAACGGCCACTTCGTCGGACCGATCGTGCGCGACGCGTGCGCCGCCGATCCGGCCCCGCGCGAGGAGGTCGACGAACGATTCGGCCTCGCCGGGAGCCAGTACATCGTCGCCGGGTTCGGCGGCACCACGATGTTCACCGAGAACAAGGACCGCCTGCTGGCCAACTACCTCACCGCCTTCGAGAAGCTGAGGGCGGCACATCCGCAGGCCCGGCTCGTGGTCATCGGCAGGCAGGAGTTCACCGAGGACATCGACGGCGTGGTGTTCCTCAACTACGTCACCGACTGGCACTCCCTGGTCAAGCACGCCAAGGTCGTGCTCTCGCCCCCGGGGTGGATCTCGGTGACGGAGATGGCGGTGATGAACGCCCCTGTCGCCTACGTGCTCAGCGGCCGCGACGAATACCACGAACTCGAGGCGATGCGCCGCCTCGCGCTGCTCGGCTACACCACGGTGACCGAACCGGACGCGGCGACGCTCCTCGGCATTCTGCAGGACGCGTTCTCCGCGTCGGACACGTTCACCCGCACGACCGCCGAGGCATCGCGGGCGATCGCGCCCACCAGCAACGGTGCCGAGGTGGCGGCGAAGCTGATCGGGCAGGCGGTCGCCGAGGCCCGTGCGCACGCCGAGACGGCCGACGCGGCCTGAACGCGGGTCACCCGAGGAGAAACCCCGTCGGCGCGTCGGCCGATCGCTTCGCCGTCCCCATCCGCATGCATCACGATGACCATTCCATGAAATAAGGGTGTTTCGATTGTTTGCGTACCCCGAATTCGCGGCGCCACCTGCGATGCCCTCACCGACCCGCATGATGCTGCACAACGAAGGCTCCACGACCGTACTGCTGCAGTCACTCGTGGGCTCCGCGCTGTCCGCGCAGGTGCTGCCGGACATGGACATCGGTTCGCTTCCACCGTCCGGCCATCTCGCCAAGGTCTTCGACGCCGTCCCGCACAGCGACCTGGGCATCCGCCATTCCCGGCTGCGTGACAGCGCGGGCGCGGTGGTGAGCGAGAACCTCATCACCTTCCGCCGGAGGGACCGGGACCACGTCATACCCAGCGGCGACACGCCCTTCGGACTGCACACCCGGCAACTGGGGCTGTTCGAGCGGCGTCGGATCTTCGCCGTCGGGGTCACCACCGACCGCTTCGGCATGCTCCCCGCCGGCTCGCCCGGCCGCGTCTACGAGATCGCGTTCTCCAACCGCGTCACGGTGCTTGTGCACGAGGTCTTCAACCCCCGGTTCCTCGCGACCGGGGCGCCGGCGAGCGCGTCCGTGAACGAGCGGCCGACGGCGGACGGCGCACGGGCCGTCTCGGGGGAGCACCACCAGCCGCGGTGGCCGGACGCGTCCGAGGCGGAACACGTGCGCAGGGTCCTCCGCCACGTCGACCCGCTCGTGTCGGCCGCGGACTGCCGTGCCCTGCGCTCCGAGCTCGCGACGCCCGCTTTCCTCCTGCAAGCCGGGGACTGCGCGGAGACCTTCCGGGACAACACCCCCCGCTCCGTGGTGAACCGTGTCGACCTGCTGCGCACCATGTCCGACCGGATCACGGCGGCCTCCGGAGCCCGGGTCGTCACCGTCGGCCGGATCGCCGGCCAGTACGCCAAACCCCGCTCATCACCCGTCGAGCGACGCGGTGAACTCGCCCTGCCCTCCTATTTCGGCGACGCCGTGAACTCCGTGAACTTCTCCGCACGAGGGCGCACACCCAACCCTCGCAACCTGTTGCGCACCTACCAGGAATCGAGCAAAACGCTCTCGTTCATGGCGGGTTCGGGCGTGTTCACCTCCCACGAAGCCCTGCTGCTCGACTACGAACGGCCCCAGACCCGGCGCTGCCCCGACGACGGCAACCGGTACGACCTGTCCGCGCACCTGCTGTGGATCGGGGAACGCACCCGCTCCCTCACCGGTCCGCACATCGAATTCGCCACGGGAATCGCCAATCCGATCGCCGTCAAGGTCGGACCCGGCTGCACCTCGCAGGACCTGCTCTCCCTGCACGCCGCGCTCAACCCCGACAACCTGCCCGGACGGCTGACCTTCATCTTCCGCATGGGCCGCGCCCATGCCTACGAACGCTGCCGGGAGCTCCTCACCGCCGCGGCGGACACGGGACTCGCCGACCGCTTCGTCAGCGACCCCATGCACGGCAACGGGACGACCAGCGCGAGGGGCGTGAAGACCCGGACGATGCGGGCGATCGAAGAGGAGCTGCACGCGTTCTTCGCGGCCTGCCAGGACACGGGGATGCTTCCGGGTGGCGTCCATCTGGAGGTGTCCGGCGACGACGTCACCGAGTGCGTCGACGCGGACATCGATGACGCCTACCTGGCCGACCGGTACCGCACCGCCTGCGACCCCCGGCTCAACCCCGGCCAGGCGGTGCGGCTCGCCGACCTCGTCGGGCGCCTGCTGGCCGCGACGTCGGCGGTCGAGCCGGCGCTGAGCCTGATGGCTTGACCTGACATCGGTGAGGGGCGCCTTGCTCACCTTGACCTGCACCGGCCAGTTCATGGTCCTGTTGGACAACACGATCACCAGCGTTGCGTTACCGGACATGCGGCTGCGCCGGTGCCCATCACACAGGTCTGGCCGAAAGTGTGGGACAACGGCAGGCAGCCGAGCAGCACACCGTCCTGTTCGACGGGGAACGGCGAGACGGCGGTCACCTCGATATTGGCGATGACGTTGCAATGGGTGAGCATCGCTCCCTGGGGCGGCCGGTGGTCCCCGACGTGTAGAGCGTGTCGAGGGCGACGCCGTCGGGGTGTGCGCCCACCACAGTGAAGAGCCGTACCCCGGCGGCCGCAGCGGCCCGGAGCGCCCTCCGCCAGCACCGACTCGTCACAGATCAGCGCCCGTACTCCGCTGTCACGGAGCACGAGCTCGATCTCGAATGCTCGCAGCCGGAGGGGCATGGGACGCCTTCGCGGGTGAGCTGGGCGGCGATGGCCTTGTCGCTCATGCCGTCGACATACATGGTGAAGATCCGCTGCACGACGGGCCCGGCGACGGGGTCGGGCTCGAGTTTGTGGATCCGTTGGCCGGCTGCGGCCTTCGAGGGGTTGGGGTGGGGTCCGGCATCGGCGATCAGATACCCGTACGGAGGGCGTCCGCCGAGGTAGCGGCCCTGGAGCTGGGCTTGGGAGCTCATGGCGGTCCGCACGCGGATCTTGATGCGGTTGCGTTCCCCCTTGATCATGCCGCCGAAGACGGACATGACGAGGTCGTGGGCCTCGTTGTCGGGGTCGATGGGGCCGCCGACCTCCGGGACCCATAGCGGGATGCGGAAGTGTACGAATACGGGAAAGGTGTTGCCGAACTGGTTGCCGTAGAAGGTGCGCTGCGGTTCCCCGATCACGACGGCGTCGAATCCGCGGTTCGGGTTGCGGAGTGCCTGGAGGAGTTCGTTTGCGCATGGGCGGCGCTGCCAGGGCAGGGAGCGGCTGTGGCCGATGTCGAAGTACTCGGTGACGATCTGGCCTCCGGCGGGCTCGATCAGTGCACGCGCGCGGGTGAGCTGCCAGTTTCTGGAGGCCTCGGGGTCTTGGAGGTCCTCGGTGGAACATCGTCCGGCGAAGGCGAAACGGATCACGTGCGGTCAGACCCCCAGCGTGTATGGCGTGGAGCGTGTTGCGGTGTTATGTGGCGGTCTGTCGTACCTCGATCGGACGAGAAGAGCCAGTCGGCCCGCCTTGTCAGGTGTCTCCGGGCTCGGGGCGTGGCTGGTCGGCGTCAGCGATCATGGCCTGGAGGAGTTGCAGGAGGACATTGGCGACGGAGTCGGTCATGGCGGGTGGCGCCTCGGGGAGGGCCACGTGGATCTTCTGGGAGTTGCCCGGACTCGGGCATTTCTCGGATGGGGGCTGGGGCATGCCGTGTTGGACCCGGGGCAGGGTGACTCGTCGGTGCTGACACATCCCCTATAGAGAAGTTGCACCGCGGATTTGTCGTCCTCTGCCGGCCAGGGACCTCCTCGGGTGGAGCGTCCGCCCCGGATTCCGCTGCCGATCGGATGCCGCGGGCGCTGACGGTGGTGTCGGGGCCCAGTGGGCGAGTGCGCTGGACTGGGGCCCGTCGCAGGATGGTTGTCGGACAGGGAAGCGCCACAATGGCGCTGGGCGCAGATTCGAGTCCTTGGTGGGAGCTGTCGAACATGGGGAGTGGAACCGTCGCGGATGCGGGCGAGACGTTGGTCGCGACAGCGACCCTCTCGGCCTGAACCCGGCGTACAGCCCGACTCGTCTGCCGCTCTTCATTTCCGCAGGTCAGGCATTATGTTTATTCGTTGAACAAACTGCTCGCCCGCCGGAACCGGCCCCCAGCTCGTCCCCGGACAACGGGCGCCGGAGCAACGGTGCGGCCCCTCAACGGCCTGCAACTCGCCGCGCCGACGCGCACCATGAGGCGACGGGCGGGAAGCTGATGACCAGTGCGTACGGTCTCCGGTCAGTTTCGACAACGACAGATCATTGGGAACGGGCAGCATCCCAGGAGCACCCTGCGCCACGGCGGCAGCCCCGTCCACGGCGCCATCGGCGCCGCTCGTCGACACCGCAAGCGCAGACACCCGCCAGACCACCCCGGCTCGGCTACGTTCTCCCGTGCCCTGGCGGGTGTCCAGCCTCCAGACAAGGGGGCGGGGTGGCCAAAGGAACGAGCGCGGCGACCATCCCGGGACGCTGGACCTCACACGGGCATCCCCGGCCGCAAGCGGTAATCAGCAAGCCGGGCCACCGACGAACCTCTCGACCTGCGGCAGTGCAAGTCCTCGTTGGCAGCCGATGCCATGCCAAGAAAGATCATCTTCCGCTGGTCATGGGGACACGGCGGTCAGGGATGGCCGGCGTGCTGCTGTCACCGGCGGACGACTTCACTTCGTCGCCATCGCTGTCACCTTCCGGATCGGCGCCCAGGAGCTACTGTCCGGGCCCCTGGACGACGACCCGATGGACCTGCGCGTTGCGCTGGAGATCGTGCGGTTCGCACGCGCCGCACGTATGGCAGGTGATCAGGAGCCGCGCGCGAGGTCCGGCCGACAGAGCGCGCCCCGCCAGCGGCGAGCCCATGGCGGCCGGTGATCTCTCCCTGCGGTGGGTGTCACGGGGTGGGCCGGGGGTTCCGGCGGGGATCGGCCGGTTTTCGCTGGCGGGCCTTGGCGATGATGCGATCGAGTACCCGGTCGACGAACTGCGGTGCAGTGCCGACGAGACGGCGGAGCGCTCGAGTCTGGAAGTCCGGGATGACGGTGGAGCGGCCGGATCCGGTGCCGCGCAGGATGGCCGCGGCGACACGCTGCGGGGTGAGCGGTTTGATCGTGCCGCTGATCGCTCGGAGCTCGGGTGGCTGCAGGGGCTCCTCCATGGCCAACTGCGGTGTGTCGACATCGGGCGGGTAGACGGCGGTGACGCTCACACCGTGGGGTTTGAGCTCCTGCCGTAGCACCGCGCAGAGTCCGCGTACGGCGAACTTGCTCGGGCCGTACGCCGCGTAGCCGAAGACGCCGAGCAGTCCGGCAGCGCTGGAAATGCAGGTGATGGTGCCGTCGCCGGCTTGGAGCATGCCGGGCAGCACGGCCCGTACGGCGTGCAGGGTGCCGAAGTAGTTGACCTCCATCTGGGCTCGGAAGTCGCCCAGCTCAAGGTCTTGGACGTAGCCTGGTTTGCTGATTCCGGCGCTGGTGAACAGCGACCTGATCGGGCCGACCTCGGCCGCCAGTTCTGCGACGGCCAGGTCCATCGCGGCGGCGTCGGTCACGTCGGCCCCTCGGACGTGCACGTCGGGGGCGGAAGAGCGCAGCCGTCTGAGGTCGGTGTCGTCGAGGGCGATGACGGAGACCACCGCTCCGGCCCGGTGCAACTGCCGGACGAGTTCGAGTCCGATGCCGCTGCTTCCGCCGGTGACCAAGACGTGCCTGCCGCTCCAGTCGGTACGGCCGCTCACGCGACACCTGCCTTCCGGGCGGGGGCCTGGGCCCGCTGCTGGTCGAACATGCCAGGTGTGAGGTTCTGCCAGCCGATCCGTTTACGGATCTTGGCGAGGTGGCGGTGGTAGGTGCGGGCGTCGATGTAGGAGCGGTGCCGCGCCGAATCCACGAAGCTGATGCCGCCGCTGAGCCGGGGCCGGTCCTCGGCGATCAGCCGGTCGAAGGCCGCGGCCCGCGCCGGGGCGTGCTCCTGGTCGTGCAGGTACTGGGCGAGGACATTGCTGATGTGGTCGAACAGGGTGTACGCGCTTGAGTTGGTCTCCAGGTAGCCCAGGCCGAACAGGTTGTGGTGGGACCGGTTGAACGCGGTGAGATACAGCTCCGGGCGGCCATCCTGCCACTCGAAATACTCATCGGGAACGTAAGGGATGGTCCAGTCGTATCCGGTGGCGTAGAGGATCAGGTCGATCTCCTCCGTACCGCCGTCGGTGAACCGGACCCGGGACCCGTCCAGGGCCGCGATGTCGGGCCGGATCGCCACATCGCCGTGCTGCAGGTGGTGCAGCAGCTGGCTGTTGAGCAGCGGGTGCGACTCGAACAGTTTGTGGTCCGGCTCGGGCAGCCCGTACCTGGTGAGGTCGCCCTGCAGGACGCGCAGGAGCAGCTTGAAGATCGGGCGCTCAAGGCGCAGCGGAAGCTGCGGTCCGTGCGCGCCGAACTCGTCGGTGGGGATACCGAACAGGTGCTTGGGGATCACGTGGTAGCCACGGCGTACGCTCACGAACGCGGCGTCGGCGTTCGCGGCCGCGTCGCAGGCGATGTCGGCGCCCGAGTTGCCGAGACCCACGATCAGGACCCGCTTGCCGCGGAACTCGGCCGGGTCGCGGAAGCTCCCCGAGTGCCGGATCTCGCCGGTGAAAGTGCCGGGGTGCCGCGGGATGCGGGGTATCCAGGTGGTGCCAGTGGCGCACACTACCGCCCGGTACCGGTGATGGGTACCGTCGTCGAGCCGCACCGTCCATCCGTCGCCGGCTTGCTCGACGCCGGTGACCGTGCAGTTGCAGCGGATCGCCTCGCGCAGGCCATAGGCCGCCGCGAAGTCCCGGGTGTACTTCAGGATCTGCCGGTGGCCCGGATAGTCGGCGAAGGAGTCCGGCATCGGGAAGTCGAAGAACCCGGACGTCTTGCGGGAGGAGATGAAGTGCGCCGACTCGTACATCGGCGTCCCCGGATTGTCGATGTCCCAGATGCCACCGACATCCGAATGCCGCTCGTACTGGTCGTAAGGGACGCCGAGCCGTCGCAGGGCCCGGGCCGCCGACAACCCGGCGGGTCCCGCCCCGATGATGCAGACGCCTCGGTGCACCACCTCTGGCGTTCTCACCATAGGTCCTCCTTATCCTTTGGGTTCGCCCCGGATTAAAGTCCTGCTCACCCCGTGGCAGGGAGGGCGGCATCAACCAGAATGGGGGGCAGACCGGACAGGAGGGGTGGTGTGGGCGCGTACCAGGATCCGCGGCTGAGCGAGGCGGTCATCCCGCCGTCCGTGCTGGCTGGCGTCGTCGAGGTGGGGCAGCGCGAAGCCCTCCCCGTCGGCTCATGGTTCTCCGGCACGGGGGTGACCCCGGCGCATCTGGTCACCGCCGAGCCGGTCAAGCTGTCGTTCCGCCAGGCCGCCACGATCCTGCGACGGGCGCTGCGGGCCCTGCCCGGCCGGCCTGTCGGCATGCAGGTCGGCGGCCGGGACGCGCTGCTGACCTTCGGCATCCTCGGCCTGGCGATCAGGTCGTGCGCCACCGCCGCCGACGCCCTGGCCGTCGGACTGGAACTTCACCAGGCGTCCGGCAGCCTGATGGACATGGAGCTCGAGGTCTATGGCCAGGAGTTCGCGCTGCGGCTGCATGAGCGGTCGCCGGAACCTGAACTCATCGCCTTCCTCTGCGAGGAGGTGCTGTGCAGCACGCTGGCGCTCACACGGTCCATCCTCGGAGACGACCACACGCCCACCCTTGTCGAGCTCTCCTACCCCGCCCCGCCGTACGTCCAGGAATACCGGCGATTCTTCCGCTGCCCCCTGCGGTTCGACGCCGACGCCACCCGCATGCTCTTCCCGGCATCGCAGCTGGACCGCCCCATCCCCACCCGCAACGACCCCACCCGGGCGGCCGCCGTCGACACCTGCCGCCGGCTGCTCGACACCGGACGGGGAGACTCCGACATCATCGTGGCCGTCGAGACCCTGCTCAGCCGGAGCCTGCGACGACCCCTGTCCATGACCGAAACCGCCCGGCAGTTGCACCTCACCGACCGCACCCTGCATCGGCGACTCGATGCGGCCGGAGAACGCTTCAGCACCGTACGAGACCGGGTTCGGCAGCGGCGAGCGACCTTCCTCCTTCACGAATCCAGACTGAAGATCGCCGAAATCGCCACCGAAGTGGGCTTCAGCGACGCCCGCGAATTCCGCCGGGCCTACATCCGCTGGACCGGGCATCCACCGAGCGCCGAACGGCGCGACCGCTGAAGCCCAGACCTGGCCGAGGGGAGTGTTCCTGCAGGTGACAGGCTCGGGCCGACGCCGCCCCAGAAAGACGGTATTAAGTCTTTCATGAACGCCGGAAATCGCTATGTCCACGACCTTCTTTGAGGGCCGCCAACGGCGAGGCGATCATTGTGCAGAATTTTCTGGGTAGCCGGCGATTTCACTCAGACAAAGTCTCGGGCGCGTCGGACACCGCCGATTCGGCGCTCTCCAGTGCGACGAATCCGATGGCGAGAGCGCGCAGGGCGCGGTGCAGCGAGACGAGCTGTTCCGGCGCGGGCACAGCGACTCTGTGCAGAGCGAACCCTGCCCCTGCCGAAATCCTCATCCGTGCAGGTGAGAGGCGGTATGCGGGTTCCGCGGGCCGGCGGCCCGCGTGCTCGGGTCGGGGCTCTGGCGAG
>NZ_JBVHLX010000040.1:0-28381 GCF_055558775.1 Streptomyces sp. NPDC025638 | reverse complement strand
TCCGCCGACAGGCCGCGCTGACGGCTGAACTCCACGAACGTCGAGGGAGTCGCCATGACGGTGACGCCGCCGACCAGCGCCATCGAGCACTCGCCGCTCCGCAGCGCCTGGACCGCGAGGTGCAGCGCCACCAGCGAGGACGAGCACGCCGTGTCGACCGTGACCGCCGGGCCTTCAAGCCCAAAGGTGTACGAAACGCGCCCCGAAGCGACACTGCCCGCGCTGCCGTTGACGAGGTAGCCCTCCAGACCTGCCGGCGAAGTGTGCACGCGCCCGCCGTAGTCGTGGTACATCACGCCGGCAAAGACACCGGTCCTGCTGCCCCGCACCATCGCCGGGTCGATCCCGGCCCGCTCGAACGCCTCCCACGACGTCTCCAGCAGCAACCGCTGCTGCGGGTCCATCGCCAGCGCCTCACGCGGCGAGATCCCGAAGAACTCGGCGTCGAAGTTCGCCGCGTCGTGGAGGAAGCCGCCCTCTCGGGTGTAGCTGGTGCCCCATTGGTCGGGGTTCGGGTCGTAGAGCTTCTCCACGTCCCAGCCGCGGTCCTCGGGGAAGCCCGACACGGCGTCGCGGCCGGAGAACACCAGCTGCCACAGGTCTTCGGGCGACTGCACGCCGCCGGGGTAGCGGCAAGCCATGCCCACGATCGCGATGGGCTCGTCCGCCGTTCCGGTGGCCATCGAGAGGGTCGCCGGCACGGCTGCCGCCGCCTCGCCGGAGCCTGCGGCTTCGGCGGTGAGGAAGCGGGCGAGGGTAAGCGGGTTCGGGTAGTCGAAGACCAAGGTGGCGGGCAGGCGCATGCCGACGGCCGAGTTGAGCCGGTTGCGCAGTTCGACGGCGGTCAGCGAGTCGAACCCGATGTCCTTGAACGAGTCGTCCGCGCCGACCGACTGTGCGGCGGCGTGCCCGAGCACGGCGGCGACCTCGGTGCGCACCAGGTCCAGCACCACGTCCTCGCGCTCGGCCTCCGACAGCCCGGCAAGCCGCTGACCCAGCGATCCCTTCGGCGCGGTCTGCGCCGCGCGCCGCACCGGCGCGACCCGCACCAGTCCGCGCAGGACCGGCGGCACGGGCTGCCCCTGTCCGTCGCGGAAGGCGGACGTGTCGAACCGGATCGGGGCGACTGCTGCCCGATCGGTGGCCAGTGCCGCGTCGAACAGCCGCAGGCCGTCCGCCGACGGGATCGCGGCGAGGCCCATGCGCTTGATGCGCGTGAGATCGGTGCGGCCGAGGCTGCCGGTCATGGCGCTCTCGCTGTCCTGCGCCCACAGGCCCCAGGCCAGCGACGTGGCCCGCAGGCCCGCGGCACGGCGGTGCTCGGCGAGGGCGTCGAGGAAGGTGTTGGCAGCGGCGTAGTTCCCCTGGCCCGGCGTGCCGAGGGTGCCCGCCACCGAGGAGAAGAGCACGAACGCGGACAGGTCGACGGACAGCTCACCCGCCAGGTCGTGCAGGTTCAGCGCCGCGTCCACCTTCGGGCGGAACACGGTGTCCAGCCGCTCAGGGGTCAGCGAGCCGATGATTCCGTCGTCCAGGACGCCGGCGGTGTGAATGATCGCGGACAGGCTCTGCCCGGGCCCGGCCAGGAGTGCGCGGACGGCGTCGCGGTCTGCCACATCGCACGCGGCCCAGGTGACGTCGGCGCCCTGTGCGGCCAGCTCGGCGGCGAGCTCGGCCGCGCCGGGCGCGTCCTCGCCGCGGCGGCTGACGAGCAGCAGACTGCGGACGCCGTGCTCGGCGACCAGGTGCCGGGCGAACAGCCCGCCCAGCCCGCCCGACGCGCCGGTCAGCAGGACGGTGCCGGAGCCGAGGCCGGGAAGCTCCGGCTCCGCGTCCGGCACGGCGACGCGGACCAGCCTCGGCACCCGGACCTCGTCGTCCGCGTGCACCGCGGCCTGCGGCTCACCCGACGCGATCAGGCCAGGCAGCACCCGGGCAAGACCGGCGTCGTCAACACCGCTGCCGACGTCGGCATTGGCACCGCTGGAGGTCTCGACCAGCACGATGCGGTCGGGGTTCTCGGTCTGCGCCGAGCGCACCAGTCCGCGGACCGCCGACTGGGCGAGGTCGCCCTTACACGTCACCAGCACCAGGCGCCCCGGGCGTTCCTCGGCCAGCCACCACTGCACCAGCTCCAGCACGGCATGGGTGACCTCACGGACCCGGGTGGCCACGTCCGCGCCGTCCCCGCTCGGGCAGGGCACGACCACGGCATCGGCGACGGCTCCGGCATCGGCTTCGGTGTCCGCCGGCGAGTCAGCGGCCCGAAGAGCGGCGAGATCCTCGTACGTCTCGATCCGCAGGCCGGCCGGCGCGGACGGCAGACTGACCGGCGCCCACTCCAGGCCGAAGACCGCGTCGTCGCTGCCGGAACCGGCGCGCAACTGCTCGGCGGGCACCGGGCGCAGCGTCAGCGAGTCGACCTGCGCGACCGGCTGACCGGTGCCGTCGGCCAGCACCAGCGACACCGTGGTGGTGCCGGTGCCGACGCGCGAGACCTTCACCCGCAGGCCCGAGGCTCCGACAGCTGCCAGGCGCACGCCGCTCCAGGCGAACGGCAGCAGCCCGTTCCCCGTCCCGGCCTCGGGCTCGACCGCGCCCAGCCAGACGGTGTGCAGGGCGGCGTCGAACAGCGCGGGGTGCAGGCCGTACGCGCCCGTGTCCGTCCGCTCCGCGCCGGGCAACTCCACCTCGGCGAAGAAGTCGTCCCCGCTCCGCCACGCGGCGCGCAGCCCCTGGAAGCCGGGGCCGTAGTCGAGCGCCATGCCGGCGAGGCGGTCGTAGAACCCGTCGACGTCGACCGGCTCCGCGTCCGCGGGCGGCCACGCGGCGAGCGAGCCGTCCACGGGTCCTCCTGTGGCGAAGGTCAGCGAGCCGGAGGCGTGCCGGACCCATGCCCGCCCGGAGTCGTCCTCGTGGGCGTACGCGTCACCGTCGTCGGTCCGCGAGTGCACGGTCAGCGGCCTGCGGCCCGAGCCGTCGTCGGCGCCGACGCGCACCTGCAGGGCGACGCCGCCGCGCTCGGGCACGAGCAGCGGTGTCTCCAGCGTCAGCTCTTCCAGCAGGTCGCAGCCCACGGCGTCGGCAGCGGTGACCGCCAGCTCGACGAACGCGGTTCCCGGCAGGAGCGCGACCCCACTGACGGCGTGGTCCACCAGCCACGGGTGCGTGTGCGTCGAGAGCCGCCCGGTGAGCAGGTGTCCGTCGCCGTCGGCCAGCGGCACGGCGGCGCCGAGGAGCGGGTGACCGGCCTCGCCCTGCCCCACCGCGCGCATGTCACCGGCGGAGGCGGGAGCGTCGAGCCAGTAGCGCTCGCCCTGGAAGGCGTAGGTGGGCAGGTCGACGCGCCGGGCGTCCGGGAAGAAGGCGCGCCAGTCCACTTCGGCGCCGCTGACGTGCAGTTGGGCGTACGCGGTGGTGAGCGCCTGAGGTTCGGGCCGGTCGGCCCGGAGTACGGGGATGGTGACGATGTCGTCCACACAGCCCTGCGCCAGGCCGCTGAGGACACCCCCAGGACCGATCTCCACGAACGTGGTCACGCCCAGTTCGTGCAAGGTGTGCAGGCCGTCGGCGAATCGGACCGCCTCGCGGACGTGCCGGACCCAGTACTCGGGGGTGTACGCCTCGGCCAGGCGACCGGTGAGGTTCGAGACCACCGGGATCCGCGGCTCACTGAAGGTCAGACCGCTGACTACCTGCGCGAACTCCTCCAGCATCGGATCCATCAGCGGTGAATGGAACGCGTGACTGACCTTCAACCGGGACATTTTGCGGCCCTGTTGGGTGAAGACCTCGGCAATGTCCAGCACGGCATGCTCGGCTCCGGAGACGACGACGGACCGCGGGCCGTTGATCGCCGCGATGCCGACCTCGTCGGTCAGGTGCGGCAGCACCTCGTCCTCGGTGGCCTGGACCGCGACCATGGCGCCACCCGCAGGCAGCGCCTGCATCAGCGCGGCACGCGCCGACACCAGCTTCGCCGCATCCTCAAGCGACAACACACCCGCCACATGCGCAGCCGCAATCTCACCCACCGAGTGACCCGCCACCAAATCCGGCCGGACACCCCACGACTCCAGCAGCCGGAACAGCGCCACCTCCAAGGCGAACAACGCCGGCTGCGTGCAACCCGTCTGGTTCAACTCCTCCGAGTCAACATCGACCGTGACATCGAGATGCGCACACACCTCGTCATACGCCGCCGCGAACACCGGATAGGACGCATACAGCTCACGCCCCATCCCCAGCCGCTGCGACCCCTGCCCCGAGAACAAGAACCCAACCTTGTCCGCCGAGTGAGCGCGCCCGGCGACGACGTTCGGCGCCGGTTCGCCTGCCGCGAGGGCCTCCAGACCCGCCCGCAGCTCGGCCGTGTCGGCGCCGATCACCGCGGCCCGGTGCTCCAGCACCGACCGCGTCGTGGCCGACGAGAATCCGGCGTCGACGGGCGACACATCGTCGGCCGCGAAGGCCAGCAATCGCTCCGCCTGGGCCCGCAGCGCCACTTCACTCTTTGCTGACAGCACCCACGGCACGGGCACCGGGCGGTGTTCCTGGGCCGGCTCGACCACGGCCGCGGCGGGCGCCTCCTCAATGATCGTGTGCGCGTTGGTGCCGCCGATACCGAAGGACGACACCGCGGCCCGACGGGACCTGGCGGTCCCGGGCCATTGCACCGGCTCGGTCAACAGCCGCACGGCGCCCGCCGACCAGTCGACGTGCGCGGTCGGCTCGTCCACATGAAGCGTCTGCGGCAGCACGCTGTGCTGCATCGCCAGCACCATCTTGATCACACCGGCGACGCCCGCGGCGGCCTGCGTGTGACCGATGTTGGACTTCAGCGAGCCCAGCCACAACGGCTGTCCTTCGGGCCGCTCCTGGCCGTACGTGGCGAGCAGCGCCTGCGCCTCGATCGGGTCGCCCAGCTTCGTCCCCGTACCGTGCGCCTCGACGGCGTCCACGTCGGCCGGCGTGAGCCCGGCGGACGCCAGCGCCTGCCGGATCACCCGCTGCTGCGCGGGGCCGTTGGGCGCGGTCAGACCGTTGGACGCACCGTCCTGGTTCACCGCACTGCCCCGCACAACAGCCAGCACGCGGTGGCCGTTGCGCTCGGCGTCACTGAGCCGCTCCACCAGCAGCAGGCCGACGCCTTCGCCCCAGCCCGTGCCGTCGGCACCGGCCGCGAACGCCTTGCACCGGCCGTCGGGCGACAGCCCGCGCTGCCGGCTGAACTCCACGAACAGGTCCGGCGTGGTCATGACGGTGACGCCCCCGACCAGGGCCATCGAGCACTCGTCGCTCCGCAGTGCCTGCGCGGCGAGGTGGAGGGCCACGAGCGACGACGAGCACGCCGTGTCCACCGTGACCGCGGGGCCCTCGAGGCCGAACGTGTAGGAGATGCGTCCGGAGACGACCGAGGCTGCCTTGCCGGTGAGTGCGTACCCCTCGATCTCCTCGGGCGCGTTGCGCAGTCCGTTGGCGTAGTCCTGGCCGTTGGTGCCGATGAAGACACCGGTGCGGCTGGCGCGGACGGACGCGGGGGCGATGCCGGCGCGCTCGAAGGCCTCCCACGCGGTCTCCAGCAGCAGGCGCTGCTGAGGGTCCATGGCCAGCGCCTCGCGCGGCGAGATCCCGAAGAGTCCGGCGTCGAAGCGGTCGGCGCCCTGGATGAAGCCGCCCTCGCGCGAATACGTCTTGCCGGGCCGGTCGGGGTCGGGGTCGTAGAGCGCGTCGATGTCCCAGCCGCGGTCGGTGGGGAAGCCGGACATCGCGTCCCGGCCGGAGCTCAGCAGGTCCCACAGGTCCTCCGGCGATTGGACGCCGCCGGGGAAGCGGCAGCTCATGCTGACGATGGCGAGGGGTTCGTCGGCCGCGGCGGCGGCCGTCGCCTGCGCGGCGTCCGCCTCCAGGCCGTGCCGGCCGAGGAGTTCCTCGCCCAGGTGACGGGCGAGGGCGGTGGGGGTCGGGTGGTCGAAGATCAGGGTGGTGGGCAGCTTGAGGCCGGTGGCCGTGTTGAGCCGGTTGCGCAGTTCGACGGCGGTGAGCGAGTCGAAGCCGGTCTCGCGGAACGTACGGTCGGCTTCGAAGGCACCCTTGCCCGTGTGGCCGAGCACCGTGGCGGCCTGCTCGCGGACCAGGTCCAGCAGGATACGGCCCTGTTCTCCCGGCGTGGCGCCGAGGAGGCGCTGGACCGGCGCGGACGCGGGCACTTGGGCGCTCTGCGCGGCCTGGGCGCGTGCTTCGAGGGCCTTGCGGGCTTCGGGCACGCCGTGCAGCAGCGGGCAGGGGCGCGTGCCGGCGAAGGCCGGGACGAAGCGGTCCCAGTCCACGTCCGCGACGGTCACGGAGGTCTCGCCGTGGGTCAGCGCACCGTGCAGCACGGAGATCGCGGGAAGGGCCGCGATCGCCCGCACGCCGCGCCGCCGCAGGTGGTCACCGGCGGCGCCGTCGGCCATGCCTCCGTCCGCCCAGGATCCCCACGCGACGGCCAGCGCGGGCAGGCCCTGCGCCCGGCGCTGCTCGGCGAGGGCGTCGAGGAAGGCGTTCGCGGCACCGTAGGCGCCCTGGCCGCCGTTGCCCCAGACACCGGTCATCGAGGAGAAGAGCACGAAGGCGTCGAGGTCCTGGCGGTCACGGGTGAGCTCGTGCAGGTGGAGCGCTGCGTCCACTTTGGGGCGCAGCACGTGGTTGAGGCGCTCGGGCGTGAGCGATTCGACCAGGCCGTCGTCGAGTACGCCTGCGGTGTGCACCACGGCGTTCATGGTGTGCCGGCCGAACAACTCGGCGAGCGCGTCGCGGTCGGCCGCATCGCACGCGGCGACGGTGACCTGAGCGCCCAGCTCCTCCAGCTCCGCCTTGAGTTCGGCGGCGCCCGGGGCGTCGGGGCCCCGGCGGCTGGTGAGCACCAGGTGCTCGGCACCGGCACCGGCGAGCCAGCGGGCCACGTGCCCGCCCAGCGCACCCGTACCACCGGTCACGAGCACGGTGCCGCGCGGCGACCAGGGTGCGTCCGCCGGTGCCGCGCTCTGCGGCGCGCGCACGAGGCGGCGGCCGGACACGCCGGAGGCGCGTACGGCGAGCTGGTCCTCGTCGGCCTGGGCCAGCAGGCCAGCCAGTCGCTCCAGCGCGCGGGAGCCGAGCTCGGCGGGCAGGTCGACGAGCCCGCCCCAGCGCTGCGGCTGTTCCAGGGCGACGATCCTGCCCAGGCCCCAGAGCTGGGCGGAGACGGGGTCGGTCAGCAGGTCCGCCGGGCCGGTCGACACCGCGCCGCTGGTCAGGCACCACAGCGGGGCCTCGATCCCGGCGTCGCCGAGGGCCTGGACGAGCAGGACGAGCCGCTGGAGGGCGTCCGTCCCCGCTTCGCCCGGTGCTGCGGCGAACAGGATGCCGTCGGCCTGCTCGTGCCCGGCGTCGGCGAAGGCCCGGGCGAGCGCGTCGCGGTCGGTGTCCTCGCCCACGGCGAACGGTACGAGCGCGACGCCGAGTTCCGTGAGCCCGGCGCGGATCGCCTCGGTCCACGCGGTCTCCTTGGAGACCACGTAGAGCCAGGTCCCCGACGGAGCGGCCCCGACCATGTCACCGAGCGGCTGCCAGGTGATCCGGTAGCGCCAGCCGTCGGCGGTGGACTGCTCGCGCCGCTGCCGGCGCCAGGCGGACAGCTTGGGTGCGACCACGTCCAGTTCGGCGGGCTCCAGTCCCAGGAGCGCACCGAGAGATGCCTGGTCCTCGCTCTCGACGGAGTCCCAGAACTCGGCGTCCATCGCCTCCGGGGCGCCAATGGTCGCCGCCTGAGCCGCGTCGAGCCAGTAGCGCTCGCGCTGGAAGGCGTAGGTCGGCAGGTCGACGCGGCGGGCGCCCGGGAAGAGCGTCTGCCAGTCCGGGGACACGCCATGGGTGTGCAGCTGCCCGACGGCGGTGACGAGGGCGTACGGCTCGGGGCGGTCGGCGCGCAGGGCGGGAACGGTGACGATGTCTGTGCCGTCATCGAAGCAGCCTTGGGCGAGGGCGCTGAGGACGCCGCCCGGGCCGATCTCCACAAACGTGGTCACACCCAGGCCGTGCATGGTCCGCACGCCATCGGCGAAACGGACCGTCTCACGGACGTGCCGGACCCAGTACTCGGGCGTGTACGACTCAGCCAAGCGACCGGTGAGGTTCGAGACCACAGGAATCCGCGGCTCACTGAACGTCAAACCGTGGACGATCTCCGCGAATTCCTCCAGCATCGGATCCATCAACGGCGAATGGAAAGCGTGACTGACCTTCAGACGGGACGTCTTACGACCCTGACCGGCAAACACCTCGGCAATCGCCGTGACCACGTCCTCGGCACCGGAGACGACGACGGACCGGGGACCGTTGATCGCCGCGATGCCGACGCCTTCGGTGAGATGCGGCAGCACCTCGTCCTCGGTCGCCTGCACCGCCACCATCGCGCCGCCCGCAGGCAGCGCCTGCATCAGCGCGGCACGGACGGACACCAGCTTCGCCGCGTCCTCGAGCGACAGCACCCCGGCCACATGAGCAGCCGCAATCTCACCCACCGAGTGACCCGCCACCAAATCCGGCCGGACACCCCACGACTCCAGTAACCGGAACAGCGCCACCTCGACCGCGAACAACGCCGGCTGCGTCGAACCCGTCTGATGAAGCGTCTCCGCATCGACGTCGACCGGGGCGTCCAAACGCGCACACACCTCGTCGTAGGCCGCGGCGAACACCGGGTACGCCGCGTACAGCTCGCGCCCCATGCCGATCCGCTGCGAACCCTGACCCGAGAACAAGAACCCAACCTTGCCCCCGACGGCTCCGCCCACCGGAGCAGCACCGGAAACAATCGCCTCCAGCCCCCGGCGGAACTCCCCAAGCTCCTCCCCCACCACCGCCGCACGACGCTCCATCACCGCACGCGACGTCGCCAGCGAGAACGCCACATCCTCCGGCCGAACCCCAGCACCCCCGACGCCCACAGCGTCCAGGAAGGACAGCAACCGGCCCGCCTGCTCCCGCAGCGCCGCATCGCTCTTCGCCGACAGCACCCACGGCACGACCGCACCCGAGGCCGAAGCCGGGGACTCCTCCGCCACGCCGGGCGCCTGCTCGACGATCACGTGCGCATTGGTGCCGCTGATGCCGAATGAGGACACCGCTGCCCGGCGCGGCAGGTCGGCCGCGGGCCACTCCACCGCCTCGGTCAGCAGTCGTACGCCGCTTGCCGACCAGTCCACGTGCGGCGTCGGCTCGTCGGCGTGCAGGGTCTGCGGCAGCACACCGTGCCGCATCGCCATGACCATCTTGATCACACCGGCCACGCCAGCCGCGGCCTGCGTGTGACCGATGTTCGACTTCAGCGAACCCAGCCACAACGGCCGGTCGCCGTCCCGTCCCTGGCCGTAGGCGGCGATGAGGGCTTCCGCCTCGATCGGGTCGCCGAGCCGCGTGCCCGTACCGTGCGCCTCCACGGCGTCGACGTCCGCGGGCGCGAGTCCGGCGGCCGCCAGGGCCTGGCGGATGACGCGCTGCTGGGAGGGGCCGTTGGGCGCCGTGAGTCCGTTCGACGCGCCGTCCTGGTTGACCGCGCTGCCCCGCACGACGGCCAGCACCTGGTGGCCGTTGCGCCGGGCGTCGCTGAGCCGCTCCACCAGGAGCATGCCGACACCTTCGGCCCAGCCCGTACCGTCGGCACCGGCCGCGAACGCCTTGCACCGGCCGTCCGCCGACAGGCCGCGCTGGCGGCTGAACTCCACGAACATGCCGGGCGTGGACATCACGGTGACGCCGCCGGCCAGGGCCATCGTGCACTCGCCGCTCCGCAGCGACTGGACGGCCAGGTGCAGGGCCACGAGGGACGACGAGCAGGCCGTGTCCACCGTGACCGCGGGGCCTTCGAGGCCGAACGAGTAGGCCACGCGGCCCGAGGCGACACTGGTCGTCGTGCCGGTCAGCAGGTAGCCCTCGATGCCGTCGACCGGCTCGTGCAGCCGGGGGCCGTAGTCCTGTGCCGTCGCGCCGATGAACACGCCCGCCCGGCTCCCGCGCAGCGTGGCCGGGTCGATGCCGGCCCGCTCGAAGGCCTCCCACGCGGTCTCCAGGACCAGCCGCTGCTGCGGGTCGATCGCGGCGGCCTCGCGGGGGCTGATGCCGAAGAAGCCGGCGTCGAACTCGGCCGCCTCGTGCAGGAAGCCGCCGTGCCGCGTCGAGGACTTGCCGGGCGTGCCGGGCTCCGGGTCGTAGAGCGCTTCGACGTGCCAGCCGCGGTCCGTCGGGAATCCGGAGATGGCGTCGCCACCTGAGGCGAGCAGCCGCCACAGGTCCTCCGGCGATTGGACGCCGCCGGGGAAGCGGCAGCTCATGCTGACGATGGCGATGGGCTCGTCGGGGTCGGTCAGTGTCGCGGGCGCGGCGGCCGTCGCGTCCTCGCCGCCCAGGGACTGGGCGGCGAGATGGCGGGCGAGCGCGGCAGGGGTCGGGTGGTCGAACAGCAGCCCGCTGGGCAGGCGCAGGCCGGTGGCCTCGCCGAGCTGGTTGCGCAGTTCCACCGAGCTGAGCGAGTCGAAGCCGAGGTCCTTGAACGTCCACTCGGTCTCGACCTGGCGGGCTTCGGCGTGGCCCAGGACTGCGGCGATGTGTGCGCAGACCAGGTCGAGCACGGCCTCGTCGCGTTCGGACTGGGGCAGCCCGGCCAGCCGCCGGCCCAGGACTCCGACAGGCGCGCTGTCAGTCTCGGCGATGGCGTCCGGCTGGGGAACCGCAGGAGCCCAGCCGGTGGTGGCGACGGACGACGTGGTGTCGCCGTCCAGCCAGTACCGCTGCCGTTCGAACGCGTAGGTGGGGAGCGCGACCTTGCGGCGAGCGCCTCGCCCGCCGCCGAACAGAGCGTCCCAGTCCGGCTCCACGCCGTGGACGTGCAGCGAGGCGACCGCCGCCAGCAGGGCCTGCGCCTCGGGGCGACGGGCGCGCAGGACGGGGACGAGCAGGGACCCGCTGTCAGCGTCGGCGCTGACCATGGAGGTGAGCACGCCGCCGGGGCCGAGCTCCAGGTACGTGCGCACGCCCCGCTCGTCGAGGCGGGCGACGCCGTCGGCGAAGCGGACCGCGTCGCGCACGTGGCGGACCCAGTACGCGGCCGTGCACCCTTCGTACCCCGAGGGCTCCTCGGACAGTCGGCCCGTCACGTTGGACACGATCGGGATGCGCGGGGCGTGGAAGGTCAGGCCCTCGGCCACGTCGCGGAACTCTGCCAGCATGGGCTCCATGTGCGGGGAGTGGAAGGCGTGGCTGACCCGCAGCCGGCTGATCTTGCGGCCCAGGGCGGCGAAGGCGTCGGCGATCTCGGTGGCGAGGTCCTCGTCGCCGGAAACGACGACGGAGTCCGCGGCGTTCAGCGCGGCGATGCTCACGCGGTCCGTGCGGTCGCCGATGCGGGCGCAGACCTCGTCCTCTGCTGCCTGGACGGCGATCATGGCGCCCCCGGCGGGCAGCGCCTGCATCAGGCGGCCGCGCGCGGCCACGAGGGCGCAGGCGTCGGCGAGCGAGAGGACGCCGGCCACGTGCGCGGCGGCGAGTTCGCCGATGGAGTGGCCCATCAGCACGCCGGGGGTGATGCCCCAGCTCTCCATGAGCCGGAACAGGGCGACCTCGATGGCGAACAGCGAGGTCTGCGTGTAGAGGGTCCGGTCGAGTTCGGCCGCTTCTTCGGTGCCTTCAGGCGCGAACATGACTGCGCGCAGCGGCCGCGGCAGCAAGGAGTCGAGGTGTGCGCACACCTCGTCCAGCGCGGTGGCGAACGCCGGGAAGGCCTCGGCCAGTTCGCGGCCCATGCCGACTCGCTGGCTGCCCTGGCCCGAGAAGAGGAAGGCGAGCTCGCCGCGCGGGCCCGTGCGGCCCGTGGTCAGCGCGGCGTCGATGCCGCCGGTGGACAGCTCGCGCAGGGCGCGCAGCAAGTCGTCGCGGTCCTCGCCCACGACGACGGCCCGATGTTCGAAGACGGTGCGGCCGGTGGCCAGCGACCAACCGACGTCGGGCAGGGCGAGACCGGGGTGCGCTTCGGCGTGTGCGAGCAGGGCGGCGGCCTGGGCGCGCAGCCCGGATGCGGTCTTGGCGGACAGCGGCCAAAAGGTCGGAGCCGCGCCCGTACCCGCCTTCGCAGCCGCGCCCGCCGCCACCGTCGCCTGGTGTTCCGCCAGCACGATGTGGCAGTTGGTGCCGCCCATGCCGAACGAGCTGACGCCGGCGAGCAGCGGGCGGCCGTCCTCGGCGGCCCATTCGCTGTGCTCGGTCTGCACCCGCAGGTTCAGCCGGTCCAGCGGGATCGCCGGGTTCGGCGTCTCGAAGTTGAGGCTGGCGGGCAGTTCACGGTGGTTGAGCGACAGGACCGCCTTCAGCAGGCCGGTGATGCCGGCGGCGCCCTCCAGGTGGCCGACGTTGGTCTTGGCCGAGCCGACCTGCAGAGGGCGGCCGGGCTCGCGTGCCGTGCCGAGCACTGCGCCGAGCGCGGCTGCCTCGATCGGGTCGCCGACCTTGGTACCGGTGCCGTGCAACTCCACGTAGCCGACGTGGGCGGGGTCGATGCCGGCCCGTTCGTAGGCGAGTCGGAGCACCTGTTCCTGCCCGGACTGCAGGGGTACGGTCAGCCCGTCGCCGCCACCGTCGTTGTTGACCGCACTGCCGCGGATCACGCAATAGACAGGGTCGCCGTCCGCGACGGCCCGGGCGAGAGGTTTGAGGACGACGAGGCCTCCGCCCTCGCCGCGGACGTAGCCGTTCGCGCGGGCGTCGAAGGTATAGCAGCGGCCGTCGGGAGACAGGCCGCCGAACTTGGCGGCGCCCAGGGTGCTCTCGGGGACGATGTTGAGGTTCACGCCGCCCGCGATGGCGATCGTCGATTCGCCCTTGCGGAGGCTCTCGCAGGCCAGGTGGACCGAGACCAGGGAAGAGGACTGGCCGGAGTCCACGGTCAGGCTCGGGCCGTTCAGACCGAGGAAGTACGAGACCCGATTGGCGATGATGCTGCGGTGCAAGCCGGTGACGGTATGCGGGGAGATGGCCGTGAGTCCGGAGCGGTGGTGCAGGGTCGCGTAGTCGTCCCAGATAGCGCCGACGAACACTCCGGTGCGGGTGGAGCGCAGCGTCGCGGCGCGCACGTGCGCGTCCTCCAGCGCTTCCCAGGCCAACTCCAGCACGAGGCGCTGCTGCGGGTCCATGGCGGCGGCCTCCTTGGGGGAGAGCCCGAAGAACCCGGCGTCGAAGTCGCCGATGCGGTCGAGGAATCCGCCCCGGCGAATGTCGGTCCTGCCGGGTGCGGACGGGTCGGCGTCACCCCCCGCGGCCCCGTCCCACCGGTCCGGGGGGATGTCGGTGATCGCGTTTGCGGCCTCGCTGAGCAGCCGCCAGAAGGCGGCCGGGTCGGCGGCCCCCGGCAGTCGGCACGCCAGGCCGATGACAGCTATGCCATCGGCCGAATCCGCCGAAGCCGAACCGGCCCGATTCCCTGATCCGTTGAGCTCGGACTCGACCATAGTGCACTCCACCCACCCACACTGAGAATGAAAAGGCACCGCACGATGGCGGCCACGGCACAGGCGATCGGCACGACCCGGCGGCAACAAGTTGCGGTGTGACCCCAGTTTCGGTCCCGCAGCCGCGCTCCACCGCTGCAGCGGATCAGATTTAGGGGAATCCCCAAATGGTCGACGTGCACGAGCATTGACAGCCGGGGACATCTCTAAGGAGAACCCTAGGGACAGTCATGGGAGAACTACAGCTCATACAGCCTCCCCCAATTCTCCTCCGATGATGAGGTCCCAGGTCTTCCATGGAGCATTTGCAGACAGCCGGGAATCACTCAGCGCAGCCCATTCCTACAACGCGCCCCACCGATTGCCCTTTCGACCCGCCCGCTCCCTTCACGCAAACGCGCGAGGAAGGCCCAATGACCCGATTGCGGTACCCAGATGGGCACGTCGGCCACCTGGTCACCGGCCGGCAGACCGCGCGCTCCATGCTGACCGACGCCCGGTTCAGCTCCTTGCCTGCCGGGAAGCGTTCTCCGGTGAAGGTGCCCCGCTGCGAGCTGAGCACTGACGCACTGCCTGCGGGCATGTTCGTCAATACGGACCCGCCCGAGCACACCCACTACCGCCGTCTGCCGAGCCGGCACTTCACCATCCGTCGCGTACGGAAACTCCGCTCGCGCATCCAGGAGATGACGGATCGCCTGCTGGACGAGATGGCGAACAGGGGCGGCCCCGTCGACGAGGTCGTCACGATGTCGCTGCCCGCGGCCAACCGTGACCCGCTGGGCTTCGAAGACCCCGACACCTTCAACATCCGTCGCGGCACGACCCGGAACGTCGGCTTCGGCGGTGATCCTCACCAGTGCATGGGCCACCACTTGGCCCGCCCGGTACTCGCCATCGGCTACGAGTCGTTGCCGCGACACTTTCCCCGGCTTGAACTAGCCGTTCCGGCCAAGGAGATCGGCACCCGGGAGATGATGGTGACGTATGGCGTTCAAGAGCTGCGCGTGCACTGGTGGGGGCACCAGTGATGAGAATCGAGATCGACAAGGACCTCTGCTGCGGCGCAGGCACCTGTGTGCTCGCCGCCCCTGCTGTCTTCGACCAGAGCGACGAGGACGGCACGGTGATCCTGCTCGACGCCGCCCCCGGCGCCGAGCAGCGGGTGGCGGTACAGGAGGCCGCCGAGCGGTGCCCTACAGCGGCCATCAGAATCGTGTGACCGCAGTGCCCTTGAAGGATCCCCGGGACATCGCCGCCGCGGTCGAGCGCCACGCCGATCGCCTCGGCGTGGCCGACCGGGTTCACGGCCCCACACATCTAGATGCTCGCTCCACTACTGATCCCAATGCAGTCGTCAACGCCTGGCTCGTGACTGGTTGTGGTCGCCCCTGGCACAAAGGCGTCCACTTCGAGGAGGTGTCGGTCGAATACCCGCGCGAGTGGCGCAGGTATCCGCAACCGCCGGGACAGCTGCGCCGCAATCTGCCCAGGGAGGACGGGCCCGTTGATCGAGGAACTGCTGCCGGAGTCCGTGGTCACCGTCGAAGCGTACGGCGAGGACGAGGCCAGGAACACGGCTCTGTACCCCGAGGAGGAGGCACTCCTCGCCCAGGCGGGCGCCAAGCGTCGCCGCGAGTTCGCCGTCGTACGCTCCTGCGCCCGCCGCGCCATGGAGGAGCTCGGCGTGCCGCCGCAGCCGATCCTGCCCGGCGAGCGCGGCGCACCCACCTGGCCGGACGGGCTGGCGGGCAGCATGACCCACTGCGACGGCTACTGCGCCGCCACCCTGGTCCGTGCCGCCGACCTGGCCTCACTCGGCATCGACGCCGAACCCCACCAGCCGCTCCCGGACGGCGTCCTGGACGCCGTCTCCCTGCCCACGGAGGCGGAGCGGCTGCGCCGCCTGGCCCTCGACCATCCGGACGTCCACTGGGATCGGCTCCTGTTCAGCGCCAAGGAGTCCGTCTACAAGGCTTGGTACCCCCTCACCGGCAAGTTGCTGGACTTCACCGAGACCGAGACCGACATCTACGTCGTCGCCGACCCCGCCGAGCAGCACAGCGGCGGCTTCCGCGCCCGGTTCCTCGTCCCCGGCCCGTCGGTGGGTGACCGGCGGCTGGACCTCTTCGAGGGCCGGTGGGCCGTCCAGCAGGGGTTGGTGGCGACAGCGGTCAGCGTGCCGCACACCTGACCCCCGACACTGCTACCGCATCAACGTGCACATCGTTTCGTAGCGGCGTGCGCGGGCGCTGCGGCCTTCATCAGCGCGATCGCGCCACGGAGGTTGACGCTGATCACCCGGTCGACCTCGGCCATGTTCTGCTCGGTTAGGGGCCCGGGTATGGGGATGCCTGCGTTGCACACGACCAGGTCCAGGCCCTCGTGGAGGGTGAGGGTGTGCGCGACGCCGTGTTCCGCCGTCGCCGCGTCCGCCAGGTCGCACCCGCCGCCACGCGCGCCTTGGCGATGGACAACCCGATGCCTTCGCTCGCACCGGTGATGAGTGCGACCTTTCCCGCGATTGCCATGAGCCTGCCCTTCCGTTTCGATTGCGGCTTGCTGCTACGGCTGCGGTTTGTGTTGCTACAGCTGCGCTGCGACGGATGCGGGGTTGTTCCGGCGACGCCGGGCGACCGCGGTGGGCAGCCTTCCGTCGCGTACGTTGAGGCTGAGCAGGGTGATGTTCACCGCGCCGCCGAGGAACTCGACGGCCTGGATCACCGAGAACTCCGTACCGAAGTGGCGGTCGGAGGCCAGCACATGGAGTGTGACGGCGCACGGAACGAGGACCAGGAGCCCGATCGCCGCGGCCGCCGAGATCCGGCGCTGCTTGCGCCGGATCAGCGGGGCACGCCGCCGGATCGCGCCTAGGGAACGCCCGGTGCCGCCCGTGATCGCCATGCACGGCACCAGCGCGAACAGGGCGGCTGGGCGGATGCGCGACCAGGTGCCGTCGGCGCCGACCACCAGGTCGGCGTCTTCGGTGGTGCCATCGTCGAGGAGCAGACGCCAGGAGCCGTCCCCGAGCGGGGACCACAGTGACAGTGCAGCCCGGCGGTCCAGAGGGACTGCCGCCGATGTGTTCGGCGGCGTGCCGGATATCAAGCTCCCCGTCCAAGCACAGGAGTCGGTCGGGGTGTCGCCGGTACCTCGGTGCAGCAGCACGTCCTCGCCGCACGGCACCACGTCTCTCGCCGCCCGCTGCAACAGGACTCGGCCACGCCGCAGCGCGACTACGCCGACCCCGTGCTGCCGGTTGGAAAGTTCGGCGTAGACGCGGTCGCCCACCATGGTGAGGGCCTTGCGCACCCCCTGGTACAGGAGGCCGCGGACCCGGTCACTGTCCACCCGCAGCCGGGGGCCCGGCCCTCACCTGGTGCACCGCCCACATCCGTCCCGCGCTGGGCGGCGAGTGCGTCAAGCAGGCAGGGCAGCGAGCCAGTCGGTCAGGAGTCGGTTGACCTCGGCGGGGCGTTCTTGCTGGATCCAGTGGCCGCAGCCGTTGAGGAGGTGGGAGGAGACCAGGCCCGGTAGCGTGACCGGGAAGGCCTCGATCGCGTCGGCCAGCCAGGTCGTGGAAGCGTCCAGGGTGCCGCCGATGAACAGGGACGGCTGGGTGATGGGGGCGCCGTCGAAGGCAGCGAGGTCTTCCCAGTCGCGGTCCATGTTCCGGTAGCGGTTGAGTGCTCCGGTCATGCCGGTGCGTTCGAACTCCCCGGCGTAGACGTCGAGGTCGCTCTCGCTGAGCCAGGCGGGCAGCCGGCCGATGAGGAAGCGGTCGCGCAGCGTTCCGATCCTGCTGACGAAGTGCGGATCGGGAGCGCCGGGTGCGGGCATGGTGTCGGCGGACAGAGCCGCGTAGAAGCCCGCGAGCCAGCCGCGCACATCGGGTTCGATCTCGGCCTCGGCGCGGCCCGGCTCCTGGAAGTACGAGACGTAGAACTCATCGTCCCCGCCCATCCGAGCGAAGACGTCGCTGGGGCGGGGCCCTCCGCGCGGAGTGTAGGGCACGCTCAGCAGTCCCACCGCGTGGAAGACATCCGGCCTGAGCAGGGCCGAGTTCGCCGCGATGGTCGCGCCCCAGTCGTGACCGATGACCACCGCCGACTCCTCGCCCAGGGCGCGCACCACCGCGACGTTGTCCTCCACCAGGTCGAGCATCCGGTACGCATCCGTCGCGGCCGGCTTGGAGGAGCGGCCGTAGCCGCGCACATCGAGGGCGACCGCGCGGTATCCCACCGCCGCGAGTAGCGGCAGCTGATGGCGCCAGGAGTACCAGGATTCCGGGAAGCCGTGGACGAGCAGCACCAGCGGCCCGCTTCCCTGCTCCGCGACGTGAATCCAGCCTCCCGGCGAGGAGACCAACCGGTGTGTGATCTCCGCAACGTGCTGCGACATGCGTCTCCTCCAGGACCGTCGGTCTACTGTGCGCCAGGACGGCTCCCTCCCGCCGTTCCGTTGGCTCGACCCCGATCGTGCGGAA
The DNA here is from genome assembly GCF_055558775.1 of Streptomyces sp. NPDC025638. NCBI lineage: Bacteria > Bacillati > Actinomycetota > Actinomycetes > Kitasatosporales > Streptomycetaceae > Streptomyces > Streptomyces sp. NPDC025638. The sequence goes on along the minus strand of NZ_JBVHLX010000040.1, from coordinate 10,378 downwards.
GACCCTGCCCAGAAGACGAGTGCGTTTGCCGATTCGGCAAGCCCGGCCCTCGACAGCGGCACCGACACCGTCGGCCGTCTGGCGCGATCAGCTTGCCTGGCCTGCATGGCGTATGACGCGGGCCCGCCGCATCACGCGACGGGCCCGGTCTTCGTGGCCGAGGCGGGATTTGAACCCGCGACCTCTGGGTTATGAGCCCAGCGAGCTGCCTACCTGCTCCACCCGGCGACCTTCACTGTAGGACGCCAAGCACGCGCGGAGCGAGCGATTTCCGCGTTTCTCTGAGCCTCAGCAGACCGTTGTGGGCAGCGGTCGGCTGAGGCGAAGTGTCAAGCCCAGTCGCGCTGTTGCCTGCTGGCGGCAACGTGCCCGGTCAGCTTTTCCCAGTTGCCGGATCCGATCGCGGCCTTTTCCTCGTGGGTGAAGGGCGCCTGTTCAAGGAACGAGCGGGCGACGTCGTTGGCGGTGTCCAGGAAGGGGAATCCACCGGGGCGGGTGCCGAAGGTGTAGGGGTAGTCGGTCGAGTACATCATGCGCTCGGGGCCGACGACCTCGGACGTCCACCTCATGTAGCGCTCGCTGACCGTGCCGCTGCCGCACACCCAGAAGTTCTGCGTGAAGTAGTCGGCGAGCGGGCGCTCGAGCTTGGCGTTGTGCGCCAGGATCCCGGTGTGGTCGAGATAGAACAGGACGACCTCGCCCCAGTGTCCGGCGATCACCTGCAACGCGGGGTGCCGGTCGAAAACCCGGGCGAAGATCATCCGCAGGTACTGGATACCCAGGTCGTAGTACCAGCCAAGCCCCGCTGTCGCGAGCCCGGGTGAGGAGGGGGACTACCCCCTCCGCCTTGGGAATCTCATACAAGATCAAGAAGAGTACGACCCCGCCCCAGCACTCCAGTCCGGGTAGGCAGCGACGAGTCTCATCTGCGGCCTGTCGACCACGTGGAGCTGGTGCCGGAGGGCCAAGAGGGCTTTTACCTCGTGTTGAACGAGAACGGCTGACCGCGAGAGGTCGTCTCGTCGTCCGCCTGGGCGGTAGCCGCGGCCCCTCGAGGGTTTGTGGGACTGTGGCGCCATACCGGCCTCTTTGTCGGACGGCAACGTCAAAAACAGGTCCTGGCGGCCGTGCTCCACCTGCGGGTCGCCCTGGCCGCAGAACCCCTCGCCGTGCTGTTCGACAGCAGCCGGACCGCCATGCACCGCACACTGCTGAAGATCAGAAGATTGCTCAGGGCACACGACGTCGTCATCCCGTCAGCGGCCACCCCGCCCGCCGCCCTCGCCGTCCTCCAAGCTCGGGTTCGTACCCAGAGCAATGACCCCAACAACAAGATCAAGACGAGGTGTCATTGATCTGCAAGCCCTAGCTGCAGGCAGCAAGCGGCCCCGGTGCCGGGTGGTACCGGGGCCGCGACCGGCACGAGTCCGCACGAGGGAACAGGGACTCGCACACGCGTCACGGGATAAACGCACCCCTGACAGCGGAGGTCACGGTCCCGATCAAGCAGCCGTATCGGCTTGCCAGGCACCCACCACCCGCTCGCCCTCGGCAGCATGCTCCTGGAGCACGACGGCCGCGCCCAGCAGGCTGCCGCACGGGACGATCCACGACGCGAACATCCGCTCCGCCGTCGACCGGGCATCCCACCACCCCTGCATGACCGTCCGGCCCGCGGTCGGCAGCATGAGGTGGTACCGGGGCGATGTCCGCAACGGGCCCCGGGCCCGCAGGTCGGCGTTCAGGGAGTGCGGGCAGCCGCCGGCGGTCGACGACGTGGGCGGGCGCGGGAGCGGGGGTGTGGGAGGACAAGCCGGGACTCCTGACGGTACGGACGAATACCGGTCAGCAGTGTGGCGTCGAAGGCCGGTTGTACAAGTCCATCCCGCCCCCGGCCCATCCAGCCCGGCTGACTTTTGAAGCCGGAGCCCGGCAACTCCAGCCTCGCCAGCGGTGTGACGTCGGGGGGTGTGGTCGGGTAGCCGGATCACGTTGCCGTGACCCGGCTCCCTCAGAACGGACGTGCGGGACCACACTCCCGCCGGCCGTCCCCCGCTCCCGCACCTGGCTGTCGCGCGCCCCTGGCTGCCCAGCGGGCCGGTGGACGGCGGTGCGGGCCCGCTGGATCCGTGCGGCGGCGGGGCGCGACCGCCGCAGCTCAGCCCAGCAGCTCAGCGCTGCCGGCCGGTTCGCGCCGCTCTTGTCCGTTCATGCGGTGCCGTTCGATGGACGAGCGCCGGTACACCTCCTGCCGCACCCGCTGAATCTCGCCGATGGGCCGGTGTTCCTCGCGTGATCGCCACGGCGTGATCGACGTGGCATCGGCGGCCACCAGGTTGTCATGCCCGCCGACATCCTGGCGCGGGAGATCCACCCGGGCGACCGTCACCCAGGGGGACAGGTCCTCGGGCCACTTCACGGACGTGTTGTCCACCGGCATACGGGCCAGATCGGTGTTGAGCTGGACTTGGAGCTCAAAGGAGTGGTCTCGCTCCGCGGCCTCGGCCACCAGGGTGCGGCGGAATGCCTCATTGTCCGCTCGCACGTCCACGATCTGGTGCGCGAGGGCGGCCAGGGACGCGGCGGTCGGCACGGTACGGATCTTCGCAATGTGGTCGCCGTAACGGAAAGCGCCCATGCTGTTGTAGTTGTACGACAGCAGGTTCCTGCGCGGGACACTGGTGAACGACAGCATGGCGAGCAGTTCGTCCCACAGCCAGCTGTCGGGATCGGTGAGCGTCTGCCGGCGGGTCAGGAACTCCGCCATCCACGTCTTGCGGCGGCCTGGGTCCACGAGGGCCTCGGGCAATTCGGCGAACAAATCCTCGATCACCATGTAGTCGTAGGCCGTGTTCGCGAAGAAGACATCGTTGTTGATCAGGTTGAGGTCGAAGGTGCCGCTGTCTCGTTCGTCGGCCAGCAGCGAGGGGCCGGCAACTCCGAACAGCTTGATGCCCATTCCGCACGCCGCGCCCAACTGGTGGTCGGGGCGGTCGTGACCCAAGCCGTTCGAGTAGCGGACGACAGCGTCGTACGCAGTCGGCTGGGCGAAGATGCCCTGCCCGTAGAAGCCAGGGTTATCACCAACCGCGACCGTGGCCTTGAGGAGGCCATAGGTCTTTCCATGGGCAGCGCGGACGGCGCGGCCGACGGTCTCGCGCTCGACCGAGGCGCGAGTACGACGCGCCACCTGGGCAACGACTGCTTCCATCTCCTCCTGGTAGGACGGGTGTTCGGTGGGTCGGTAGTCCTCGTAGCGGACGGGATTCATTGCGCCGCCTCCCTCTCGTGGGGGTACTATCCACAGACACTAGTGCACAATTTGATTGTGCACAATGTAACTGTCGGCTATCACACGTGCCCGGCACCGATAAGCGATGCTGGCTGCTCGTGGGTGCCAGCTGGTTGGGATGCGGCTCGGAGCGGACGACGGACAGACCTGAACGGCTCCCACAAGCAGTCCAGTCCCCATTGCCTGATCGTGAAGGAAGGGCCGCCCCTGCAGACGACCAGTCGGCCACACCGACAGCGCCGGAGTAGTGCTGGACATGGGGCAGCAATCGGTCCCCAGTGCCGTCGGCGGACCCGTGCTGGAAGCGTTCGTAGACCGTCTTCCAGTGGAGGCCAGCCGCTCCCCCGCCTCTTCGACGGGGCGAAGTCGACGTTATCCAGGTCTATGTGCTCGCAGTCGTTCATGACCGTGGCAACGTCCCAGGCTGCCTTGCGGTCACACTCGCCCACACGGGTGCGGCCCCGACCGGGAGCCGGATGCTGTTGGTTAATGCCGCAGAACTGCCCGCTGTTCGCGTATGAGTGCGGGGGCGATCCACGCCTCAGGCAGCAGATCTGTGCGCAGCAGGGGGCCAGGATGGCCGGGTGCACCTTGTCGTTCTTCAACCGGGCGACGCGATCACCTTGCACTGCAACGGGTGCGCCAGGTGCGGCTCGAAGCCGTAGTCCTGGAGCAGCTCGATGAGCCAGCCCCAGCCGAACGCGGCCTCGAACGCCACCGGTGTGCCCACGGGCAGGCCACCGATCACTCCCAGCACCGTCTCGCGCCCGTTGGGCACGTTCCGGTTCACCACCGTCCGGCCGCTCTCGTTCATCACGGCGATCTGCGACCGGCGACGATGCACGTCGATATCGACGTGAGCCTGCATCGCGGGCCTCCTGAACCGGCTCGGCCCCCACCCAAAAGTGCTCCGAACGCACCACAAGGGGAAGCCCCAGCCCTCATAGCGGTGGTTTGTTGACGGCGGGTTGGGGTGGGAGTACGCCGGACGGTGAGGGTTTTGCTCGCTGTCCAGGGGGCCGTGATGACCAAGCGCGTGCCGTGCCCACCCGCTCCGGGGCCGCTGGAGGGCTATGCCGCGCGTTTCGATGATCTGTTCTCCACGCTGGCACAGCGGCGTGGGTTTCGCGCGTACCTGGCCGGGCTGCTGCTGCCCAGGGACCGGAACAAGACGCTGACCTGCCTGGCCGGTACGGAACCCGTCGTCGGTGCCCAGCACGCGGCGGTGCAGCGGCTGCAGTTCTTTCTTACAGAGTCCACCTGGGACCAGGACGCGGTCAACGCCCGCCGGCTGGAGCTGCTGCTTGCCGACCCGGCCACCACCCCGCACCCGGGCGGGGTACTGGTGGTTGACGACTCCGGTGACCGCAAGGACGGTAGCGCGACAGCGCACGTGGGCACGCAGTACCTCGGTTCGGTCGGGAAGATCGACCGCGGTGTGGTCACGGTCACCACCTGCTGGGCGGATGAGCGGGCCTACTACCCGCTGCACGCCCGCCCCTACACCCCCGCCCACCACTTCCCGCGCGGGAAGAATGATCCCGAGTTCCGTACGAAGCTGCAGATCGGAGCCTGTCTGGCACGTCAGGCCACAGACGCGGGGGTGTCCTTCCGGGCAGTGGCAGCCGACTGCGCTTACGGCGACCACGACAGCTTCCGCAGCGAACTGTCCGCCGCCCACCTGCCGTTCGTGATGGCCCTCAAACGCGGCCACGGCACATGGCAGTACAAAGACGCCTTTCGGCCCGTGGACGCCGCCCGCGAACTGGCCTGGTACGGCCCCGAAAACCCGGTGACTGGCAACCGGTCACCCGCACTTTCCGCGACGGACGCACCACCACCTGGTGGGCCGCCGACGCCCCAGCTGGGCTGGTGGGGACCCAACGGCGCGATCCGGCTGGTCGTGGCCACCACCGACCGGGCCACCCTGCCCGAGAATGCCACCTGGTACCTGGCCACCAACCTGCCCCGCCCCGGCTCACCCCGCGAACAGCGCAGCCGGCACCCGGCCGCCGACCTGACCGAAGTCGTGCGGATCTACGGGCTGCGGCACTGGGTCGAGCAGAGCTACAAACAAGTCAAGGACGAACTCGGCTGGGCCGACTTCCAAGTCCGCTCCGATACCGCCATCCGACGCCACCAGACCCTCGTGAACTGCGCTTCAGCTTCTGCTGGAACACCTGGTTCGCCACACCCCCACCCCTTCAAGCCGCCTCCGCCGCCGGGTCCTGACGCGCTGCCAGACCCGTTAGAGAGGGGGAGAACCGATATCCCAGCAGCCCCAACCGGCCTGCTGGCCCCGAGCACTCCGGGCCGTCCGTGGCTGGCTGACGCCCTGGGCCACGCTGCAACGCTACTGGCGGGCATGGTCGACGAGGCCCCCGCCCGCAGCACTCCAGGAACTGATCAACTCCGTCGGCAGCGGCAGACCTCTTGACCTCTACTGCCCGGTCTAACAAACCACCGATAGGACAGGTAGGCATGCAGCGCGCGGGTCTGGACCGTGTGGTTCGGATGGTCCCAGTTGGCAAGGGTGAACTGCCGCCGCGGTCGTAAGTGCGCCTCGGTCGGGTTGTCCTCCAGTATGTGAAGTCCGCGCCTGGCCCGTCACCGATGTGCCACAGCCGCCCTCTGGGCCGTTGTCCGGGCCACGTCGCCGCGTGAAGGGCTCATACGCCGGCTGCCGAAACCAGCCCGCCTCGGCGCCACAGTGCACTCGTCGGCCTACTACGTTTCCGTCAGGGTGAGAGTTTGCTGCCGAAATCGTGGCATCCCTGCTCAGCGCGGTGACGGACGGCGGCGCATCACCCATTTGGAGTACTCCGGTCGTGCGCCGAGTCGCACGTCACCCGTTCGGAGTTGTCAATGGGGATGGGCTGACACGAGGCCTCGTTCATCGCCCCGAGGGGTTGATGCCATGGGAATCAGAGACTCCGTCGATGTTCTTGCGGATGTGCATGCCGGCGACCCGTACCCCGTCTACGAACGACTGCGTGAGACCGAACCGGTGTACCAGTGCCGGAGCGGCACCTATCTCCTGACGCGTTACTCAGACTGCTGGAGCGTACTGACCGAACGCAAGCTCTTCCTCGCGCCAGGTGCTCACCGGCCGTCCAGGGGAACGGCCGGACATGCCGCGCCGGTGCTGTCCCGTGTCATGAGCTCGCAGAATCCTCCCCGGCACACGAGAATGCGTGCGGCAGTGGCCCGGCGGTTCGCCGAGCACGTACGTCGTCGGCAGCCGTGGCTCAGCGCACTCTGCGACCACCTGCTCGAACCCGTGGCCGAAACGCTGCGCCACGGCGGCGTCGCCGACATGACCCCTGCCGCCGAGGCCTTCCCACGCGACACGATCATGCACCTCCTGGGACTGCCCCGGACGGACCGAGAGCTGGTCTCGACGCTCGTCGCCGACATCTTTCCGACCTCGGGGCCACTGCCCGGAGAGGAAGGCGACGGCGCGGCGGCGATGCGACGGCTCACCGACTACCTCCAAGGGGAAGTGGCCCGCAGGCGCCGTACGCCCGGCGACGATCTGACGTCCGAACTCGTCCATGTGCACACCGCCCGTCCCGAGGCCCTGCCGCACGACGAACTGGTCAGCATTCTCACGGGCCTCACGGTCGCCGGATTCCCGCAGATCGCTGCGGGAATCGAGGCAGGAATCGTCCTGATGATCCGGCACCCCGAGCGTGCGGTCTTCTTGGACGACCCCGTCCGTGCCCGGATGTTCGTCGACGAGCTGCTCCGCTACGACGCACCGGTGCAGTTCACCCCCGCCCCGCGCATTCCCGCCAGGAAGGTGGTCATCGGCGGCGTGACGATACCGGCGGGCGCGCGGGTCTGGCCGGTGCTGGGCGCCGCCAACCGGGATCCCGCTGTGTACTCCCGGCCGGACGAGTTCCTGCCGGGACGCGGCGAGCCACGTCATCTGAGCTTCGGTGGAGGCGCCCACTACTGCCTCGGCGCCGAACTTGTGCACCTCGAGATCGGGATGCTGTTGCAGTGGCTTCGGCAGCGACTCCCCGATCTCGCCCAGGCACAGCCTCCTGCCCCGAGGTACGGGCGGCTGCGCGGGTTCACGTCCCTCCCCGTCATACGAACGGAGCGCTGATCGTGACGAACCGCAGAAGTCCCGGCACATGCCCGGAGAGCATGCAGGTCTTGCTGGAGCGCACCGCCTGCGCCACGTTCCTCGACGCCGCACTCGGTGTCTACGAAGGGATCAGACCGGGCTGCCCCTACCCGTGCTTCGGCGTGCTGGTCGGCAGTCTGCACAGTGGCACAGCCCGCGTCGAGCGCGTCGAGTTCGGCCGCAACGTGCGGGCCACCGACAGCGCGGCCCTGGGAGAGTTCGCGGAATGCATCGTGCCCTGCTTCGGGAGGGCTTACGAGAACCCACATCGCGGGTACTGGTGCGATTCAACCGACTTGCTGCGCATCCTGCGGGGCGCCGAGGCGGACGGCCTGGACATCCTCGGGTCGATCCACCTCCACCCCGACTGGCACAACATCGACTCAACGGGCGGAGGGCCGCCACTGAGCGAGCACCCAACGCGTATGGACACGTACGTGTTCACCAATACCGGGTGGCCGGTCAACCTCATCTGCTACCTGGAGCGACTCAACTGCAGCATGTACCACGCGTGGGGTGCTTGGACCCCGAACGCCGCCAACCCCTCGAACCCCCGTTGCGACGCGCTGCCGGTGCGCCTGGCCCTGCCCGCCCATGCCCGGGGCAACGGACAACCAGCGACCGCGCGGGATGCAGGTCCCGTGAACTCGGAGCAGGTCAACAGCGTTGTCACCCGCCCCACGCCGCCTCCGGGACCTGGGGATGCCCACCATGCCACCGATCTCATGGATCAGCAGGGCTATGTCGATGCCCCCTATGAGTTGCTCGCCGGCTGGCGCGCCGAACGCCCCGTACAGCGCGTGATGTTCGCCGGCGCTCCTGTGTGGCTCGTCACGCGCCACGAGGACATCCGGATGGCGAGCAAGGATCCACGGCTGAGCAACGATCCGGCACATGGCAACAAGACCGTCCAGTCCGCCCCGTGGGCCTTCGCCAACGAGACCTACACCGTCACACGCAACATGCTCCGCTCCGACCCCCCGGACCACACCAGACTGCGGGCCCTGGTGGCAAGTGAGTTCGCCCCGGGCCGCATCGAGGCCCTGCGTCCCCGCATCCAGGAGATCACCGACGACCTCCTCGCCCCGATCCTTCCGCTGGGGCGCCTGGACGTCATCACCGACTTCGCCAAGCGCCTGCCGCTCACCGTCATCTCCGAAGTGCTCGGCGTGCCGGCCGAAGGGCGGGACACCTTCGCGCGTCTGGCCGGCGTCTACGTCGAGATGAGCGCGGGCGACCACGGCCGCATGCCCCGCGCCGCCTGCGAGATGCGGGACTACCTCATCGGACTGCTGAAGGAGAAGAGGGAGGCCACCACCGGCGCCGACGGCCTGCTGGGGCGCCTTCTCGCGGGCGATCACCAGGAGGAGGAGCTGATCGCCATGTCCTTCCTCCTGCTGGTGGCCGGTTTCGAGACGACCGCGAACCTCATCGGCAACGGCGTACTGGCCCTGCTGGAGCACCCCGAGCAACTGGCGATGCTCCGCGCACAGCCACACCTCATGGGGCAGGCGATCGAGGAGATCCTCCGCTGGAACGGCCCCATCAAGATGGCGCCCGTCCTGCGGTTCACGACCTGCAACGTACAGATCGGAGACGTCACCGTTCCCGGTGGCGGAGAGGCCGTACTCCTGTCCTACGGCGCCGGCAACCGCGATCCCGCTCGTTTCGCCGAACCCGACCGGTTCGACATCCGCCGCGACAGCCGGGGACACCTCGCCTTCGGACACGGGATCCACCACTGCCTGGGCGCGCCGCTCGGCAAAGCGGAAGCCACCATCGGGCTGCGCAGCCTTCTGGAACGCTGCGACGAACTGGCCCTCGCGACCGACCCTGGCGAACTGACCTGGGGGTACAGCCGGTTCATGCGTGGACTGACCAGCCTGCCGGTCACCTTCCGGCCCATCGCACGAGGTGCCACACCATGACCACCCTACGACCGCGCGCCCTCGTGACCGGCGCCTCCCGGGGGATCGGCGCCGCAATCGCCCGTGCCCTCGCCCCCACGCACGACGTGCTCCTCGGCGGCCGGGACGCCCGGTTGCTCGAGGCGCTCGCCCACAAGTTGCCGGGAGACGCCGGCCCCTGGGTGGTCGACCTGGCGGATCCCGGGGGACTCGCCCGGGCCACGACGGACATCGACCGACTGGACGTGCTCGTACACAACGCGGCCATCGCGGAACCCGGCACCATCGCCGACACCTCGCTCGACGCGTGGCAGCGCGTCTTCGCCGTCAACGTCTTCTCCACCGCCGAACTCACCCGGCTGCTCCTGCCGCCCCTACGCCGGGGCCGAGGACATGTGGTCCTGATCAACGCGGGGTCCGGCCTCCAGATCAAGTCGCGGCGCGGCGCCTACGCCGCCAGCAAGTACGCGCTGCGAGCGTTCGCAGAGGCCCTTCAAGCAGAGGAGAGCCCCAACGGAGTCCGAGTGACGTCGATCCACCCGGGCCCGACAGACACCGAGTTGCAACGCAGGGTGGCCGAACTGGCCGGCCGCGAGTACCGCCCCGAGCAGTTCCTGCGACCCGAGTCGGTGGCCGCCGTCGTACTCAACGCGGTACAGGCACCTGCGGACGCGACGGTGTCCAGTACCGTCATCGACTGATGGCTGTTCCATGTCCCCGCTCACGGGTCGGCCGCCACTGACGGCCACTGTTTTTGAACTCTCCGACGAGAGCTGCTTCTTCTTGGTGTCCACACCGACCACCGGTCGGCCGGCATCCCGGCGCTGGCCCGGCCACCGCACCCGGCTGACCTTGCTTGCGTTGGTGCATCACGGCCGCAGGTGCGACAAGAAGTGCCCGCGGTCGGCTGAGCCGCCTTCCGTTTCCCTTCGTACACACCTGACCTCTAAGCTTGGCGTTTATCCTCGGCGGGTTTCGTGTTCCTTGATCGTGTCGGCGCGTTTGACGGTCTTGCCGACGTCGTGACGCTTGGCTCGGTGTCTG
>NZ_JBVHLX010000039.1:0-29279 GCF_055558775.1 Streptomyces sp. NPDC025638 | reverse complement strand
CACACTCCCGTCCACTCCCCCGACCAGCACAAACACCCCACACTCCCGGTACAGACAGCTGACGCACTCCACCGCAACTCACACGTCACCCATCAGCCTTCGACACGCACAATCTGGTGTCCCGTCAAGACTCCATACCCCTGCGCCAGGAGAGGAGCACGGCGCTACTCGTGCGGGCAACAGTTGAGAGGGTTCCTGTGTTGTATATAGAGCGCGCAGCCTCCGCGGGCGTCTGACCTGCAGAAACCTGCGCGATATGAGCATCCTGGGATGCCGATACATGTCATTCATGGTCATGTCGTCTGTGGTAGCCGAAGGAACGCCTCAATTCCCTCGATTACCACAGACGACATGTCACTGGTGGTAATCTACAGGTCGTCAGAAAGCAGACCAGGACGAGCACAGGCCGGGGGATGTACGTGCCGAAGCAGGGGCGCCGCGGACATAGCCGGGAACTGGTGAACACAGCAACCGGCGAGATCCATCCCTGCCGGGAAGCTCCGGCTCAGCACCGAAGGGCCGAACCAATGCCACGTCAAAACCCGTACCCCGAACTCGCCGCCCTGCAGGAACGGACCAACGGACTGCCGCACCTCAAGCAGAACGTACTGATGACCTACGCAATCCTGGGCGGGCTGGACAACGCCGTGGAGCGCACGGCAGCTGAACTGGCCGAGCGCATAGGAGTTCCCGCACCACACTTCTCACGCGCCCGCAGAGAGCTGGTAGAAGACGGCTGGCTGGAGCACACGCACAGCGAGGGCCAAGTGAAGTTCTTCCGGCTCGGCCAAAAAGCCACCGGCCGCGAGGTCGTCGTACCACTGCGAAGCCGACCGACTGCCTGAACAAACGATTCGCGGCCAGGGATCAGTGAAACGCGTAGTCGTTCGCTGCGGGCGAAGTGGACCTTACCCGCTCAGGCAGGGCGGCGGCCCACCGCCAGCAAGTGCGAGCTGGCTGCCAGCAGTTCCGGATATGGCTCGGCCAGACGCGCTGCAGTGAGGGCCGACTCGAAAAGGCTCGTTGCCTGGAACGACTGGCCGGTGTTGCGTTCGGCCGCCGCGAGCAGGGACCAGGCCGGGCCCTCGACGCCGAAGACCTCCGTGCCGGTGAACCCGGCTGCCGCCACTTCGTCGTGCAGCTGCTCGCCACTGTGGAAGTAGGCAGCCGTGAAGGCCTTCTTCCCGTCGTGGATCTGGGTGGCCAGGATCGCGCCGATGCTTTTTCGTATCGGCTCCTTGTGCAGGTGCGCGAAGGCCGTGTGCTCGAACAGCGAGGCGTACCGGTTGATGCCGGCCGCTGCCACCAGACCGCCCGGTTTCAGGACGCGGTAGGCCTCCGCCAGGGCCTGGTCGCGGTCGGTGCGTTCCAGGAGGTGGTAGAGCGGGCCCAGGACCAGGACGACGTCATAGGAGGCGTTCTTCTCGGCAGTCAGGTGGCGGGCGTCGCCCAGTTCGACGCTGGCCCCGGTGGCCTTCGCCTGCTCGATGTGCCGCGGAATCGGATCGATCAAGTGGACGTCGTATCCGTCCTGCACGAGCCATCGGGCATGCGCGCCCGGTCCCCCACCGACGTCAAGGACGCGCGCGCGAGCCGGGGGGAGGAAGCGGCGCAGCAACTCCTGAGTGCGCAGCAACTCCAGGCGGCCGTCGGCCGTTGCGGACAACCGGTCCGCCTCGTCGATCATCTCGCTGTAGAACCTCACGATCTCCGGCGCTACCCCGTGACTCGTCATGCGGGCATTCTGGTGGCTTGCCGGTGGACCAGTCCAGTGATCGGAAGTACGCCCCATGCCGCTGCTGAAGTACGAGCAGATCGCCGAGGATCTGCGCACCCGGATCGCGAACGGTGAGTTCGAGTCCGGTGACCTGCTGCCGTCCGGACGTGATCTGGCCGAGCAGTGGAGCGTGTCGCGGGCCACGGTGGTCAAGGCGTACGACGTCCTGCGCAATGACGGCCTGGTGGTCGCCCGGCAGGGAGCTGGATTCACGGTGGCCGAGACGCCGGTTGCCCGGCCTGCCGGCGGGCGCCGGGCAGGGACGAGCCGGTTGTCAGGCGGCGGGTCCTATCGGCGCATCGGCGTTCCGGACCGTGTGGTACCACCTGCGCGTGTCGCCGAGGCATTGGGGCTGATGGGAGGTGAGAAGGCGCTGCGGCGTATCCGACTCGTACTGCTGGAAGACGGGTCGCCGCAAACTCTGGTGACGGCGTGGTTCCCGTTGTCGGTCGTGGGCGCCGCTCCCCGCCTGGCCATGAAGGGGCCGATCGCCGAGGGAACGACGCACTATGTACGCCGCCAGACCGGCCGGTCACCCGTGGAGGGCGTGGACGTGACGACCGTACGTCTGGCCGCAGGGGAAGAGACCGCACTTCTGGACCTGCAGCGGCCAGCGGCGGTGGCTGTGGTGCTGCACACCGCGTACGACCTGGAGCGGCGGGCGTTGGTATGCGAGGAAGGCATCACCGCCTCGCATGTGTTCGAACAGGTGGACAACTACCCCATGCAGTAGGTGAATTGAGGCCATCCCGCTTGTCTGGACCGGTCCACCGGTCCAGTCTCTTGAGCGTGCCGACGCCCCTGCGCGTCTGCCCGCGGGCAGCTGCCCGAGAACGCCCAACAGTGGTGAGGAGCGTCGACACCGTGGACCGCACGAACGACCTGAAAGCACTGCAGCCGGTCCAGGCCGCACCCGGGGTGCTCATACACACAGGCGCGGACCGAGGACTGGCCACCGAGCACTGGCTCCTCGCCTCGCATCCCGCCCCACAGCAGGCCCGCCAGGAGTGGCAGGAACACAAGGCCGCCCTGCTGCCGCTCGGAACTCTCTTCTGCGCCGTACGCATCCCCGGACGTGTGGTCTTCGCAGTCGCCGGGACCGAAGAGCCCGAAGACATCGACGACTTCCTCGAAGACGTCCTCGACGGAGGTCCCGTCATCTGCGACCCCCACGGCCGCCGGTACTACGCACTCGTCCCCGCCGGCATGCCCCACACCTGGCACCCAGCAGCATACGAATGGCGGACCAGGCTGGACGTCGAACTTCTCGGACACGGCACCTACCTCGGCGTACCCAGCCTGGACGAAACGGACTTCAACCCGCGCTCGTGCCCCTCCTACTGGGCCGTACCCATGCCCTCAGCCGCCACCCTCTGCACACCCTTCAAGACAGCACGACTCCTCACCACCGCACACCACCAACTTGCCGAAGAACCCCAGTAACACCCCTGGCCCACGGACGCATCACTCCCCTCCGGCGGAAACCAGGAACCAACTCACCCGCAAAGTCCTTCCAGAGCCCACAGGCCCCACCGAGCAGCCCCTCACCGTCGTTCAACCAGCTCTACCCACACCAGAGCCCTGAGAGCGCCTCAGAGGCGCGCCCAGCGCGTTCCGCGGGTCCGGGCGGCCATCGTCTTGCGCCACTCACCGCTCTCTGGTCTGGCCGGCGCAGGTCCCGGTCAGTAGTGCAGCTCCAACTGCTCGATGTCCGTCAACTCCACCAACAGACCCTGAGCCCGACGGCCCGCATCACGGAAATACATCTCGCCCAACCCCTCCGCCAGAATGACCCGCAGCTGCTGCTCAGTTGCGCCAGCCTGCTGGGCGGCGAAGAGGCGGGCCGCGTACTCCGGGGGCAGGGCCTGGTTGATGTGACGTACGCGCGGGTCGTCCGTAGTGCCGACCGCCGCGGTAAAACCGAAGCGGGCACGGGTGGAGGTGAAGATGCCGTCCGTGGCCGCCGCCCGCTGCCTGGCCCGCGCACGGACCTGCGGTTGCCAGCGGCGACGTACCTCGCGGTACAAGCGGGCCGCCAAATCGCGGCGGGGAGTCTTCAGCTGTCCCTTGACGTAGCGCTCCACCGTGCGCTGGGAAACGCCCAGGAGCTCGGCCACCGGCCTGGTGCCCTTCAACTGCCGTACCAAAAAACGCATCTGCGCCTGCGCCGACCTGGGAACAGGGCGAGTGAAGTGCTCGGCGTCGGCATCCTCGAAGCTGCTGCCGATGTCGGCCATCGTGGGTGCCCTCCCCTGCTCTCCGGCCCTCGTGGTGTCGTCCAGTCGGGGAACGCAAGGACCGTCAGTGAAGTCACGGTGCCGGCAAGGTACGGCCTACCGTGCGCGTCGCAGGGTTGCCGAGAGATGGTGCTGCAGCGGCCGGCCTACCGCCGCGAGGTCGTGGACGAACGTCAGTGTGTCGCTGTCGGTCAGGGTGTAGCGGCGGCGGGTGGCATTGACCTCCTTGGCAGTGGGAGTGAGGGCCACCTCGTGGGTGGAGAGATCCACCGTGTCCCGTGCCGCCCGGCCGACCGCGATCTCGGCGATGCCGGTGGGCTGGGTGATCAGTGCCTCCACCCTCCCGTCGGGCTGAAGCCGCCACCATCCGCTCTCCCGGGCCGCCGGACGCAACGGCGAGCCGTCGGCGTCGAGCAGCCAGGCCCGGGCCTCGTAGCGGAGGAAGGGGCGGCCGTCGTGGCTGAAGGTGACCTCCTGCGCGTATGTGAAGTCCCCTGCAAGCGTCGGGTATCCCCCCTGGCCCCGACCGTGCCACATGCCCAGAAAACCGAGCACAGGCGTGAGCAGTGCGTGCGGTGCGGGCGCGTCCTCCGGCCGGTGGGCGTCGGGGTACGGGTGCTCCCGTGCGGGGTCGTACACGCTCACGCTCCTTCTGCGGCTACTCCCCCGAGCAATGTCATTGACTGCAGTGCATGCGAGGCGTCCTGGTGGACTTAGCTGATGAACTTCAGGTCAATCAGGTAAGTCCACCAGGATGGGGTCGGGTCAGGTTGCGCGGCGCAGTGGTACGACGACCTCTTCGCCGGTGGCCTTGGGGCTCAGGCGGTAGTAGCGGATGTGGCCCAGGCGCTCGGACTCCTCCAGCCAGCCGGACTCGACGATCTGGCGGCGGGTGCGGGAGAAGACGGTGGGCGACATGCCGAGGACGTCGGCCAGCTCGGCGGCCGTCTTGCTGACTGTGCCGGCGCGGTCCGCAGGGTGCGCGGCGTAGAGCATCAGAATCAGGCGCTGGTTGGCGGGCAGGCCGGCGGTGTGTTCCAGCAGGCGGAGGGTCATTTCCTTGGTGTTGCTCACTTTGCCTCCCACCGTGCAGGGGTTGACTCGTCGAATCCGGGGATGTCCGGCGGGTTGCAGGTCTTGATGGCTTCGCGCTGTTCGATCCCAGTCCCGTGAAAAGCAATGTACGGGCTGATCCGGTAGAAGTTGTAGTTTCCGATGCGGCCGCGGACGATCAGGATGCGGTGCTTGGCCAACTTCCGGTTGATCTTCCCCACAGCATCGGTGGACATGCCGACCCGCTGGCCGATGTCCGCGCCGGTGGCCTTGAGGGGCTCCATGCCTTCCGGTGACACTCCGATCCACCACAGGACGAGGAACTTCTGGCTGGGCGTGAAGGCCCTGCTCTCGGTGATCGCCTCCACCCGTGCCTTGTCGACCTGGGTGTGCCTGCCGGAGAAGGCGTACGGCGCATAGGGGACGATCTCGCCGGTGTCAGCGTCCAGCAGTCTGCGCGCTGTTCCCAACAGGGCCTCCGAGGCTGGTTGCTGAAGCATTCATGAGGGCGGCTTTCAGGCCGACCTGATGAACTTAACGTACATGAGCAAGAAGTCGATGAGCCCCGCTCTGAGGGACGTGTCGCTGGACTTCTCGGCCGGATCCCGAGTGCCGCTCGGACGGCGTAAAACGGGGTTTTCTGGGACGCCTTCATGAACGTGAAGTCAATCTGCCACGATCCTGTGGTCGTGGTACCCAGTTCCTAGGATCGTTGGCCCACGATCCCTCAGACCGTGTGTGCTGTTCCAGGAACTGCCTGGCAGTTCCCAGGAACTGGGTCGGAGGTAGCGTTCTCGCAGGTCAGCGGTGGTTTGGGCAGCTGACGCTCTTTTACTTGAGGCTGAGGTTGTGTTCCGTTGCGCAGGGGCGGCGGTCAGCGGAGCGTCAGGTTGCGGCGGAGTGTGGGTGGTTCGGGGAAATGCTGGGGTCGAACCAGGTCCTTGAGTAGCTATGCCCGCCCCTACTTGCCGCGTTGGCCATGCCACCCCTTCCGGACCTCAGCCAGCGAAAGTCAGCCACGGCGGTGGGGGCGCCGAACGGGCAGGCGCGCGTGTGTTTCCAGCAACCACTCCCCCGGCTCAGCCACGTTTGCGTTTTGTTCCGGCCGGGGGGTGGGACGGGCCGCGGGTGGGCGTGGGGAGAGCCGCGAGCACGGGAGGGGGTGCTCCCCCGCGTGCTCCGTGAGCTATTACGGCGTAATAGGTAGAGCGAGGGGCCCCTGCCTTTGTTCGGCAGGGGCCCCTTGTTGTGGTGGTCACTTGTCGGCGGTCGCGCGTTGTCGCTGGTGTTCGTTGAGGATGCTGAGCATCTTGTCGAACTCTGTGTCCGTCATCTTGCGGATGAGGTGCATGGCGAGGAAGGCGCCGTCGTCGTAGGGGAGTTTTGGGGGGTTCGAGGAGTCGGAGCGGGGTTCGGGGACCAGCGCGTCCGTGTCGACGGTGGTTGTGGTGGTGGTTGTGCTTGTGGTGGGGGGTTTGGGGTCGGGTTCCGGCTCGGGGCCGAGTTGTGGCTTGGTCGCCGGGTCTTCTATTACGTCGTAATAGGTGGGGGGCTCCGGCTCCGGCTTGGGCTTCGGCAGGGTGGCTGCTGGGCGTTTGCCTGGCTTCTGTGCGGGTCGCTCGGCTTCCTTGCGGGCTCGTTCCGCCTTCAGTTCTTCCAGGGCCGTCTCCTGCTGGTCGGCCGGCTTGTTGCCTACCGCGCGCAGGAGGTCGATGGGGTCCTGGCCGATGCGGGACTGGAGGTCGGGGGTGAGGCTCAGGAGGGCCAGGCGTTGGGAGACCCAGCCCTGGGAGCGGTGGAGGCGCTTGGCGAGGGCCGTCTGGCTGCCGTGGATGGCCAGGAGGCGGTTGAGGGCCTTGGCCTCGTCGAGCTCGTCGAGGTCCTGGCGGTGGATGTTGGCGACCAGCGCTGACTCGAGGAGTTCCTCGGAGGTACTCCCCTGGTCGTCACTGACCATGACCTTGACGGTGGCCAGGCCTGCCTCACGGGCAGCGGCCAGGCGGCTGCTGCCGTCGATTACGACGTAATAGGTGTCCGCTTCGAGGCTGCCCTCGTGGTCGGGGTTGGCCTTGATATAGGTGTCGCGGTTCATGACCGTGATCGCCTGCTTCTGACCGTGGGTGCTGAGGCTGCCCGCGAGGTCGGTCAGATCGCCGAGGGTCGAGCGGGGGTTGTCGGGGTTCAGGCTGACGCGATGGGTGGGGAGTTCGGTTGGCGGGGCGACTCCGTCCGTGGGGACTCCGGTGGCCGCGGCCACGGCTGCGCGGCGGGCGCTGACCGGTCGTGCCGAGGCTCCGAACCGGCCGGCACCCAGCTGCTCGGCCTTCTTCGTCATGAGATCTCCCGGGCCAGGGCGCGCATGCTGACGGCCTGCTGGGACTTGGGGGCGTAGGACAACAACGGCTGCTTCATGCGGACTGCTTCTTTTTGTTCCTTCAGGTCGCCGACGAGGCCCACCACCCGCGGATCCTTTATGTCCACCCAGCCCTGGAGCGAGGAGGTGGCGATGTAGCCGCGGCGGCCGTCGTAGAGGTTGACGACGATGCCCAGGTAGTCGATTTCGAGGGAGAGGTCGGCGCGCAGGTCCTCGATCTGGGTGGTGAGGAGTTCGTACGCGTCGGCGGAGCTGTCCTCGGCCTGGACGACGACGAGGGCTCCGGACTGGCCGGGCTTCTCGTTGTCGCGGCGGCGGCCGTAGTAGGCGGCGGCGTCCATGCTGAGGCCGAGGCTGGGCGGGCAGTCGATGAGGATGACGTCGTAGTCGGCTTCCAGGGGGGCCAGGGCCCGTTCGAGTGCGGCTTCTCGGGCTCTTACGGCGGAGAGGCGCACGTCGAGGAGGAAGGCATCGTTGCAGCCGGGGAGAAGGTGCAGGCGGCCGTCGAAGTTGTCGTCGTCGATGGAGACGATGAGGTCGCGGAGGTCTCCCTTGGGGTCGCCCGCCATGTGGTTGGTGAGGCTGTCGCCGTTCATCGGCACGGGGGTGGCGCCGAGCTGGTTGGTGAGGTGGCACTGGGGGTCGAAGTCGACCAGGAGGACACGCATGCCGAGGCCGGGGAGGCTCTCGACGTCCAGCGGGTCGTCGGTCATGGTCTCGGGCTCATCGGTCTCCACGGCGCGGAGGGCGGCGACCAACTGCTTGGCCACGCGGACCGGGTGAAGCTTGTTGGGGTCCTCGGCCATTGCCTCGCCGGTGCCCGCGGTGATGGCGGTCTTGCCGACACCGCCCTTCTGGTTGCAGACGACGATGCGGCGGGTGACGGCCGGGCGTACGACGTCGGGGGCGGGGTTGGTGTCGAGCCAGAGCCTGACGGACTGGGCGAGGCCCTGGATGAGGGAGACCCCGCGGTCGGCGGCCGTCCGCTTGAACTCGTCCCACTGGCCCTGGGGGAGGAAGGTGGAGAAGGAGTCGGCACCCGAGGTGTCGACGGGTTCCAGGGCGGAGGCGAGGGCGCACCAGGCGGTGATGCCCTCCTCGACGGCGCTCTGGATCTCGAGGCCGTGCTGGGCGGCCCTGACTTTGAGGTCCTGCCGGAGCCGACCCGGCAGCTTGGACACGACCTTCTCGCGGTCACTGGAGGTGGCTGGAGAACTCATGGGAGATACCTTACTAACGTGCTTGATCGAAATCTCGTCCGACACGTTAGTTAGGGAAAGTTGGCCGGTCTCAGTGGGGGGCGGAAGGTGCGTGGGACGTCGTACCGAGACGTATTACGGCGTAATAGCCGGGGCGGGATCAACGGGACGCCCGGGCTATTACGCCGTAATGGGGTGGGGCAGTGGGGGGTGAGGGAGTGGGGGAGTGGGCTGCGTCAGGCGATGGCCCAGGGGCTCGGGCCCTGGGGAGCGCGGCGGGAGGCGGGGCGCGAGGTGTCCCAGGCGGGCTGGAGCGCGGCGGAGACGATGCCCCACAGCTGACCGGCGGTCAGGGTGCGGACGGGCACGACGACCTGGCCGGCGAGGCTGATGCCGAACGAGGACTCCAGTGCGCTGACGATGCCGATGAGGGCCAGGGAGTCCAGACCGTAGGTCTCCAGAGGCTCATCGGCCATGGGCGCCTTGTCCTTGCCCAGCCCGGGCAGGCCGCGCTGAAGGACGGTCTCGAACGTCGAGTTCCACGGTGCTGAGGCCATCGGCGGGCTTCCTTCCGGCTGCCGGGTGGTGTGACGCGTTTCCGCGAGCAGCCTGACCGGGGGGACTTGAGTCCGCGTGGACGGGCGCTCAGGCGTTGAGCGCGGTGAGGCGGGGGAGGGGCGGGGCAAGGACGGGGCGGGGGCGGGGCTATTACGTCGTAATAGCCCCGTGGCTGTCGGGGCCGGCGCAGGGAAAGCCGCTCGACCCGGTCGCCTCCTTGAAGAGAAGCTGTGGCCATGGAGTTCCTCTGCTACCACCGTGACAGGCCCGGCTCTCTGCCGTTGCGCGACGAACTGCTCGAAGAGCACTGGTCCTACATGGACCGGTACGCGAAGGAGATGATCGCCCGGGGCCCGACCTTCGCGGCCGACGACACCGTCACCGGAAGCGTGCACATCCTCGATCTGCCCGATGCCGCCGCCGCCCGCGCGTTCGCCTTCGACGAGCCGAACTATCAGGCCGGTGTCTACCGGGACGTGCTGCTGCGGCGGTGGCGGAACATGCTGGGGCGCACCATGTGGGACTTTCCCGGTGGGCGGAGCGGCGGCAACCGGTACCTGGTCCTCGGACTCGGTACGGGGCAGGCCGCCGACCTCGCGGTGCCGCCCGGTCAGGACGAGCTGATCGCCTACGGGCCGCTGCTGTCCGACGACGGCGCCACCTGGTTGGGCACGGCGGCGTTGGTCCGAGCGCCGGATCCGGAGACGGCACGCGCCCTCCTGACCGCGGAGCGGTACGCCGATATCGAGGTGCACGACTGGGAGTTCGGCGGGCGGCCGTCATGACCGGGGGCGCCTGGTGATCGCTCAGCCGTTGCCACCCAACGGACTGAACACAGGGCCCATCTCGACCGGGCCGGCCTGGGCCCTGCTCGGGGTCGGCGCGGTGGTCGTTCTCACGGCTGGCGTGGCGGTCGCGCTGACGCGGCGGGAGCCCCATGCCAGGCGTCTGACCAACTGGCTGTTCGGGCTCGGACTGACCATGTGCGCCATAGGTGGACTCGTGCTGCTGGGCGAAGCCTTCGAGGAACAGGAGGCAAGCGACGGGCTGCATGCGGCCGGTCGCCGGATCATCGGCGAGGCGCTGGACTCGGCCCGCAGCTGTGACCCCGCCTCCGCGCAACCGACCTTCGTCCATCCGAGCCAACCCGGGTCCGGTGGCGCGGCCACATACGTTCCGTTGCCGTGCAGCACCTCGCCGCGCGACGTCACGCCGGACTCGTCGGTGGTGACCTCCGACGGCGTGTACGAGGTGCAGGCGGTGAACTCCTTCGGTACGAACGGGCACGTGACCATCACCGACTCGGACAGCGGCAAGCAGGTCTGCGCCACCATCCCGGACACGGCGGACGGCACCGGCTCCGTTGTCGATGGCCCATGTCGGGGGTAGGGCCGGGGGCTATTACGGCGTAATAGCCCCCGTGTCCGCCGCTCGGATGACGCGGCACGGCTCCTTGTGCGGGTGTCCCGTTCGGCTGCCTGGACGGCGCTACTCTCGCACGCAACGAAGGAGGGCGCATGTCGGGCAAGGCTGGACGAATGGTCGTCGTCTGCATGCTCGCCCTGTCGGGTGTTCTTGTGGTTGTCGGCTGCCGCGACTCCGATCACAAGCCGGATGCCAGTCCCTCCGCCGGCACCCCGGAGGTGTCGCCGTCGACGACATCGCCGTCCTTGTCCGGCACGGCCCAAGTCCCCTCGCCGAGGTCCGCGTCGTCGTCCGCAGGCAGCACCGCTGTCCCGTCTCCGCCGCCGCCCCCTACATGCACCGACTGCGACCATGACGACGGTCCCAGCCTCGCCCCGTCCGCCACACCGCCGTCTCCCGCGGCTCCCGACGCTCCCGAAGTGTCTCCCCCTGAGGGCACGTGAGTGAGCCCACGGAGGACCTGCTGCCTCCCCGGCACGGGCGGACCGGCGTCGGGAGCCGACCGGCGAGCCCGACGGCACTTCTCAAGACCGTCATCGCGCAGGCATCCGTCATCGCGGCGCTGATGTTCTATCTGGGGGCGATGTACAGCAGCCAGTACTACGGCTACTTCCATCTCTCCATCTACTCCCTGGACTTCGGCTTCGCCCCACTGGTGCTCCAGAGCCTGAAGCTGCTGCGGTCTCCGGTTCTCGTGGCTGTTGTCCTCGTCCTGATCGCGGCGACCGCTCCCTGGTACGTCATGCGTCGTCCACTGTCCGGGCAGCCCGCTCAACGGGCTCTAGCCGCCCTGGCTCCGGTGGCACGGCTCTACCCGGTGGTCCTGGCGACCGGGCTGGTGCTGCTGGTCTTCTGGTCACGGATCCAGCCGTACGAATGGACCGCCCCGCTCACGCTCGCGGTCGGATTCCTGCTGGGCCTGGTCGCACACGCCGCGGGCAGCCGGCCGGGGGGAGCGGGCCGTCGGGGCCTGCTCTTCTTCGCCGCCGTCGTCTGCCTGTTCTGGGCGCTCACCGAGACCGCGCTGCAACTCGGGGAGAAGGACGCCAGGGCCCGCGCCAGTCATGTGCAGAGCTGGCCCAGCGTGATGCTCCTCAGCACCCGGCCGCTGAGCCTGCCCCCGCCCGGGGTCCAGGAGGAGAAGTTTGCGCGTAAGGACCTGCGAATGCCGTACCGCTATACGGGGCTGCGGCTCCTGATCGAACGCAGCGGCCGCTACTACGTCGTTCCCGTCGACTGGAAGGCCAGGACCGACCCGGTTTACGTCATCCACGAGAGCGACGACCTCTGGGTCGGGCTCGGGCCGGGCGTCCAATGACCAGAGCCTGGGCAGGACCAGAAGCAGAACCAGCGGCTGGGCGGTGGCAGCTACTGAAGCGACCGAAGCGACTGTGGGACCGGGTTGGGTGCGGGGCCCGGGCGGTGGGGGAGGGGTGGCGGGTCCAGGTTTGCTGCAGGGTCGCTTGAGTCGCTGCGTGCGTTCAGTCGCTGCCCGAATGGGGGTCTCGGGTGGTGGGGGAGGGGACAGCGACTGAAGGCGAGCGACTGAAGGTCGCTTGAGTCGCCTTCGGTCGCTGAGAGAAAAGGCCTGGTCAGGAGGGGTGTCGGAGGTGAAACAGCGACTGAAGCGACCGAAGGTCGGGGTATATGAAGACATTCGCGCGTGTGCGTGTGCGCGTGTGTACGTCATATATAGGGACCTTGAGTCGCTTCAGTCGCTGTTTTGGTGTGTGAGTACCCTTTGACCTGCGGCTTCGTTGAGCTACTGAGACAGCGACCGAACTGGCTTGAGTCGCTGGAGAATTTGCGTTCAGTCGCTGGAGCGACCGGGCGACACACGCAGGGATTTTTGTTTTCCCTGTGTCCCCTTCTGTCTGTGTGGTTCGCTAATCTGTCTCAGTCGTTGAGTCGCTTCAGTCGCTGATGGGGGATGTGGATGCCTGCTGAGCTGCGGGTTCCGCGCAGCGACTCAAGGCAGCCGTCTCCCGAGCCGCACGGTGGCGCCAGATCCCTGGTGACCGCGCGGTGGTGTGTCGGCCGGGGCTGGCCCGTCCACCCGCTGGCGCCGGGGCGCAAGACTCCCGCGGGCAACTGCGAGGCCTGCCGCGAGCCCGGGCACACCCACCGGGACTGCGGCTGCCCGGCCGCCGGTCGCTGGTGCCACGGGTTCCACGCCGCCACCCTCGACTACGCCAGGGTCGAACAGTGGTGGGGGGCCAACCCGCGTTTCGGCGTGGGAATCGCCTGCGGGCCCGCGAGTCTGGTCGTCGTGGACATCGACGCGCACGCCCAGGAGCTGCCCGGGCGGGACCGGCTGCTGCCGGGCATCGAGATCTCCGCCGGCGTCGATCTGACCGGGCTCGCCAACGGCTTCCACACCATCGGCGTACTGGCCGCCCTGCGCGGTGAGCACAGCCCCGCGGACGACGAGAACACCCTGCGCGTGCGCACGCCCTCCGGGGGCCTGCACGTCTGGTACCGGGCCCAGGGCGGGCAGCGCTGGCAGTGCTCCACCGGGTCGGGCGGGGGCCGTTCGCTGGCCTGGCAGGTCGACGTACGGGCGCACGGCGGGTACATCGTCGCCCCGGGCACTGTGACCGCGGCGGGAGTGTACGAGCCTGTCGGGCCGGTGCGGGAGCCCGCGCCGCTGCCGGGCTGGCTGGCTCGCGAGCTGGAGCGCACCGGGCATCTGCCGCCCGCGCACGTGCCCGTGCCGCGCCCGGTGCCGCCGCGGGCCCGGCAGGCCGTGCTGGCCGCCGGAGGAGGGCACGCGGCCGCGGGCCGGGCCCTGAGCGCCGTACTGGCCGAAGTGGCTGCCTGCGCAGCCGTGTCCGAAGGGGCGGGCTTCTCCGAGAAGCTCAACCGGGCCGCCTACACCGCCGGGGGACTGGTCGCCGCCGGGCACTTGACCGAGGAGGAGGCCGAACGGGTGCTGGACCAGGCCGCAGAGCATGCCCGGCCGGGGCAGCAGCGGCGCTACCGCGCCATCATCCGTTCCGGTCTGAGCGCGGGCCAGCAGCGCCCGTTGTCCCCGGGAGGCCGCGCGTGACCGCCGACGACAACGCGCTCTTCGACGCCCAGGCGGTCGCCGCGCAGATCCTCGCCCAGCCCGGCACCCAGGTGCCCCGGCAGGCCGTCGAGCACCGGCCCGGCGCGGGCGGGGACGGGGAGGCCACCGCCGACGGGCTGCTGCCGGACACCCTCAGCGACCGCGGCAACGCCAAACTGTTCGTCAAGCTGTACTCCAACGACTACCGGCACGTGCCCGGGCTCGGCTGGTACCGCTGGGACAGCACCCGCTGGCAGATCGACGAGGACGACACGGTGATGTGGGCCGCGGGTGACCTGGCCGAGTCCCTGGCGACCGACGACCCGCGCGGGGCCTACAGTGCCTCGGCGCTGCAGCAGCACCGTCGGCGCGCGTTGAGCACCAGTGGCATGAACGCGATGCTCACCCAGGCCAAGTCCGCGCCGGGCATGGTGCTCAACGCCGCCCGGCTGGACGCCGACCCCTACGCGCTGTGCACCCCGGCCGGCATCGTCGATCTGCGCACCGGTCTGATCCGTACGCCCGACCCGGACAAGGACTTCCACTCTCGCTCCACCACCGCGGGCCCGCAGGCGATGCCGACCCCGCGCTGGGACCGGTTCCTCACCGACACCTTCGGCGACGGGCCCGAGGGCGCGGAAATGATCGACTTCCTGCATCTGCTGCTGGGCTACTCCATCACCGGGGACGTCGGCGGCCAGGTGATGCCGTTCCTGTTCGGCTCCGGCAAGAACGGCAAGTCGGTGCTCCTGGACGTGCTGATGAAGCTCGTCGGTGACTATGCGGACGCCGCGCCGCCCGGGTTCCTGATGGCCCGGCC
Source organism: Streptomyces sp. NPDC025638 (assembly GCF_055558775.1). Classification (NCBI taxonomy): domain Bacteria; kingdom Bacillati; phylum Actinomycetota; class Actinomycetes; order Kitasatosporales; family Streptomycetaceae; genus Streptomyces; species Streptomyces sp. NPDC025638. The sequence continues at coordinate 14,787 of NZ_JBVHLX010000039.1, read as the reverse complement.
GTACGAGGGGCATCCGACCGATCTGGCCGAGCTGCACGGGCGGCGGGTCATCGTGTGCAGCGAGGTCAAGCCGGGGGACCGGTTCGACGAGGCGCGGGTGAAGTTGCTGACCGGTGGCGACCGGATCAAGGCGCGCCGGATGCGGCAGGACTTCTTCAGCTTCCAGCCCACCCACAAGCTCTGGCTGCTCGGCAACCACCGGCCCGAGGTGGGCACCGGCGGCTTCGCGTTCTGGCGCCGGATGCGGCTGATCCCGTTCGAGCGGGTCGTGTCCGACGACCGCAAGATCGACAACCTGGCGGACGTGCTGGTCACCGAGGAGGGGCCGGGCATCCTCAACTGGCTGATCCTGGGCGCCCGCCGCTATCTGAGGGGCGAGAAGGACCTCGCCGGTCCGGAGCGGGTGCGCATCGCCACCACGGCGTACGCGGAGACCGAAGACCACACCGGGCGGTTCCTGTCGGAGGAGTGCTGCCTCGGGCCGGATCTGAGAGCGGAGCAGGCCCAGCTCTACGCGGCCTACAAGACGTGGTGTCAAAATGAGGGGGCGCCGGCGATATCGTCCCGGGCCTTCGCGGCGCGGGTCCGAGAGGTGGTGGGACTGGCGTCTCCGAAGGAGATGATCTTGTCCAACCAGCGCAAGTACTACCCGGGCATCGGACTGGTCGCCGACGAGGAGACAGCATGAGCGCCCTCATAGGAGAGGACGAGATCATCCACGAGGTCGACTTCGTCTGGCTCGAGGACATCACGGAACTGGACTACGTACGTCAGAGTCTGGACCGGTTGCCCACCCGCAAGGGCAGGCCCGCCTACCACCGCGACGGACGTATGGTCGGCTACGCCCTGCTCGGTCCCAGTGCCAAGCCGTCGCGGTCCTCCGGCACCTTCCGCCGCCGGGTGTTCTGGTTGTTGCCGCATGACCGGGACGCCGTGCCCGGCGGGCTGTATGCGACCGGCGCGCCGGCCGAGGCCGTGGACCCGCGCACACTGGCACCGGGCAAGAAGGGGCGCAAGACGGAGCGTTCGGAGGGCGGACCGACCTCCCCGGAGGTACGGGAGCGCGGGCTGACGCTGCCGCTGTAGGGCGGTTTGCCGGCAGAGCCGTACCCGGGCGGGCTATTACGCCGTAATAGGTGGCGTGGTCGGTCGCGGTGGAGGCGTGGTTCGTACGACGGTCGCTGTCACGGCGTAGCAGGGACGCCGGGCCGTGCGGGGAGTCCGGCCATGCCTTCGTACCCGCGGTGAGGTCGGTCCGTGCGGGGCTGCGGTCGAGCACGGCCGACGATTGCCTGTCCGGGTACAACTCGCCCTGGCGACAGCCGCGTTAACAACAGACCTTCCGGTATTAATCCTCTATGGGATGGGACCGCTGCACGCTAATGTGCACGTGCAGCGGGCTTTCCGTCCGCTGCACGTCCCTCAACACAGGCCGCACGTCTCGTAGGCGGGGGAGTGGGTGTGACGATGCCGTGGCTGTCACCCTCATCCGACCGGTCCGGTGATCGTCGAGGTGAACACCGTCTCGTCGTCCTGACGGCCGGTGACCTCCACGGTCATCATCCCGCCACTCTCGGGGGACACCCGTGTGATGTCGATCCAGCAGGGCCGGTCGAGTTCGACGTAGCGGCGGAACGAGCTGGACGCGCTTGCCGGGGTCATCGTCCGGGGCGCCACCAGGGCGGAGGCCGCTTGCCGTGCGCCCTCCAGCAGGACCATGCCGGGCAGATGGTCGTCGGCGTGGTCGAAGAGGATCGGGTGGTCGAGGCGCGGCGTGAGCAGCCAGCTGGTGGGCGAGTCGGTGGCCGACAGCACCACATCGGCCGTGGAGCCGCGGCCCACGGTCGCCGGTGGGAGCGGGGCGCGGTCCGCCCGGATGTCGAAGGCGGGGCCCGACCACGGCTTGCGGGCCGCGCGCAGCCGCTTGTAGACGCCCTGCTGGATCACGCCGAAGCTGCCCGAGCCGTGTGCCACCACGTTGCCCTGGCGTCGGATGGACAGCTCCAGCTGCAGCCAACTGGCCATGCCCCTGCGCCAGGTGACCTCGGTGCATTTGGCCTCGAGGTCGAAGTCCGTCGGGCTGAGCGCGATCCGCAGATTCTGCAGGGCCGTCGTGTAGTTGAGGTTCCCCAGGACGAAGCGGTGGTGGAGCGGTACGCCGAGCTCCGCGTGGGCGAGGAACATGCCGGCCTGCCGAAACGTCTCTGCGGTGAGCAGGGGATCGTGGCTGTTCCCGCCGGGGCTGGTGAAGAGTGTGTGCGCCCGGGGCCACTGACCGGTGAGGGAGAACCTCAGGTCGTCCTTGGCCGTGCAGCCCGTGAGGAAGACCTCCGCGAAGCTCGCGCGGTGCACGTACTCCCTGGGGACCGTCGTGGTGAGTCGAGGCAGTGCGGGCAGTTCGACTGTGCTCTGGCTGGTAGGCAGACCCATCGGAGACCCCCCGTCTTGAAGCTTTGTTCGACGACAGCTAATAAGATACGGACGGACCGGTTTTCTTCTATCGCCCACCAGGTAAAGGATTGTTCAAGTGTCCGAAGAACGCTTGAACCAATGGTTCCGTTTCTGTCGGTTTGATCCTGTATCAACCTCGGCTGATCAAGGCGACGTTCAGAACATTGAACAACAAATCGGCAAGCCTGACCGTTACGTGATTGATTTGAGCAGCCAGTAACAAACCTGTTCAGCGGTTTTCTTTATCCTCACGCTCGATCGCCGTTTTGGAGGCAACAGGTGCAGAATCCGTCCGTTCCCGTGGTGCTCGATCCCTCCGGCCAGGACCTTCACGGCGAGGCGGCCCGGCTGAGGCGACTCGGCGCGGTTGTCCAAGTCGCCCTGCCCGGCGGTGTGTTGGCCTGGTCGGTGAACCGGGGCGACCTGATCAAGCAGGTGCTGGCCGACCCGCGGGTGTCCAAGGACGCCTACCGGCACTGGCCCGCGTGGATCAACGGCGAGGTCGACGACTCGTGGCCGCTGGCCATGTGGGTGTCGGTGCGCAGCATGCTCACCGCCTACGGCGAGGAGCACACCAGGCTGCGCAAGCTGGTCGTCGGCGCCTTCACCGCGCGGCGCACGGTGGACCTCAGACCGCGCATCGTCGAGATCACCACCGAGCTGCTGACCCGGCTGGAAGGGCTGCCGTCCGCCCAACCCGTCGACATCCGCAAGGAGTTCGCCTACGAGCTGCCCATCCGGGTGATCTCGGAGATGCTCGGTCTGGACGACCGGGAGCGCGACGACCTCCACCGGGTCACGGACGTGCTGTTCACCACCACCACGACTCCGGAGACGGCCCAGAAGAACCAGGCCGAGCTGTACGGGCTGATGAACGACCTCGTCGGGCGCAAACGCGTCCACCCGGGCACCGACCTCACCAGCGCCCTGATCGCCATGCGCGACGAGGACGGGGAGGGACTGACGGAGAAGGAACTCGTGGACACCCTCCTGCTGATCATCGGGGCGGGGCACGAGACGACCGTCAATCTCCTCGATCACGCCATCTGCGCTCTGCTCACCCATCCCGAGCAGCTCCGGCTGGTGCGGGAAGGGAGTGTCACCTGGGACGCGGTGGTCCACGAGACGCTGCGGTCCCAGGCGCCGGTGGCCAACATCCTGCTCCGGTTCGCCGTCGAGGACCTCGACCTCGACGGCACCCTGATCCGCGCGGGGGAGGCGATCCTGCTCTCGCTCGTCGCCGCCGGCCGCGACCCCGGCGCGCACGGTCCCGACGCGGACACCTTCGATGCCACCCGCCCCACGCGTCACGAGCACTTCTCCTTCGGCCACGGCGTCCACCACTGCCTGGGCCGCCCCCTGGCCATGAGCGAGGCGATGATCGCGCTGCCCGCCCTCTTCGAGCGGTTCCCGCACCTCGAACTGGCCGTCGAGCCCCGCGAGCTGGGGCTGTTCGAGTCCTTCATATCCAGCGGCCACACGGAACTTCCCGTGCTGCTGGCACCCCGTTCCTGAGCCCTGCCCGTCCCGCGACCACAGGGAGGTCTCCCCGTGTCCCACCCCGCACTGAGCACGCTCCGCCTGGCCGCCGTCAACATCGACGGCGTCCTGCTCAACGACACCTTCAGCCCGGTCATGCACCGGCTCGTCGCCGCCCAGGGAGTCGAGTACACGCCTGAACTCGAACGGGCCCTGCTCTCCCGGCCGCAACTCGTCGCCGCCCAGGTGTTCGTGGAGGTCACCGGCACCAGCGCCACTCCGCAGGAGGTGCTTCGCGCCTACTTCGAGGAACGCGAGCGCTACCTTCGTGAGCAGCCGGTGCGGCTGCTCGACGGAGCGGCCGCCCTTCTGGAGCGGCTGCGTGCGCTCGGCCTGGACCTCGTGTGCTACGGCGGATTGGACGAGAGTCACTTCGAGCGTCATCTCGGGCCGTGGGCCACGTACTTCAGCGAGCCCCGCTACATCTGCACCAACGCCTTCCGGCCAGGCCTTCGCGAGATCACCCGGGACTTCTTCTCCCTCGCCCCCCACCAGGCGCTCTTCATCGACGACGCGGCCTCCGTCGCCGAGCGGGCCAGGGAACTGGACGTGCCCTTCATCGGCCACCCCAGCCCCTTCGCGCACGGATTCCAGCGGGAGCTCATGCGGCGGGCCGGCGTCCGGTACCTGGTGCGGGAGTTGTCCGAGATCGACGAGGCGATGCTGCGCGCCCTCGACGCCGAGGCCGCCGAGCGCACCGTGTGGCGGCACGGCGACCCGATTCCGGCGCACCTCGCCGCCGAAGCCCGGACGCGGTCATGACCGGGGCGGGCACCGCACCGCTGGTCGGCAAGGTCGTCCTCATCACCGGCGCCAGCAGTGGCATCGGAGCGGCGGCGGGGCGGGTGTTCGCGCGGCAGGGAGCCGTCGTCGTCCTGACGGCCCGGCGCGAGGACCGGCTGAGGGACCTCGTGGCACAGCTGCGCGACACGGGGGCCGAGGCGAGCTGTCACGCCATGGACGTGCGCCGCGGCGAGGAGGTCCGGCGGGCCGTGCAGCACACGGTCGAGCGCTACGGCCGCCTGGACGCCGCGTTCAACAACGCCGGCGTGGGGGTGGAGAAGGTGCCGTTGCACCTCCTGGAGGACGAGGCGTACGAACTGGTCATGGAGACGAACGTGCGCGGCGTGTGGAACTGCATGCGTCATGAGATCGCGGCCATGGTGCAGGGCGGGGGAGGAGCGATCGTGAACACCAGCAGCGTGGGCGGGCTGGTCGCCTCCTCCACGGCCGCCCCCTACATCGCCTCCAAGCACGCGGTGATCGGGCTCACCAAGGCCGCGGCCGTGGAGTACGCGACCCACCGGATACGGGTCAACTCCATCGCCCCCGGCCTGACCCGCTCGGAGATGATCGACGAGTGGTTCGCCGTGTCGCCCGCGGCGGCCGAGAAGGCCTATCGGTCCGCGCCACAGGGGCGGGCCGCGGAGCCGGAAGAGGTGGCGGAGACCGCCGCGTGGCTGTGCAGTGACAGCGCGAGCTTCGTCACTGGTGCGACACTCCCGGTGGACGGAGGCCGCACCGCCTGGTGAACGCCGGTAGGCAAGTGACGGGCGGTGGCTGCCCGGCACCAGGGGCCCCGCCCGTCACACGCGTCACCCGACGACTCCCGGCCATCATCGGCTTCCTTCCTGTCCACCCCCGGGTAAGCGCGGGCGAAGTGGGGTAACGTACGTCGTGTTCGGTTTTGTTTTCAATGGAGGAGGGTCCCGTGGCACAGCAAGAGCGTGCGGTACGGACCCGTCGTGCTGTTATCGAGGCCGCAGCCACCGTCTTCGCCGAACGCGGTTACACGGCGGCGACCATCGCGGAGATCCTCGAACGGGCCGGAGTCACGAAGGGCGCCCTGTACTTCCACTTCGACTCCAAGGAGGCCCTGGCGCGCGGTGTGATCGGAGCCCAGATCGACAACGACTACTGGGTGCCGCGTGAGCTGAAGCTCCAGGAGTGGGTGGACATCGGCATGACGCTGGCCCATCAGATCCCCCTGGACGTCATCCTGCTGGCGGGGATACGCCTCTCCGGTGACATGCAGGGGCGCGATCTGTTCGGCAGTGCGTGGCCGGCCTGGATCGAGCTGTCGACCAAGCTGCTGACCGAGGCCAAGGAGCGGGGCGAGGTGCTGCCCCACGTCGTTCCCCAGGAGACGGCCGAATGCTTCCTCGGGTCCTGGCTGGGGACGCAGATGTTCTCCGAGGCGAACTCCAACTGGGCGGACCTCAGCGACCGGGTCTCGGTCCTGTACAACCACATGCTGCCGGCCATTGCCACACCCGCGGCACTCATCCGGCTGGACACCGCGCCCGACAGAGGCGCCCGGGTCGTCAGGGAAGCCGAGCGTTGCCGACAGGCCGAGCTCGCGGCTTCCGAGGCCTGACGGAGCGCCGGTTTCCGCGCCCGAGGACCGCGGCACCCCCCGCGGTCGCGGGGGTTTCGGCACCGCAACAAACCTGACATCTGGTTTGCTGCCTCGCGTGTGAGGGTTCCCGGTGGCGATGTGGAATCCGTTCGACGGGTCGACAGGATCGGGCGGACCACGCCATCGGGCTCACCGGGACGGGATAGCAAACCCCTTGCGCTCTTTTGTGAGCCGACTGTGAGGCGAGTCCTGGTCCGCCCGCATGCGTCATCATCGACGACTCCACACAACACGAGCAGGGTGTCTGACGGTGTGTGACCATCAAGCCCGCACAAGGGTTCTACAGCTCCCACCCTGGCAAACCTACCAATCATGCGGTTTGCTAATGTCCTGAAACGGAACGCCGCACGCCCCTGAGGGAAGCGGACTGATGCACTCCGTGTTCCGCTCCAGCCCCCAGGAGGAGACCGATGGTCAAACAGGTGCGCGCGGCCCGTACGCGCCAGGCCCTCATCCTCGCGGCGGCCGAGGTCTTCGCCGACGAGGGGTACGCGCAGGCCACCCTGCCCGTGATCAGCAAGCGCGCGGGAGTGAGCACCGGCGCCCTGCACTTCCACTTCCCCAGCAAGGACGTGCTGGCCAGGGAGGTGGAGGGAGCCGCGGCGGACTCCGTCGAGAAGATGGCCGAACGCTGTCTGTCCTCGGCCGACACCCTGTTGCAGTCACTGGTGAACGCCACCTGCCGGCTGCTCGCCGCCGTGGCCACCGACCCCGTCGTCAGGGCCGGCTTCAAGCTCGGCACCGACCCGTCGCGCAACAGCGGGGCGGGGGTGCCGCAGTGGTGGTGCGCCTGGGTCCACGATCTCGTCGTCCAGGCGCAGGACGCGGGGGAGTTGGCGGCCGACATCGCGCCCGAGGACGCGGCGGCGGCCGTCGTCGCGGCGACCGTGGGCTTCGAGACGCTCGGTGAGGTGGACGGCGAGTGGCTGTCCAGGGAACGGGTGGCCCGGTTCTGGTCGTTCATCCTGCCGCGGATGGCGGCCGCGCCCCAGGCGATCTTGGTCAAGCCGGTCAAGCCCATGGGTGAGGTCGACAGCGAGTGAACGCGACTTTAACAAAAACCGCGCACATGGTTTGGTGATGGTCTAGTCAAGTCCAGGCAGTAGTAGCCCTTTTGTTCGGCTTTTGCGCCCTATTTGCCCCGGTAAGCAGGGAAGATCCCGGCTGTCTTGAGCGGGTCTCGCGTACGGATAGAGGACAAGCAGGGAGGCCGGTACGGTATTGACATACCGCCCGTGCTGTTTTTTACTCGAGTTGCTAGGGAACCGCTTTAAGGCAGCCAGCAGCGACGGGGAGACGGCGTGGACATCGACATACTCGGCACACTCGCCGTGCGGGAGAAGGGCGTCTCCATCACCCCGACGGCACCCAAGCCGCGCCAGGTGTTAGCCCTGCTCGCGCTCGACGCCGACCAGGTCGTGCACGTGGACACGCTGAGCGAGGAGCTCTGGGGCGCCAAGCCGCCCCGCAGCGCCCGCCCCACACTGCAGACCTACATCCTGCAGCTGCGCGAGCTGATCACCGTAGCCCTGGAGAGCGGGGACGCGGAAGAGGGCCGTTCGGCCAAGGACGTCCTGCTGACCGTGCCCGGCGGCTATCTGCTCAAGAGCGGCGGAGGCACCAGCGACGTCCGCGAGTTCGAGCGGCTGGCCGGCATGGGATACCGGGCCATGGACGCCGAGGACTACCCCGGCGCCGCCCAGCGGCTGCGCGAGGCGCTCGAACTGTGGACCGGCCCCGCCCTCGCCGACGTGCACGCCGGAACCCATCTGGAGACGCAGGTCAAACGGCTGGAGGAGAGCCGGCTGTGCGCGCTGGACCAGCGCATCGAGGCCGATCTGCGGCTCGGCCGGCACCGTGAGCTGCTCGCCGAACTGACCGTGCTCGTCAGCCGGTACCCCACCCACGAGAGCCTGTGCGGCCAGTACATGCTGGCCCTGTACCGCTCCGGCCGCCGCGGTGAGGCGCTGGACGCCTACCAGCGGCTGCGCGCCACCCTGGTCCGCACCCTGGGTCTTGAACCGTCGCCCGCACTGGGCAAGCTGCAGCGTTCCATCCTCATGGCCGGGCCGGAGGGCGTCGTACCGCCCGCCTCCGGGTCCGGACGGCTCACGGCCATCGGCTGACTGTGCGTCAACAGGCCCGGTCGGCCGAGTGCGACCTTGAGCGCCACCTCCGTCTTTGTTCGAGCACCGCTCTAGGCGCACGACGCAGTTTTTGAGGACACACGGAGGAGGGGGGATCGGTATGCCGTCCGAACGAGGGCACTCGGCCCAGCACACCATCTCCGTCGCCGCCCCCGCCGGTGTCGTCTACGGCATGCTCGCCGACGCCGTGCGCTGGCCGGTGTTCCTCTCCTCCCACGTCCACGTCGAGCGGATGGACTTCGACGGGGTCACCGAGCAGTTGCGCATGTGGGACGTGACGGCCGACCACGTCCGTTCCTCACGCACCCGACGCGTGCTCAAACCGCAGTCGCGGTCCATCGAGTTCGAGCAGCAGGACACCTTCTGGCCGGACGCGCCCACCACCGGCGCCTGGACCGTGCAGGCCCAGGACGACGAGAGCTCCCTGGTCACCCTGCGGCACGACCTGCCGCCGGCCGGCCCCTACCGGTCCACCGCCCACGACCCCGAGGCCGAACTCAGGGCCCAGCTGGACGGGGTCCGGGAGATGGCCGAGCACTGGGAGAAACTCGACGAACTGCTGCTGTCCTTCGAGGACAGCGTGCTGGTGGACGGACCCTTCGAGCTCGTCTACGACTTCCTCTACCGGATCGAGAACTGGGCCGAGACCGTCCCGCACGTCGAGCGGACCAGCGTCACCGAGGACCAGCCGGGCGTGCAGCTCGCCGCCATGGACACCTGTGCCGAGGAGACCGGCGAGACCGTCACCGTCGAGGCCGTACGCCTGTGCTTCCCGCACGCCGGGCGGATCGTCTTCAAGGAGACGGTCACGCCCGAACTGATCGCGGCGCACGCCGGTGAGTGGTACCTGCTGCCCGAAGAGTCCGGGGTGCGGGTCGGCTGCACCCACCACGTTCTGCTCAGGGAAGAGGCCGTGGCCCCGGTCCTGGGCGAGGAAGCCACCCTTGCGGACGCCCGCCGGTATGTGCGCGAGTGGCTGGGCCGCGCGAGCACCGAAGCGCTGGGCCTGGCCAAGTGGCACGCGGAGAGCGCCGTCCGCCGTCTGCGATGAGGAGGCCCGCGATGGCCCTCACCCGACCGGCTCCGACCGGGGAGAACACCGACACCGCCACCGCGGAGCCACGTCCGGCCCGCGAGCGGCGCAGGGCGGCCTACGCCGAACTGCCGCCGCCGGTGGAGGTGGCGCTGCGCGCCGTACGGCTGGAGGCACAGCTCGGCGACCCCGCCGATCCGGCCAACCGCTACGGCCTTCCCGCGCTGAGCGCCGTGGAGGGCGCCGAGGGCCCGCCGTCCCCCGCCGACCTGCGCGCCGAGTTCTGGCCCCGCGCCGCCGGCGGCCACTACACCAGTGCCGACCAGCTGGTACGAGTGCTGCGCCCGCTCTTCCGCCGGGACCTGGCCCTCGGCCACGCCTGGGGCACCCGCCCGCTGCTCGCCGCGGCCGACGGCACCCGCCCGGCGCCCGGCCGGCCGGCCGAACTGGCCGCCCTGCTCGGGCCGGTGGCGCTGATCGCGGCGACGGGCACCGTGCTGCGCACCGCGGTCCGCGTCGTCGACGAGCTCGGCCACCACGAACCGGCCGCCCGGCAGTGGCACGGCACGCTCGCCGGTGACTTCGCCGACCTGCTGGCCTGCGAGAGCCTGACGACCGTGGCGCTGCGCTCCCTGGTTTTGCCCGCGGAGGCCACCGCCCTGCTCACCGCCGTGGTCGGATACGTCGTCCCGCAGCTGGTGGCCGACGTCCACAACGACCTCGAACTCGTCCTGAACGAGACCGGGTTCGCGCCCGGCAGCCTTGAGCAGCGCTCGCTGGCCAAGCTGAGGGCCGACCTCGCCGCCGGCGGGCAGTGGCCCGACCCGGCCGCCTGCCGGGCGCGGCTCGTCGCCGCCCTGCCGGACCTCGCCGAGAACGGGGAGTCCGCGCCGGATGCCGGCGCGCTGTTCAGGATCGGCGACGCGGCCGCCGTCCCGGCCGACCTGCTGCCCGAGGGAACCGGCTGTCACCATGTGCTCGCCGACGCGCTGGCCACCGCGGCGGCGGCCCGGCCGGCCGAAGGGGAGGACGGCGCGCTCGCCCGCGCCGCCCGGCGGCTGCGCACCGAGCGGCGAACCCTGCGCCTGCCCTGTCTGCAGGCCGCCGACGCCTCCCCGGAGGACCCCGCCGCACGGGCGCTGGCGGACCGTCAGGCCCAAGTGCTGCTGGCCGCCGCCGTGCTCGGCGTCCGCCGGGCGGCCGGTCACACCACCTTCCTCAGCAGCCCGGACTGGGCCCTGCTCGCGCTCGTCCGCCTCACCGAACGGCTCGGCGTCCCGCGGCCGCCCGTGCCGGCCGATCCGCGCGAGGACGTCTGGGCGGAGCTGGCCGAGCGCGGCCGACGCGACGTCGACTGCGACGTGTACGCCACGAAGTCGCTGTGGTGAACGGGCCCGAGGACCGTGAGGGACAAGGGCACCGGGCCGCGGGCGGCCCGGTGGACCTCGCGGTGCCCCTGCCGTCGCCGTTGCACCTCGCCGGTCCCGAGGGGCCCTGGGAGCCGGTGTCCGACGCGGTGGAGTCCACCGGGGTCGCCGTGGTGCACACGACCTGGGGCGAGTGGCTCACCGTCACCCTGCTCGACCCCCGGCTGCGCGCGCTGCTCGGCCACGACTGGCCGCGCTACCGGCAGACCCGTGCCAGCGCCGGGCGATTGCGCTTCGCCGTCTCCCGCCTGGTCATGAAGTACACCGCCGGAGCGGTGCTCCAAGTGCCTCCCGACGCCCTCGACCTCGCCTACAAACCCGGCGGGCGGCCCCATCTGCGCGGTCTCGGCGAGGAGCTCGAACTGAGCCTCGCGCACACCGACGAGCTGATCGTGGTCGGTGTCAGCGGCACCGGCCCCATCGGGGTGGACGCCGAACCCGTCGGCCGGCAGGCGCCCTTGGAACTGCTGGGCGAGTATGTGTGCACGCCCGAGGAGGCGGCCGCGCTCGCCGTGCTGCCCGAGGCCGAGCGCACCCTCAGGCTGCTGCAGCTGTGGACCCTGAAGGAGGCCTACACCAAGGCCCTCGGACAGGGGATGCGGCGCCGCTTCGCCGCGTTCGGGTTCCGCCGCGACGGTGAGGGGCGCATCACCCTGGCGGAGGACTCGGAGGGCGCCCGCGCATGGGCGTTCGCCGCCCATCTCGTCCAGGGGCGCTACCTCGTGAGCGCCGCCCACCGGCCGGCTCAGACCGCCCGGCAGGTGCCGTCGTACGACGCCGCCCTGTTCGCCGAGGCCGGTCCGCCGGCCTCGGGCGTACCGGGCTTTCCGGGGCGGTGGAGACCCGGCGACCGATGAGGAACCACATGGACACCGAGCCCGGGCGCGCCTCGCGGGCGGCCGGGGCGGGAGTGCGCGGACGCCCTCCCGCGGGGCCGACGACGAGGTCGGTGCCGTACGGGGAGCGGGTGCCGCAGGGGCCGTGCGGGGCGCGCGGGCCGGCGGGGCCGTATGTGCCGAGTGCGCCGCAGCAGTCGGCGTATCTCGCGCAGAAACGATCCGAACAGGAGCGGGAACGAGCAGAAAAGGGGGGCAGGGAGCCGGTCCTCTTCGCCGCGGCGGCGGGTTTCGGTACCCGGGACAGCGGATGAGCAGCCATCACCTTTCCGAGGACACCGTCCTCGCCGTGGTCCACGAGCCGGGCGGCACCGCGCCACGGTCCCCCGTCGTGCTGGAGCTGTGCGGGCCGCTGGGCACCGCGGAGGCCGAGAACGTGGCGGCGCGGCTGGCCGAGCGGCACCGCGCGTACTCCGTCACCGTCGACGACGACGGCGACCGGCACAGCCTCAGCTTCCTGCCGGCCGCGCCCGGCGACGGCGGACACGAGCCGCTCACCGCCGAGCTGCTGGCCGACGTACTGGCCCTGCTGCCCGGCGTCGAGGGCATCGTCCCGGCCACGGGGCACCAGCGCGAGCTGATCCTCGCGGCCGCGGCGGGGTCGCCGGACCGCCATGTCGAGCAGGTCTTCTGGAACTGGTCCGGGCCGCTGGACACGTCCCGCTTCGCCACGGCCTGGCAGTCGCTCGTCGAGCGCGAGGCCGTGCTGCGGGCGTCGTTCGACTGGACGGCCGCACCGCGTCTGGTCCTGCACGACCGGGCCCGGATCGAGGTCGTCCACCATGCGCACTCCACCGTCACCTGGGGCGACCTGGTCAAGCGGGACCGGGCGCGCGGCTTCGACCTGCACCGGCCGGGCCTGCTGCGGGTGACCCTGCTGGAGGGGGCGCCGGGGCCGGCGGTGCAGGACTGGTTCGCGCAGAACTGGTCGCCGCAGGACCGGCTGCCGCCCGAGCGGGCGCCGGTGCGGGTGCTGCTGACCTACCACCGCGCCCTGCTGGACGAGCGCGGCGTCCACCTCCTGCTGCGCGAGTTCTTGCGGGCCTACGTCAGCGGCGGCACCCTGCCCGGCGGCGAGCGGCGGCCCGACGTCCGCGACCATGCCCGCTGGCTGGCCCGTCAGGACACCACCACCGCACGCGCGTTCTGGTCCACGGCCGCGCCGGCCCCCGGTGTCGCCGTCCGGTCCGGCCGCCCCGGAGGCCCCACCGGACACACCGGTCCCGGCCGGCTGCAACGCCGCCTCAGGCCCCCGCAGACCGCGCGGCTGCGCTCCTGGGCGGCGATGCGGGGCGTCGGCGAGAGCAGCGCGCTGCATGTGGTGTGGGCCCTGCTGCTGTACCGGGCGTCGGGCGCCGAGGGGCCGGTGCCGGTCAGCTTCGGCGTGCATCTGTCCGGGCGGGACGTGCCGATGCAGGGCGCCGCGGGCATCCCCGGGCTGCTCGGCAACGCGCTGCCGATGACCGTCACCGTCGACCCGGCGGCCCCCCTGGTGGAGCTGCTGCACGAGGTGCGCGACACCGCGTTCGACCTGATCGCGCACGCCTGGGTGCCCGCCGACCGGGTCCGCGCCTGGAGCGGCCGGGGCGAGGACACCGACCTGACCGACACGGTCGTCGTCTTCGACAGCCGGCCCGAACTGCCGGAGGCGCTGCTCGCCGAACTGCGGGAGCAGGGCATCCAGGTGGACGTCCCGCAGAGCGTCAGCGGTGACACGAGCCTGCCGTTCACCCTCGTCGCCCAGCACAGCCCCGAGGGCGGGCTGCTGCTGACCGGTCTGTACGACCGCGCGAGCCTGGCGGACGGGGACGCCTCCGCGACGCTGTCGCAGTGCGTGCAGTTGCTGCGCTCCCTGCCCGACCACCGGGACCTGCAGTGCACCGTCGCCCAGGTGCTGGAGCCGCTGCGCGGCTCCGACGTGCCCAGGGTGGCTCCGCGCTCGCCCGCGCCGCGCGGTCTCGCCCTGGCCGTGCTGCGTCCCGGGGAACCGCTGTCGGACGTCATCTGCCTGATCGGGGTGCCGGGTGTGCCGACCGGCGCCTACGAGGTCCTCGCCCGTGACCACCAAGGACCCGAACGGATCGTGGCCCTGCGCATGGAGGGAACGGCGGAGGTGTCGGTGTCCGTGCTGCGCGAGATGCTCGCCCCGGACCGCCGGCTCGTCCTCGGCGGATGCGGGCCGGGCGGCAGCGCCGCCTATGAGATCGCCCGGCGCGGGGCGGCCGAGCACGGCCCGGCCGCGGCCGTGGTGATGACAGGGGTCGGCGGCGCCACCGCGAGCGCCCAGGCCCTGGCCCGCGGGCTGCGGTCCGTGCGCGCCAGGGACGTGTGACGGGGGACGGATGACGGGGGCCGAACTCATGCCGGAAACAAGGCGTAAGCAAGTTTTTGTGCCGGTTCTCAAGTCGGGGAGGAGCCGTTCTCAAGCGGCTCGTTCGACGGTGTCCGCAGAGCTGGAGGAGGGGGCATGAGCGATTCGGACCAAGCACAACCGGCGCTGCGCATCGAGCGCGGGCACGCGAGCGACGAGGAGCTGGCCGCGCTCACTGTCGTACTGCTCGCGCTGTGCGCGGAGGCGCAGGAGAGCGAGGCCGGGCGTCCGGTCAACGGCTCCCGGTGGTGGAGGAGGCCGCACTCCTACCGGGCCCCGCGCAGCTGGCAGTGACGGATCTTGGTGCTCCAGGAAGGAACCTGACCACATGTCAACGACGATTGCCTCCGCTCCGGTCGACACCGGGCCGGCCGACATCCGCGGCCGGGTGGCCGAGCTGCACGGCATCCGTGCGCAGGCGCTGGCGGGCCCCAGCGAGAAGGCGACCGAGGCGCAGCACGCCAAGGGCAAGCTGACGGCGCGGGAGCGGATCGAGCTGCTCCT
>NZ_JBVHLX010000038.1:0-30758 GCF_055558775.1 Streptomyces sp. NPDC025638 | reverse complement strand
CCCCGCGGAGCGGGTCCCATCGCGCTGCGCGCGATGCAAGCGAACTCGGGCGCTGCGCGCCCGAGTTGCGCTCCCGCTCCGCGGGAGCGCTGGCGGTTCACTGCGCTCACCGCCCAATTCACGGGCTTCGCCCATGAATTGACACTCCCTCCGCTTCGCTCCGGGAGTGGCCGGCCCGCGTTGCGGGCCGGAGCCGGGCTGCGCCCTGCTGATGGCTTCCGCTGCACTCCAGCCATCCCGCACTGCCGTGCGGGTGACGGGCCTTCGGCCCGCGCAGCAGCTGGAGGGGTGGGGGAAGATCGCTCAGCTGGCCTGTATGCGAGGAGATGTGAGGCTGAGTCAGGGGCGGGTCTTCGGGATGGGTGCGGCTGTGAAGGGGCCGGGGTTGTGCTCCCTCCGGTACGGTGGAAATCCGGGTGGGCGCTTCTCGTTGGTGCTTCGAAATGGCATCCAGATCGATTCTGGATCAAGACTTCCCTGCCCCTGCCCCGGCGCGCGATGCTGTCGCCGACCACTGAAACTGTGCAGTGTCCGAGGCCGGCCTGGAGAGCACCAATCAGGGCCCGCAGGAGGGTGAGGTGGTCATCAGCCGGAACGAACCGCAACAACGGCAACGAGCAGCATGGCGGACCCTGAAAGCCGAGATCGCGTCCTTCCCAGAACTCCCGCCGCAGCAGCAACCCGACCGAACCGCAACCAGCCGCCTCTGAACGCCCGGCCTGCTGTCCCCGGGCCCCCTCACACGCCTACACACACGACAACAAACCTTCACTGGCAAACGACAACAACCCTCACCAGCAAAGCGACACCCCCACACTCCCGTCCACTCCCCCGACCAGCACAAACACCCCACACTCCCGGTACAGACAGCTGACGCACTCCACCGCAACTCACACGTCACCCATCACGCAGAAAGACCGGGCGCTGACAAGGCCCGTTGAATACACCGGGGAATGCACCGAGAAAACCTGCGCCCCACAACCTAATTCCAAAAACCGGGCCAAAGGCGGAGCGGAATCCGGTGCCGTGGTCGGGCCCCGCGGCTCACAGAGCGAGGATCAGGCCGACCAGGGTGGCCATCACCATCACCGCGCCGAACGCGGCGCCAATGGGCTGGGCCCAGGACGGGTGGCGGTGCACGACGTAGGCGGCGCCTGCCGCGAGCAGCGCGACGACGACGACCAGGAGCAGCAGGACGAGCAGAGCGAGCGTGGACACGGGCAGTTCCCCCTCGGGACGGGCACGCCCGAATGGGGCGTGCGGTGGTTGGGGGAACATGCATTGCCCCCGCGAGGAGAAGCGGTGGTTTTGGTGGGGCTCAGAGTGCTCGGCGCGGGGGCTAGCTCCGCAACCCCGCTCTGACCAGCCAGTTCACGGCATAGGCGGTCCTGGTCACAGGGCAGGCAAGGCATGGCGGCTGGCGTCGACTCTTCCCCCGCCGGATCTCCCATTCGAGGCTTCTGACCTGGGAAAACGGGCGGGCCTTGGACTTGAATGGGTGCCGCCGATCCAGTAGGGAACCTCCTCGTACGCGTAGGACCACAACCCCCGCCGTACTCCTCCGCATCCCGAGCGTTAAGAGCCTGTCTGTAAGCACGAGATCAGGCTCTGCCGTACCGGGTTCTTTTGGCTCCGGCAGCCGTTCGGCCGCCGGGCCGGTGGAGGGCCGGTGCACAAGCGCGAAAACCCGCGCTATACAGCCCCATTCGAAATACACAATGAAAAGGGCGAACACAGAATCCGGACCGAACTCGGCACCGAGGCCGCACCACCAAGACACCTAGGCGCCGAGCAGACCGCCGCACCCGACACCGCGGACTGCGGGCAGCACCCCGCGGACCAGGGCCCACCCAACCTCGCGACCGGTGAAGGTCGCGTTCCGGGGCGGGACACTTGCCCACGCTGCCGTGGGGGCCGGGGCTCCCCGTTGCCCCGGGCCCCCACGGCCGGCCTTCACCGGCCGCCGCCAGCGCTGAGCACGACGGTGAGGACAGCGGCCAGCGCGGCCACGGTGGCGACGCCGGCCGTGACCGGACCGCTCAGCGACGGGCGGTGGTGAACCAGGTAGACGACGGCGCCGACGATCAGCAGGACGACCAGCACCAGCAGCAGGACGACCAGCAGCGCGAGCGTGGACATTCGGTTTTCCCCTGGGGGTCGGGCACGTCCCGGACTGGGCGTGCGGCGGTTGGGCAATGGAGGGTGTTATCTCCCTGGCCCTTGCGTCTCGGGAAGGCGTCCCGGACAGGACGGCTCAGAGTGCTTGACGCGGGGGTTAGCCCCGCAACCCTCCTCTGACCAGGCCGTTTACGGGGAACCGGCTCCGCATCGGGCCCGAGCGGAGTCGGCAACCCCACTCCGCTCGGGCGGAAGTTCACTGCCTCGCACGCGCACGACACGCGCGTGCCTTGGACCCGCGCCGGAGCACCAGGCCAAGTTCCCGCCGCGCCGCGCGCCCGGCTCGCGGCCGACCACCGCCCCTCGCACGCGGCACGCACGGCACGCGGCACGCACGGCACCGAACAGACCGCCGAGGCGCCTGGCCCCGGCACACGCGGGCAGGCGACGCGGTGCGGGCGGCCGTCGTCGAGCAGCCCGGCGAAGGGGCCCCGGACCGCGACCCGCCTCAACCCCCCGTGCAAATGCTGCGCAGCGTGGCGCCGGGCCCCCAGCCCCGGCCGCGCGCGGCCCCGCCGACGCGCGCGACCACAACGGCCGGCCCCGATCCCCCTCAGAGCACCCCACGCCCCGCCCGCTTCCCTCCCGCCCTTCTTCTTCCAGGCCCGGGCGGTCGGGGGTGCTCTGAGGGGGATGTCAGACCCCCGACCACGCTCCACGGGTGCCCTGATCAGGGGTGATGGGGAAGCCCGCTACCAGGCCGCGCAACACCCACCGCAACCTCTACCGCAACCCCTTGGCGTAACGTCTACCGCAACACCCGGCGCAACAACGCCGATCGGCACCCCCCTCTGTCCCCCTGCTCCACCGCCCGGACGCTCCAGCGGCCGGCCAGCGCGGAGGCGCCGCCGACGCGCAACACCCTTGAGGGCCGCCCGATCCCCCGAAGCTCCACCACACCACGCCCGCCCTCCCCTTTTCCCTTTTCTTCTTTCTGGGCGAGTGCGTTGTGGGGGTGCAGAGGGGAATGTCGGGCTCCCCGACCACGCCCCAAAGGCGTGGTGACCTGCAGATACGCCGTCAGGCGCCCGGTGGGTGCGGACAGTTGTCGGCAGGGTTGTCGGAGGGTTCCCCGGCGGGGTTCCCGGCGTGGTCGGGGGCGGGGTTATCGCATCGTGACGCTGGTCGGGCCTTCGTGGTCGGTCCTCTGGTCGGGGCCGGCTGCTGGCCTGGACGTACGCGCGGCGCCGGACAGAACGGCGCTGCACCGTGCGGAAGGGACAATGGTGGCGATGCTGAACGCGGATGTCGGCGGTGGGGACCGGCTGGCGCTGGCCGTGCTGGCGCAGTACCGGATGGCGACGACGGAGCAGATGCATCTGGTGATCGCGCCGGGGGTGCGGATCGAGCAGACAAGGCGCAGGCTGGCCAAGCTGCGCGACGAGGGCCTGGTGGACCGAATCACCCTGCCCCAGGCCGGCCGGACCCGGGTGTGGTTCGCCACCCAGTACGGCGTGGACGTCGCATCCGAGTGGCCCGAACTGCGGGACTGGCGGCCGCCGAAGCTGATCGCCGACCCCACAGCCGCCAGACTGCGGGGGGGCCACTCGCTGGTGGTGACGGAGACCGGGCTGGCCTTCCTGCAGGACGCCCGCCGCCGCGGCGACGAGTGCCAGCCCCTGGACTGGATCCCCGAGGTCTACCACCCCCTCGGCAGCGGCGAGACCGTCATCCCCGACGCCCTCCTCTACTACCGCAACTCCGACAACGGCGGATCAATGCTGCGGGCCTTCGTCGAAGTCGACCGGGCCACCATGGGACCCGAACGCCTCGCCGCGAAACTCACCACCTACACCCGCCTCCACGACTACATCCCCGCACCCCCACCCGGACGCCCACGGACCACCGTTGGACAGCACCTCCTGGAAGAAGACTGGCGGCGCCGCTACCCACTGTTCCCACGGCTGCTGTTCGTCCTGGACGGCACCGGCCCAACCGGCGTCCAGACCCGCATCCGCGCCCTCCACGCAGCCGCCTCGGAACTCGCACTGACCGGCTTCCTGCGCAACGTCCCTGTCCTGGCAGCGCCATTGGTCGACCTGCTCCAGGGCGGCCCCTCCGCACCCGTGTGGCGCCCCGTCCAAAACCCCGAACACACGGTCCCCTGGAGTCAGGTCCGGCACCCGTAGACAGGGGACGCCACCGTCCTCCTCCTGGTCGTGGACGACTGCCCGGAGGACCCTGGAGTCGTGGCAAGGAAGAATGTCCGCAGATGCAGCCAGTGCGGCGGCCCGCTCCCCGAGGGCAGCCGCCGGTCACGTCGGTACTGCTCAGCGGCATGCCGCACAAAGGCTGGCGGTGGCGGAGGGAACGCGAGGAGTGGTGGCGAAGCAACGCGTCGAGTTCGCCGCCGCCCTGCGGGAGGGCCGCCCGTACCGCCGGCCGAAGGTCCGGTGCCCAGTCTGCAAAAGCTGGTGGTACGTCGGTGAAGCCACCGGCGGCAAACGCAAGCGGGTGGATGCTCTCCACTGCTCGCCAAGATGCCGGTCCCGAGCCTACCGCCAGAAGCGTTCGCGTTCAGAAGGCGTCACCGCGCGACGCCTTCACGTGACGCCAACCGGCCCAAAAGGGAGGCTCTCACCGGGCGACGGTGGTGTCCCGTCTCACGCGACTTTGCCCCTGTCTCACCAGACGTTCTCGGATTCCCGTGTCAGGGACAAGGTCAAATGAGAGAGTCCCGGTCGGCCCTCGCGGAGGATCGGACCGGATTTGGCTGTATAGCGTCGATCTTGATAACGGACCGGCTGATCGCGTGGCTGGTGCACGAGGTGTGCCCGATCGAACTCAGCCGACCGGCCCTGACCGCCGCTCTCGCCCTCGCCGCGGTCGTGCCTGCAGTGAGAGAGGAGGGGATCGGTGTGAGACTGGGCACGGAAGGGGTGATCCCTGTGTCGGACCCACCGCACGCGTCCGCCGGTCCCGACACCGCCGTCGACGAGAATCTGCTGGAAGAGCTGATCATCGAGGCGCAGGCGGCCCTGCCCGTCGAACTGCCCGACCTGGCGAACCGGTGCGCCTTGGCCCTCGGCCTGGACACCGCTCTGATCTACCTCGCCGACCTGCAACAACAGCTGCTCATCCCCCTCGACGAGGCCTTGGAGCCGCTTCCGGTGGACCGCTCGTCGGCCGGCTGGGCGTACCGCACACTCTCCCCGCGAGTAGACGCGGCCGATGATGGCCTGATCGTCTGGATGCCTCTGGTCGACGGTGCGGAGCGGCTGGGCGTGCTGGCGGTGCGGACCGCCTCACTCGACGGGGTACGGATGCGCCGCAGCGGGATGCTGGCCCATCTGTTCGCCATGCTGATCACCTCCAAGCGCGCCTACAGCGACTGGCTCGCCGCCCGCACCCGCACCAGGGCCATGCAGTTGCCCGCCGAGATGCTGCGGGCCTTCCTACCACCCCGCACCATCGGCAGCACCAGGTGCGTCTCGACTGCGGTCCTGGAACCGGCGTACGACATCGCCGGCGACGCCTTCGACCACTCGGTGGTCAAGAACGTGCTGCACACCATGATCCTCGACGCCATGGGTCACGATCTGACCGCCGGCCTGACCACATCGGTCGCCATGGCAGCGGCGCGGAACACCCGCCGCGACGGGCGCGATCTGGCCGACGTCGTCCGCTCCGTCGACCAGGCGCTCGCCCAATGGCTGCCCGACCAGTTCTGCACCGGCGTGCTGTGTCGGCTCGACGCGGAGGCCGGGGTGCTGCGCTGGGTCAATTGCGGTCACCCCCCACCGCTGCTGATCCGTGGCGAGCGGGTGCTCGCCGGGGCGCTGGACAGCCCCCCGCAGCCGCCGATCGGCCTGGCCGGCCAACTCGCCCCGACAGCCCGGCAGGTCCACGAGACGACACTGGAACCGGGCGACTGCGTTCTGCTCTACACCGACGGCGTCGTGGAGGCTCGCGACGCGGACGGCGCGGAGTTCGGCCTCGACCGGTTCACCGACTTCATCATCCGCTCCAACGCCGCCGGCCAGCGCCCGGCCGAGGTGCTGCGGCTGCTCATCCACGCCATCCTCGACTACCAGCGCAACCAACTACGGGACGATGCGACCATCCTGCTCTTCGAATGGCGCCCGCAGTACCAGTGACGCGGTACTGCGCCGAGCCTCGCTGTGCCCGTGCGCCGTCTTCGGCGGGTCGGGTACCGGGCCGACACCTCCTCCGCTGGTGTCCGGGCTGGGAATCCGAGGCCAAGTCAATGCGTCTCCGTGCGGCGGACTCTGTTGGACTCCGACGTGGAAACGCTGTTGGCTAACAACATCAAGCGAGACGGTGAGGCGCCCACGTCTCAACCGACCTGTCTCTGCACAGGTCAGGGCACCGTGCGGGGGCAAGATCGGATGAGAGGGGACAGTTGGTTTGAGCCCGGCCCCGCGATGCGGGCGGAGCCCCTGCAGGAGGCGGAGACTTGGACCGCCGAGCCTTGTAACGGCTGCGGTCGGTACCGCGACCCGGTGCCGTGGGACATCAAGAAGGATCTACAGCAATGGCAACAGGCCGCGTGACGGTAGTGCTGCGGGTCTCGGTGAACCCGCCCTCATCCGCGCCTCCGCCGGTGACCTGCCAGGTGACAGTCCAGGTCGAGGTAGCGGTGAGCGGAAAGCGCTGGTCCGCCTGGTCACTGGCGGCGCGGGTGTAGCGGTGTCCGCAGTCAGGGGAGTCGCTCATGCCGGCGCTCTCCTGGTACGGGGTGCCGGGGCCGGTGCAGGTGACGGTGGTGCCGTCGCCCATCTCCCAGCGGATCGACGCGACGCGCGCGGTGGCGGACACGGTCACGGCGCCCGCGCCGGCCGTCGCCGTGGCGGGCCCGTAGGCGGTCGGGGTCTGGCGGACCCACAGCCATATGGGAACACCCACCGTGTACCGGCCCGCCGCACGCGGGGAGGCGATGTCCGGACCGTCCAGCCGCATGGCGTCGACGGCGCGTCGGGCGAGGGTCTCCGGGTCGACAGCGGGCGCGGCCGGGGCGGCGCCGTCCGGGATCCAGGTCACGCCGACACGGCCCGTGTCCGGGCACAGGACTTGGTAGACCGCCCCCTTGCCGCCGCGCCTCTTGCCGTCCTGCATAGCCAGGTTGTCCGCCGGGGGCTGGGGAACGAGCTTGGTGTAGGTGCACTTCGGCGCGTCCGAGCTGCTGGCGGGCGAGGAGCCAGCCGAGCCCTTGCCGCCGTCCGTCCCGCCCGTGCCGGGCGTGCTGTCGCCGTCCTGAGCGCACACCTTGACGTACAGGGTCGCCGCCTTGCAGTCCCCCGCGCCGATGCCGGTCCCGCCGCCGTCGGCGTGTGCAACGGGGGCGAGCACGCCCGCCAGGACCACCGCGGCCGCCGTCGCTCGTCTCAGCACGAGCCGCCCCCTTGGGTGTTGATGGCGGTCACCATCCACCGCCCGTGCCACCGCTCCGCCTTCGCCGTGGCGACATACCGCAGCGGCTGGGCAGTCGGAAGCGGGATCACCTTCTTGGCCTTCGTGTCGTACGTCTCGTACTTCGACAGGTCAACGCAGTCCGACAGCGTCGCTTTCGGCGTCTTCGCCGTCATGTCGAGGGCGGTCACCTTCGCGTCGTGACCGACCTCGCCCCGCACAATGGCCCCCGACTTCTTGAGCCTGGCCACGTCGTTCCGGATCTGACCGAGCGCGTCAAGGGTGGCGTACTTCTCCAGCGCCGTGCCCTTCTCCGAGGCCTGCCGGTACGCCTTCGCCTGCTCAGCCGTCATACCGTCGTAGACGGCCAGGACAGCCGCCTTCTCCGCGGCCTGAGAGTCCGCCGACGCCGACGCGGCCGGCCGTGTCGAACCCGCCGACGACACAGGCCTCGAGGCAGCATCCTTGTCACCGTCGCTGTGGCTACCGGAGCCACACCCGGCCAGGACCGCCGTGAATGTCACTGCGCATGCGCAAAGCTCAACCGTGCGCACCCTTCCGACAGTTCGCATCCGTCCCTCTACGTGCCCGTCGCGCGATGATCGCCACCGTAGCCGCTTGAGCACCGGTTGTTACAGAAGATTCAGCGCCAACAGGCAGGCCCGACCACGGCCCTCACCACCCCGCACCATGAACCCTCCAGGCCCGACCATTGTTGGACGACTCTCTGTATGAGCATGTAGGCGGGGGTTGGCGACAGTCGCGGTGGACATGAGTGCTGATCTTGGTGGGCAGTCTGATCTTGCTTTGTGCACGACGACACGGTGTGCACGGGGTGGAGGGATCGAGTGCTCATCGTCGGCGCGAACGTCGTGCTCGTGGAACGCCAGCTGCGGGCTGGTGAGTTGACGTGTCCGTCGTGCGGGGCCGGGCTTGCGCCGTGGGGTCACGGCCGGTCGCGGGTGATCCGTGGTGATCTCGGGGCCCGGGTGTTCGTACGTCCTCGTCGCTCACGTTGTACGGGCTGTGAGGTCACGCATGTGCTGCTGCCGGAGACGTTGTGGCCGCGGCGGGCGGATGCGGCTGAGGTGATCGGGGCCGGGCTGGAGATAGCGGCCCTGGGCATGGGGCACCGGCAGGTCGCCGCGCATCTTGGGTTGTCGGACGGCACGGTCCGCGGCTGGATCCGCCGCTTCCGTAGTCGGGCCGAGGCCGTCCGCCGGCACTTCACCGTCGCCCTGGTCGCGCTCGCGGACGATCCGGTGATGCCGGAGCCGGCGGCCTCGCCGTTGTCGGACGCGGTCTCGGTGATCGTGGCCGCCCATCGGGCGGCGGCCACGAAGTGGCCTCAGATGAACACGGTGTCGCGGTGGTCCTTCGCGGGCCGGGCGATAGACGGCCGAGTGCTGACCTGCACTCCTTCAGCTAGTTGATCAACACGGGCCGCCCCTGGGCGGCGATCGGAGGCGCCGGAAGTCTTGATCGTGTCCGTCCGCGACCGGGGCGGGCGCTGATCGAGATGCGAGGAGAGTCCGCGCATGGCATCGAGCGAGGACGAGGACCGCCGCCGGGCGGAGAAGGCCCGGCAGGTCGGTCTGTTCCGCTATTCCCTGATCCAGGACTTGCTGGACAACAGCCTGACCACGCGTGAACGCGGCCGTCGGGCACGGGAGTTGGCGGACAAGGAACACACGGACCCGTTCGGGCGGCAGGTGAAGGTGTCCAGGGGCACGATCGACCGGTGGACCCGCGACTACCGTCGCGGCGGGTTCGCCGCCCTGGTCCCCGAGCCGCGCAAGGCGGTCCCCAGGACACCGCCGGAGGTGCTGGACCTGGCGGCCGCGCTGAAGCGGGAGAACCCCGGCCGCACGGCCGCGCAGATCCAGCGGATCCTGCGCACGACGCAGGGCTGGTCGCCGACCGAGCGGACGTTGCAGCGGCACTTCGTCGCGGCCGGACTGACCGGGACCGGCCGCAGTGAGACAAGCGTGTTCGGCCGGTTCGAGGCCACCCGCGGCAACGAGTTGTGGACCGGGGACGCCCTGCACGGGCCGAAGATCGGCGGGCGCAAGACGTACTTGTTCGCGTTCATCGACGACCACTCCCGGGCGATCGTGGGGCACCGGTTCGGGTTCGCCGAGGACACCGTCCGTCTCGCCGCGGCCCTGCGGCCGGCCCTGTCAGCCCGCGGCGTCCCCGAATCGATCTACGTCGACAACGGCAGTGCCTTCGTCGACACCTGGTTGTTGCGGGCCTGCGCGAGCCTGGCGATCCGGCTCACCCACTCCAAGCCCGGGCGCCCGCAGGGCCGCGGGAAAATCGAACGGTTCTTCCGCACCGTCAGGGATCAGTTCCTGGTCGAGCTCGACGAGGAACGTGTCGGTCAGATCGAGCATCTCACCGAGCTGAACAGGCTGTTCACCGCGTGGGTGGAGACGGTCTATCACCGCGCGGTGCACTCGGAGACCGGGCAGCCGCCGATCGAACGCTGGCTGGGTTCGATTCCCAAACCGCTGCCCCTCCCGTCCACGGCAGACCTGCGGGAGGCGTTCTTGTGGTCGGAGTTCCGCACCGTGACGAAGACCGCGACGGTGTCGCTGCACGGCAACTCCTATGAGGTCGACCCGATGCTGGCCGGGATGAGGATCGAGTTGGTCTTCGACCCGTTCGACCTGACCGACATCGAGGTCAGGGCGTCGGGCAAGGCCCTGGGCAAGGCGGTCCCGCACCACGTAGGCCGCCATGCCCACCCCAAGGCGAGCCCGGAGACGCCGGCCGAGCCGGCCCCGCCGACCGGGATCGACTACCTCAAGATCCTCGACGAGGCACACACCGCGAACACCGCCAGGGGCATCAACTACTCGTCCCTGATGGACGATTCACGAGGCCGGCAGTGAAGCCGTCCCGGGCCGAGGAGTTGTACTTCAACCCCGAGCCCGACCTGTTCATGCTCACGCCCCGCGAACTGGCCGACCGGGCTCTTCGCCTGGCGGGTCTCAGCTGCCACCGGGCCGAGCAGGAGACCGGCGCCCTCGACACCCCCACCGTCCGCACCGCGTTGCGGGCGGTCCGCCTCGCCGTCCGGCTCGGACAGCGGGCCGCGGTCGACGAACAAACCGAACTGGACTCCGCCCTGGCCCAGTTCTGCCCGTGTCCGAGGAGGATTCCATGATCGACCGTGTTCAGGGCTACTACGGATTCACCCGCGTCCCCTTCGGCCGGGACCTGGCCCCTTCCATGCTCCACCAGCACAATTCCCACCGCGAGGCCGCGGCCCGCATCGCCTGGTGCATCAACAACAAGGCGATCGGCGTGGTCACCGGCGAGGTCGGTGCGGGCAAGACCGTCGCCCTCAAGGGTGCCGTCGCCTCCCTCGACCCGGCCCGCTTCACCGTGATCTACCAGCCCAATCCCGAGGTCGGCATGCGCGGCCTCTATGACCGGATCGTCACCAGCCTCGGGGGCACCCCGAAATACCAGTCCGCCGCTCTCGCAGCTCAGGCGTCCGCCGCGCTGGCCGCCGAGGTCGACGAGCGCGGACGCACCCCCGCGGTCGTGATCGACGAGTCGCACCTGCTCGACCACCACGAGCTGGACGCGATCCGCATGCTCACCAACTACGACATGGACTCCACGACGCCGTTCGCGGTGTTGTTGATCGGGCAGCCCACCCTGCGCAAACGGATGAAGCACGGCGTCCTGGCGGCCCTCGACCAGCGGATCTCGATCAGCTACCAGATGCCGACCATGACGAAGGAGGAGACCGCCAGCTATATCAAGCACCACCTGACGATCGCCGGCCGGTCGGACCCGCTGTTCTCCGACGACGCCGTCGATCTGATCCATCTCACGAGCCGCGGCCTGCCCCGCTCGGTCAACAACATCGCCCTGCAGTCCCTCATCGCCGCGTTCGCCGACGAGAAGAGCATCGTCGACGAGTCCTCCACTCGCCTCGCCATCACCGAGACACACGCGACAGAGTGACGACGAAAGCGACACCGCGTTCACGACGACCCCGGCGGCCTGACGGCCGCCGGGGTCGTTTCATCCCGTCCCGTCGACAACCAGCACGTCGCCTTCGTGCACATCTTCAGCGTCGCTCAACAGACCATGGGCCCGACCACGGCAGGTCACAGCGTTGCGCAGGCCATCCGGCCGAAACCTGCGCAACCAGCCCCCGATTGCGCAGCAGCTGAAGTCAGCCACCCGGCCCGACTGCGCAGCGGGCTTGCGCACTGCCGACCGTTGCGCACAGCACGCACGCCCCCGGCGAGGTCTGCGCAATGGTCCCGGACGCGAATACGCAGGCTCGTCGCAGCCGCGCAGGCACCCTCGCCCGAGACGGCATCTTTCCGCGGGGCCGGTCTGTGCATCAGCCCATCACCGGCCCGACCGTCGAACGACTGTCGGAGCCAAAAGAACTCGGTAACTCGGTACGGCGGGGCCCAGAACTCTCGTGCCTACAGATACCCCGCCCGCCGACGCGGCCGCGCGGGGCAGTGACCCGTGCGGCCGCCCGGGGGGTCACTGTCCTGCGCTCTGGACGATCGCGAACACGACGGCGGCCAAGACGCCGGCACCGGCCAGGGCGACGGTCAGCGGCGCGGCGAGCGCCGGACGGCGGTGGACCACGTAGCCCAGGCCGACGACGAGGACCAGGCCCACGAGGACCAGGAGCAGCACGACGAGCAGAGCGAGTGCGGACACGGGAGATTTCCCCTCAGGATCAGGCACGCGGCAGACCCGCGTGCGGATGGATGGCAGGGCGCAGGGCCCCCCTTGGCCCTTGAGGTGCCGACAGGGGTGCCGGACAGGGCGGCGCCAGAGTGCCGACTGCGAGGGTTAGCCCCGCAACCCGCTCTGACCAGCGCATTCGCCACCGAGGTGATCCCTTTCATGTAGTCAGGCGGAACGGGGGTGACACGGGCGCTGCGGCAGCCCTGACGATAGACACCGGGTGCGCGCCAGTTTCAGGCAAGTGCTGAGAAAGTCCGTGCGAACAGGCCCGGCCGTTCCGGAAGCGCTCTCGCTGAGCCCTGGGGGGCAAGCACTCCCTCCGGCTACCTGCGGAGGGAGGTGTCGGTGTACGCGACCGGCTTGCCCACAACGCCCCACCTGCACAAACAGGCGTCCGTGCGATGACGGTGCTGCAACCCTCGGTGCACCCCTCGGCGCAACGGTCGGCCCAACCCTCCAGCCCCCTATGGGCCCCACCAAGGAAGCAACCTGCCGCGGCCGGACAGGGCCCGCCAAGGGATCGTGCCCGGTACCGGCCGGGCAAGCCCGTCGCGGCGCTGGGCAAGCCCCCGTTCGTGGGCTTGCCCAACCGGTGTGGACCCCGGTCACAGGTGCTGGACGGCCGTACCACGGGCCCGCCCAAGGCCCGCACCCCCCGACCATGGCAGCTCAGCGCGGTACGGCGCTGCCGACAGAAGAGCAAGCGCCCCAGTACCGGGTGTACCGGGCGGCACCGGGGCCGCGACCGGAGCCCCGCCACGAGGACACCAGGGCTCGCACACGCGTCACGGGATAAACGCACCCCTGACAGCGCAGGTCACGGACCCGGTCAGGCGTCCGTATCGGCTTGCCAGGCATCCAGCACCCGCTCACCGTCTGCAGCACGCTCTCGGAGCACGACGGTCGCGCCCGGCAGGCTGCCGTACTAGCCGATCCAGGACGCGAACATCCGCTCCGCCGTCGACCGGGCATCCCACCAGCCGTGCATGACCGTCCGGTCCGCAGTCGTCAGCGTGAGGTGGTAGCGGCCCGGCTCAGCCACGACGTGCGCCTTCGGTGCGGTCGACAAGGATCACCGGTGACACGCCCGCCTCAAGCGCCGCGGCCCGCACATCGGCGACGACCTGCTCCACCGAGTCCGGCACCCGGCCCGGGATCATGCCGACGGTGGCCAGGAAGCAGTCCCGGCACCGGTCCAGCCAGCGCAGCCCATAGCCAGGAAGATCGGCGGCGGTGGTCGCCCGACCGGGCCGGCCGCAGCCCGCACACGACGGCGGGGCAGCGCGAGCCGCGCGGCCGCCCTGCTCCGGCCCACCGCGACGGGGCCGGAGCAGGGCGGCCGGGTCAGCGCCGAGGTAGCACAGGACATCGTCTGTCCTTTGACGGCGAAGTTAGTCGCACACTCTGCGGTGACCTGCATCGACTAGCTTGGATGGCAAACGATCACTCCGGGGCCGCTGTGTGTGACGGCTTCAGTCTGGCTCGGCCTGTCGCTCAGGTTGCGGCGCCCGACGGACTCTGCGCACTCCGTCATCCTGGAGGCTGCGTCGGGCCGCGGTGATGAACGTGCCCTGCGACGCGTCCAGTGTTTCCCACAACCGCCGCCGGTCCAGGCGCGGTGTCACGGTCTCTGGAGGGTCCGCGCGACGTCCGCGCAGGTCGCGTCCGAGGCTTGTGGTGATCTCCCCAACGGCGTCGAGCGCGTCTGTTCCAGAGCTTGCGACGCTGCTGGTTCCTTCCACTGCGACTCTGGACCAGACCCGGTGGAGCTCGCGCTCCTGCCGTCGGACTTCTTCGCGGACTGCTGCCAGTTCGTCGGCGTCCGCGGGCATACGATTACCGAGCCAGTGATCGTTTAGGTAGTCCAGCAGCGTGTCGATGCCGTTGACGAACTCGGCATAGTGGCGGCTGCGTGGCTCACGGCGTTGCTCAAGGGCCTGGGCCTTGATCTGGAGCCTGACTTGTTCGATTTGCGCATCGAGCTGCGCTTTCTGAGCCTGCTTGGTCCAGTGGGCGGCTATGAGGGCCGTGAGACCGACAAGTGCCCCGCTTGCTATCGACCCGATCACCGTGGGCCAGGCTGAATCCATGGCGGAAGTTTGCCGGATCATGTGACAGTCAGTCAGATGATCGTGGACATTCGGATCTCTTCGAGCGCATGTGCTTCCCGACTTGGGACGTCCCCGAGCCGGACCGTGACGCAGTCCAGCAGCGGGTGCCGCCGTCGCTCGTGTACGGCGTCGATGTAAGCGACCTCGATGTACGGTTTGGCGCGCTCCGCCGCAGCCAGTACGGCCACCCAGCCCCCAGCGTGTTCACCTCACACGACTAGGTTCGCTGGCAAGGAAGCCCGAACGACTGGGTTCGCTGTCAAACGCCTCGATTAGATGACAGAGGACATCGTCGATACCCACCGCGCTCCCTCCTGCCTGTTGTTCTGTGTCACCGAACCTTGAGTTCGTGCCATCGAAGTTTGAGCACGTGGGTCAGTAGGCGACGGTGGCAGCAGGCGGAGTCCATCGGTGGGTGCGGGGCACCGTGTCGGAGATGCCGTAGTCCTTTTTGAGCTGTTCGGGGATGGCGTAGTGCATGACGCGTCCGCGGGTGAGGGAGGACAGTTCGAGGATGGTGGTGAGGTGGCCGAGGCGGTCCAGGGCCCAGGCGCCGAAGGGGGAGCGGTCCTCGATGGTCTCCAGGACGCCGAGAAGGTGGGGGACGGCCTTGACGACGGTGTCCCACGTGGTGCGGGGCACCTGGAGCCAGTCGGCGCAGGTGTCGCCGGCGAGGTGGCGGATGAGTGCGGAGACGATCGGGTCGAAGAAGGTGCCGGGTACGACTTCCTCGTAGAGGTCGATGAGCTGCCGGGTCAGGTGCGTGCCTTCCTCGGACGGCCCCATGTGCCGGACCATGTACAGGTCGAGGAACCGACGGGCCTCCTCGAGGGACTTGGGGACGGCGTCCTGGTCGACGCCGAGCATCGCTCCGACGACCCGCCAGGCGTAGAAGTACGCTTCGGCACCCTCGGTGGACATGTGGATGCCGAGGCGGTGCAGGGAGTCCAGCACGAGCAGGGAGAAGAACATCTGTCCGCCGATCATGTCCTCCTGGCAGATCGGCGTTCCCAGCGTCTGGGTGTCCCAGCGGTTCTCGCGCGCGAGGTGGTGGCGGATTGAGGCGTGCAGGAGACGGACCTTCTGGGCGGCGGGGATGAAGCGGCTGCCGGCTTCGAAGGCGTCGGGCTGCATCAGGTAGACGGTGAACTGGCCGGTCTCCGCCATCCGTTTGGAGGGGTACTTCAGCCCATGGGTGGCCGACAGGAGCTTCGCCACGTGGGGGACGACGTAGCAGGCGGGCATGGAGGCGAAGGAAAGGGCGGTGGAGATGTGCACGTTGTTGTCGATGAAGAACAGCCGGGCCTTCTCCATCTCCCCCCAGTCGACCCAGGCCGGCGGGACACTCGTGGCCTGAAGGTACTCCCGGGCGACATCGGGCAGCCCGTCCGGCAGGGGAGCGCCCGCGGTGGAGACGTAGCGCATCAGGGTGTTGAACTTGCCCACCTCTCCACGCTCGAAGAGTGCGGCGACGGTGGCGTCGGCGAGTTCGTCACCGGCTTGGCGCAGGGCATCCATCGATGCCTCAGTGCAGTTCATGGCATGGGTCCTTGTCTTCCGCGGGGTCACGACAGGCGGAGAGGGCTGGCCGAGGACGGCACGAGCTTGCGCCGTCCCTGTGTGAGGGTCAGGACAGGCGGATGGCCGCCGAGTGCGCCAGCGCGGTCAGGGCAGCGGCGGCGTGCGCTGGTACGTCCAGCTCGTGCAGGGCGCCGAGGGCTTCCTCGACCCGAGCGGTGATCATGTCCTCGACGCGGTCGGGTGCCCTCAGCCGACTCATCACCTCCCGTACCGCGTGCAGGCCTTCCCCGTCCGGGTCGCGTCGGCCCAGGAGTGCACGGAGCTGCTCCCGGTCGTCGTCGCCGGCGGTGCGCCAGGTCTCTGCCAGCAGGGCCGTGGGCCGGTGGCCGCGTACGTCGTCGGCGTTGGCCTTGCCGGTGCGTTCCGGACTTCCGAACAGGCCAAGGAGGTCGTCCCGCAGCTGGAACGCCTCGCCCACCGGGAGTCCGTAGGCGGAGTAGCCCTCGCGCAGCCGCCCGTCCGCTCCGGCGAGGGCGCCGCCGATCAGCAGGGGCTGCTCGACGGTGTACTTGGCGGTCTTGTACCGGATCACCTTCAGCGACGCCGTGGTGTCCGGCTCGGCTCCGGTACTCAGGATCTCCAGGCACTCGCCCGCGATCAGCTCCCGGGCCAGCAGCGACCACAACGGGCGGGCCCGGGCCACATACGCGGCGGGCAGACCGCTGGTGGCGAACAACTGCCCGGCCAAGCCCATCAGCAGATCCCCCACCAGCATCGCCAGCGACCTGGCGGCGGCGACGGCACGCGGGCGACGGCGTACGGCACCGCGCAGAGCGATGTGCGCGGTGGGCCGTCCGTGCCGTAACGGGCTGTCGTCGATGAGGTCGTCGTGCACGACCGCGGCGGCATGCACCAGCTCCATGGAGGCCGCCGCCCGTACCAGCGCGTCGCTGTCGGGCTGTCCCGCCGCGCGCCAGCCCCAGTAACAGAACGCCGCCCGCATCCGTTTGCCGTCCGCGACCGCGGCCTCCAGCTGCTCGGCCACCGGGCCCAGGGCCGGGTCGATCGCAGTGAACTGCTCGGCCTCGTGGGCGACGAACGGGTGCAGTACCTCGTCGATACGGGTCTTGAACGCGGCCGACTCCCACCGGTCAGACGTCATCGGCGACCTGCCGAGCCAGGGCGTGCCGGGCAAGGATCTCCAGGTGGGCCGGGGGTACACCCGCGTACCGGTCCAGCACCAGCCGCCCACGCGCCATCAGATCATGCTCGGCCTCCCCCGCCAGCTCCGCGGCATCCGCGCGACGCAGCAGCCCCCGCATCGCCCCCAGGGCTGAACCCACCGTACTCACCGCCAGATCGGCCAGCCCAGCCACCAGCAAGACCGCCCGCGCGTCCAGGCCCCTGCGTCGTTCCGCTTGCTGCGTCATGCCACTCCCCACCCACAGCACTTCCGGGCGGCGCCGGTCACACGCCATTGTTCCCAGCATCGCAACACACCGGGCACGGGAGAGGAGGAAGTCACGATCGAGTGATCACATCGCTTGACCGTACGGATAGCGGCCTCTTCAGTCCCGCACCGGCGTTTCCGTTCCACTCAAGCTTCGATGGCACAAACTTGCGGTCATCAACCTTTTCGCGCGCACGCGTCGCAGCGCCCCTGCGAGGGTTTCGATCCGCTGTGTGAGCGTCCTTGCGCATGGGTCCGGGCACTGGGCCAGGATGCTGTGCACCTTCTCGGGGTTTCCCAGGTCCAGAATGAATTGCCTCACGAGGTCCTCAGCGATCCATCCCGCCTTGTCTGCAGGTCTTTCTGGCGCGACCCGGCTTAGTGGAGTGTCATACGCCCGCGGCTGCCACTCAGGGACGCAGATCAGCTTGAGTGGCAGGCTGTCGTCTCCGTCGCGGCTGACATAGGTAAAGGTGTCGTCCCCGAGCCACGGCCCGAACAGGGTGCACAGTGCCCAGATGAGCAGGCGAGCGTGGTCGGTGCTCAGTAGGTATTGGTCAAAGGAGAGGCGGTGGTCTGGTGTCCTGATCAGCTGAGCCGCTGCCGCCTCCAGCACACGCTGAATGTGTACAACCGCCGCACGGTAGTGAGGTTCTTCGTCAATGAACCGCTGGCGTATGGCGCGAGAGGAAAGCCTTGGCAACCTGCCAGTCGAGTCCTGGGGCACGCCAGTCCAGTCCGGTAGGTCCGGATGCAGCATGATGGACCCGTGCGCGGTGAGAACATCGGCACTGCCGAGCAGAGCGTGCACGACCATGCTCGCCCGGCCTGCAGGGTCAACGGCCGGAATCCGGGCGAGGACCGCAACCTCGCGGCTGCCGGGAATGACGCACCGGACGAGGCTGGGTTGTTGGCCGGGGTGCAGCACTGGCCTCAGCAGGCCATCCAGCTTCTGCAGCACGCGTTCGGCATTCCGTGCGCTACAGGAGTAAGCAACCGGAGCCATACCCACCCGGCCTGCCCGGCCGCGGGCGCCTTCCCACCGAAAGAGAACCTGGTCAAGAAGGCCGTCAGTTGGCAGCAGACGTGCTCTGGGCCCCTCAACGCGTGCAGACTCCCCGATCCTCGCGAGCGTGTCGCCGGGGTTGCTGCTGGGCTGCGTCACATCATCAGAGGCCAGGTCCCGCCCGGCTAATCCAGCCATCTGAGTCGCGGCCCGAGACAGCGCGGCTCCTGCCCGGGCAATCGGGCTGGCGCAGGCAGGCCGCACCGCAGGTAGATTTCCGGTCTGCACCGCCGGCTGCTCGTCGGCCCCAAAAGAGTTTCGGAGAGCACGTGCCACCGAGGTCTCACCCACTCCAGGTGGATTCCCGGTCTGCTTCGCTGGCTGTTCGCCAGCCTTCAGAGGAGCTTGGAGAGCACGTGCCAAGGTGTCGTCCTTGGCGGGGAGCACAGGAGCCGCAGGCTGGTTCATGGCAGCCTCCCGCTCGGCACGCTCGAGGGCTTGCTCGGCGGTCTGGAGTGTGTGTGCTGCCGTCGCTTCAGCCTCGATGCGTGCCCGCTTGATTTCCTCGTCGAGCCGCTCGCGGGCCTGTTGCGACTCCTGCACCGCTTCAGCTCTTAACAGGTCTGCCCGCGCCTGGGCCTGCTGCAGCACGGCCTGTGCCTTCAGAACCAAGCAGACGGCCAGACGCGCATCCCGGCGGTGCTGACGGGCTTCTTCGCCAAGCTTCACCCCGAGCACCTGCTGTGCTTGCCTCGCATCCTCGAGGGCACGCTCCCGGTCCTCAGCCTCAGCGAGCGAGCGCTCCCGGCGCCGCTGAAGGTCCAGGATGGCGGCCTGATGTATGTCCTCCGCCTCGATGACGGCACGCAACTGCCCCTCGCGGGTGGCCCATTCAGCTCTCTCATCGGCCTCGCGCAGGAGCCGACGGGCGTGTGCCCGTGCCTGCTGCTCGATCCGGCGTGCGTCACGGAGGGCACGGGCCCTGACGCGATCGGCTTCGTCTCGGGCGCGCTGACGCTGTCGGGCGGCTTCGTCCGCGAGCGTGATCTGCAGGTGTGCGTGAGTGACACGCTCGTCGTGAGCGGCTTGTGCGGCCGCGGCGCGCAGCATGTCTCCCGCTTGCCGGCTGGCCTGCTCGATCATGCGCTCGGCTTCTGTCCGCGCTTGTGTGAGGACGTTGTCGGCTTCCCGTCGCCTCTGCGCCTGTTGTTGGCCGGCCATCGCCTTTCGCTGCCGGTCGGCCTTGCCCTTTGCCCGTGCGAGCTTCTGCCATCGCCCTTCCCAGTGCTTCCACTCGGTCGGGTAGTCGAGGCCCGGCATCGTTTTGACCAGCTGGCGGATCAGGTCGGCCAGGAAGTCATACGCTGGCGCTTTCTTGCCGTTCAGGACGTCGGACAGTGTCGCCGGGTGAAGGCTGCGGCCTTGAGACTTTGCGCTCTCGATCAGGGCGGCCTGCTTCGGCTGACCGCACCGGATCCGGAACTCACGCAGCTCCTCGGCAAAGGCCCGCAGGACCTCCTCGTACGCGGTGACGGCATCCGGCACACCGACGGCCTGCAGTTTCTCCTGCGGCACTCCCCCACCCCCGGCCCCCGCGCGCAACTCTGCGGCGAAGCCCAGCGATGCGCCATGAAGAAATCTGAAGAAACCACCCCATCAGAGTTCTTCACCCCACACACCATGATCACTACTTTCCGCTCCGAAGATTCAGGGGCATACGAGTTCACCCCCAATTCCTGGAAGCCCCACCCACCGCCGCAGTGCCATGGAAGCCGAGCACCCCACGGACCATCCCAGCCGGGGGACAGACAGGAAGGACGGACATGAGCGAGCCGAACCCCACCACCGAAGCCACCCAGGCCACCACACCGTCATGGCAACTCCACCTCGGCCGCAACGGGCTGCGCCTCCACGCCGGACGGCACCTGACGCTGGATGTGTCAATGCCGCTGCTCGCCTGGATCGCCAGCTTCAGCGGCCTCCTCACCACCGCCGGCCACTGGCTCCACCTGCTCCCCTAACCAAACAGCGCCGCGCCAACAGCCAGCCCCTCACACGCATCAGCCCCGGCACAGATGCCGGGGCCGAGCAACCCGA
Source organism: Streptomyces sp. NPDC025638 (assembly GCF_055558775.1). NCBI lineage: Bacteria > Bacillati > Actinomycetota > Actinomycetes > Kitasatosporales > Streptomycetaceae > Streptomyces > Streptomyces sp. NPDC025638. The sequence continues at coordinate 10,288 of NZ_JBVHLX010000038.1, read as the reverse complement.
TGCGGTCACGAAGGGCAGCCGCTTGCGCGGCGATGCGCTCCGCAGGGCTTCATCCGAACGATCGTCCCGTAGGCAGGTGAGCATGAGATCCCTCTCCCCTCCACAACACGACCATGAGCCCAACCACGGCAGGTCGGCACGGGTGCGAGGCAGCCGAGCGCGCGATCGGCGCGAAGGCCGGCGTCAGCATCCGGGTCCCGGCCTTCGAGTCCCGGACGGGGAGACGCGGAGGCCGACACCGTGCTGGACGTCAGACATCCTGATCCGGTTCGGCTTCGCGCAGGGCGCGCGCCGCACGGTCGCAGGCGCGGGCCAGCTGCTCGCGGAAGGGATAGATCCGCGTGGACCCTGCGCGGGTACGCAGAGCGGCCAGAGCTTCCACCCACTCAACGGCGTCCGTGGGCAGGGTGCACGGCTCGCCGCTCAGCCGTACCGCCGGGCGGGGCGCGGTCGGGACCGGGACCATCCGCACGACGGTACGCTCCACCACTTCCCGGACGGGAGGCGGTGAGCAGCGGTGGACATATCCCGACTCCCCGGTCCCGAGGCCAACCTGTGGACCTGGCAGCTACTCGCCGCCTGCCGCGAGGTCGAGGACACACTCTTCTTCCACCCCGAGGGCGAACGCGGCGCGGGCCGCGGCGCACGGGAGACGGCGGCCAAGGAGGTGTGCATACGCTGCCCGGTGCGCGCGGAATGCGCCGCGCACGCACTCGCGGTCCGCGAGCCCTACGGAGTGTGGGGCGGACTCACCGAGGGCGAGCGCGAGTCGATGCTGGGGCGCCGCCGCAGCCGGGCGAACAGCCGCGTGTCATGCCGACCGGCAACCAGCCAGCAGGCAGCCGGTGACCAGGTCTGGACTGATCCGGATGACGTGGTCCGTCTCGCCAACGCCCATGGGCGGGCCGCTGATGGTCAGTGCCTGCCCCCCACATGCGCGGGGATGGTCCCATCTTGATCTTGTCCACCTCGATTTCGAAGAGGCGCTCCCCCGCGGACGCGGAGAGGTCTCGACCCGGAGAAGGGAATCCTCCGCGGTGACTGAGGCGCCGAGCAGGGCCCAAGAACCCCGACCCGCTCGGCTGGCCGCGGCCCAGTCTCTTGACGTGGGCCCTCGTGCGACTCGCCGACCGAACGAAGCCCTGAAGAACGCCACCCTCAACTCGTCACGGCCGTCGGACGCATTCGATGACTTCCAGGACGAGCCGACACCCCACCGGCAAAGCTCGCCTGCCTGAACGGCGCCAGCTACCCCGCCGGCCACAAGCAGGCGGCTGCCGCGTTCGCGGCGGTGATCACCCTGGCGGCCGCCGTAACGGCCGCGCTGGCCGCAGTCCGCGACTCACTTGTACACCTCGATCTTGTTGCTGTTGATGTCACTCAGCACGCCGATGATGCTGCTGTAGCGCGACGAGGTGCTGGGATTCACCGGCAGTAGCAAAGTGTTCTGGGCGTAGATCACCGCGTCGCGCACGGTGCTCAGCCCCAGGGATTGGGCCGTGTTCGACATGATGGCCGTGGCGGCGTTGATGCGCCGACTGGCCAGGTTGAAGTACGTGCCCAGAAGCTGCTTGCTCAGAACGCTCTTCGGCTCATTGCTGTCAGTGAATGCCGCTGTGACCTCGGCAGCCGACACGGCTCCGTCCTGGTTGGCGTCGTAGCGCTGGTCAGTGGCCTGTAGACGCGCCAGGAACTCAGCCGTCCACAGTTCCGAGTGGTTCTTCCAGAAACCCTGGGACAGCGGGTCACGCGTGGGCGGAACGACCGTCATGGTGGTGCTGGCCGAGGCGGTGACCGGGGCGAAGGCGCACGCTGCGCCGTCGTTCTTGTAGCTGACGGACACAGTGTCCGTGTATGCCGTGCCCGCCAGTGCCAGAAGCGTGGGCCGCGCCGTGAAGACGATCTTTTGGTTGCCGGACCGGCCCGACAGGGCGCCCACCTTCCAGACGAGCGTCCGGGTGCCGTCGTCATTGACGGTCACCGAGTTCGGCCGCGGGCCGGTGCCGAGATCGAGCGACGGGCTGTAGTAGAGGTCTGCCGGCAGCGTGTCGGTGATGGTGACGTCGGATGCGCCGCCACTGCCGGTGTTCGCGTAGGTGATGGTGTAGGTGATGGCCTCCCCGGCATTGACCGTGGTCGTCGCCGCCTTGTCCACCGTCAGCACCGGGGCGTGCACCGTGGTTGTGGCCTGCGCGGTGTTGTCGTCCGTATATGGATCGGGCACGCCATCGGTGTCCGTCCCGGTGACCGCGACACGGTTGGTGAGCACCGTGCCGTCCGTCGTGGCGCATGGCACCTGATAGGTGAAGTCCGGCGTGAGGGTGGTGACGTCACCGTTGTTCAGATCGGGCAGCGAGCGCTGCTGTGTGGTGCCATCGGGCAGTGTATCGGTGACCTTAATGTCGGTGGCGGTACCGGGCCCGAGGTCGGTCACGGCGGTCGTGTAACGCACGGTGTCCCCGCCGACCGCGTCGGTTCGATCAGCCGACTTGGTGACCTTCAGATCGGCCTTTTGAGACATGGCCAGGACCATGTCCTCGGTCAGCTCCGCTGGCAGGTTCGGCCGGGCACCGTCGGCGAAGAACGTGGAGTTGAGGCGGGGGTTGTACTGGATGTGGGCCCAGTCGTCGAAACCGCCCAAGGTCTGCCCGGGACTGGTGAAGTTGCATCCTTTGCCTTTGTCACCGATGGCGATGTAGTTGATGTCGGCGGGGATATCGCCTTCCGTGTTGCCGTTGGCGCCGTTCCAATTGATGGGGCCGTTCGTGGCGGGTGCGACCGTGATCTTGCTGCCGATCCCGTACACGGTGTTGCGGGCGGCAGGTGTCCCGTACACCCCGTTGTTCTCGTTGAGGTGGGCCTCGTTAAGTTGCGTAGCGGGTGTGGTGCCGAGGGCGGTACCTCTGGCCGCGCTGGTGTAGTCCAGGGGCCTTGAGGGGTCGTTGTCCGCGAACTGGAGCGTGTAGTTCATCACGCTGAGGTAGTTCGGCTTGCAGTTGACGATGTCGTCGCCACCGTGACCCAGGCTCAGCGTGTGTCCGAGCTCGTGCATGAAGGTGGCGGCTTCGGCGTTCTTGTGTCCCCCGGCATCGCTGATCGCCGTAGAGTCCCAGGAGCCAAGCGTCACGATGAAGTCGTTGCCGCCCTGAGGACCGACAGGAGTCCACTCCGAATCGCCCGAAGAGCCAGGCGCCTCGGCGTAACTGTCGCCGAAGATCATGTAGCGGTAGACCTGACGCTTGGCGTTCAGAATGTTCACACAGTTCGCACTGGACCGGTCGGCCACAGTGCCGAAGAATCCCGAGCAGGCGCCAGGTGCCTGAACGACTGGATTTCCGTTCTTGAGGTCGTTGAAGTCGTCCTGCGTGCCTGGGCCGGGCGTCTCGAAGAGGATGCCGGGCACATTCGGTACGGCTTCGTCTTCCACCGCGTGAAGGTTGATGCCTAGATATTTGGTTTTCGACGGATCGGACGGGTCGGGATACGGATCCACCGGTGCATTGGCGAACGCCTGAACGACGTCGGCAAGGGCTCCCGTCTGCGGTCTGTCCGCAGCCATGTAATCCGCTTCGACGAACAAGTCCTTGCGGTACGGGAGGGCACCGTTCGACTCGTCACCCAGGGGAAGGTCAACGGTGCCGTCATGGTCGTAGTCAAGACCCTGGCCAGGGGTCTCCCAGCCATTCATGATGCCGTCGCCATCGCTGTCCGCGCTGTTGGCTCGACTGATGCAGGAGGGGGTGGTGATGGTGAAGTACCCCCGGGCCGAGTCCTCGCCACTGGTCTCGCTCTCACCCGCCAGGGTCGGAATGTTCGCCCCCTGTCGAGTGGTCAGTCCACCACCGCTGAATGTGCAGTTGTCCAGGTCGAACTTCAGATCCAGGTAATCCCCGGTCCTGACCCAGTGAATGACGTCGTCGGCGCTCAGATCGTCCTGGTCCCACAACTCCATGTGAATGTCGACAGGGTTGTGGGTGGTGTCCACGGTCGCCTGACGGACCCAGTTGGTCCTGAAGTCGGCTCCGTGGGCGCAGCAGTAATCGCTCTTGCCGTCGAACAGCCCCTGGTGGTCCGCGTACATATTGATATGCAGAGGCAGGTACGAGCTCACGTACACACTCGATCGGGTTGATCTTGGGCGTGTCGTACGCGTGTCGTGAGTAGGGCCTTCGGGTGCGGGACAGCCATCGGGCGAGGTGAGAGGAGGCGAAGGGTGTCCCGTCTCGATGATCCTGCACTCGGAGCGTTGGATGGATCTGCGCCGGTTCCGCGCCCTGCATGAGGCAGGGATGAGCATCTCCGCCATCGCCCGGGAGACTGGGCTGAACTGGCGGACTGTCAAGAAGTATGTCGAGGCTCCACCGCCGGTGGTGCCGCCGAAAGGGCCGCCCCGCAAGGGCTGCAACCCGCAGGTGATCGAGCCGTTCAAACCGGTCATCGACGCCTGGCTGCGGGCCGACATCACGCTGAAGGGCACGGTGATCCACGAGCGGCTCGTCGCCCAGTACGGGTTCACCGGCAACTACCAGCGGGTGAAGATCTATCTGCAGCAGGCCCGGCCGCAGGTGATGGCCGAGCTGGGCATCGGCCCGGACGAACTCGACGGCCTGCACCGCCGGTTCGAGGTGATCCCCGGCGCCCAGGCCCAGGTCGACTGGGGCGACGAGGGCGGCGTCCTCGCGCACGTCGGGATCAAGAAGGTGTACTCCTTCCACATGGTCCTGTCCTACTCACGGGACCCGTTTTGCTGTTTCACCACGTCGATGGATCTGGCGACGTTCTGGGACTGTCACCGTCGGGCGTTTGCCCACTTCGGAGGGGTCCCCAAGGTGATCGTCTACGACCGGACCAAGACCGTCGTGCGCCGGCACGTCGCCCCGGGCGAGGCGGTCCCGCTGCACCCGGAAGCCGTCGCGTTCGCCGGGCACTACAACTTCGACATCGACGTGCTGGCCGCCTACCGGCCCACCGGAAAAGGCCGGGTCGAGCGGCAGGTGACCATCGTCCGTGATCACGTGCTGGCGGGCCGGTCGTTCAACTCGGTGGTGGAGATGGATGCCGCCTTCGTCGACTGGGTGCCGCTGCGGCGGGCCCGCACCCATCGCACGCACCATGAAGTGATCGGCCTGCGGGCCGAACGCGACCATGCCGCCCTGCGTCCCCTTCCGCCCCGGCCCTACCTGGTCACCGACCGACACCTGCGGCACGTCGGCAAGGACTGCCTGGTCGCGTTCGAGGCCAGTCTCTACTCGGTGCCCGCCCGTCGCGTCCGCCCCCGACAGCTGGTCGAGGTCCGTGCCGGCGGCGACAGCATCTCCCTGCACCTGCTGGCCCCGGACCTGACAGGGTCGACCTTGCTGGCCGTTCATCCCCGGTCGCACACCCGCGGCGCCTGGGTCGTCGACGACGCCCACTGGGACGGCCTGCCCGACGGATCCGGCCGCCGCACCACCACACACGTCCCCGCACCGGCTCGCCGGTCCGCGTCGGCGGCAGCGTCGGACAGTCCGCTCCAAGAACTGATCAAACAGTCACCAGCTGCCCAAGTCACCGTCGGGAAAAGGCCGTTGTCGTTCTACGACGACATCGCCGGCACCGGGCCCAAGCTCCGTCCCCGTATCGTTTCGGACTCGAAGGACACCGCGTGAGCGAACTGGTCACTGCCCGACTGCGATCCACCGCCGCCAAGCTCGGCCTGCCCCACACGGCGGCCAGTCTCGACCACCTGATCCAGCGCGCGGACGCCGGCAAAATGGGCTACCTCGACTTCCTCGACCTGGCCCTGTCCGAAGAACTGGCCGTCCGGGACGACCGCCGCTTCCACACCGGCCTGCGACTGTCCCGGCTGCCGCACCACAAGACGCTGGATGATTACGACTTCTCGTTCCAGCCGGAACTCGACCCCCGCAAGATCCGCGACCTGGCCACCTTGGCCTTCGTCGAAACCAGGACCAACGTCGCCCTGCTGGGACCGCCTGGGGTCGGGAAGACCCACATCGCGGTGGGCCTGGCCGTCGCAGCCTGCCGGGCCGGGTTCACCATCTACTTCACCAGCCTCGACGACATGGTCCGGTAGCTCAAAGAGGCCGACCGGATCGGCCGGCTGCCCGCCAGGATGCGGCAGTATCAGCGGCCTGACGTTCTCGTGGTCGACGAGGTGGGCTATCTCCCCCTCGACCGGGACGAGGCCAACCTCGTCTTCCAGCTGATCTCGAAGCGATACGAGAAGGGCTCGATCATCCTCACCTCGAACAAGACCTTCGGAGAGTGGGGACAGGTGTTCGGAGACGAGGTCCTCGCCACCGCCATCCTCGACCGTCTCCTGCACCACTGCGAGGTCGTCGCCACCAACGGAACGCAGACGGTCTTGGCTGGACGGTGCTGGGCGGAGGGGCCGGGGATCGGATGGCGTGGGCTGGTGTGGTGGTTCGTTGAGTGGGATCCGTAGGTGGATCTTGACGTGCCAGCCGGTGACTTCGATCTCTTCGATGACCAGGCGGAGGAGGGCTTGTTGCCGGTCGAAGTCGAGGGCGTCGATGCCGGCGCGGGCCCTCCTGGTGAAGTCGGTGATCCTGTCGCGGAGTTGGCCTGCCTGGGCAAGTTCGTGGCGCCGGGCGGCGAGTGCGTCGCGCCGCTGGGTGAGGTCGCGGCGCCGGTGGTCGATTGCCGTGGCACGTCGCTGCAGGTCAGGTAGATCGATCAGATCGGCCTGGTAGAGATCCGCCAGGCGGCTCCGCTCGGCGTGAGCCGCGGCGATCTTGCGATCGAGGCCAGCCAGTTCCTTCGCCAGAAGTTCGTCGCTGGATGCCTTCTCGGCGGTGGCGTGCTGACCGGCGAGGAGGACATCAGGTCGCAGGAGGGCGTCGCGGACCTGGGCGATGACGAAGGCGTCCAGGACGTCGGCCCGGATATTGCGTTCGGTGCAGCGTCGGTCGCTGCCGCCGGCGCGGATCGGATCGTGGTTGCGGCAGTAGTAATAGCGGTGGAAGGCGCCGTTGCGGCCGCGCATCTTGTGGCAGTTGGTGCCCACGTGGCAGGAGCCGCATTTGACCAGGCCGCGTAGCATCCACTGGCCGGGCTCGGCCCGGCGCGGGCTCCACTTGCTGTTGTCGCGACTCACGTGGTCGACCGCGGTGAACATCTCCTCGCTGATCAGCGCGGGCACCGTGATAGGGATCCAGTCCTCGCGCGGCCGAGGGACCTGGCGGGGACGGTGTCCTGGTCGTGGGTCGGGGACCGAGGCGGTGCGGTTGAAGTAGACCCGGCCGACGTATGCCTCGTTGTGCAGGAGCCGGGCGATAGTGGAGCTGCCCCAGACTCCGTTGCCCTTCTTCGGGGTGGGGATGCGGTCGGCGGCAAGACCGCGGATGATCTCGCGCATCGACAGGTCACGCACCGTGTAGTCCTCGAAGATCCGGCGGACCACTGCAGCTTCGGGCTCGAAGACCTCCAGGTGGGCGGCCCGTTCGCCGTCGCGGGGAAGTCGCCGGTAGCCGTAGGGGGTGCGCCAGGAGATGACCTCGCCGGCGCGGGAGCGGAAGAGTTTGCCACGCCGGTAGCGTTCAGCAATCTTCGCTCGTTCGTACTCCGCAATCACGCCCTGGACCTGCGTCAGCAAGATCGCCTGCGGATCGTCGGTGATCGGCGGGGCGTCGGTGAAGCACACCTTGACCTGCAGGCGGGCCAGCTCGTCCAGGACGACGACCTGGTAGGCGTAGACGCGGGCGAGCCGGTCCGGCGACAGGCACCACACCCGCTCGAACAGCCCGGCCTCGGCTGCGTCCCGCAGTGCGTCCAGGCCCGGCCGGTCCAGGCGGGCTCCCGAGCAGCCGTCGTCGGTGAACTCGGCAACCAGCTCGTCGCCCTCGACGGCCACCCGCTCATGCAGCAGGGCCAGTTGGGAGCCGATAGTGCCGCGGGCCTGCTGGCTCTCGGTGGACACCCGCGCATAGAGCGCGGCCCTCACCGCACCCACCTCCATGCCGGATCGCGGCCGAGGTCAAGGCGGTCGGCGGCATCCAGCAGCACCGCGAACACGGCGGCAAGAGTGTCCAGTCGCGGGTCGTGGTGCGGTGTCCATGCAGGTCGGCGCGCTCCGGACAGTTCGGCCCGGAAGTCCGCCTCACCGGCCGGCCAAGAGACGAGGCCGGCCAGCCCGCAGCGGGCGAAGCGGGCTGCGGCCAGCGAGGACGGCATCCTGCCGTGCTCGAGAATGTGGCTTCGCAGCATTTCGTACTCGGCCTGCGACCTCTCACCCGGCAGCGGGAACCAGCCCTGCCCCGACGACGCGGTCACGGCCGTCGGATCCGTTCCACCGTGCGTCGGTGCAACAGCACGCCGAAGATCCGCTCCACCTCGCCGGCCAGCACCGCACCCGAGACGCCCGCCGGTGCCGCCCGGAGGAAGGTCACGATGTCCTCGGTGACCTTGAGCGGGCCGTGCCGTCCGGGCCTGCCGTCCAGCAGGCCCGTCATGCCCTCCCGCGTGAAGGACGTCTTGACCAGGTAGAACGCCGACCGTGAGTAGCCATGGTCCGCCGCCGCGGCGCTCGCGCTGCGGCCCTCGATCGCGTGGCTTCGGAGCATCTCGTACTTGACCTGGACCTTGTCCTGGGCCAGGAAGAACCCGCCCTCGCAGAACAGCGGCGCCCTCACGATCTCCGCGTTCGGGTGCAGCAGTCCGGAGGTTTCCAGGGCCTTCAATCTCGTCGCTTCGCTCATCGGCCCCGCCTCCTGTTTCGGACGGTAGAGCGGCCGCGGGCCCATGTCGACCGTTTCCCGCCGCATGGTTCGAATGCGCCGGAACTACCAACGGCGCACGCCCTGTTGACGGCTCCCCGTACCGAATATCGAGGTCGTGAAGCGGTCCAACCCGCTGAACACGGCGGCAACGGTCACTACACATCTGGGACCCTCTCCACGATGGGCCGTCGAAGACGTCGACGGTGGTCAGGACGCGAATACAGCCCCTCCACCGGCTCCTCGGATGTCAACGTGACCGTCAAGTACAGCTTTGCGTTCCGTTGGTGGACATCAACGGCAATAGCTACCGGCTCAAGAACAAGCTGTTCGCCATCGACGGCGGCGACGCAGCGACCGCCTGAACCTGCCGCTTCACCCCACATGGCCGGGGCGAGGGCTGACGCCCTCGCCCCGGCCACAACTTCGTACGTCACTCTGCATGTGAGGTTGTACTTCGCTCTGCACATGAGCTCGTACACCGACAGGCGCCCGGGTTCAGGGCTCGCTCACACTGCGGGACCCCGCACTCCCAGCTGTAAACGGGGTGGTCGCCAGGCAGATCGATCACGTCCGTGCGGAAAGCCGCGTCGAACGTCGGCGCGTTGAGCAGGGCGGTCAACAGCTCCAAACGGTCGCCGATGGTGCGGCTCGGGGCCGTGGAGGGGGACAGCACGGGCAGCAGCTGGCGGGCGGGAGCGGTCACTCCTCCTCACCCCAGACCGCCTTCAGGGCGGCAACGAACTCCGGCGAATGCTGATCCGGATGGCCATAGACCTCGTCGACCATCTTCATCGAGGCCCAGTTGCCGGCCTCCCTGGCCACCAGCGGATCGTTGCCCGACGCGTCGAGGATCTTCCCCATCGTGCTGTGCCGGAACTGGTGCGGCTTGATGCGGCCGGGTAGATCGGCCCGTTTCCCGGCCCGCCGCAGCATGCCGCGGGCCGCGTCGGCCGTCCACGGCTCGCCGATCCGTGAGCCCTGTAGCTGGATCAGCAGCATCCCGTGCCCTGTGGCGTACTTCGTGTACTCGGTGGTCATGTAGGTGAAGTAGGTGCTAATCATGGCCGGGCTCACTCGGTAGATCTCGCCGCCGGTGATCACACCGTCCTGCAACTGCCACTCGGGCTTCTTCTTGGCCGCCGCCCGGTTCGGGTTGGCCGGGCGGTGACACACGTGGACGTGCGGGCTCCTGCACTCGCCGCAGGCCGCGTTCTCCCGCAGGTGCAGGTCGACCAGGTGTAGCCCTGTCAGCCCGCCGATCCGCAGCGTCGTGTCGGACAGCCAGGTCACCACCATGGCATCTCGGGCCGTGTTGGCCTTATCCAGCAGCTGGGGCCTCGCCCCGTCGGGCAGCATCTTGGGGTGCCGACGGCGCGAACGCTCCGGTGGCGACAGCGGGTTGGCCGACACCGAGGTCACCACGTGCCCCAGCAGAGCCCGGTCTCGGTCCGGCTAAGACGTCATCTCATTTGGCTGGGTAAGCTGCCAGTCGTGGCGAGGATTGTTGAGCGGCTGGTGCCGGACGAGTTGTGGGAGCTGTTCCAGCG
>NZ_JBVHLX010000037.1:0-32395 GCF_055558775.1 Streptomyces sp. NPDC025638 | reverse complement strand
CGCAGCCGAACGTGCGCGACAGCTCATCCGCCTGCTCGCCCGTGGGGTAGAAGCGGTACTTGAAAGCCCGCTTCACCTGCCTCGTCATACCTCACATTCTAACGGCTCCCATGTGAGCAGGCGACGCCGGTCCGCCTGGCGGCGAACCGGACGACTGGACCTTCACTGACGGTGGCGTACGCCCTGTGCGCCCTCGCGGTCGGCACGCTCGCCGCGCTGCTGCTGCGCCGCACCCTACCCGCGCTGGGCACCGCCTTCGCCGCGATGTGGCTGCTCAACCTCCTGCTGGAGCTCCACCGCGAGGACCTGTGGCCGACGGTCACCCGGACCTCCCCGAAGCGGTTCGAGCTGCCCAAGGACGTCTGGCAGGTGAACCAGGGACGGAACGCCGACGGCTACTTCGCCGTCTACCACCCCCAGTCCCCCTACTGGCCCCTCCACCTGGCGGAGACCGGCATCGTCCTCGCCCTTGCGGCCCTCGCGACCACGGCGGCCTATGCCGTGCTGCGCCGTAGGGCCGTATGAGACCGGCGGACGCGTGTACGTCCCTCCACGGGGGGAGGGACGTACGCGCCGCCACCTTCGGGCTCGTACGGGAACCCGGTCGGCGTAGACGCCCGGGAGCCGCTCCCACATATCCCGCACGCCATGTCTCCGTAACCATCGGTTCAGACGAACTTGCGACGCTCAGCCAATGAAGCCCGCCGTGCCAGAGCCTTCCCCGCCTCCCGAGGGGTCCGGGGAAAACGGGGCCGTGACGCTCCCACCCGCACGTTCCGACGCGCCCGTCTCGCTCGTGGCGCGGAACAATGGGTTTATGAGCCAGTCAGACACCCAGGCACAGGTCCAGCACGCGCAGCCCTCCGTGGGCTCCATAGCCGCGCACCGCCCGCACACCGTGGCTGGCGCGGTCTCCGACCTGGAACCCGACATCGATGCCGACCTCGACGCGTACGAGGAGTCGAAGGTTGAAGGGGTCCAGTTGCCGCAGGGTCGTTTCCTCGACCGGGAGCGCAGCTGGCTCGCCTTCAACGAGCGGGTCCTCGAACTGGCCGAGGACCCGAACACGCCCCTTCTCGAACGAGCGAATTTCCTGGCGATCTTCGCCAGCAACCTGGACGAGTTCTTCATGGTCCGGGTGGCCGGTCTGAAGCGCCGAATCGCGACGGGCGTCGCCACCCGCTCCGCCTCCGGGCTCCAGCCCCGTGAGGTGCTGGAGATGATCTGGGCCCGCTCCCGCGAGCTCATGGCCCGGCACGCCGCCTGCTACCACGAGGACGTCGCCCCCGCCCTCGCGGAGGAGGGCATCCACCTGGTCCGCTGGAACGAGCTGACCGAGAAGGAGCAGGCGCGCCTCTTCACGCTCTTCCGGCACCAGATCTTCCCGGTCCTCACGCCTCTCGCGGTCGACCCGGCGCACCCCTTCCCGTACATCTCCGGTCTGTCGCTGAACCTGGCCGTGGTCGTACGGAACCCGGTCAGCGGCCACAAGCACTTCGCCCGGGTGAAGGTGCCGCCGCTGCTGTCCCGCTTCCTGGAGGCCGCCCCCGGCCGGTACGTCCCCCTCGAAGACGTCATCGCCGCGCACCTGGAAGAGCTCTTCCCGGGCATGGAGGTGCTGGAGCACCACGCCTTCCGGCTCACCCGGAACGAGGACCTGGAGGTGGAGGAGGACGACGCCGAGAACCTGCTCCAGGCCCTGGAGAAGGAGCTCATGCGGCGCCGCTTCGGGCCGCCGGTGCGCCTGGAGGTCGAGGAGTCCATCGACCGCGAGGTCCTCGACCTGCTGGTGCGCGAGCTGAAGATCGGCGAGGCCGAGGTCTATCCGCTGCCCGGCCCGCTGGACCTCACGGGTCTGTTCCGCATCCACGGCCTGGACCGCCCCGAGCTGAAGTACCCGAAGTTCGTCGCGGGCACCCACCGCGACCTGGCGGAGGTCGAGTCGGCCTCGGCGCCCGACATCTTCGCGGCGCTGCGCAGCCGGGACGTACTGCTGCACCACCCGTACGACTCCTTCTCGACGTCCGTGCAGGCCTTCCTGGAGCAGGCGGCCGGCGACCCGGACGTCCTCGCGATCAAGCAGACCCTGTACCGGACCTCCGGCGACTCCCCGATCGTGGACGCGCTCATCGACGCCGCCGAGTCCGGCAAGCAGGTCCTCGTCCTGGTGGAGATCAAGGCCCGCTTCGACGAGCACGCCAACATCAAGTGGGCGCGCAAGCTGGAGGAGGCCGGCTGCCACGTCGTGTACGGCCTGGTCGGTCTGAAGACCCACTGCAAGCTGTCCCTGGTGGTCCGTCAGGAGGGCGACACGCTGCGCCGGTACAGCCACGTCGGCACCGGCAACTACCACCCGAAGACCGCCCGGCTCTACGAGGACCTGGGCGTGCTGACGGCGGACCCGCAGGTCGGCGCGGATCTCTCCGACCTGTTCAACCGGCTGTCGGGCTACTCGCGCCGGGAGACGTACCGCCGTCTGCTGGTCGCGCCCAAGTCCCTGCGCGACGGCCTGATCTCGCGGATCAACAAGGAGGTCCAGCACCACCGTGCGGGCCGTCCGGCGTTCATCCGCATCAAGGTCAACTCGATCGTCGACGAGGCGCTCATCGACTCGCTCTACCGCGCGTCGCAGGCGGGTGTGCCGGTCGACGTGTGGGTGCGCGGCATCTGCGCGGTGCGCCCGGGCGTCCCCGGCCTGTCCGAGAACATGCGCGTACGGTCCATCCTCGGCCGCTTCCTGGAGCACTCCCGGATCTTCGCCTTCGGCAACGGTGGCGAGCCCGAAGTGTGGATCGGCAGCGCGGACATGATGCACCGCAACCTCGACCGCCGGATAGAGGCCCTGGTACGGGTCACCGACCCGGCCCACCGGGCGGCCCTGAACCGACTGCTCGAAACCGGAATGTCCGACACCACGTCCTCCTGGCACCTCGGCCCGGACGGCGACTGGACCCGGCACGCGACCGACGCGGACGGCCAGCCCCTGCGCAACGTCCAGGAGATGCTCATAGACGCCCGGAGGCGCCGGCGTGGCACAGCAACACCTTGACCCGAGGGACCCCACCACGACCGGGGTCGTGACCGGGGACGCGCTCGCACGTTATCTGCGCGCCCAGGCCACGGAGTTCCTCCGTGCCCTGCGGCTGCACCGGGAGACCGGGGCGGCCGCGACCGCGGAGGAGACCGTCGACGCGGCACGCGCCCTGCGCCGCTCGGCCCGCCGCATCAGTGGCAGCCTGCACACCTTCCGCCCGCTCCTCGACTCCGACTGGTCCGAGGAGATGCGCCCCGAACTTGCCTGGCTCTCGGGGACGTTGGGGCTGGAGCACGCCTACGAGGCCCGGCTGGAGCGGCTGCTGCTCGCGCTGCACCGGCTGTCGGGGTCGACGGCGTTTCCCGCACAGGCCGTCGACCCGACCGCTGCGAACGCGAGCGGCCGCGGTGTCACGGTCACGGCCGTCCCGGAACGCGGCAACCTCACCGTGGGCGCCGCGAAGGCCGGTGCCCTGCTCGAACGCCAGCTCACCCTCGCCCGGACCCGCGCCCACTCCACGGCCCTCCAGGCCCTCGGCTCCTCCCGCTTCCACGCGGTCGCCGACAAGGTCGCCGTACTCGCCAGCGAGGTCCCGCTCACGCCCGCCGCGGCCACCACCGATCTGCGCCCGGCGGCCGCCGCGGCCGAAGAGCGGCTCACCGCCGCGATCGCCGGCCTGCCCCTGGTCACCGCCGGCCATCCGTACAACGCGGAGGCCCTGATCCACGGCCTGTCCCCGGACCCGTCCCCGCACCCCCAGGACGGCCCCTGGCACCAGGTCCGCCTGCTGCTGCGGCTGCACCGCTACGCCCGCGAGGTCCTCCTCGGGCCCGGTGCCCCCGTGGACGTACGGCTCCTCGCGGCGGGCCAGGCCCTGAACCGGCACCGGGACGCCTCGGAGGCGGCCGCGGCGGCGGCCCAGGCGGCGCGCACCCCGCGCATCGCCCCGGCGACGGCGTACGCCCTCGGTGTGCTGCACGCCGACCAGCGGCACGAGGTGGAGGCGGCGCGGTTCGCGTTCCAGCAGTCGTGGCAAAAACAGGTGGTCAGCGCACCCTGACCCTCCCGAGGAGGCGGTGAGAGCACCGGTGACGCACGCGAAGGAAACCATCGTCCAGGCCGCGGGCTGCGTTCTGTGGCGCCGCTCTCCGGTGGACGGCGACCTGGAGGTCTGTCTCGTCCACCGGCCCAAGTACGACGACTGGTCCCACCCCAAGGGCAAGCTCAAGCGCGGCGAGGACCCGAGGGCGGGTGCGCTGCGCGAGGTCGCGGAGGAGACCGGCTACGGCGCCGTGCTCGGAGCCGAGCTGCCCGCCCTGCGCTATCTGGCCAACGGCCGCCCCAAACAGGTCCGTTACTGGGCGGCCGAGGCAGGCTCCGGGCGCTTCGTCCCGAACGACGAGGTGGACCGCATCCTGTGGCTCTCCCCCGTCGCGGCCCGCGCCCGGCTGACCCAGCCGCGCGACCGGGACCTGGTCGATGTGCTGCTGCGGCAGCTCGAACACACGTAGAACTCGAACACGCGTAGAACACGCGTGGCGGTCAGCGGTCCGCCGCGTGACCTTCCGCGTCCGTCCGGGCCTGGCTTCTGGCCCGGCGGGCCGGGCCGCGCCAGCCGCAGGTGCAGCGGGCCACGCAGAAGCGGCCCTGTTCGTAGGTCGTCGTGTGGTGTTCCTGCCCCTGTCGGACCCGATCCGGACCGTCCTGCTGTGTCACGTCGACAACGTTACCGGCCTGAGGGTAAAGCGCTCCCATGCCCGCGGTATGCCCTCGGCAGCGCGTGACGGCGGGGCCCTGCTCGTCGTTAGCCGATGCGACAGGGGGCCCGTGACGGACGTACCGGCTGGGGGTAGGCAGGCGATGGATCGGCGGCAGCACAGGCGCTCGGGAGGCACGGTCGCCGCGGTGGGGATCACGCTCGTACTGGGTATGTGCGGGACGGGGTGCTCCGGGAGCGGAGCCGCCGCCGAGGACGTGCGCGGCGCGGTGGATCCGGTCGTCGCGCTGCACCGCGCCGCCGATCTGCTGCGCGAGGCGGGCAGCTCGAAGGCGAGCACGTCGATGGAGATGGCCACCGGCGGCACCCGGGTCACCATCCGCGGCAAGGGTGTCTACGACTACCGCAGACAGCTCGGCCGGCTCACCGTGCAGCTCCCGCAGGACCCGGCGGGGACGGTGGAACACCGGCCCATCACGGAGCTCCTCGCCCCGGGCGCGCTCTTCATGAAGAACCGGGGCGCCGGGGTGCCCGCCGACAAATGGGTCCGGGTCGAGACCGCGACGCTCTCCGACGGAAACCTGGTGACGGGCGGGGCGACGGATCCGTACGCGGCCGCGGAGCTGCTGCGCGGGACGCGCACGGCGACCTTCGTGGGGCGGACCGAGGTGGGCGGGACGGAGGTGCGGCACTTCCGGGGCACCGCCGATCTCGGCACGGCGGCCAGGACGGCCTCGGCGGGCAACCGGGACGCCCTGGCGGCGGCGGCGAAAGGGTTCGCCACGGCCCGTGTACCGTTCGACGCCTACCTCGACGACCAGGGCCGCATCCGCAAGCTCAGACAGCACTTCAGCTTTGTCAACGGGGAAGGGAAGGCCAACGTGGCGGTCGCCTCGACGACGCTGCTGTACGACTTCGGGGCCCCCGCGGAGGTACGGCTGCCGCGCGAGAAGGACATCTACGCGGGCCGCATCGCCGAAAACCAGCCAGAGAACTAGCCGGTAACCATCTCGCGAATTAGCCCGTCCGTGCCATGCGCGGTGTGTAGACCACTGCCTACTCTAGGAAGTCGGTGACGGCAGAGAAGAGGTGATGCACGTGGCTCCGGTCGGCGGTACGGCAGTTCAGGACCACGTGGCCCTCGCCGAGATCGAGCTGTGCGGAGACCTGATCATCGCGGCCTCGGCCGCCCACGAGGACCGGCTCAGCCTTGAGAGCATCGACGAGGTGCTGAAAGTGGCCCAGGAGCGTGACACCTCCGGCGAGTAGGCCGGGTGTCCCACGGGCGGGTGGGGGGACCGCCCGCCCGGTGACTCCTCCTGTCCCTTGCTTGTCCCGTACGACGTGTCCCGTACGACTTGCCCTGTACGAGGTCAGGTGCGCAGCAGGCGCCCGATCGCCTTGGTCGCCTCGTCCACCTTCGCGTCGATCTCGTCTCCGCCCTTGACGGCCGCGTCCGCGACGCAGTGCCGCAGATGCTCCTCCAGGAGCTGCAGCGCGAAGGACTGCAGAGCCTTGGTGGAGGCGGACACCTGCGTGAGTATGTCGATGCAGTAGACGTCCTCGTCGACCATGCGCTGCAGCCCGCGGATCTGCCCCTCGATCCGGCGCAGCCGCTTGACGTGCTCGTCCTTCTGCTTGTGGTACCCGTGCGTCGCGCCTTGGTGCGCGCCCTCGGAGGGCGCCGTGGCACCGGCCTCGGTGGTCGTCATCGCGTCCTCCAGACATATACCCCTAGTGGGTATATGGTAACGAACTTTGCTGGGTATAGGGCCCTTGGTACGCCCCCGTGATGATCGATCTGTCCGATGGGCGACACTGGAGGACGGCCCGATAGCCGTGGCCGGATGTTGCCTCTAGCATCAGCCTGACCGAAACCGAAGCACCCCGAGGACCCCACGTGCGCTTTCGTCTGACCCCCAGGGAGACGAGCTTCTACGACATGTTCGCCGCCTCCGCGGACAACATCGTCACCGGCTCGAAACTCCTGATGGAACTGCTCGGGGCGGACGCTTCCGCCCGGGCCGAGATCGCAGAGCGTATGCGGGCAGCGGAACACGCGGGTGACGACGCCACGCACGCGATCTTCCACCAGCTGAACTCCTCGTTCATCACGCCGTTCGACCGTGAGGACATCTACTCCCTGGCGTCCTCCCTCGACGACATCATGGACTTCATGGAGGAGGCCGTCGACCTCGTCGTCCTCTACAACATCGAGGAACTGCCGAAGGGCGTCGAGCAGCAGATCGAGGTGCTGGCACGGGCGGCCGAGCTGACCGCCGAGGCCATGCCGCATCTGCGCACCCTGGACAACCTCACCGAGTACTGGATCGAGGTCAACCGGCTGGAGAACCAGGCGGACCAGATCCACAGAAAGCTTCTTGCACACCTCTTCAACGGCAAGTACGACGCGATCGAGGTCCTGAAGCTCAAGCAGATCGTGGATGTGCTGGAGGAAGCGGCGGACGCCTTCGAGCACGTGGCGAACACGGTGGAGACCATCGCCGTCAAGGAGTCCTGAGGCGTCGATGGACACCTTCGCTCTGGTCGTGACCATCGCGGTCGCGCTCTTCTTCACGTACACCAACGGCTTCCACGACTCGGCGAACGCGATCGCGACGTCGGTGTCGACGCGCGCGCTGACGCCGCGGGCCGCGCTGGCGATGGCCGCGGTCATGAACCTCGCCGGCGCCTTCCTGGGCTCCGGCGTCGCCAAGACCGTCAGCGAGGGGCTGATCGAGACACCCGAGGGCAGCAGGGGGATGGGCATCCTCTTCGCCGCGCTGCTCGGTGCGATCACCTGGAACCTGATCACCTGGTACTTCGGCCTGCCGTCCTCCTCCTCGCACGCGCTGTTCGGCGGCATGGTGGGCGCGGCGCTCGCGGGCGGCACGACCGTGCTGTGGAACGGGGTGCTCGACAAGGTCGTCATCCCGATGTTCCTGTCGCCGGTCGTGGGTCTCATCGTCGGCTATCTGGTCATGACGGCGATCATGTGGATCTTCCGGCGGGCCAACCCGCACAAGGCCAAGCGCGGCTTCCGGATAGCGCAGACGGTGTCCGCGGCCGGCATGGCCCTCGGACACGGTCTGCAGGACGCGCAGAAGACCATGGGTGTCGTGGTGATGGCCCTGGTCATTTCCGGACACGAGACCTACGGCGATCCGATCCCGGTGTGGGTGAAGATCGTCTGCGCGGTGATGCTGTCGCTCGGTACGTACGCGGGTGGCTGGCGCATCATGCGGACGCTGGGGCGGAAGATCATCGAGCTGGATCCGCCGCAGGGGTTCGCGGCGGAGACGACCGGTGCGTCGATCATGTTCACCACGGCGTTCCTCTTCAAGGCGCCGATCTCCACGACCCATGTCATCACCTCGGCGATCATGGGCGTCGGGGCGACGAAGCGGGTGAACGCGGTGCGGTGGGGTGTGGCCAAGAACATCGTCATGGGATGGTTCATCACGATGCCGGCAGCAGCGCTGGTCGCTGCGCTGGCCTACGCCGTTGTAAAGCTGGCATTCCTGTAGGGGCGGGGTGTTGGTCCCCGGGGCTCTGTTTCCCACCCACCCGCCCGTCTCGGTCGGCCGAAACGTCGCCCCCCGGGGCGTGGCCGCAGGGCCCGCTGACCAGCCGAGCGAGCCGCCATACCTGGGGGCTCCGCCCCCAGACCCCCGTTTCCCACCCGCCCACCCGTCTCGGTCGGCTGAAAAGTGAGCCCCGGGGCGCGGTCGTGGGGCCCACTCACCAGTCGACCTAGTTCCTGCCCCGCCCACCCGTCTCGGTCGGCTGAGAAATGAGCCCCGGGGTGAGGCCGCAGAGCGTGCCTGCCAGTTGGCCGAGGCCAGGGCCAGCCGTCTTGGGCTGCCGTGAAAGCGCCGTCGGGGCGATGTCGCCGTGCTTGCCTTTTCAGCCGACCGAGTCGGGTGGTGGGTGGGCATAGGCGGAGCCCCAGGAGGCGCGACCGGTGCGTAAGAGGAACGGGCCCGCCCCCGGGAGCCAGGGGCGGGCCCTTTTCCGTCCTCGCGGTGGCACCGCCATGCAGCACCGCGAGGGGTTCTATACCGGCGTCGGCCTAGCCGAAGCGGCCGGAGATGTAGTCCTCCGTGGCCTGGACGGACGGGTTGGAGAAGATCCGCTCCGTGTCGTCGATCTCGATCAGCCGGCCGGGCTGGCCAACGGCGGCGAGGTTGAAGAACGCCGTACGGTCGGAGACACGCGCCGCCTGCTGCATGTTGTGCGTCACGATGACGATCGTGAAGCGCTCCTTCAGGTCACCGATCAGGTCCTCGATGGCGAGCGTGGAGATCGGGTCCAGGGCCGAGCAGGGCTCGTCCATGAGCAGAACCTTCGGCTCCACGGCGATCGCCCGCGCGATGCACAGTCGCTGCTGCTGGCCGCCGGACAGGCCCGAGCCGGGCTTGTTCAGGCGGTCCTTGACCTCGTTCCAGAGGTTCGCGCCCCTGAGCGACTTCTCGACGACGTCGCTGAGCTCGCTCTTCTTGTAGTTGCCGTTCAGCCGCAGCCCCGCCGCCACGTTGTCGAAGATCGACATCGTCGGGAAGGGGTTCGGGCGCTGGAACACCATGCCCACCTCGCGGCGGACCGACACCGGGTCGATGCCGACGCCGTACAGGTCCTCGTCGTCGAGCAGTACCTTGCCCTCGACCCGGCCACCGGGGGTGACCTCGTGCATACGGTTCAGCGTGCGCAGGAACGTCGACTTGCCGCAGCCGGAGGGGCCGATGAAGGCCGTCACCGAGCGGGGCTCGACGGTCATCGAGATGTCTTCGATCGCCTTGTGGGAGCCGTAGTAGGCGGTGAGTCCGCTTACGTCGATTCGCTTGGCCATGTCTACTTCACTTCCAGAAATCAGTCGCTGAGGGGCCGCGTCAGCGACCGGTCTTCGGGGCCTTCCAGCGCGCGATCGCGCGGGCCGCCAGGTTGAGGATCATCACGAAGGCGATCAGCGTCAGCGAGGCCGCCCAGGCCCGGTCGTACGCCGCACCGGAACCCGCGCTGTTCGCGAACTGCTGATAGATGTACAGCGGCAGCGACGACTGCGCACCCTCGAACGGGTTCGTGTTGATGAACGGGTTGCCGAACACGAGCAGCAGCACGGGCGCGGTCTCACCGGCGATACGGGCGACCGCCAGCATGATGCCGGTGGTGATGCCGCCGATGGAGGTCGGCAGGACCACCTTCAGGATGGTGCGCCACTTCGGGACGCCGAGCGCAAGGGACGCCTCGCGCAGCTCGTTCGGGACGAGCTTGAGCATCTCCTCGGTGGAGCGGACCACGACCGGCATCATCAGGATGGCCAGGGCGAGGGAGCCGGCGAAGCCGAACGGCTGCATGTCCCACATCAGCATCAGGCTGAGGATGAACAGACCGGCGACGATCGACGGGATACCGGTCATCACGTCGACGAAGAAGGTGACGGCCTTGGCGAGCTTCCCGCGTCCGTACTCGACCAGGTAGATCGCGGTCATCACACCGATCGGGGCGCCGATCAGGGTGGCCAGGCCGACCTGTTCGAGGCTGCCGATGATGGCGTGGTAGATGCCACCGCCCGGCTCGGTGTCGGCGACCACACCCATGGAGTGGGTCAGGAAGTAGACGTCCAGGACCTTGACGCCGCGCGCGATGGTGACCCAGATCAGGGAGACCAGCGGGACGACGGCAAGGATGAAGGCGACCCAGACGAAGCTGGTCGCGATGCGGTCCTTGGCCTGGCGGCGGCCCTCGACGCGGGCGGCGATGCCGTACGTGCCGAAGACGAAGAGGAGCGAGGCGATCAGGCCCCACTGGATCTTGCTGCCCAGGTCGGCGGCCAGGCCGATGCCGATCCCGAGGGCGGTCGAGCCGCCCGCGATCGCCCACGGCGACCACTTTGGGAGGCTGGCGCCACGCAGCGTGCTGGGGCGCTTGTCGCTGACGACGGCTGCGTGGCTCATGCGTTGGCCCCCGAATACTCCGCGCGGCGGGCGATGATGAGGCGGGCCGCGCCGTTGACCAGCAGGGTGATGACGAACAGGACCAGACCGGAGGCGATGAGCGCGTCACGGCCGAACTGCGTCGCCTCGCTGAACTTGCTGGCGATGTTCTGGGCGAAGGTGCCGCCGCCCGGGTTGAGCAGGCTGCCGTGGATGATGAAGTCCGGGGAGAGCACGGTGGCGACGGCCATCGTCTCGCCGAGCGCGCGGCCGAGGCCGAGCATCGAGGCGGAGATCACGCCGGAGCGGCCGAAGGGCAGCACCGACATGCGGATGACCTCCCAGCGCGTGGCGCCGAGGGCCAGGGCCGCTTCCTCATGCATCTGCGGGACCTGGCGGAAGACCTCACGGCTCACGTTGGTGACGATCGGCAGGATCATGATCGCGAGCAGGATGCCGACCGTGAGCATCGAGCGCGGGGCGCCCTCGTCCCAGCTGAACAGGCCGGTCCAGCCGAAGTAGGCGTTGAGCCAGCCGAAGAGGCCGGTCATGTGCGGTACGAGGATCAGCGCGCCCCACAGGCCGTACACGATGGACGGCACCGCGGCGAGCAGGTCGACCACGTACGCGACCGGTCCGGCCAGCTTGCGCGGCGCGTAGTGCGTGATGAACAGCGCGATCGCGACCGCGACCGGCACCGCGATGAGCATGGCGATGATCGAGGAGACGATCGTGCCGAAGGCCAGCACGGCGATACCGAAGACCGGCGGCTGGAGGTTGGTGTTCCACTCGGAGGTGGTGAGGAAGTTCCCGTGGTCCTTGCTGATGGCGAGGGAGGCACGGTAGGTGAGGAAGACCGCGATGGCGGCCATGATCACCAACAGGAAGATGCCCGACCCACGGGAGAGACCGAGGAAGATCCGGTCGCCGGGTCGGGTGGCGCCACGGGAGACACGCTGCTGCGCGCCCGCGGCGGGCTGTGGGGTGGGGGGAGGTGCGTCTTCAGTGTTCCGTGTAGTTATGTCCATCGGGTTCTCCGGTCTGCGGAGCCATATGAGTTGTACGGCTCCTGGCGGCGGTGCACCGGACGGTGCGGTCCGGTCCCGGTGGGCCGGGGACCGGACCGCACTCCTAGGTCAGCTCAGGCCCTCGATGGTGGTGCGGACCTTCGCGATGATCTCGTCGGGAACCGGCGCGTAGTCGATGCCCGAGAGGACCTTCTGGCCGTCCTCGCTCGCGATGTAGCGCAGGAACGCCTTGGTCGCCGGCAGGGTGTCGGCCTTGTTGCCCTTGTCACAGATGATCTCGTAGGTGACCAGGGTGATCGGGTAGGCGCCCTCGGCCTTGGTCTTGTAGTCCAGCTGGAGCGAGAGGTCCTTGCCGGTGCCGATGACCTTCGCGGCGGCGATGTCGGCGGTGGCGCTCTCGGTGCTGGGGGCGACCGGCTTGCTGGCACCCGTGTTGATGGACACGGCCTTCATGCCGTCCGTGACGTAGGACAGCTCGAAGTAACCGATGGCACCGGCGGTCTGCTTCACCTGCTGGGCCACACCCGCGGACTGCGGGGCAGCCTGGCCGCCCTTGGCCTGCCAGGCCTTGCCGCCGGAGTACTTCCAGTTGTCCGGGGTGGTGGCGATCAGGTACTTGGTGAAGTTGTCCGTGGTGCCGGACTCGTCCGAGCGGTGGAACGCCTGGATCTTCAGGTTGGGAAGCTTCGCGTCGGGGTTCAGCTTCTTGATCGCCGGGTCGTTCCAGGTCTTGATCTTGCTGTCGAAGATCTTGGCGAGGGTCGGCGCGTCCAGAACCAGGTTGTCGACACCCGGGACGTTGTAACCGAGGGCGATCGGGCCGCCGACCATCGGGAGGTCGATGCCCTGGCCGCCGGAGCAGACCTTCTTGGAGGCGGTGACCTCTTCGGGCTTGAGCGCCGAGTCGGAGCCGGCGAAGGCGACCTGGCCCTGGGTGAACGCCGTGACACCGGCGCCGGAGCCGCCACCCTTGTAGTTGATCTGGACGCCACAGGCCTGGGAGAACTCCTTCACCCAGGCGTCGATCGCGTTCTTCTGCGCGGAGGAGCCGTCGGCGAGCAGCTGACCCTTGGCGTTGTCGCACTTGATCGAGCTGGCGCTCGTCGAGGACGAGGAGTTGTCCGTCGTCTTCTTACCGGTGTCGTCGGAGCCGCACGCCGTCAGGGCCAGGGCTCCGGAGACGGCGACAGCACCGAGGGAGATGGCGCGCAGCCGGTTCTTGCGCTGAAGCTTCACTTTCAGGAGTTCCTTCCTGGAGCCGCCACCGTCGGCGGCGTGCGAGGTCGTCTTGAGTGCGCGAGTTCCTGTCAGGGCCGCTCTCCGCACCGTGTACGGCCGAAATTAGGCAGATCAGGTGAAGCCACCGATGGCCATAAGTGAACGGCGGGTGAACCCCTGCCGTCGGCCCGGTAAGGTCACGGAATGCTCACGGGGAGGGCACGTCAAGGTCCCGAAGGCCGGGTTGCATACAGTTGTCCGCGCGGCGCCCCGCCCGAGCGGCGCGCACGTGTATTCGAAGTCGGTGGAACCCTCGGTCCCCCGGCTTCGTCTCGTTCCACGAAAGCCGACGAAAGGCACGGGTATGGAACGGCGCACGTTCATCTCAGGCGGCGCGGCCGCACTGACTGCGGCCGCGACAGCGGGGTGCAGCGGGGGCAAGTCGACTGCCGGCCCCTCGACTGACACGGCCAATGTAGCCGATTCGTCCGCTACGTCCATATCCTCCGGTACGCAAGCCAAGAGCGCTCATGCGGCGGCCGCCGCCAACTGGGCCGGCCTCGCCCGTGACCTCGACGGCCCTCTGGTCCGCCCCGGAGACGCCTCCTGGACGACCGCCCACCAGCTGTACAACACCCGCTTCGACGGTCTGAAGCCCGCGGCGGTCGCCTATGTCACGCATGCGGACGACATCCGCACGACGCTGGCCTACGCCAAGGCCCACGGCATCCAGGTGGCGATACGCAACGGCGGCCACTCCTATGCCGGCTGGTCCTCCGGCAACGGCCGCCTGATCGTCGACGTCTCGAAGCTGAACCGAATACGCGTGAGCGGCGGCCAGGCGGTGGTGGGCGCCGGCTCCAAGCTGATCGACGTCTACCGCGCGCTCACCGCGAAGGGCGTGACGATCCCGGCGGGCTCCTGCCCCACGGTCGGCGTCTCCGGCCTGGTCCTCGGCGGCGGCCACGGTGTCGTCTCCCGTGCCTACGGCCTGACCTGCGACAGCCTGACCCAGGCCACCCTGATCACGGCGGACGGCAAGCAGCTCGTCGCGAACGCCACCACGAACAAGGACCTGTTCTGGGCGCTGCGCGGCGCCGGCAACGGAAACTTCGGCGTCGTCACGGAGCTTCAGTTCAGGACCCACCCCGCGCCGCAGGCCGTCACCGGCTATCTGACCTGGCCGTGGGCGAAGGCGGCGGCGGTCATCAAGGCCTGGCAGGAGTGGGGCCCGAGCCAGCCGGACGAGATCTGGTCCTCCCTGCACCTGGCGAACTCTGCGGGCGGCACCCCGACCGTCTCGGTCGCCGCGTTCTCGCTCGGCACCTACGGCGAGCTCCAGAACGCGGTGGACCGCCTGGCACACCTGGTCGGCGCGAACGCGCGGAGCGTGTCGCTGCGCCGCCGCGGTTACGAGGAGGCGATGGAGATCTACGCGGGCTGTTCCTCCTTCTCCGCGCAGGCCCAGTGCCATCTTCCCGGCTCCACCCCCGGCCGCTCCCCGCAGGGCGCGCTGGGCAGGGAGACGTACGCCGCCCGCTCGGACTTCTTCGACCGCTCCCTGTCCGCGGCCGGCATCCAGACGCTCCTCGAGCAGATGCAGACGGTGCGGGGCGGCTCGGGCAGCATCGCCCTGACGGCCCTCGGCGGCGCGGTCAACCGCGTCTCCCCCACGGCGACGGCCTTCGTCCACCGCCGCTCGCGCATGCTGGCCCAGTACATCGCCTCCTGGCGGACCGGCACTTCGGGCAGCACGGCCCAGTCCTGGCTGACGACGGCGCACGACGCGATGAAGCCGTACGCGTCGGGTGCGGCGTACCAGAACTACACGGACCCGACGCTGAGGGACTGGCGCAAGGCGTACTACGGGGACGCGGCGGCACGCCTGAAGCAGGTCAAGACGAAGTACGACCCGACCCGCTTCTTCACCTACCCGCAGAGCCTCTGAGCTGCCCGCTACCGCTAGGCCGCCAGGTCCCGCTCCTCGGACGCAGCCTGCGTCCGGGCCCCCGGGACCAGCGCCTCGCCGGTCTCGCCGGTCTCGCCGGTCTCGCCGGACGGCGAACGGCGCCGGATCAGCAGCCCCGCCCTGGGCGACCGCGCGACCGCCTTCGTCACCGGCGTGAGCAGGGCCATGGCCGGCGGGGACAGCAGCAGCACAACAGCCGTGCCGAGGGCAAAGCCCCCGACGACGTCCGTCGGATAGTGCACACCCATGTACACCCGGCAGAAGCCCTCGAACAGCGCGAGCCCGATCCCGGCGATCCCGAACCGCCGGTTGGCGACGAACAGCCCCACGCCCAGGGCCATGGTGATCGTCGCGTGGTCGCTCACGAAGGAGTAGTCGGTCTTGCCGGAGACGAGGACCGCGAGACCCTGGTGATCACGGAAGGGCCGGGGCCGCTCGACGAACCCGCGGATGGGCACGTTGACGAGCACGGCGATGGCGGCCGCGAGCGGCGCCCACACGAGCGCGGCCACGGACGACGCCGCCTCGTCCGCGCTGCCGGCCCGCCGGCGGACGGACCACCAGCACCACACCACCAGCAGCACCATGGCGAGCAGCAGCCCGTACTCACCCACGAACTCCATGACCCGGTCGAACCAGTTCGGGGCGCTCTTGGCCAGGCCGTTGATGTCGTAGAGCAGGTCGACGTCAGGGTTCGATCCGGATTCGGCGAGTACAGCCATGGTGCTGCGGCCCCTTCGTCGTTGTTCCGGACGCACCTCACGTGCGCCACTCCTGCCCACCCCCGTGGCTTGTAGGTCCGCTTCCGCTGAGCGTCCGCTCGACCACGTCAACAGGAACGCACGATCCCCGTTGATACGTTCCACACTCCACCGAATGATCACGCAGACGTTATCGAAGAGAGACTCATCGCCGCAGCTCAGGGGGTGGGTTCACAGTCGGTTCACACAGTCGTCGGGAGCGCTTTCGCGCCATCTTCGGTGACGCGGGTGGCGCCGAAATAATCCGGGGTGTCGACCGGATCGAACCTGATCACGGCCCCCGGCCGCGGAGCGTCGATCATGTAACCGCCCCCCACGTACATTCCCACGTGCCGGATGGCCCGGGAGTCGGTGGGGTCGTCCGAGAAGAACACCAGATCACCGGGGAGCAGTTGGTCCCGGGACGGGTGCGGCCCGGCGTTGTACTGATCGTTGGCGACCCGCGGCAGCGTGACCCCCACACTCTCGTACGCGGCCTTGGTCAACCCCGAACAGTCGAACCGCCCACCCTGGTCAGCGGTACCGTTCCCACCCCAGAGATAAGGGGTGCCGAGCTTCTTCTGCGCGTAGTAGATGGCCCCGGCGGCCTGCTCGGAGGGATCGACCCGGGTGGCGGGGGCGGCGAAGCTCTCCTGCAGAGTCGTGATCGTCTTCACGTAGCCCTGGGTCTCCTTGTACGGCGGCACACCCCTGTACTTGATGACCGCGTACGCCCCCGCGTTGTAGGCGGCGAGCATGTTGGCCGACGTGTCGCCGGGCACGTCCTTGACGTACTTCGCGAGTTCGCAGTCGTACGAAGCGGCCGACGGAATCGCGTCATTCGGGTCCCAGACGTCGCGGTCGCCGTCGCCGTCGCCGTCGACACCGTGCGTGGCCCACGTCCCCGGGATGAACTGTGCTATCCCCTGCGCCTCCGCCGGGCTCTTGGCGTTCGGGTTGAAGCCACTCTCCTGGTACAACTGGGCAGCCAGCAGAGCGGGGTTGAGGGCGGGGCACAGGTTGCCCCACTTCTGCACCAGCGCCTGGTAGGCAGCCGGTACCGCTCCCTTGGCCAGCCCGACCCGGCCCCCGCCGACGCCGTTGACGAGGTTCCCGGCGACGATGTACACCCCGACGACGAGCAGCATCACAAAGCTCAGGCCGAGCGCGACCGCGACGCCACCGGCCACCCATACTTTCCGCACGGCTCAACCCTCCCCCATTCAAGCCACGTTCAAGACCGCTTTTGCGTCGCGTCCGGCCGCCCGGCCGGTATTTCGGCCTGTTCGCGACGCTCAGGGATCGGTCACCGCGTCCCGGTACAGCTCCGCCGCCTCCGCGCCCAGCACCACGCTGTAGGAGGTGTCGTCCGTAAACCCGCCCTGCTCGTGCCCGCCGAGCACGCCCACGACCTCGTGGTCCCCGTTCACCCACGGACTGCCGCTGGTTCCTCCGCTGAAGCCGGGGCAGTCGATGCGCTGCTGCGTACTGCTGTGCGCGGAGGGCTTGTTGGTGCAGCTGATGGGCACCTCGTGGGAGTCGGCGTAACCGGTGACGGTCACCGCCGTCGCCCCGGTCGCCATCCCCGTCGCGAAGCGGTTGCCGCCCACGACGTCCTCGATCCGCTTCCCGTCCAGTTCGTCCACGAACGCGAACGCGATGTCGCTGTCCTCGTCCTGCCCTTGGGACCACCCGTCGGGCAGGAACCGCTTCCCGACCTTCCACACCCCGTACGGCGCCCGCCCGTCCCGGTACCCCGGCACGAACACGAGGTCGGAGTCGTCGCCGTGCACGCAGTGCGCCGCGGTGACGATGAGGTTCTGCTGGGCGCTGTGCACGACGGAGGCGGTGCAGAAGTGGTTCCCGGAAAGGTCGTCGGCCTTGTCCGCGCCGAACAGCGCCCCGATCCGCGCGCCGCGCGCGGTGACGGCGGCCACGGCGGTGACCCCGAACGGTCCCGGCCCGTCGTCGGCCGCCGCGACGGAAGCCGAGGTGGCGGCCAGCAACACCATCGCACCACCGAGCAGGACGGGACGCGAGGTACCTGAGATGCGTGAGATGCGCTTCATCAGGCCCCACTTTGTCCCACGAAGGTGAGAAACAGTTCCCGACTTCACTGAGATTTTCCTGTGAACCGCCCTGTCGGCCGCCGGACCACCGCACCCCAGCCGGCTCAAGTCCGGTTCGAGACCACCGTACTGTGCGGGTCCCTCCCCCGCCTCGTGCGTACCGCTCCCGTTGGGCCAATGTGCTGACAGCTTGCCGACGACCGGCCGCCCCGGTCAGAACGTCGTCGTCATCCCGCCGTCCACCGCGATCGTCTGCCCGGTGATGAAGGACGCCGCATCGCTCGCCAGGAAGACGACGATGCCCGCTATCTCGGCCGGACGGCCCCAGCGGCCGAGGGCCGTACGGGTGCGCAGCCAGCGGTCCGGGTCCAGGTCCGAGTCCGGGTCCTCGGCCGGGTTCGCGTTCCCGTCGGTCGCGAAGGTGCCCGGTGCCACCGAGTTGACGGTCGTACCGCTGGGGCCGAGGTCCGCGGCGAGGGCGCGGGTGAGGCCGTCGAGGCCCGCCTTGGCGGTGGCGTAGGAGACGTGCCCGGTCCGGCCGAGCCGGCCGACGGCCGAACAGACGTTGATGACGCGGCCGGGAGTGCCCCGCTCGGCGAGGCCCCGGGCGACGGTCTGGCTCAGGGCGTACGCCGAGGTCAGATGGACGTCGAGGGTGTGGGCCAGTTCGTCGGGGGTCAGCTCCTCGATGCCCCGCCGCTCGCGGTGGCCCACGTTGTTCACCAGGACGTCGATGTGGCCCAGGGCGGCCACCGCCTCGCCGGCGGCCCGCCGGTCGGTGACGTCGAAGGCGGCGGCCAGCACGTCCAGCCCGTCCTCACGCAGCCGCGCGGCCACGGCGTCGAGGGCGGCGGGGTCGCGCCCGTTGAGGATCACCCGGGCGCCGGCCCCGGCCAGCCCTCGGGCCATCTCAAGGCCCAGGCCGCGTACCGAGCCGGTGACCAGGGCCGTACGGCCGCCGAGCGTGAAGTCCACGGCGTCTGCGTCCATCCGGCCACCTCCCTGGAGCGGTTGATTCCGCTTACCGTAGCCGCCGCGTGTTCACGCCGTTCCGACAGCCCCTGTCACACCGCCTCGGCAATCCTGAGGCCCCACCTGATGCCGGTCATGTCCTCGGACAGGGTCCACAGCCGCCGCGCGGCCGCCGGGTCGCTCGCCGCCGCGATACGGCCCACCAGGGTCGGCGCGCCGCGCATCTCACCCAGGCCGTCCGGGCCGACGAAACTGGCGCCGGGCAGGTCCTGGGTCGCGGCGTACAGGGTGGGCAGCGCGCCCGCCCTGTCGTCCTGGGCCAGGAAACGGTTGCCGACGAGCATGAGGCCGCGGGCGACCGGGTTCGCGGTGTGGCTCTGCAGATTGGTGGCCGCCCAGCCGGGGTGAGCGGCGAGGGCGCGGACGGGCGAGCCGGACTCCGTCAGGCGGCGCTGCAGTTCCAGGGTGAACAGGAGGTTCGCCAGCTTGGACTGGGAGTAGGCGCGCTGGGGGGTGTAGCGGCCCGTGAGGTTGGGGTCGTCGAAGGAGATCGCGCGGTCGCCCATGCGGTGGGCACCGGAGGAGACCGTCACCACCTTGCCCGTGACGTGGGGCAGCAGCAGGTTCGTCAGGGCGAAGTGGCCGAGGTGGTTAGTGCCGAACTGCATCTCGAAGCCGTCCTTGGTCCGCTGCTCCGGGAGCATCATCACGCCCGCGTTGTTGATCAGCAGATCGATCGGGCCCTGCCACGCCCCGGCGAACTCCCGTACGGAGGAGAGATCCGCCAGGTCCAGGCGGCGCACCTCCGTGCTGCCGGTCACCTTCGCGGCGGCGGCTCGACCGCGCTCGAGATCCCGTACGGCGAACACCACGTGGGCTCCCGCACGGGCCAGCGCGTCGGCGGCGGCGAAACCGATGCCGCTGTTGGCGCCGGTGATGACGGCCGTACGGCCACGGAGGTCGGGGAGGTGGGTCGCGTTCCATGTGCGCGCCTTGAGCGCGTCGTTCTTGTCAGCCATGACTTCAATGTAGGCGTCGCCTACAATGCTGTCAATGACAACAATGGTGACGCCGCCAACAATGCTGCCGCCGCCTACATACCGATACGATGGTCCGCATGTCCGAGAGCCGCCCCTATCACCACGGCGACCTGCGCGCCGCCCTCCTGGAGGCCGCCGAGCGCACCCTGCGCGACCGGGGCGCCGCCGCGCTGTCCCTGCGCGAGCTGGCGCGCGAGATCGGGGTGAGCCACGCCGCCCCCGGCCGCCACTTCAAGGACAAACAGGCACTGCTCGACGCCCTGGCCCTGGCCGGGTACGAGCGGCTGGCCCAGGCACTGGAGTCCGCGGACGATCCCGCGCTCGCGCTGGAGCCGCGGCTGTGCGCGCTGGCCAAGGCGTACGTCGGGTTCGCCGCCGAGAACGCCGCGCTGCTGGAGCTGATGTTCACGCGCAAGCACGACCCCGAGGCCTCCGCACAGCTCGCCGCCGAGGTGGACCGCTCCGTCGGTTCCTTCATGCGGCTCGTCGCGGACGCGCAGGCGCGGGGCGAGATCGTCGCGGGCGACCCGGAGCGCATCACCCTCGTCGCGGCCGCGAGCATGCACGGGCTCGCCTCCTTCGCCGCCAACGGATCGATCCCGGCGGACCAGGCCCTGGCCGGCCTGGACGAACACGTGCATCACCTGCTGCACGGCCTCAAACCCCGCTGAGACGCGGCGAAACGCGGCCGGCCGGGCAGCATCCGGGCAGCATCTGTGCTGTGCCCCGGCTCCGCCCGGCTGCTCCCGGGCTGTGCGCCGGGTCAAGCCGCCCCCACCCCGGCACCATCCGGCCCCCAACGGCCGGTAAGCCCGGCGGCCCTTTCAGTAACGCGGGAGTCAGAATTCCGCCACCTGTCTTGTTGTCGCGCACTCGACAAACGAGGGTCGTCGTGTGGGCGCCGACGCCAAGTCCCCCTCTCCCGAGGCGACTTGGACGGCCACCCCCTGCGCCAAGTACCGCTCCCCTACGGACTTCCCGTCACCGGGTGAGCCCCACGGCATGACGTCCCCGTCGGGTCACGGGGAGCCGCCGCGATGAGGGGGACGTGGGGTCCCCTCGGCGGCACGGAAAGGGAACGGGCCACGGCAGCCGGCCGCGGCCCGTTCTTCGTGCGCGAGTGAACAGACCGACAGCACACGGCAGATGGCGCGGGCCTCGGCGGCAGCCGGGGCCCGTTCGTGATGCGTACCGTGAGAACATCGTCTCGACGACTCACCCGACCGGCCGTCAGAAACCGTGCCAGGTCGTAAGAGGGGTCAACGACGGAACCGCACGACAGGTTCCGCTCAGGCCTCGTTGCCCGGCGTGACCTGCCGTGATACACAGAGTCACCGTACGTGCCATTCGTACGAAACCCGCCAAGCAATGACGTCAAGTCGACATACGACAGCGACAATCTCAGCGAGAATGAGGCGTGACCTCTGCACACCGCAGGGGCATCTCGGAACTACCCACCAGGGGCGGTGACTTACATGCTCTTTGCGGCCGACAAGGGAGACATCAACACCATCATCGGCGGGATCGCTCCGGACTGGGGACCCTTCGGCAGCCTGGGCAACGAGGCGAAGGTGATGATCGAGGTGGTGATGGCCGTAGCCATCCTGCTCTGCCTCGGCATCGCGGTCTGGGGCGCGGCCAAACAGCGCATCGGCGCGACGGCCCTCCGGGACACCTTCAGCGCCGAACAGGGCAAGGGCCTCATCATCGCCGGTCTGACGGGTGTCTTCATCATCGGTTCCCTGGGCACGCTGTTCACCATCGTGTACGGAATGGCCGTGTAACCGCGCCCCGGGCGCGCCCGGTCTGGCCCTGTCGTCCCCCTCCACCCCACCCGCCCTTCGTGCCCACCGGCTGAGGTTGCGTTTCCCTGATGTCGAGTCACCACACCGCGCCCGCGCGGGAACCAGCACGGCTACCGTCGTATTCCTACGCGGTCCGGTACGAGGGGGCTAACGCGGCATGAGTCTCGGAGACGAGCACGGTTCCGGCGGGTACGCCGACACGGGTCAGACACGCACGCGACTCCCCGAGGGCGACCCCTACGGCGGCGCCCGGCGCGGCGGCCGCTCGTCCTCACGGAGCCTGGTCACGGTCGTCGGGGTGGTGGTCCTCCTGATCGCCGCGATCGCCTTTGCGAACCGTGGAGGTGACGATGCGTCGTCCTCCGACGGCACCACCGACAAGCCCGCCACGTCATCCACAGCGGCAAGCGGGACGAAGCCGGTGGAGTCGAAGGCGGGGGGGATTCCGACGGGGTTCGCGCACAGCCGGCAGGGGGCGGAGAGTGCGGCGGCCAACTACTCCGTAGCAATGGGTTCGGCCGACATGTTCAACACAGCGAGACGGCACGAGATCGTCAACACCGTCTACGCTCCCGATGTCGCCACCGGCAGACAAACCGACTTGGACGGCGCCTACTCCAGCGAGAAGTTCCTGGCCAACATCGGTCTCAGTAAGGACGGCACCGCGCCGCAGGGCCAGACCTTCATCTCCCGGGTCATCCCGGTGGGCACCAAGGTCACGTCGTCCAGTTCGGACAGCGCCACAGTCGCGGTCTGGTACACCTCGCTCTTCGGCCTGTCCGGAGAGGCCTCGACCAATCCGGTGTCCGAGAGCTGGTACACCACCACGTACGAAATGAAGTGGGTCGGCGACGACTGGAAGATCACCGACTTCCAGCAGAAGGACGGCCCCGTCCCGGTCGGCCGCGACCAAAAGGCCTCCACCGCTGACGACATGACGAAGGCCGTCGAGGAGTACGGAGGGTTCACGTATGCGCGCTAACCACCGCACCCTCAAGGTCACGGCCGTGCTCGGCGTCGTACAGACCACCGCGGTGCTGCTAGCCACCCAAGCCGTCGCCGCACCCTCTCCCAGCCCGTCGCCCTCGACGAGCAACAACGCCTGCGACCTCATCCGGGGGCCTGCCAAGGCTTACTGCGAACGCGACAGCGGCTCCAAAGGATCCACCAGCACCCCCAACGACCCCCTCTCCACCCTCGACCCCCTCTCCTCCCTGGCCAAGGGCTGTGCCGACGCCGCATCCTGGACCATCAACAAGCTCAGTGACGCCGTCAAGGAGACCGCGAACGTCGACTTCACCAACGCCAAGTTCCTCCAGCAGTACGCGGTGGTCTTCGCGGCGTCGACGATCCTGACCCTCCTGCTGTGGCTGCTCGCCGTGGCCAAGCGCGCGGTGCGCGGCGTCCCGCTCACCACCGCCCTCTCCGAGGCGATCGGCTTCCTCTGGCTGACCGTGCTCGCGTCGGCGTTCACCCCGCTGATCCTCTACACGGTCGTCTCCGCCACCGACGGCGTCACAGACGTACTCGCAAAGGCGACCGGCGACCAGACCGACACGTTCTTCGGCACCTTCTCCGGCGCCCTGGACAAGGGCGAGAACATCGGCGGCGGCCCGATCATGCTGATCGTCGTCTCCCTGGTCAGCATCCTCGCCGCCGGCATCCTCTGGCTGGAGCTGGTCATCAGGGCCGCCCTCCTCTACGTCGGCGCCCTCCTCGGCACCGTCGTCTACGCGGGCCTCGTCGACAAGAACCTCTGGGGTCACGTACGCCGCTGGGCCGGCATCATGATCGCCGTCATCCTCGTCAAGCCGGTGATCGTCATAGTGCTCGGCCTCGCGGGGGCCCTGTCCAGCGACAACGGACCCAACGCCTTCTCCGCCGTGGTCTCCGGCCTCGCCATCATCCTGCTCGCCATCTTCGCCAGCGCGATGATCTACCGCTTCGTCCCGGGCTTCGGCGACGAGATCGCCAACGGCCGCAACAACCGCATCATGCAGGGCGCCGAGGGCAAGGCCGCCGCGGTCATCAGCTCCCCGGCCACCCTGGTCGCGCAGGGCATCAAGACACACAGCGCCCGCGCCGACAACAACGGAGCCGGCGGCCAGTCCGGCGGCTCCAACACCCCCCGCCCGGCCAACCCGGCCCAGGGCGGCGTCGCCGCGCACAGCTCACGCGGCTCGAACGGAGGTGGCGGCGGCTCCCCCTCCGCCACCCCCGCGCCGCGCGCGCCCAGCCCGGCGAACACCCCGCACGCCGGCAACACACGCAACAGCAGCAATCGCTCGGGAGGTGAAGGGCGTTGACGACCGAGTCCCACATGTCCCATCCGGTCACGCCCCGCCGTACGTATCTCATCGGCCGCGCCCGGCCGAACGCGATCGTCGGACGGAACCGTGAGTCCGGCGAGATCGCGCTGATCATCGCGGGCGCGTTCCTCGGCATGATGTGCGGGCTCCTGGTTCCCGTCCTCTCGCTGCGCATCGTGCTGCTGATGGGCTTCCCGCTGCTGGCGCTGATGGCGGTGTACGTGCCGTACAAGCGCCGTACGTTCTACAAGTGGTTCGAGATCAACCGCAGCTACAAGCGCGCCCTGCGGCAGGGCACCGTCTACCGCAGCGGGGTGATGGAAGCCGGCACCCGGTTCGACGGGCGTGAGGTGGAGATCGGGCCGCCGCCCGGGATCGGCCGCATCAACTGGCTGGCCGCGCCCTTCGGGCCGGACGAGATCGCCGTCCTGCTGCACGCCGACCGCCGTACCGTCACCGCGGCCATCGAGATCGAGGGCCCCGGCGTCGGTCTGCGCGACTCCGAGGACCAGGAGGCCCTCGTCGACCGCTTCGGCACGCTGCTCAAGCACGTGGCCAACGGCGACGGCTTCGTCACCCGGCTCCAGATGCTCGCCCGCACCCTCCCCGCCGACCCGGACGCCCACGCCAAGGACGTCGCGCAGCGCGGGGACGAGAAGGCGCCCGACTGGCTGGCCCGCTCGTACGACCAGCTCCAGTCGATGGTGTCCACCAGCAGCGAGCAGCACCGTGCCTACCTCGTCGCCTGTATGCACTACACGCGCGAGCTGGCCTCCGAGGCGCAGGCCATGGCCCGGGCGGCACGGCCGCAGGCCGGGCGGAAGCTGGACCGGGACGCCGGGCTCGCCGTCGTCATGGCGCGCGAGCTGACCGACATCTGCTCGCGGCTCCAGGAGGCGGACATCCGGGTGCGCCAGCCGCTCGGCCAGGGCCGGCTCGCCTCCCTCATCCACTCCATGTACGACCCGGACCACCCGATCGACCACATCCAGGCGATGACGAAACGCAATGCCTGGCCGGCCGAGCTCGACGCCATGGAGCCCACCTACCTCCAGGCCAAGACCCGGGAGTCCTCGACCCGCGCGCCCTGGTGCCACGCCACCGCCTGGGTGAAGGAGTGGCCGATGACACCGGTCGGCGTCAACTTCCTCGCCCCTCTGCTGGTCCACACCCCGGACGTCATCCGCACGGTCGCCGTGACGATGGACCTCGAACCCACCGAGATCGCCATCGAGCGCATGCTGACCGAGAAGACGAACGACGAGGCCGAGGCCAGCCGCGCCGCCAAGATGAACCGCACCGTCGACCCGCGCGACATCGCCGCCCACAACCGTCTCGACCAGCGCGGCGAGGACCTGGCCAGTGGCGCGGCCGGGGTCAACCTGGTCGGCTACATCACCGTGTCCTCCCGCTCACCGGAGGCACTCAACCGCGACAAGCGGACCATAAGGGCCTCGGCCGGAAAGTCGTATCTGAAGCTGGAGTGGTGCGACCGCGAGCACCACCGGGCCTTCGTGAACACACTCCCGTTCGCCACCGGTATTCGAAGGTAGGGGCCATACATGCGGGATCCGCTGTCCGTCCTCACCGACTCCTTCACGTCCTTCCTCTTCGGGAAGGTCGAGACGACCCGGCTGCCGGTGCGCACGTCCACGGGCCAGGCGCAGGCGGTCTACCTCCCGACCGCCGCCCCCGGCCTCGGCGACTCCGGCGTGATCATCGGCCGCGAGGTCTACTCCGGCAAGGGCTACATCTACGACCCGTTCCAGCTCTACGGCCAGCAGCTCCCGGCACCGCACTGGCTGGTCCTCGGCGAGTCCGGCAACGGCAAGTCGGCCCTGGAGAAGACGTACGTCCTGCGCCAACTGCGCTTCCGCGACCGCCAGGTCGTCGTCCTGGACGCACAGGGCGAGGACGGGGTCGGCGAATGGAACCTCATCGCGGAAGAGCTGGGGATAACTCCCATCCGGCTGGACCCGATGGCGGCCCTGGACCACGGCATCCGGCTCAACCCGCTCGATCCCTCGATCACGACGACCGGCCAGCTGGCGCTGCTGCGCACGATCATCGAGGTCGCGATGGGGCACGGCCTGGACGAGCGGTCCGGCTTCGCGCTGAAGGTGGCGCACGCGTACGTCAACGAGACGATCGTCGAGCGCCAGCCGGTGCTGTCCGACATCGTCGAGCAACTACGGCACCCGGAGCCGGAGTCGGCCGAGGCGATGAACGTCGCCGTAGACGACGTACGGGCCTGGGGCCTGGACGTGGCGCTGGTCCTCGACCGCCTGGTCGACGGTGACCTGCGCGGCATGTTCGACGGTCCCACCACGGTCGGCATCGACCTCGACGCCCCGCTGATCGTCTTCGACCTGTCCCACATCGACCGGAACTCCATCGCCATGCCGATCCTGATGGCGATCGTCGGCGTGTGGCTGGAGCACACCTGGATCCGCCCCGACCGGAAGAAGCGCATCTTCCTGGTCGAGGAGGCCTGGCACATCATCGCCAGCCCGTTCGTGGCGCAGCTGTTCCAGCGGCTGCTGAAGTTCGGGCGCCGGCTGGGTCTGTCCTTCGTGGCGGTCGTCCACCATCTGTCCGACGTCGTGGACGGCGCGGCGGCGAAGGAGGCGGCCGCGATCCTGAAGATGGCCTCCACGCGGACCGTCTACGCCCAGAAGGCGGACGAGGCGCGGGCCACGGGCCGGGTGCTGGGCCTGCCCAGGTGGGCCGTGGAGATCATCCCGACCCTCACCCCGGGCATCGCGGTGTGGGACGTCAACGGCAATGTCCAGGTGGTCAAGCACCTGGTGACGGAGACGGAACGCCCGCTGGTCTTCACCGACCGCGCGATGACCGAGTCGTCCCGGGAGATGGAGTCCGACGACGCGTTGCGCGCGGCCGAGCTGGAGGCGGAGGAGCGCGCGGCGGCCTTCGTGGAACAGCACCTCGGCGACTCCGAATCGACGGTGGCGTAGGGAGGAACCCCGTGAGACCCGACGACCACCGCGACCCCCGGCGGGAGAACCAGGGCGGTATTCCCGACGGACTGCTGATCGGCCTGCTCGCGTTCCTCCTCGGCATGACCCTGCTGGTGTGGACGGCGACGGGACTGGCCGGCTGGTTCGCCCGGGGCTCGTGGCCGTCCGGCGTCACCTTCACCCGGACCCCACTGGCCATGCGGCACCTCATCGGCGAACCGCACGACATCACGGGCGCCTGGCCCAGCACACCGGCGGGGCAGCTCTCCGGGTACGGGCTGTTCTGGGGCCTGTTCATCGGCCAGCTGATGGTGCTGTTCGTACTGACCGTGTTCGTGATGGGCACGCTGGCGCGGTGGCGGGCGGGGAAGGTCAGGCGGAGCTTCGAGAAGGGCGTGGCGAAGGGGCGCGCGCAGGCGGCGGGCGCGGCGCCCGCGGCCCCGGTGGCCGCGGCGGCCCCAGCAGCGGCCCCAGCGGATCAGGCGGCCCAGCCACAGGCACCTCAACCCCAGCCCCAGCTTCAGCAGTTCGAGGTGCCCGAACCACGCAGGGAAGCGGAGCCCGCACCGACGGAGGCTCTTCCCGGCTTCCCGGCCAACGGTGAACGCGTGGGCGCATGGGACGCCGGCCGCGCCGAAGGCGCCGTGCTCTACGCCCCGCCGGAGGCCCGCCACACCACCGCGACCCAGGCGATCCGGGACGCGGAAGGCCCCGCGCTGGTCGTCACCTCGAACCCCGTGCTCTGGTCGGAGACCAAGGACGCGCGCGCCAAACTCGGCCCCGTCCTCCTCTACGACCCGACCCACCTCTGCGACACCCCGGCCCGCCTCCACTGGTCGCCCACGGCGGGCTGCGAGGACAAGCAGACGGCAGTGCAACGCGCGACAGCCCTGCTGGCCCCGGTCAGACCGACGGCCAAGATCGACCAGGCCCTCGTGGACACCGCCGAAACCCTGCTCCGCAGCTATCTGCACGCCGCCGCCATAGACGGCCGCACCATCCGCCACGTCCACCGCTGGTCCCAGGGCGCCCAGATCCAGGACGCCGTACGAACCCTCCGTACGAACCCCAAGGCTGCCCCCGGAGCCGCGGGCGAACTGGAAGCCGCCCTCACCGGGCACCCCGAACGCCGCGACATCGCCCAGGAGTTGACGAGCCGCGCACTGGCCGCCCTGTCCACGGTCAATATCCGCGAGGCATGCACTCCGAACCGAACTGATGCGCTTGCCTTGGATTCCTTCGTCAACGAAGGGGGCACGCTTTATCTGGTGGGTGAATCCATCGAGGACCCCAGGACCAACCCAGGTGCGATGCCTCTTCTGACGGCACTTGTCTCAAGCGTGGTCGAGCGCGGCCGGCGCATGGCCGAACGGTCATCCTCCGGTCGGCTCGACCCACCACTGGCCCTCGTCCTCGACGACATCGCGGCCGTCGCCCCGCTCCCCCAGTTCCCCGAGCTGCTGACCAACGGAGCGGACCGCGGCCTGCCGACCCTGGCCCTGCTCCGCTCCCGGGAACAGGGCCGCGCCCGCTGGCCGCACCACGAACTGCCCATCTGAGCAACCCTGTTACAACCCGAAACGACTCGCTACGACTCATTGTGTGTCGTTACGACTTTTTCGAGCACGAACTCCAACTCGGACTCCCCGGACGCCTGCTCCAACGGCACGGTGATCCCGCTCGGCACGAACCCCACCTTGCGGTAGAAGCCCTGGGCCCGCCCGTTGTCCTCGTGGACGATCAGCCGCACCCGCTCCGCCCCGATCCCCCAGGCCCACTCCAGCCCCGCCGCGAACAGCGCCTCCGTCAGCCCGATCCCCCGGTACCCGGGCCGCACGAACACCCCGACGACATGCCCCTGCTTCCGGTCGACCGCGAAGCCGGCCCAGTCGGTGGACCCCGCCTCCTCCACGAGCACGGTCAATGTGCCGACCCACGCCCCGTCCGGCCCCTCGGCGATGAACTGCCGGGCGCCGGCCGCCCCCTCACCGGACCGTTCGGCCCGCCCCTGCCAGAAGGCGTCCGGCTCGGCCGCGGCCTTCTCGTACGTCTCCAGGAACGCCAGGTGCGCCACGGGATCCCGCAGCGCGTCGAGCCGCAGCCGCTTGACGGCCTGCCACTCGTCGGCCCGTATCGCCCGGATCACGTAATCGTCGCTGATCAAGCTGCTCATACGGCCACGCTAGTACCCGCCCACCGGACCGCTCACCCGAAATAGTCCGGGCTCGTTGTCAGTGCCGCGGTCTACCGTGGTCGCCATGACGACTCTGCAGAACCGGCCGAACACCGCACTGCTCGTCGTGGACGTCCAGAACGGGGTGGTGGAGGGCTCCCACAACCGTGCCGACGTCATCGCGAACATCAACGTCCTGGTCGACAAGGCCCGCGCCGAGAACGTCCCCGTGATCTGGGTCCAGCACTCCGACGAACAGCTGAAGTCCGGCAGCGAGCCCTGGGCATACGTCCCGGAGCTGAAGCGCCACGACACCGAGCCCCTGGTCCACAAGAACTACCCGGACTCCTTCGAGGACACCGAGCTGGAGTCCGTCCTGGCCGAGCGCGGCGTCGGCCGGCTCGTCGTCACCGGCGCCCAGACGGACGTGTGCATCCGCTCCACCCTGCACGGCGCCATGGTCCGCGGGTACGACGCGACGCTGGTCGCCGACGCCCACACCACGGAGGACCTCTCCGCTTACGGCGCCCCCGCCCCGGAGCAGGTGATCGCCCACACCAACCTCTACTGGAAGTGGCAGAGCGCACCCGGCCGCCGGGGCGGGAGCGTCGACACCGCGGAGGTGACCTTCACCGCGGCGGACTGACACCGTCAGTCGTCGTCATCGAGCTCCTTGGCCTGATCATTGGGCACGGCCCCGTAGAGGTCGTGGCGGGGCTCCGGCATCTGCGACTTCGCCCCGCGCACGCTCTTCCAGATCGCCTCGTTGAAGGTCCGCTCGTCGATCTGGTCCTCCTTGGTGAGGTCCTGCTTCGCCGACACACCGGCCATCGGCGAGTTGACCGTGTTCACCGCCGTGAGGTCGGTCGCCGGCTTCACGGCGTCGTACGGCGCGGCGTCCGGCTTGGCCGTGAAGGAGTTCACCATCGGAGTGGCGTACGCGTCGAACTGCGTCATGGGGGACAGCCCCAGCAGCAGCTCCATCGTCCGCACCATGGAGGCGGTGCTGTAGAAGGTGGAGTCGACCCGTCCGGTCCGCGTGTACGGGCTGATGACCTGCGATATCGTCCGGTGCGCATCCACATGGTCGGGCCCGTTCTGGGCGTCGTCCTCGGTCACGAAGATCGCGGTCGACCTCCAGAACTTCGAGTGCGAGACGGCGTCGACGAGCTGTCCGAGCGCCCAGTCGTTGTCGGCGACATAGACCTTCGGGGTCGGCATGCCGGCCTTGGTCCCGGAGGTGTGGTCGTTGGGCAGCCGCACCATCTCGAAGGCGGGCAGCTGCCCGCTCTCCTCGTACTGGGCGAACTCCTTCTTCCACTCCTCGATCCGGGGGCTGCGACAGGTCGAGCCGCGGGCGGGGAAGGTGCCGGCCGAGTCCGGGCAGCTGAGGTTGTACGGCCCGAAGTCGTGGTCGGTACCGGCGTCGAGGACGGGGTCCTCGGCGACGGCCTTCCCGCTCGCGTCGGCGCCGACATAGAACCCGTAGTTCCGGAAGCCGACGCCCTT
This sequence comes from Streptomyces sp. NPDC025638, assembly GCF_055558775.1. NCBI lineage: Bacteria > Bacillati > Actinomycetota > Actinomycetes > Kitasatosporales > Streptomycetaceae > Streptomyces > Streptomyces sp. NPDC025638. Next base: position 1,901 of record NZ_JBVHLX010000037.1, on the reverse strand, counting down.
GTCGTGCAGCCGCTGCCAGATGTAGGCGTGCTCGGGGTCCTTGTTGGGCGCGATCGCCGGGTCGCCGTTCTCCGACGGGTAGGTGTGGTTGCGGCCGGAGTAGTTGGCCGGCCACCCCTGCTCGCTGTACGGGTTGGAGTTGGCGGCCACCGTCCAGTTCCAGCCCTGGGCGCTGACCTCGGCGTCGGCGTAGAAGTTGTCGAGGGTCACGAACTGCCGCTGCAGTGCTCGGGCGTTGGGCGCGGACTCGTCCCCGAAGAGATTGAGGGACGCGTCGCCGTTGCCCTTCTCCAGCGAGCCGAACTCCTGGTCGTAGGTCCGGTTCTCCTTGACCACATAGATGACGTGCTTGATCGGCGTCCTCTCCCCGACCCGCCGCGGTACGACGGCCCCGACGGCCCGCGGACTGTTCCCTTCCCCGAACCCGTTGTTGGCGATGACGGTCCGCGTCCACCGCCTCAGCTGCTTGGCCCCGCCGTCCAGCGGGACGGTCGACAGGGTGCCCTTCATCATCGAGCCCGAGTACTGGTCGGGCGAGGTGGGAGCGGTGGACGTCGGGTTCGGATACCCGGGCCCGTTGTTCGGCCCTGCCCCGAGCCCCTTGGCGTTGGTGACGTACAGCTTGTCGTCGTGCGCGACGACCGCGGTCGGATACCAGGCGGTGGGAATGAGCCCGGCGGACCTTCCGCTCTTCAGGTCGATGACAGCGATGTCGTTGTTCCCGGAGTTGGCGACATACAGCCGCCGGCCGTCCTCCGACAGCGCGAGCGCATCGGGATTGCTCCCCACGGGCGCGTTCCTGTACGGCGCGAGCCCGATCGTCCTCGTCACCTTCCGGGTGGCGACGTCGACGACGCTGACCTGGTCGCTGTCCCCGTTGGCGACGTAGAGCCGGTCCTGGCTCTCATCGGTGATGACGGCATTGGGATGGGTCCCGACCTTGATGGCCGTCCCGACCACGGGAGCAGGCCCGCTGATGTCGAGGACGCTCACGGTGTCGCCGCCCTGGTTGGTGACGAAGGCGGTCTTCCCGTCCTCGGCGAGGGCGACCGCATACGGCGCGTGCCCCACGGCGACGGTGGACATGGATCCGTCCCCGAGATTCACCACGGTGGCGGCATCCGCGAGCCGGTCGGCGACGACGAGCCGCTTCCCGTCGGGCGTCAGGGCGATCCCGGCCGGATACATGTTCACGGCCTGGCCCCCGGGGTTCTTGGTGGGCAGCTTGATGGGAGTGGTCTCGGTCAGCCGCCCGCCACTCACGTCATACGTGTGGATGATCTCGCGCCCGCCTCCACTGGCGTACGCGCGCTTGCCGTCAGGGCTGAAGGCCAGGCCCGTGAAGATCGCCTGAGGGCTCGGATACGAGATGGTCTGCACGACCTCCGAGTCCTCGGGGTCGACCACCTGCAGGGACTGGGTGCCCTGACCGGCATTGCTCACCAGGAGCATGCTCTTGTCGGGGGACAGCACGGCGTTGAGGGGGAGATTGCCCAGCTGGGTCTGGCGCCCGGCCGGAGTGACCTTGTAGCCGACGGGAGTCACGGCGGTCCCGTCGCCCTTCGGTCCTGCGGTGCCCTGCCCGCCGCCGGCCGCGAGGGCGACGGCGGCTCCGGTGACGAGCACAGCGGTACCTGCCAGTACAGTGACAACTCGACGTCTGTTTCTGCGTCTGAGGACCATGGGTCACGACGGTGACACGGAGCGTTGACAACCCCGTGGAACCGAGGTGACGTGGCCATGACCGTGGCGTGAACGCGAAGAAGCCCCAACTCACGGTTTTTCAACCGGAGTTGGGGCTCCTTCTCAAAATTTGTTCGGCGGTGTCCTACTCTCCCACAGGGTCCCCCCTGCAGTACCATCGGCGCTGTGAGGCTTAGCTTCCGGGTTCGGAATGTAAC
>NZ_JBVHLX010000036.1:0-33427 GCF_055558775.1 Streptomyces sp. NPDC025638 | reverse complement strand
CCCCATTCACGCGCCCCTGACCAGCAGGATCCGTCTCGCCGCCTGCCTCCGACCGAGTGATCGACGCAAATTCCCTCGAATTGGGCAACAGGGTCATCGAGGTCTTCCACAACCGACAGCGGCGCCACTCAGCACTGGGCTACCGCACCCCGATCGAGTACGAACTACTCTCCGACCAAGACACCATCCCCGCCGCCAGTTAGCCACCGCAGCTGGAACCCAAACCGTGGGGCAGGTCAAGATGTCACCCGATCGTGCGGCAGACCCGTCAGCTCCAGGAACGGGAAGGTCGCTGCACAAGCCCCGCAGAATGGGACTGTGCGCGTCACGTTCCGGCTTCCGTCGGGATGGCATGGCTCGCAAGCCGTCATGGCTGGCGGTGAGGGTGTCCCAGGCGAGGAAGAATTTCCCGGCAATGGGATGGTTGAGGGTTTGATGACGGAGTCGAACAGCATGCCTCCCCGGCGGCGCGGGCGAGGCCGAGGCACCGCAGGTGGCTCGCCTGAGCCCGGCCAGTCGAGGCAGGAGACGCCCGTCAGACCTGTCGCGCCCCGGCCTCCGCGTATTGTGCACGGATGCGATGTTTGGCGATCTTGCCGTTGTCGTCACGCGGCAGGTCGTCGACGATCTCGATCTTCCGCGGGACCTTGAATCCGGCGAGCGTGGCTCGCAGGGCCTGGCCGAGCTCCCCCGGGTCGATGACGGCATCGCGCTCCGGTTGCACCAAGGCGTGCAGCCGCTCTCCGAATTCGGGGTCGGGCACACCGAACACCGCACAGTCGAGCACACCGGCCTGCCCGAGGATCGCGCTCTCGATCTCGGCCGGATAGATGTTGACTCCGCCGGAGATCACCATGTCCACCGCGCGATCGCAGATGTAGAGGTAACCGTCCGCGTCGAGGTACCCCATGTCCCCGAGGGTGATCAGGCCGTCCAAGGCGACGCGCTCACGCGCATCGGGCTGATTCCGGTAGGTGAAGTCCGTGTACGCCGGCTGCCGCACGTAGATGATCCCGGTCTCACCTGGGGCACAGTCCCCGCCGTCCGGGGAGACGATGCGGATCCGCGCCTCGCCGACCGGACGGCCGACACTGCCGGGACGCTCGAGTGCCTCCTTCGAGTCGATCACTGTGATCCAGCCGCTCTCGCTGGAGGCGTAGGTCTCGTACACGATCGGACCGAGCCAGTCGATCAGCGCCTGCTTCACCTCCGGAGCACAGGGCGCGCCCGTGGATCCGACGAACCGCAGGGAGGACAAGTCATAGCGCTCACGCACGCTGCGGGGCAGTTTCAGCAGGCGAACGTACATGGTCGGGACGCAGTACAGGGTGTCGATGCGGTGGCGTTCGATCAGGGCGAGCGTCTGCTCTGCGTCGAAGCGAGGCGCGATGACGAGGGTGTCGGCGATCTGGCTCGTCCACTGCGCAAAACCGCTCGGCGCACTGTGGTAAAGCGGAGCCGGTACGAGGGCACGGCAGCCGGCCCGTACCCCGAAACAGGCCTCCATCACCTCGAGGGACCGCCTCCGGTACAGCTCCAGTTCCCCGAGGGGTATGGGAGCACGGACCACTCCCTTGGGCCGCCCGGTCGTGCCCGAGGTGTAGGCCATGTGCCCACGCGGTGCGACGACCGGGCCGCTGTAATCGGACTGCCGCACGAGCCAGTTCTCGTACTCGACTGTTTCTCCGCCGGCATCGCCCGCGACGGCGAGTGTGGTGACGCCGTGGGGCAGCACGGCGCGTGCCGCACGGAGCAGATCGGCGTGGCCGATCACCGCCCGGGCGCCGCAGTCCTTGAGGATGTAGCCGATTTCGGACGGCGTGAAATGCCAGTTGAGCGGGCAGTAGGAGAACCCGCCGATGCGGCAGGCGAGGATGATGTCCACGCAGACGGGGTCGTTGCGCAGAAGCACCGCGACCACGTCGCCCTCGCGCATCCCCAGCGCCGCCAGCCCGCCGGCCAGTTTGCGCGCCCGGGCATCCAGTTCCTCGGGGGCGATCTCCCTGTCTTCGAAGCAGAGCGTTGCAGTCATGCCGAATCCTTGTCTCATGTCCGCGGAACGCGTTGTGCCCGGTGAACGCCTGGCCCGCACCAACTGGTGTGTTTGGGCCGTGCCCTCGTAGGTCGGCACTCCTGTTCGGCGGCGAACCATCGAAATTAAACTAGCGCTGCAAGTTTTTTTGGGAATGTAACCCGTGCCGCGCCGACTGTGAAGTCTTGGGCCGCGGAGCGCATGAGCGCGCCGGCATCTGCTGGGCGACCTGGGTTTCTGGGGCTGACGGTTCCCGAGGAGTACGGCGCCTCCGGTCGGCGACCACCCGAGCAGCACAAGGCGACTGGCTGCCCCGGCTCTGCGCGGGCCGGGCAGCAGGGTGCTTCGAGGTCGCTGAACCCGACGCGGGCTCCGACGCCGCCGGGCTCGTCACCCGGGCCGAGCGCGAGGGCACCGACTGGCCGATCAGAGGGCACCGACTGGCTGGTCACCGGTCAGAAGACGTTCGTCGCCAACGGCACCTGGGCCACCGCGGAGCTGAGCTTCGACGGCGGCAGAGTGCCGGACTTCCGTCCCAGTGAACGCGGCCAGGGCTTCCGGATCGCCGGGTCGGCGCCGGACAAGGGCCGGATGTCGGCGGCACCCGGGGCCGTGGAGGCGAGCTTGCCGCCCGGCTGCCGGTGTGGCGGGTCGCCGATCCCATCCACCGCCGCGAGCGGTACGGAACCGAGGCTTCCGCACTTGGCGGTCTGCGCTGGTGGCCGGAGGCCGGCCGCCCCAGTACGCGCCGATGATCGGGGCTTCCACCAAGTATCTGGTGGTCGGTGCCGCGACGAGCTCATTCGCCGGAGGGTTCGACGACGATGCGGGGGTCTACCTGGGCCGATATTCGCACCTGGCGGCGGCCCACCGTTTGCGCGAGCGCGCCGACAAGATCGACTCCGGCAGCTTCGAACCTCGCCCTCGACATGTTCCTCGGCGGTCTCACGGCACTGCACGCCCGGTTGCCGCTTTCATTCAGGTTGTCTCCTCGGGGTGCAGGCGTCCCAGCAGCTCGTAGAGACTACGGCGACCCTCCTCGTCCAGACGCGCAAAGGCCGCCGAGGTGGCCCGCATGTCGGCGCGGATGAGGCGGACCGCCTCCCTTCCCTCTTCCGTGGCGACCACGTTCTTGATCCGCCGGTCGGCCGCGTCGGCATGTCTGGAGACCAGTCCACGCGCCTCCAGCCGGTCGACGAGTCCGGTGATGTTGGAGGCATCGCAGGCGAGCCGTCCTGCGAGGGCCCGCATGGACAGCGGTTGCCGAAGCAGGATGAGCATCTTGGCCTGCGTCATGGTGAGCCCGTGCAGTGCGGCCGCCGCCGTCAGGTCCCGGTAGTAACCGGCAGCAGCGCGAGCCAAGCGCTCCATGAGTGCGTCGTGGACAGGGTCGCTGTCCTGCGCAGCGGAGCGGTCGGCGGGCGGGGCGGGGGTGTGGGCCATGCCTCAACTATAAGGGAAGCTCAAAGTTTGACATCCTCAACCATTGAGTTTTACCGTCTCCGTCATCGCTTGGCTGCATCAAGCATCTAATCCTCGACCAGTCCCCCGCCCGGTTCCCGCCACACACCCCGCCCCGCACCGGAGAACGCACCCGTGTCACAACCCCTTGATCCGCCGCACGGCCGCCCCCGAGCCGAGACCGCAGTCGTTCTTGCCCTGAGCCTCGCGGCGATGATCGTGTCGATGATGCAGACTCTGGTGGTGCCGATCCTCGGCCTGATCCAGAGCAGCCTCGGCGCGAGCTCCGCCGAGGTCAGCTGGGTCACCACCGCTACTCTGCTCTCGGCAGCCGTCTTCACTCCGCTGCTCGGCCGCTTCGGCGACCAGCACGGCAAGAAGCCGACCCTCATCGGCGTGCTGGCGGTGATGATCGTCGGCTCTGTCCTGGCCGCCACGACCGACTCGCTGCTCTGGCTGATCGTCGGCCGCGTGTTGCAGGGCGCCGCCACCGCGATCTTCCCGCTCGCCCTGTCGGTGCTCCGCGAGGAGGTTCCTGCCCGCCGTCTGCCGGGAGCGATGGCGCTGGTCAGCGGCACCCTGGCGTTCGGCAGCGGTTTCGCACTGGTCACCACCGGCCTGCTGACCCGCGGCGACGACGCCGATTACCACCGCGTCTTCTGGCTGGCCACCGGCCTCGCAGTGGTCACCCTGCTCGCCGTCGTCCTCCTCGTACCGGCGAGCCGCACCAAGACCGGCGGACGCACCGACATACTCGGCGCCCTCACCCTCGGCCTCTTCCTGGTTCTCCTGCTGCTGCCGATCTCCCAGGGCCACGAGTGGGGCTGGACCTCCGCCCGTACGCTGGGCAGCTTCACCGGAGCGGTCCTCATGGCCGGCGTCTGGAGCTTCACCGAGCGCCGCGTCCGCGAACCCATGGTCGACATGAGGATGTTCCTCCACCGCCCGGTGCTCTTCAGCAACCTCGCGGGCCTCTTCGTGGGATTCGGGATGTTCGCCCAGTTCCTCGGCGTCTCCTACCTGGCGCAGGTGCCGAGGGACGTCGCAGGCTACGGCTTCGGCGCCTCCGTACTCCGTGCCTCCGTCGAGTACCTGCTGCCCAGCACGATCGCGTCTCTCGTCACCTCCCAGTTCGGTGGCCTGCTGGTCCGCAGGATCGGCCCACGCCTCACCCTCACCCTCAGCGCAACGATGGGCATCGCCGGCTTCGCGTGGCTGGCCGCCGCACACTCCTCGACCGCCTCGGTCATCGGCGCCGGAATGGTGGTCGGAACAGCCATCAGCCTCGGCTACGCCGCGATGCCCGCCCTCATCGTCGCGGGGGTGCCACCCCACCAGACCGGCATCGCCAACGGCATCAATTCCATTTCCCGGTCCGTCGGCAGCTCGATCGGCAGCGCGCTGATCACCTCACTGCTCGCCTCCCGGACCATCGAGAACCTTCCGGCCGGAGTGCCCCCGCTGCCCGCCGAGAGCCAGTTCACCCTGAGCTTCGCCCTTGCCGGTGTCGCCTTCGCCTTCGTCCTGGCCCTCTCGCTGGTCGGCCTCGAGCGGGAACAGCAGGCGCCCCGTGTGGAACACCTGCCCGCCATGGAGCCGGCCGCTGCCACCACCGCTGCCTGACGAGCCCCACCGCGATCTGCACCACTGCACCACTGCACCACTGCACCACTGCACCACTGCACCACTGCACCACTGCACCAAGGAGTCAATCCCATGAAGGCCATCACCTACCGCACCTACGGCGGCCCGGACGTCCTGGAATACGGCGACGTCCCGAACCCGAAGCTCGGTGCGGACGCCGTGCTGGTCCGTGCGAAGGCGGCGTCCCTCAACCCGGTCGACTGGAAGATCCAGGCGGGATACCTGGACGCCGTCATGGACGCCGTCTTCCCCGTCATCCCCGGCTGGGACGTGGCGGGCGTCGTCGAGGAGACCGGTGCCGGGGTCACCGAGTTCGCTCCAGGTGACGAGGTGATCGGCTACGTCCGTGAGGACTTCGTCTCCCGCGGGACCTTCGCCGAGTACGTCGCCGCCCCGATCCGTACGCTCGCCCGCAAGCCCGCCAACCTCTCCTTCGAGGAGGCCGCCGGCCTCCCGCTGGTCGGCCTGACCGCATACCAGGCGCTGACACGATCCCTGCGGGTGCGGGCTGGCGACACCTTGCTGGTGCACGCCGCGGCGGGTGGCGTCGGCTCCCTGGCCGTACAGATCGCCAGGTCGCTCGGCGCCCGTGTCATCGGCACCGCCAGCGAGTACAACCACTCCTACCTGCGCGGGCTGGGAGCGGAGCCGGTCGCCTACGGAGAGGGCCTCACCGACCGTGTCCACGCCCTCGCGCCGCAGGGCGTGGACGCCGTCCTCGACCTCGTCGGCGGGGAAGCCCTGAAGGTCTCGCCGGGGCTGCTCGCCGAGGGCGGCCGCCTGACCTCGGCCGTGGACGGTGCCGTGCTCGGCCTCGGGGGCGGGTACGTCTTCGTGCGACCCGACGCCCGGGACCTGGAGGCTCTCACCGAGCTCGCCGAGCGCGGGGAGCTCCGGGTGGACGTGTCCGCCACGTTCCCCCTTGAGCAGGCCGCCGACGCCCAGCGCCTCAACCGCGAGGGCCACACCCGCGGCAAGATCATCATCACTGTCGCCTGAGCCACCGCTCGCCGCCGCACCACCACCGGCACCCTGCCGGACACCAAGCCCCCACCACCGCGCGACCCGCGCGCACTGTGAAGGAGACAGTTGTGACCGCAGTTCTGTTCGTCGTCACCGGCGCCGACCACTGGACGCTCGCCGACGGCACCCTGCACCCCACCGGCTACTGGGCCGAGGAACTCGCCACACCACACCGGCTGTTCCGCGAGGCCGGGCTCGATGTCACCATCGCCACACCCGGCGGCGCGGCTACGACCGTCGACGCCGTCAGCCTCGCCGCCGCGTCCACCGGCGGCAAGGAGCAGGCCGACGCCATCGCCGCGTACCTGGCTTCCATCCGCGCCGACCTGGAGAACCCGGTCAAGCTCGAAGAGGTCGACCTCGACGCGTACGACGCCGTCCTGTATCCCGGGGGCCACGGGCCCATGGAGGACCTCGCCGTCAACGCCGACTCCGGTCGCCTGCTCACCGCCGCACTGGACTCCGGCAAGCCGCTCGGCGTGCTGTGCCACGCCCCAGCGGCCCTGCTCGCCGCCCGGCGCGAGGACGGCAGCTGGCCGTTCGCCGGTTATCGCATGACCGGCTTCACCAACACCGAGGAGACCGCAGCCGGCTTCGCCGACAAGGCCAAGTGGCTGCTCCAGGACCGCCTGGTGGAACTGGGGGCCGACTTCCAGGCCGCGGCCCCGTTCAGCGAGCACGTCGTAGCGGACCGCAATCTGCACACCGGTCAGAACCCCGCCTCCTCGGCACGGCTCGCCCGGAACCTCATCGACATCCTGAACCGCGGCTGATCCCCCTGTCGACGCCGACGCCCGGCCTGCCCCGCGGCGCGGCGACAAGCCCCCGCCCCCGTACCGCACCTGTGAGGGAATCATGAACAACCCCGCGCCCGAGCAGCCCGCCGAGCTTGTCGCCCGGCTGCGCGCCACCTTCCGCACCGGCAGGACCAAGCCCGTGGCCTGGCGGACCGAGCAGCTGCACCGGATGCGTACCCTGCTCACCGAGCAGGGGAAGACATTCGCCGCGGCGCTCCACGCCGACTTGGGAAAGAGCTCCACCGAGTCCTACCGCACGGAGATCGACTTCGTCATACGCGAGATCGACCACACCCTGGAGCATCTCGACGGGTGGCTGCGCCCCGAACCGGCCCCCGTCCCCGCGTTCATCGGCGAGGCGAGTGCCTGGACGCAGTACGACCCCCTGGGGGTCGTCCTGGTCATCGCCCCGTGGAACTACCCGGCGCAGCTGCTGCTGGCCCCGGTGGCCGGTGCCCTGGCAGCGGGCAACACGGTGGTCGCCAAGCCCAGCGAACTGGCCCCGGCCACGTCCGCCGCCCTGGCCCGCCTCGTGCCGCAGTACCTCGACACCGACGCGGTCGCCGTGGTCGAAGGCGGGGTCCCGGAGACCACCGCCCTGCTCGAGCAGCGCTTCGACCACATCCTCTACACCGGCAACGGCGCGGTCGGCCGCATCGTGATGGCCGCGGCCGCCCGTCACCTCACGCCCGTCACCCTCGAACTGGGTGGCAAGTCCCCGGCGTTCGTGGACACGGCCACCGACCTCGACACCGTCGCCGCCCGCCTCGCGGCCGGGAAGTTCCTCAACGCCGGGCAGACCTGCGTCGCGCCCGACTACGTCCTTACCGACCCCGAGACCGCACGTGCTCTGGAGGCCGCCCTGCCCAAGGCCGTCGAGGGGCTGTACGGGTCCGACCCCGCCGCCTCCCCGGAGTACGGCCGTATCGTCAACGAACGCCACTTCGACCGGCTGACCGCTCTCCTCGACTCCGGCCGTCAGGTCACCGGCGGCGCGTACGACCGCGAGACGAAGTACATCGCGCCGACCGTCCTGGCCGAGGTGTCACCGGACGCGCCCGTCATGCAGGAGGAGATCTTCGGCCCGATCCTCCCGATCGTCGCAGTGGCCGGGCTCGACGAGGCGATCGACTTCATCAACGACCGCGACAAGCCGCTGGCCCTGTATGCGTTCACCGACTCCGACACCACCCGGGAGCGGCTCGCCGCCGAAACCTCCTCCGGCGGCCTGGGGTTCGGCCTGCCGGTGGCCCATCTCACCATTTCCGACCTGCCGTTCGGGGGCGTCGGGGAAAGCGGCATGGGCAGCTACCACGGCCGCTACTCCATCGAGACTTTCAGCCACCGCAAAGCCGTGCTCGCCAAGCCCCTCAGCTGATCCACTCCCAGCCGTGCGTGAACACGGCGGAAAGGGACATTTCCACCATGAGCGCTCTCCCCACCACCAGCCGCGAATGGCACCTGGTCGCCCGCCCGAACGGTGTGCCCCGGCCGCAGGACTTCGCCCTGCGCGAGGTTCCCGTCGCCGAGCCCGGCTCCGGTCAGATCCTCGTACGCAACGTGCACCTGTCGGTCGACCCTTACATGCGCGGCCGGATGAACGACGTGAAGTCCTACGTCCCTCCCTTCCGGCTGAACCAGCCGATGGACGGGGGTGCGGTCGGCGTCGTCGTCGCCGTGGGCGATGATTCCTCCGCCGACGCCCTCGCCGTCGGTGATCACGTCCTGCACGGGCTCGGCTGGCGGGAGTACGCACTCCTGGACGCGGCAAACGCCGTGAAGGTCGACGCCGGGACCGCTCCCCTGGGCACGTACCTCGGTGTCCTCGGCATGCCCGGACTGACCGCCTACGCGGGCCTGCTGCGCGTGGCGGAGTTCCACGAGGGTGACACTGTCTTCGTCTCCGGCGCGGCCGGTGCGGTCGGCAGCGAGGTCGGACAGATCGCCCGGCTCAAGGGTGCCAAGCGGGTCATCGGCAGCGCCGGCTCGGACGAGAAGGTCCGACTGCTCCTCGAGAAGTACGGTTTCGACGCCGCCTTCAACTACAAGAACGGGCCCGTGGCCGAGCAGCTCAGGGCGGCGGCCCCGGACGGCATCGACGTCTACTTCGACAACGTCGGCGGCGACCACCTCGAGGCGGCGATCGATGCCCTCAACGTGCACGGCCGGGCAGCGCTGTGCGGGGCCATCGCCCAGTACAACGCCACCGAGCCGGCCCCCGGCCCGCGCAACCTCGCGCTCGCCATCGGCAAGCGCCTCACCCTGCGCGGCCTGCTGGTCTCCGACCACAACGACCTGCAACAGCAGTTCGTGCAGGAGGTCGGCGGCTGGATCTGCGAAGGGAAGCTCCACTACGAGGAGACCGTCGTGGAAGGCATCGAGAACAACGTCGAGGCATTCCTCGGCATGCTCCGCGGCGACAACACCGGCAAGATGATCGTCACCCTCGCGGCACAGGCCGCGGTCGGCAACTGACCATCCGGGAGCGGACCGCACGCCGCGGTCCGCACTCCGCTCAGCCCGCTGGGCCCGGCGCTCCTGCTACCGGGCCCAGCTGGGTTGTGCACAGTGTCAAGGGGGCACTGCTCGGCAGGTCGCATCGACTACGACGCGCAGCTGACCGCTGTCGATCAAAGAATCGCTGTGCGTCCGATGACGCTGTACTGGGTGGACATGGGTGACACCACTTCCTTGACGAATCGGTGGTCAACGCGGGTCGGGGACAACTGAAGCGGGGGATGGCAGGGACATCTCCCTGTCACCGCGCGCCGTCGGCCGGGACCGGTCGAAGCGCATGAGTCCCTCCTGCGCGACGGCGGCCACCAGACGCCCGCCCGTGTCGAACAGCCTTCCGCGGGTGAGCGCCCGGCCGTGCTCGGCCGACGGGGAGACCTGGTCGTACAGCAGCCACTCGTCGGCGCGGAAGGGACGCAGGAACCACAGCGAATGGTCCAACGACGCACCCTGTACGGCGGTTCGGGGATGTGGCAGCCGCGCGGAGCCCAGCAGCGCCATGTCGCTGAGATAGGTCAGTGCGCAGGCGTGGACGGCACCGTCGTCCGGCAGCGGACGTCCGTACCGGATCCACACCCGCTGGCAGGCCGGTGCCCCCGGGACGTGACTGGTCTCGCCCCTGGGCACCCATCGCATCTCCCAGTCGCGCCACTCCGCGGGCCGCGGCATGCCCCAGCCGTTGATGCGGTCGGACTCCGGGATGTCGTCAGGTGCCGGCACCGCCGGAATGCCCACCTGGTGGGAGAACCCTTCGTCCCCGCGATGGAACGACGCCGTCACCGTGAAGATCGCCTCCCCCGCCTGAACTGCGGTCACCCGGCGGGTGCAGAAGCTGCCGCCGTCGCGGATCCGCTCGACCAGATGGTCGGTCGGCTCGTGCGGACGGCCGGGCCGCAGGAAGTACCCGTGCAGCGAGTGAGCCGAGTACGACCGGTCGAGGGTACGCGCCGCGGCCATCAGCGACTGGGCGGCGATCTGGCCACCGAACGTCCGCGCCCACTCGCTGGGGATCGGGCCGGACCGGAACCGGTCCGGGCCGATCTCGTCGAGGGCCAGGACCTCTGGCAGGCCGGCCATGCTTCGGCTCCTCTCGCTCGTCACGCGGACGTCGCCCCGCGCAGTTCACGGCGCAGGATCTTGCCGCTGGTGGTCTTGGGCAGCTCGTCCCGGATGCTGACGGTCCGAGGGGCCTTGTAGGCGGCCAGGTGCTCGCGGCAGTAGGCGACCAGCTCTTCGGGCTCGACGGATCCTTCGGGCCTGAGACTGACAAAAGCCGCCACCGTCTCGCCGCGGTAGGGGTCGGACACACCGACCACGGCCGCTTCGCGCACCGCGGGATGCTGGTAGAGGACGTCCTCGACCTCGCGAGGCCACACCTTGAACCCTGAGGCGTTGATCATGTCCTTCTTGCGGTCCACCACGTAGACCCAGCCCTGCCGGTCCACGAAACCGACGTCGCCGGTGAGCAGCCGCCCGTTCGGGATCGACTCAGCGGTGGCCTCGGGCCGGTTCCAGTACGCGGGCACCACCATGGGGCCTTCGACCGCGATCTCGCCGACCTCGTTCGGTCCAAGGTCCCTGCCCTCCTCGTCGACGATGCGTACCATCGCGGTCGGAAGGGGCAGGCCGATCGACAAGGTGCCCGAGTCAGGATCCACGGGAGCCTCCCTGCCCGCGGGCACCACCACGCAAGGGGCACTGGTCTCCGTGAGCCCGTAGCCGTTGCGGATATACAGTCCCGCCTGCTCCCGGAACCGCTCGACGACCGCGGGCGGCAGCGGGGCGCCGCCGGAGTTGAGGGTCCTCAGCGAGGTGAACGCCTCGGCGGAGAAGTCTCGGTGGGCCATCAGCGCCATGTATGCGGTGGACGGCCCGACCATGTAGGCGGGCCGTTCCCGCCTCAGCGCGTCGATCACCACGCCCGGCTCGAAGCGGTAGGCGAGTACCAGGGGGCTCGCCAGGTCGACCGCGTTGAGCAGTTGGACGACCATGCCGGTGATGTGGAACAGCGGGGCCAGCGCGAAGATCGGCGACCCCGGGGGGATCTCGTCGTACAGCCGCAGCAGGACCGCGTTGACGGTCAGGTTGCGATGGGTGTTGGTCGCCCCCTTCGGCAGTCCGCTGGTGCCGGAGGTGTAGGAGATCAGTGCGATGTCTTCGGGTGCCGGCCCGGGATGGGTCGGTCGCCGCCCCGCCCGTGCCCTCGCCACGTCGAGGATGTCGTCCGCGCCCTCGTCGCGCTGCCGGGTCAGACCGGCGTAGATGCGCGCGTCGTCCAGAGTTTGCAGGTCCAGCGGGCTGGCGGTGAGCGCTGTCGTCACCCCCGCCGCGGTGGCCCGCTCCCGGACGTGCTCCGCCCAGGCCTGCTCGTCGCACACGATCGCCGACACCCCCGCGTCGGTGAGGATGTGCGCGAGTTCGTCCCGGTACATCGGGTTCAGCGGTACGACCGCGCCGCCCGCCTTCCAGGCACCGAACAGCGCCAGCACGAACTGCGGAACGTTCTGCAGGTACAGCGCCAGCCGGTCGCCGGGACGGAAGCCGCGCTCGAGCAGGTAGTGCGCCACCCCGTCGGTGAGCTCGTCCACCTCCCGGTAGGTCAGCGTGCCACCGAGGTAGGTGATGGCCGGGTCCTGGGGGGCGGTGGCCACCGCGTCGGCCAGCAACTCCAGCGTGGTGTGGTCGGGGACCGGTTCCACCTCCGCCATCCGTTCGGTGTACTGCGCCGTCCACGGCCTGTCGTCGAACCAGCTCATCGCGGCCGAACCCGCCTTTCAGGGAAGAGAGTGTGTGGGGGTTTCGCTTGCGGCGTGGTGACCTTCACATGCGGCCGGTCAGCGCGTCCCGGAGATCCCGCCGTCCACGGGGATCACCGTGCCCGTCAGGTATGCGCCCGCGCGGGAGGCGAGGAAGATCGCCGGACTCGCGATGTCCTCAGGGGTGCCGACGCGGCCGAGGGGCACCCGTTCGACCACGGCGTCCCGCAGCTCGCGGTCGTCCAGGACGTGCGCCATCATCTTGGTCGGGAACGGGCCAGGCGCAAGGGCGTTGACTGTGATGTGATCACTCGCCAGCGTGGCGGCCATCTTGCGGGTCAGCATGTGCACCGCCGCCTTGCTCGCGACGTAGGAGAAGTTGTCGGACGCGGAGACGACGAGCCCGTCGATCGACCCGATGTTGATCACTCGCGCGGGGTCCTCCGCGGTGGCGGCCGCCCGCAACTGCGGCAGCAGCCGTTGCGTCAGCGAGAAGACAGCCTTGACGTTGACGTTCAGCACTTTGTCGAAGCCCGAGTCGGGGAACTCGCCGATCGGCGCGCCCCAGGCGGCTCCCGCATTGTTGACCAGGACGTTCAGCCGCGGGGCGACCTCCGCGACCCGCTCGGCCAAGCTCTCGAGGCCCGCGGCCGTGGACAGATCCGCCGGGTGCGCCAGACAGGTTCCGGCGCCGGGGGACGTCAGTGCGGACAACTGAGCTGCCGCCTTCTCGCACGCCTCGGCCTTGCGGGAACTGATGATCACCGTGGCCCCGGCGGCAACAAATCCGTGCGCGATCATCAGCCCGATTCCGCGTGAACCGCCGGTCACGACCACGGTCTTTCCGCTGACATCGAACAGTGCGGCGGGGTTCACGACACCACCCCGATCCGCTCTGCCGCGCCCTTGCCGCCGCCGATGCACGCCTTCCCGATCGGCGTACGCGCCGTCGATACGAGGACCGCTTGCCTCATCACCGCTCCTTTCCTGTATGCGTGAGTGTCAAAGTCCCGTGGGCAGGCGATCGGTTCAGATACCTGCCGTGTCCGCCACGTCGTGGGCCTTCGCCACCAGTGCGTCGATGCGCTCTGCGGTCGGAGTCCCGGACGCGGCCTTGTTCCGCGGTTCATCCATCGCGCGGCGCATGACGCCCTCCGCGATGATCGCGACCTTCCACAGTCCCAGCGTGTGCCAGTAGCCCAGCGTCGTCAGGTCGCGTCCCGACGCCGCCAAGTAGGCAGCCACGAGTTCCTCGCGGGTCGGGAAGCCGTCGAGAGCGGTCGCGACGAAGTCGCCCGAGGTGTTCTCACCCTTGGCCGGCCAGTAGGCCAGCAGGCTGCCCATGTCCGCCAGTGGATCCCCCAGCGTCGACAGCTCCCAGTCGAGCACCGCGGTCACCTCCCCGCTGTCGTGGGAGGTGATGACGTTGCGCAGATGGAAGTCGCCGTGCACGAGCGTCAGTTCGCGCTGCTCCGGGACGGCCGCGACGAGGCGCCGGGTGAGGTCCTCCAGGGCGGGCAGCTCGCGGGTCCTGGACCTCTCCCACTGGGCCGACCACCGCTTGAGCTGACGTTGCGCGTACGGCTTGTGGCTGGCCAGACCGGTCAGCCCGGTCACCTCGAGATCGACCGCGTGTATCTTCGCCAGCGTCCGCGGCAACGACATCCCGATCGCCCGGCGGCGCTCGGGCGTCAACGACCGCGCGATCGACATCCTGTCGACGACCTGGCCGTCCACGAACTCCATGAGCAGCAGCGGGACGTCGGTCACGGCGGGATCGTCTGTCAACCCGAGCACCCGCGGAGTC
Organism: Streptomyces sp. NPDC025638; assembly: GCF_055558775.1. Lineage (NCBI taxonomy): Bacteria > Bacillati > Actinomycetota > Actinomycetes > Kitasatosporales > Streptomycetaceae > Streptomyces > Streptomyces sp. NPDC025638. Next base: position 19,393 of record NZ_JBVHLX010000036.1, on the reverse strand, counting down.
GGGACGGCGGTGCCCTCCAGCGCGGTCAGAATCCGCGCCTCGCGGGCCACGTCGTGCGCCGACGCCAGCAGGAGACCCAGCGGTGGGCGCCGCAGCACCCACCTGCGGCCGTTCTGGTCCCGTACCAGGTAGGTCAGATTCGACTGGCCGAGCCCGATCCGGTCGAAGGTCAACGGCCCGGCGAAGTCGACGCCGAGGGTCTCGAACCAGCGGCTCACCGCCCCGGCGTCGATTCCGACGATGTCCGCGCTAGACACCGATGCCGGCTCCCCGCCTGAACGGGAGCGCGTCACCGAGCAGCTGCCCGCCGTCGATCACCATCGTCTCACCGGTGATCCAACTCGCCGCGTCCGAGACGAGAAACGCGACCGCCGAGGCGATGTCGGCAGGCTCCCCTATGCGGCCCAGCGCCATCGATGCGGACACGGCCTGCTCGTGCTCCTTCCACAGGGCCTCGGCCAGCTTCGTGCGCACCACACCCGGTGCCACCGCATTGACGCGAACCTTCGGCGAGAGTTCCAGGGCCAGTTGCTTTGTGAGGTGGATCAGTGCGGCCTTCGACGCGTTGTACAACCCGATGTTCGCCTCGGAGGCCATGCCGCCGACCGACGCGGTGTTGACGACCACACCGCCGTGCTCGCCCATCCAGGCCCGCGTGGCCAGCCCCGTCCACAGGACGGGAGCCCACAGGTTCACGTCGAAGGTCTTGGCGAACCTGCCGTGGTCCTGATCGATGACCGGCCCGAAGGCCGGGTTGGTCCCCGCGTTGTTGACGAGGATGTCCAGGCTCCCGAAGCGCTCAAGCGTCAGATCCACACAGTGCCGGGCCGCTTCTTCGTCGACCGCGTGCGCACCGACGCCGACCGCCGTGCCCCCGACCTGGGCCGCGGCGGCGTCAGCCGCCTCCTGGTACCGGGAGGTGAGGACGACGTTTGCGCCGGCGGCGGCGATGGCCTGGGCGATCGCCAGCCCGATCCCGCGCGAGGCGCCCGTGACGACGGCGGTGCGACCCGTGAGATCCAGTCCCGCCATCTCAGCTCACCGCCGCCGTCGCCGTCGCCGCGACGCGGTACTGCCGCAGTTCCTGTCGGGCGATGGCCCGCTTGTGGACCTCGTCAGGGCCGTCCGCCAGCCGCAGCGTCCGCAGGTGCGCGTACATCATCGCCAACGGGAAGTCCTCGGTCACTCCCGCCGCTCCGTGCACCTGGATCGCGCGGTCGATGATCTTCAGGGCGATGTTCGGAGCGGCCACCTTGATGGCCGCGATCTCGGTGCGCGCTTCCTTGTTCCCGGCCGTGTCCATCAGATACGCGGCCTTGAGCGTGAGCAGGCGGATCATCTCGATGTCGATCCGCGCTTCCGCGATCCAGTCCTGGATGTTGGACCGTTCGGCAACCGGACGACCGAATGTCACCCGTGACTGCGCGCGCCGGCACATCAGCTCCAGCGCCCGCTCGGCCGCGCCAATGGCCCGCATGCAGTGGTGGATACGGCCGGGACCGAGCCGGGCCTGGCTGATCGCGAAACCCTCACCCTCGCCCTTGAGGACGTCCTTGGCCGGTACCCGTACGTCGGTGAAGTCGATCTCGGCGTGCCCCTCGCGGTCCTGGTAGCCGAACACCGGCAGGCCGCGCATCACCGTGATCCCAGGGGCGTCGATGGGGACGACCATCATCGACTGCTGCCGGTGCGGAGCAGCGGTGGGGTCCGTCTTCCCCATGACGATGAGCACCTTGCAGTTGCGGTGCAGGGCGTTGGACGCGAACCACTTGCGGCCGTTGAGCACGTACTCGTCGCCGTCGCGCTCCATCCGCAGCTCGATGTTGGTGGCGTCGGAGCTGGCAACACGCGGCTCGGTCATCGCGAAGGCCGAAGCCATCGTCCCGTCGAGCAGGGGCTTGAGGTACTTCTCCTTGTGCTCGTCGCTGCCGAACAGCGTGAGCACCTCCATGTTGCCGGTGTCGGGAGCGTTGCAGTTGCATGCCTCGGGGGCGATGTGGCTGCGCCCCATGATCTCCGCCAGCGGCGCGTACTCGAGGTTGGTCAGTCCGAGGCCCCACTCCGGGTGCGGGTGGAAGAGGTTCCACAGTCCGCGCCCCCGCGCCTCCGCCTTGAGTTCCTCGATGATCGGCGGGTGGAAGTGCGGGTCACCCGACGCGCTCATCTGCTCGTGGTACACCGCCTCAGCGGGGTAGACATGCGAATCCATGAACTCCAGCAGATCCGCCTGGTACTTCTTGGCGCGGTCCGACATCTCAAACACGGACATGTGAACTCCTGACCGGGAGGGAGGGAAAATTCGGTGGGCGCTTGTCGAGGTGACTGGCCACGCCTTCGACGAGATCGGCCCCGCGGAAGGCCTGGAGCATGAGGCCCTCCGCCCGGGTCACGGAATCGGCGTAGGTGCCGTCCGCGTCGTTGTTCAACTGGCCCTTGATGGTGGCCATGGATGCCGGGGAACAGCGCGTCGCCAGATCGGTGGCGTACGAGACAGCGGCATCGACCACACTGCCGGTCGGGACTAGGTGGTCGAGAAGACCGATACGGAAAGCCTCCTCGGCGTCCACCATGCGACTGGACAGCAACAGGTCCGTTGCCCGGCTGTGCCCCACCAGCCGGGGCAACAGCCAGGAGATCCCGTACTCGGCGATCAGCCCGCGTTGCGCGAATGCCGTGGTGAACCGCGCCAAGGGCGAGCCGAAGCGAATGTCGCAGTAGAGCGCCTCCACCATGCCCAGACCGGCGGCCACCCCGTTGATCGCACCGATCAGCGGTTTGCGCAGGGTCAACGGCACATCGCGCGGCCGGCGTCGTGCCCGGTCCGCCTCGGCGACCTCGCCGAGCGCCTGCAGCCGCTGGAGGTCGGCTCCGGCGCAGAATCCGCGTCCCGCGCCGGTGACCACGAGGGCGCGTACGTCCGGATCGTCCTCGGCGGCGTCGAGCAGCGTGAAATAGCGGTCCTCGAGTTCGTCGGTCCAGGCGTTGAGCTTGGCCGGCCGGTTGAACGTGAGCACCAGCACCGGCCCGCGGTGTTCGGCGAGGACGAGCTCGCCCGGCGCGCCGGTCATGACTGCGCGAGAAGGGAGCTCTGGTAGCGGCGCATCCCGCGCAGCCACCGGTCGTAGTCCGAGCCCTTCTGCCGGTACATCTCAAGAACGTCTTCATGCGGCAGGATCAGGAAGCGCTCGTCCTCGATCGCGGCCAGGACTGCGTCGGCGACCTCGGCCGGCTCCAGGACGTCCCCCGCGGACGTGACGGCTCGCGTCGCGGCTCTTCCCAGAGCGTCCCCCGAACCCTCCCCGGAGGACAGCAGCTTGGTGTTCACCCCCATCGGGCACAGACAGCTGACGCGGACCCCGCGATCGCCGTAGGTGACGCTCAGCCATTCGGCGAAGGCGACGGCCGCGTGTTTGGTGACGGCGTACGTGGCGGAGCCGATCTGGGTGAGCAGCCCGGCCGCCGAGGCGGTACTGACGAAGTAGCCCTCACCGCGCTCGAGCCACCGCGGTACCAGCAGCTTTGCCGCACGGATGTGGGCTCGCAGGTTGACGTCGATCGAGAGGTCCCAGTCCTGCTCGCTCGCGTCGAGGTCGAGCGCCCCGGCGATGCCCGCGTTCGCGAAGTAGAAATCAACCGGACCGAAGGCGCTCTCCGCCAGGGTGACCAACTGCTGTATCTCGGCGGTGTCCGACACGTCAGCGCCGGCGCTGACGGTGCTTCCCGGATGGCCGGCGTTGACTGCCTCCGACACCGCCCGCGCGCTGTCCGCGTCGAGGTCCGCGACAACGACCCGGGCACCCTCGCGAGCGAGCCGTGCGACCAGCGCGCTGCCGATCCCGCCACCGCCTCCGGTGACGATGGCGACTCTTTGTGCAACGTTCACAGCGAACCCTCTCCGTGGCGGGGCGTGCGGTGCCGGGGCACGGCCCTCGCGATGCTGCGGCCGTGGCCCCGTCCACCTGTATAATTGAATCTGGCGTCAACTTCAATCACCAGGTGTGCGTCACCCACGGAGAAGGCGCAAGCGATCGCCCCATACGCCGAGAAGGGCGAGGGGGGAAGAGAGAAGGTCGGTCAGTGGTGGCCGGGGAACCGCAGGGCGTTCGCCCAGAGCCGGGTGACCGTGGAGACGAGCTCCTCGAAGTCCACCGGCGTACCTTCTTCGTGCCGTTCGCCGAGCACGAAGGCGTTGTAGGCCATGACGCTGACCATGCCCGACAGTGCACGGGAGGCCATCATCGGATCGACCTCACGGTCGGCAACGCCCCGCGCCTGTAGGTCGGCGATGCCGCGGGCGTTGCGGCGGATGAACGCATCAGCGCGCCGGCTCCGGAACTCACGGAACTCCGGCTCAACTTGGGCGACCTGCTCAAGCAGTGCCATCAGTTTCGCATTCCGTTTGTATGCCTCGAGATACGCGCGATTGCTCGCCTCGAGTACCGCATATGGGTCGTCGGTGCCCTGCACCCGGCCCATGCCGGGGTGCATCATGTCCTCCTGGGCTTCCAGGAGAACGGCGGCAAGCACCTCTTCCTTGTTGGCGAAGTAGGTGTAGAAGGATCCCGCCGCACACTGAGCCTCTTTGGTGATGTCGGTCAGACGGGTGTCGAGGTAGCCGTCCCGTTCGAACACCTTCCGGGCGCCCTTCACCAAAGCGGCCCGTGTCCGCGCTCCCCGCTTCGTCGTCGGCAGCTCGCGAAGGTGCGAGAGGGGGGCCACCGGCGGTGCCTTCTCGCCGTCGCTCTCCTCAGGTGCGGTGTTGTCCATCCCCGGAAGTGTACTTGAATCCGACGCCAGACTCATAAATGCGCAGGCTCGATGCGGCTCTGGCGCACCCCTTTACAAGCGCCGAAGCCGGCTCTTCGCCTCGGCGTACTCACCGGCGAGGCGCTCGACGACCGCTGCCGCGGGAAGTACCGCTCCGATCACGCCGACGCCCTGACCCGCGCCCCAGATGTCCCGCCACGCCTTCGCCCCTTTGACGTCCTGGTTCCCGAAGTCCATGGCGGACGGATCGGAGCCGGGCAGTGCGGCCGGATCGAGCCCCGCGGCCTCGATGCTGCCACGGAGGTAGTTGCCGTGCACGCCGGTGAACAGGTCGGAGTACACGATGTCCGCAGCTGTGGAGTCCACGATCATCTGCTTGTACTGGTCCTCCGCGCTCGCCTCGTCGGTAGCGATGAACGCCGAACCCACGTAGGCGAGGTCCGCGCCGGCGGCCTGCGCGGCGAGGATCGAGCGGCCGTGAGCGATGGAGCCCGACAGCAGAAGAGGGCCGTCGAACCAGTCGCGAACCTCCTGGACGAGCGCAAAGGGTGATTGAGTGCCGGCGTGCCCACCCGCGCCCGCGGCGACGGCGATCAGGCCGTCCGCGCCCTTCTCCACCGCCTTGCGCGCGAACCGGTTGCTGATGACATCGTGCAGCACGATGCCGCCGTAGGAGTGGACCGCATCGTTGACATCAGCCCGGGCACCGAGAGAGGTGATGATGATCGGCACCTCGAACTCCACGACGGTCGCGAGGTCCTCCTCCAGGCGTGAGTTGGTCTTGTGCACAATGAGATTGACCGCGAACGGCGCGGACGGTGCCTCGGGATGGCCGGCGTCGTGCTTGGCCAACTCCTCCGTTATGTGCTGCAGCCACTCCCGCAGGGCCGACTGGGGCCGCGCGTTCAGCGCGGGGAAGGAACCCACGATGCCGGAGGCCGACTGGGCGATGACCAACTCCGGACTGGACACGATGAACATCGGCGATGCGACCACGGGCAGGCGCAGCCGGTCCCGCAGGATGGGGGGCAGGCTCATGAGCAACTCACCATGCGTCTTTCCTCTCTTTCTTCCGCAGCGGGCACATCTCTTCGTTCGACGGATGTTCAGTGCCGGCGGGCGGGTACGTCGCCGACTGCGGGATCGCGGGTCAGCTCCGTACGGTCGATGGACCGCTTGAGGATCTTCCCGGTCGGGCCCTTGGGCAGCGCGTCGACGAACCGGACGATGCGCGGGATCTTGTAGGCGGACAGCCGCTCTCGTGCCCAGCCCGACACCTCGGCGGCACCGAGCTCCGAACCGGGCCGGGCGGCGATGAGCGCGGCGACCTCCTCGCCGTAGTGCTCGTCGGGAACGCCGATCACGGCTGCCTCGACGATGTCCGGATGCTCGTAGAGAACTTCCTCGACCTCACCGGGGTAGACGTTGTAACCGCCGCGGATGATGAGGTCCTTGATCCGGTCGACGATGCGCAGGTCGCCGTCCGTGTCGGTTTCGCCGAGGTCGCCGGTCCGGAACCAGCCGTCGGACGAGATTGCCGCGGCGGTGTCCGCAGGGCGGTTCCAGTAACCGCGCATCACCGTGGGTCCCTTGATGTGGACCTCGCCGACGGTACCCGGAGGGCACTCGTTGCCGTCCTCGTCACGCACCTGAACCTGCAGCCGCGGGACTGCCCTGCCGGTGTACCCGGTCTTGCCGCCGCGGTCGATGTCGTTGAAGGTGCCGAACGCGGTGGTCTCGGTGAGCCCATACCCTTCGAGGATGGTGCAGCCGAAGCGGGCCTCGAAGGCTCGGGCGATCTCCCCGGGCAGTGAGGCGCCGCCGGAGACGGCGACACGGAGCCCCGCGAAGTCCGCCGGGTTCGCATCACCCGCCGCGTGCAGCATCGCGTTCCACATGGTCGGCACGCCGGCCATGATGGTGAGCCGGTCGCGGCGCAGCATGTCCAGCATCGACGCCGGGTCGAACCGGGCCAGCAAGGACATCGAGCCGCCCGCGGTCAGGGTCGCCATCATGACCGACGCCTGGCCGAACACGTGGAACAGCGGGAGTCCGGTGCCGGTACGGTCGGCGCTGGAGGCGCGGCTGCACTCGGCGCCGATCTCCCCGGCGGACAGCAGGTTCCCGACGGTGAGTTGGGCCCCCTTCGGCCGTCCCGTGGTGCCCGAGGTGTACAGGATGGCCGCGGTCTCGTCGCGGTCCCGGTCGACGACGTCGGCAGGGGTTGCACCGGTGACCGACGCGCCCGGGGACAGCGTCCAGAAGGGCACCTTGAGTGCCGCTGCCGCCTCCGCGACGGCGGGGCCGAGGGCGTGCCATGCGATCGCCAATGAGCACCCGGCGTCGCCGAGGACGTACTCCACCTCGGCCCGGGTGACCATCGTGTTGACCGGCACCACGACACAGCCCGCGGCCTGGATCCCGAGGTAGGCCACCACGAACTCGGGCACCGACGGCGCCGCGAGCAGCACCCGGTCCCCGGGGGACAGGCCCGCGGCGGCCAAGGCGCCCGCGTACCGTACGCTCGCGTCACTCAGCTGACGGTACGTCCACTGATCCGCGCCGCCACGCAGCGCGATGTTGTCAGGAGTTGCAGCCGCGTGGCGGCGGACCGGGTCGAGAACACTGGCCATGAGCGGTGCCTTCCGGGGTGTGAGCAGGTGATGCGGTGCGGATCCCACATGACCGGTCTCCTTGCGACCGGTCGGTCGATCGGTCAGGCGGTGATCCCGAAGAGTTCGGCGAGTTGACGGCGAGTGTCGGCGGCGCCGGTGTGCAATACGCCCCCGATTCCGATCCGCGCCGCTCCGTCGAGGTTCTGCTGCAGATCGTCGATCATGACTGCCTCCTCGGGGTCGATACCGAGGCGTTCACATGCGATCGCGTAAATCCGCCGGGAGGGCTTGCGGATCCCCACCTCGGCGGAGATGACGACCACGTCGGCAACGGCGGCGAGGTCGACGCCGTCGTAGGCTCCGGTACCGAACGAGTTGGACACCAGCGCAACCGGACGGCCGGCGGCCCGAAGGTCACCGAGCAGCGCGAGCATGTCCTGGTCGATCGACATTCCCGCTTGCATCCGGGCCGTGAGCCCCTCGGCCGGTACGTCGGCGCCGTGGACGCGGAGGCGTTCGGCGAATCCCCGCTCGAAGGCTTCGGTGTCGATACGGCCGCACTCGTGGTCGGCCAGGAGAGTGCGTGATGGCGAGTCCCGGGCGAGGAGGTCCAGCGGCAGGCGCGGGTCACCGCCGAGCGAGGCGCCGAAGTCGGTGAAAGCCTGCAGCACACTGGAGGTGATGACCCCACCGAAGTCCACGAGGACCGAAGTTCGGACCTTTTCCGTCCCGCTCGACACCTCAGGCAACCTCGAACAGTCCGGCTGCGCCCATTCCGCCGCCGACGCACATCGAGATCACCACATACCGGACGCCTCGGCGCTTGCCCTCGATAAGGGCATGCCCCACCAGCCGGGCACCGGTCATTCCGTACGGATGACCGACCGAGATCCCGCCGCCATTGACGTTGAACCGCTCCGGGTCGATGTGCAGTTCGTCACGGCAGTACAACGCCTGGGAAGCGAACGCCTCGTTGAGTTCCCACAGCCCGATGTCGTCGACGGCGAGGTCGTGCTGCTTCAGCAGTTTCGGAATGGCGAACACCGGACCGATGCCCATCTCGTCCGGCCCGCAACCGGCAACGGTCATACCCCGGTAGACGCCCAGCGGCTCCAGTCCGCGGCGCTCGGCCTCCTTCGACTCCATCAGCACCGACGCCGAAGCCCCGTCCGACAACTGCGAGGAGTTTCCCGCCGTGACGCTGGAGTGCGCGGTCACCTGACCGTCGGGCAGCACCGGCGCCAGCCCGGCCAGGCCCTCCAGTGTGGTCGACGGGCGGTTGCCCTCGTCCCTGGTCAGGGTGACCTCCTCGTCCCGCACCTCCCCGGACTGCTTGTCGAGAACCTTCTTGACGCTGGTGAGTGCGACGATCTCCCGGTCGAACCGGCCGGCCTCCTGCGCCGCCGCGGTGCGCTGCTGTGACAGCAGCGCGAACTCGTCCTGGCGTTCCCGGCTCACGCCGTAGCGTTCGGCGACGATCTCCGCCGTCTGCAACATCGGCATGTAGATGCTCGGCTTGTGCTCGACCAGCCAGGGATCCGCCGCACGGTGGGTGTTCATGTGGTCGTTCTGCACCAAGGAGATCGACTCGACACCGCCGCCGGCAGCGACCTGCATGCCATCGGTGACAATCTGCTTGGCGGCCGTCGCGATGGCCATCAGGCCCGACGAGCACTGCCGGTCGATCGTCATTCCCGACACGGTGTCCGGAAGTCCGGCACGGAGAACGGCCTGGCGCGCGACGTTGAAACCGGCGGAGCCCTGCTGCGCGGCGCAGCCGAAGATCACATCCTCGACCTCGGCTCCCTCGAGCCCGGCGCGCCGCACCGCGTGCGAAAGGGCATGGGCGGCGAGTTCCTGCGCCTGGGTGTCGTTGAAGGCGCCGCGATAGGCCTTTCCGATCGGCGTCCGTGCCGTCGAAACGATGACTGCTTCCCTCATGTCGCCTCACTGTTTCCTGTTGGTCCGGTTCGCCCCGGAGCATGGGGGCCGGAGTTCCGAGCTCCGTGAGCCGGGCTCGATCGCTGATAGGCGGGCCGAACGCCAACTTCGGTGCGGCGGGCTCATTGACCGTCTCCCTCGGTGACCGATGGCATGAGCCATGGCCGCGGGGTGACGAGGGTCGGCCTCCCGATCGGTTATAGTTGAATCCGGCGTCACGTTCAACCAAGTCCTTGACGATCAGGGAAGCGGGGATGCGCACATGCTCGCGGTCTTGACAGCCCGCCCCTCTACCTGAAGGGTACCGACCAGTCGGTATGAAGGGTGGATCGTGACGGAACTGAGCATCTCCACCGGCGTGGGCGTGTTCGACGCGATCGTGGCTGGCCCGCCCGAGGGCCGCCCGGTGCTACTGCTGCACGGCTTCCCGCAGACGGGGCTGGTGTGGCAACGGCAGATCGCGGCACTGGCCGCGCACGGCTACCGGGTGGTGGCACCGAACCAACGTGGGTACTCCCCCGGCGCCCGCCCTCAGCGGCCCGAGGACTATCGCATCGGCCTTCTCGTCGACGACGTGGTCGCGATCACCGAGGAACTGGGCTGGGCGGCGTTCGACCTGGTCGGCCACGACTGGGGAGGCGCAGTGGCGTGGTGGACCGCTCACGCCCACCCCGGCCGCGTACGCACCCTGACGGTTGTCTCGACCCCGCACCCCGGCGCTCTGGCCACCACCCTGCGCACCGACCAGGATCAGCGCCGACGCTCGCGCTACATGATCGACTGGCGTGAACCACCCGCGACCGAAGAACGCATGCTCGCCCACGACGCCCAGGAGCTTCGCGCGTTCTACGCCGGAAAGGTCCCGCAGGACAGTACCGAGGCCTACGTACGGCACCTGTCCCAGCCGGGCGCTCTCACCGCGGCGCTGAACTGGTACCGGGCGGGCCGCCCCGACGGCGCGATCGGCGTCATCGACGTGCCCACGCTGTACGTCTGGAGCACGGAGGACAGCGCGTTCGGCCCGGCGGCCGCACAGCAGACGGGGCAGTGGGTCAACGGGCCGTACCGGTTCGAGACGCTCCAAGGCGTCAGCCACTGGGTCCCCGAGGAGGCGCCCGATGCGCTGAGCCGCCTGCTGCTCGAACACCTGCGAGCGCCTGGCGAGCACTGAAACCCGCAGAGCCCCCAGCGAATACCCCGTTCGTCCACTCTCCGTAGAGGTGACCCCATGAAGTCAGCGCGCGCGGCCTGGCGCCGCCTCGAGCCCGTACACGCGATGATCTACTTCGTCCCCGAGGCAAGGCGACGGTACGCGGACCTCGGACTGAGCGGACGCGCCGGGTACTTCACTTCCCGGAGCGCCGTCTTCGGCCGAGCATCCGCCGAGCTGGTCATCTCGACCTTCTACAACTTCAACCCTGCCTTCGTACGCCAGGCGGTCGACGGTGCCTGGGACGCCACGACGCCGCAGCAGGTGCTGGACGCGCGGTACGCCGCTGCGGGCGAAGCCCTGCGGCGGGCGGGAATCCACGAACTGCCCGCCCTGGACGAGGTCCTGGCGCTGACCCACCGGGCCGCCGAAGCGGCCTGCGAACACGCGCAGGGCCGGCCGCTGTTCGCCGCCCATGCCGCACTGCCCTGGCCCAAGGAGCCAGTACTGCAGTTGTGGCACGCCCAGACGCTGCTCCGGGAGTTCCGCGGAGACGGCCATGTCGCGTGCCTGCTGAGCGAGGGCGTCGGAGGCTTGGAGGCACTGATTCTGCACGCCGCCACCGGTGAGATTCCCGTCGACTTCCTCAAGGCGAGCCGCGCATGGCCCGAGGAGGAGTGGGCCGACGCCCAGGAGCGCTTGCGCAAGCGAGGCCTCCTCGACGGCGACTCCCTCAGCCCGGAAGGCGTACTCCTGCGCCGGCACATCGAGGACCGCACCGACCACCTGGCCCTCCCCGCCTACGCCGCCCTGGGTGACGCCGACTGCGAACGCCTCGCCGAACTCGCGAGCCCCTTCGGCCACGCCGTCGTCGAAGCCGGCCTCCTCAAGATCGGCTGACCGAGCCCTTCACACCCCATCCGCTTCGCCTACCCGCTCCCCGTGACCGTGAACTGCCGGCTCTTCGGCGTACCGCGCGAGGACGATCTCGGGACCGGAGGGCCCTCATGGTGACCGCGACGGCGGCGCAAGACCGGCGCGTGGGGGATCTGGAGACGACCGGCGCGGGGCTGTCGTCGGAGGAGGTCGAACGGCGGCTGGTTGCCGGTGCTGTGGCACCAGTTGCGCTTACCGTTGCTCCTTCTGCCGGTTGCCACCGCCGTCGTCTCCTACTTCGTCGGCGAGCGCGGCAACGCCGTGATCATCGCGGTGATCGTCGCCCTCTCCGTAGGCCTGGGCTTCACCAACGAGTACCGCGCGGAGAAGACCGCGGAATCCCTGCACGGTCAGATCCGTCACCGGTCGCTGGCGCTGCGCGACGGGCGGCCCACGGAAGTAGAAGTGACCGGTCTGGTTCCGGGTGACGTGGTGGACCTGCGGCTCGGCGACATCGTGCCCGCGGATCTGCGGCTGCTGGAGGTCACCGGCCTGGAGTGCGGCGAGTCGGTGCTGACCGGCGAGTCGCTGCCGGTCGACAAGGACACCGCCACCGCACCCCCCGGCGCGGCACTGGCGGAGCTGTCCGGCTGCGCGCTGATGGGCACCGCAGTGCACGCCGGCAGCGGGCGCGGAGTGGTGGTCGCCACGGGGGCCGCCGCCCTCGCGGTCGGCATCTCGCCTCCGGCTCACGCCGGATGAGCCGCCGTAAGGTGCTGGTCAAGCGGCTGGTGTGCATCGAGGACCTCGGCGACGTCGAGGTCCTGTTCACCGACAAGACCGGCACCTTGACCAAGGGCCGGATCGACTATCAGGGCGAACCGCCGATGCGCGTGCACCCAGCGTCACCCTTGTACGGAGCCGACAGGTATGTACCGCAACCAGTGTTTCGCGTCCGTCAAGGAGAACGGCTGTGTCCGCCCGAAAGTAGCTCTCCAGCAGACGAAAGCGCACGGTCGGCCCATAGGCAGACCGGCCTGACGCCACATCCCACTGAGTCCGAGCCGGGCGGTGACCTTGCAAGCGACTGACACACCATCAGGTACAGCGTCAGTCGAGCGTCAAGACAACGCGTCGGGGATTCTCCACTGCCGCCCCCGACTCCATGCAAGCCAACCGCGTGGCTCGGGAAAGGCGCAGGTCACCAGCGCCAGGAACCGAAGGTGCCAGCTCCACGTGATGGACTTCGGGAAACAGGTCGACAGCACCCGTCGACACCTGAGCATCCTGGGAAAACCGCAGGTCAGAGCCCCTTCGTAGCGGGCTCCAAAATAGCCACGCACTCCACGTGCGACGTCATCGGGAACACGTCGACTTCGAGGGGCAGCCTGGTACTCGATTGGCGTCAGGCCCACACCTTGTACTCCAGTGAAATACGGCCACGTCTGCCCGCCGACTCTGCCCTTCCGAAGCAGCTGGTCCATGCCACGCGCCCAAGCTTGCAGATCGCTCCTCGACAGCCTCACCCGGAACCGCAACCGCGCCCCCGTAGCCCTGGGCAAGCTGATCACCCCGGAGAAGCACGATGACCCTGGCGGCCTCCCGTCATCGACTGCCATTGCTCAGCAGAGTCGTGGTTGCCGGCCTTCGTCCAGCTCACCAGAGAGCAGCCACGACTCCGGTTCACCTACCGGGACCTGGACCTTGCGGTGTCGTCGGCGGCTATCTGCTGCTGGCAGGCTCGCAGGAAGCCCTCGCCCCCTACCGCGGCACCCACGCCACCACGATCGTCGAGCCCCTCGACCAGGTCCTGCACCTCACCGAGCAACACGGCGGGACGATCTTCGACGGATCCAACGAGGTCTCACCAGTGGCAACCTGACAGAGCGGCACCCCGACGGCGTGACCATCGAGTACCTGCAGTCCACGCAGCCGCGCAGTCAGCACTCGCATGAGATGACCAGCCGCCCCGAACCAGACACGCCCGGCGGTACGGACACCCGTCTTGACTGACCCGGGGCACTCGCCTGATCAACCGCGGGAGCCGGCATTTGACCGTGCCGCTCCTCTCGGCATCCACTGCGCGCCTTTGCCTGTTCTTGATCTTGCCTATACCTTCCGCAGACCCGCTTTCCTTAGTGTCGATGGGGTTGGCATGTGCACAGAGTGAAGTGCGTGCGTGTACGGGGAAGTTACGGGGGCGGGTCTCATGTCCGATTTGGCGAAGGAAGCCGCGTCGATGCACAAGGCGGCGTCGGGGCTGCGCACGGTGGGGCATCACACGACGAAGCCGTTGGCGGCGTTCAAGGAGCAGCAGCACGACCTGAAGGCGTTGGGGGCGCTGGGGTCGTTGCTGGGCGCGAAGGACGAGATAGAGAAGGGCATGACCACTCTGTCCAAGCTGACCAAGCAGCTGGAGGAGGAGTGGGAGGCGGAGGCGAAGCTGATCGGTGAGGTATCCGACACCTTCGATCTGCTGGACCTTCTGCTGGCGGCCGCGGCCCGGGCGAAGAAGGGCTGAGCGGCACAGTCATGGTAGATCTCAACCCTCTGCACTACATCAACAGAGCCAACCACTGGTTCGGCGACAAGCTCGCCAGTCGTCTGGAGTTCCTGGGGATCACGGATCCGGCGGTGGATCCGGACGGGGTCCGGGAGATCGCCAAGAAGTGGCGGCACCTGGCGAAGGGGCTGGAGGACGCGTCGGCGGCCGCCGAGCGGGCGTTGTCGGGGGTGGAGTGGGAGGGCAAGGCGGCCAAGGCCTTCCACAAGCGGTCCAAGTCGGCCCGAAAGAGCGCGAACGAGATGGCGCATTCGCTGCGGGAGGGCGCGAAGGCGCTGGACGACTTCGCGGACAAGGCGCACGAGTTGCTCTCCGAGATCGGCGTGATGCTCGCGGAGATCGCCGAGTTCGAGATCGCGGGACTTGCACTGTCGATCCTCACCGCCGGTGCCTCCGAAGTGGCCTCGAACCTGATCGCCGGCGAGCGGGCGCTGAAGGTCGTGGCGCTGGTCGGGCGGATCGAGGAGGAGGGTACGGCGCTCGGGTCCGTGGTGCGCGGGGTGATGGAGGTCATCCGGGGCGTGGAGCGTGCGCTGCAGGCGCTCAAGGAGATCCGCGGTGTTGCCCAAGTGGGCAAGATGGCGGCCGAGGGGGCGAAGTTCTCCGCGTTCGAGACGCTGCTGAAGGATCCGGGCGCGTTCAAGGATCCGGGCAAGCTGGCCGGGATCCTCACCGAGGGTGCGCTGATGGGCGTCGGGTTCGGGGTGCTGGGCAAGGCGCTCGGCAAGGGGCTGAAGGCGCTGAAGCCCAGCCAGCTGGCCGAGCTGGCCAAGGGGATGAAGCTCAACTGCGCCGCCTTCGAGCGCCTCAAGCTGAACCCGGGCTTCAACAAGCTGCCGGCCTCGGTCCGCAACATGGTCAAGAAGTTCGTGCGGGATCCGATCGACGTGGCCACCGGGGACATGTCGCTGCCGCGCACCGATGTGACCCTGCCCGGCGTACTTCCGCTAATCCTGGAGCGCACGCACATATCGTCGTACCGGTGGGGCGGCTGGTTCGGCCCGTCCTGGGCGTCGACCCTTGACCAGCGCGTCCAGGCCGACGACGACGGCTTCGTCTACGCGACTGCCGACGGCGCCCGCCTCTGCTTCCCACGCCCGGACATCGAGACCGACGAGCCCGTCCGCCCCGACACGCCCGGCTCCCGCCTGACCCTCTCCTGGGACAGCGAGGTCGACGGCGGCATCCGTGTCGCCGACCCCGACGCGGGCCTGACGTACGTCTTCCACAGTCCCGTCGCGGCCGCCGGCGACACCGCCGTGGACCTGCCTCTGCAGTACATCCAGGACCGCAACGGCAACCGGATCACCATCGAGTACGAGGAGGGTGACGTCCCCGGAGCGGTGGTCCACTCCGGCGGCTACCGGATCGCCCTCGACCACGACCACGCCCGCTCCCGCGTCACGGGCCTGCGCCTGATCGACCCCGCCCACCCGGACCGGCCCAACACCACGCTGCTCACCTTCGCGTACGACGAGCACGGTCACCTGTCCGAGGAGTTCAACTCCTCGGGGCTGCCGATGCGTTACACCTACGACGCCGACGGGCGCATCACGTCGTGGACCGACCGGAACGGCACCACCTACTGGTACGAGTACGACCAGCGTGGCCGCGTCATCGCCACCGGCGGCACGGGCAACGCCCTCGCCTCCACCCTCACCTACGACGATGCAACACGCGCCACCCGCGTCACCGACTCCCACGGCCACACCCGCGTCTACGAACACAACCAGGCCCTCCGCCCGGTCCGCGAGACCGACCCGCTCGGCCACGTCACCACTCAGGAATGGGACGCCGGGTGCCGGTTGACCGCTGTCACCGACCCGCTCGGCCACACCACCCGATACGCGCACGATGAGAATGGACGTCTCGTATCGATCACACGCCCGGACGGTCATGAAACGGCCACCGAATACAACGGCTTGGGACGTCCAGTGGCTGTGGTGGTACCGGGTGGCGCGGTGTGGCGGCAGGAGTACGACAAGCGAGGCAACCGCATTGCTCTGACGGACGCGTCCGGCACTGTCACGCGCTTCTCATACGACGATCACGGACGCCTGACCGCGCTCACCGACGCGCTTGGCGCCACCACGCTCATGCGCTGCAACGCGGCCGGACTCCCTCTGGCGGTCACAGATCCCTCAGGCGCGGTCACGCGCTATGAGCGGAACTCCTTCGGCCGTGTGGTCACCATGGTCGACGCGACCGGCGCGACGACACAACTGGATTGGACGGTCGAAGGGCGGCCTCTCCGGCGAACCCTGCCGGACGGTGGCGTCGAAGCGTGGACGTACGACGGCGAAGGCAACTGCATCAACCACACCGATCCCGTCGGCGCGATCACCTCGTTCGAGTACACGCATTTCGACCTCGTCGCCGCGCGCACCGGCCCCGACGGCGTACGCCACGAGTTCGTCCACGACAGCGAGCTGCGCCTCACCCAAGTGATCAGCTCGGCCGGCCTCGACTGGAGCTACCAATACGATTCCGCAGGCCGCCTCGTCTCCGAAGTCGACTTCGACGACCGCACCCACAGCTACACCCACGATGCCGCAGGCCGCCTCCTGAGCCGCACCAATGCGCTAGGTCAGACGGTGCGCTACGAACGCAACCCACTGGGCCAGATGATCCGCAAGGACGTCGAAGGCCAGGTCACCACGTTCGCCTACGCCCCCTCCGGTCGGCTCGTCAAAGCCACCGGACCGGGCACCGCGCTCTCGATGGAACTCGACCAACGCGGAAACCGCCTGTCGGAGACAGTGAACGGCCGCACCCTGCGCCACGCCTACGATCCCCTGGGCCGCCGCACCCATCGCACCACACCCACCGGCGCAACCAGCACGTGGACATATGACGCGGCCGGCCGCCCCGCCGAACTCACTGTCTCCGGGCACGCGATCGGCTTCGTGCGTGACGAACTCGGCCGTGAGACCGCCTACCGCTACGGCGAGACACTCGCTCTGTCGCACACGTTCGACGCGGTGGGTCGGCTCACTGAGCAGAACCTGATCACAGACACGGGCGTGATCCAGCGACGCGCTTACTCGTACCGCCCGGACGGCGCCCTGACCCAGATCGAGGACCTCAACGGCACCCGGCGTATCGACCTCGACGCCGCGGGCCGCGCCACCGCCGTCCGCGCCGAGAACTGGACGGAGCGCTACGCCTACGACGACGCCGGTAACCAGACCTTCGCGGACTGGCCCGCCGCTCACCCCCACCATGACGCCACGGGGCAGCGCGCCTACACAGGCACCCGCATCACCCGCGCAGGCAGCGTCCGTTACGAACACGATGTCGCGGGCCGCATCGTGCTGCGCCAGAAGACCCGTTTGTCCCGCAAACCGGACACCTGGCGTTACACCTGGGACGCCGAGGACCGTCTGACCTCCGTCGTCACTCCCGACGGCACCCGCTGGCGTTACCAGTACGACCCGCTGGGAAGACGCGTCGCCAAACAGCGCCTCGCCGCCGACGATAAGAGCGTATTGGAGGAGACCACCTTCACCTGGGACGGACACACGCTCTGCGAGCAGACCACCAAGACCGGAGGCCGGCTCCATCCGGTCGTCCTCACCTGGGACCACAACGGTCGCCGCCCCTTGGCCCAGACGGAGCGCATCGTCGATGCCGACTCTCCACAAAGCGTCATCGACCAGCGTTTCTTCGCCATCGTCACCGACATCGTCGGCACCCCTACTGAACTCGTCGACGAAACGGGGGCCATAGCCTGGCGCGCCCGCGCGACGCTCTGGGGAACCACCACCTGGAACACCGACGCGACGGCCTACACGCCGCTCCGCTTCCCAGGCCAGTACTACGACCCCGAAACAGGTCTCCACCACAACTATTTCCGCACCTACGACCCGGAAACAGCCCGCTACATCAGCCCCGACCCGCTCGGGCTGGCTCCCGCGCCCAACCCGGTCACGTACGTCCACAATCCCCACACGTGGATCGACCCGCTGGGTCTCGCGCCGGAATGCGGCGAACGTGCCGGGCGCACACTCGCCGAAGCGAAGGCGCAGGCATTGCGGGACGCCGGTATTCCCGAAGGGGCGGAGCCACTCGAAGTCAACAACTTCGTCCCGGCCACGACGCCGGAATGGCAGGGTGCCAAGCAGCTCATGGGCGAGGACCACCAGCCCGTCTACTACACCGAAGAGGTCTACGAGCATCCGAACGGGGGAGACCTTATAGTCTTCCAGGACCACTGGTTCGGCCACCAGAAGCCAGGAGAACCCGGTTACCAACCCTCGCATGTCCATGTGAGACCGTTCGAGGACACACGTAACGGGCAGGTCCCCGGTTGCGAGGAGCACTATTACTATGACCGTTGAGGGATTCCTCGTGAATCCGGAGTCGCTGCGGTCACTATATGGCCACGTCCCAGACCTGATCGGTGTTCGGATCCGATCGATCAATCTGAACTGGCGCGGACCCACGCTGACCCTACGTTTCGATCTGCCTTTTTATCCCGGCAACACTCCACAGGAATGGATCGACGCGGGCCTGGACACGGTGCAGTGTCAATTCCAGTTCGTGGCAGTGGAAGGAATCTCCATCACCGACTGGGCTCCACCGGCCGTGGGCAACGTCGAGATGGTTCCGTGGGGAAGGGCGCGGCGTATGCGGGTGACCGTCCAAGGCAGAGGACTGTCGCTGGACTTCACCTGTAGTGAGTCCGTGCGCGTCGGTCACGTGAGCGCGTTCAAGATCAAGGAGAACGGAACCGACGAGGGAGTCCATCGGTTCTTGAGCAAGATCGACGCCCGACGTCACGGCTCTCTTCCCGGCACCGAGGAGAAGACGTTCTATGAGCACTGACTGGTCGCGCCTCCTTGTGTCCACCGAATACTTGGGGGAACTCTACGACCGCACTCCGCCTTCGGCCGACTCATGCGATCCGTTCTACGTGCACATCGACGAACGTGAGGACTCGGTGACCCTGGGGTTCCACACACGGGTCCTCCCGGTGAACCCCCCTGCGGAATGGCGCGCGAAGGGATTCAACGCCTTCGAGTTCTACCTCGTCTTCGCAGGAGTGGAAGGACTTCGGGTCACCGGTTGGGACGCTGTTGCAGCCGGAAGCATCGACATTTCCCGCCGCGAGAAACCTTTTGAGGTGATCCTTGGGTCACCAGATTCGGGAATCACATTCCGTGCTTCCACAGCTCGGTTGGCCAGGACACACGCGTATCTCGCCTCGGGCAGCATCTGAATGGCACGAGTTGAAGCGGGAGCCCCCTCCCAATAACAAACGGCCCTGACTCGGGTAAAAACCCAGGTCAGGGCCATGAAAGCAGACGAGTCGGGCTGTACGCTGGGGCAGTCAGACGCTCGGAGAGTGCCAGGCTGACCTGCGGAATCCATTTGGGACGGACATTGCGGGTGCCGATACATCATCCGCCCAGGCCGCAGCCTTGATCGTCGATCTATGGCATTGCCGCCCACCGTTCCCCATGTCTTCCCGTGGTCCAG
>NZ_JBVHLX010000035.1:0-34734 GCF_055558775.1 Streptomyces sp. NPDC025638 | reverse complement strand
ACACCGAGCCAAGCGTCACGACGTCGGCAAGACCGTCAAACGCGCCGACACGATCAAGGAACACGAAACCCGCCGAGGATAAACGCCAAGCTCAGCTCACGTACCGCCCTCTGATGCAGGTTTGGGTGACAGGATGTCACCCGATCGTGCAGCAGACCCAGATGCCCAGTACCTCGCTCAGGACGGAGGCTGGCACCTGGGCGGCAAGGTCGAGCAGGGCTGGGGGTGGTTCGGGTGTCTACGAATGTTTCTGAGTTATCGGGTCTTGGGCTGTTGACCTGGGTGTATCCACCAGGGTTGGTGGATCGGGTGGTGGCCGCTTGCGGGTGTGCTTAACAGCGCAAACGGCTGCTTCCCGCCCGGCTGGTGGTGTACATGGGGCTGTTCCAGGCCGCGAAGTGGGCACGGATCTCCGGCATCGTCATCGCCGGACTGATCATCATCGCCAACTTCCTGTCCCTGCCGTACGCCCCTTTGTGGTCCACCCTGATGATGGCGTTCTCGGGAGTCGTCATCTGGGCCCTGTGCGTGGCCCAGCCCACAGGCGGCAGCCCGCGCCAACGGGCACCGCGCGTCACCTGAGGGATCCCGTCGCTGCGCTTCCTGCCCCAGCGAGACAGCGCAGCAGACACGGACTACGCGACATCCCCGTCACGGCTACGTCGAGCGGGGCGGGGCCGTCGGGATCCTTGAGGTGAAGTACATCGCCAGAACAGAAGCGAACGCGAGGATCGCAAGCGCTGCGCGCAGGCCGTCCAACCGGGCGTCGGCGTTCGCCTCCAGCGCCGCCTGGGCCACCTCCTCATTCGTGCCCGCTTCGTCGAGAGCGGTCTTGAGCTGGGCGTCCGACAGGAATGTCACGCCACTCTGAAGCTCAACGGCCGCCTGGCTTTTGACCTCGGACGGGATCGCCGGATTCTGCTCAACGCTGGTCAGGAACGAAGTAGTGAGGGCCGCGATCAGAATCGATCCGGCCAGTGCCGTACCGATGGAGGAACCGAGGTTGGTGATGGCGTTCTGGACGCCGCCGACTTCCGCGCTCTGTTCGTCCGGCACTGCGGAAACGGTGACAGACCCGAGCTGGGACGCCAGCGCGCCCATCCCGCCCCCGATCAGCAGGAGGGGGACAGTGACAACTTCCGCTCCGGCGCCGGCGTCGAGGGCTGCCATCAGGACCACCGCGCCAACGAGCATCGTGAGGATCCCGAGCCGCACCACTCGCCTCGGCGAGGTGCCCGGAAGGAAGCGCGGGATGAGGGTCGCGGCCGCCACCAATGTCAGGGAAAGCGGTAGAAGTCGCGCCCCGGTCGCGAGCGCGGACAGGCCCAGAGCGACAGACAGATAGAGCGGTACGACGAAGAACACCCCCATCAGGACGAGGTACTGGAAGAAGAACATGGTCAGGCCGCCGGTGAGCTGCTTGTTGTGCAGCAGGCCCGGGGCGATGAGCGGCTCCCTGTGCTGCTCCACGAGGCGGGCCTCCCAGCCGACGAAGAGCCAGACCAGAAGCAGGCTCGTCAGCAGCAGCCACACGACCAGCGAGACCCCGAGCCACGAGGGCGCTTCGGGCTTCGGCCGGAACCAGCCCCATTCGTCCGAACGGAGCACGCCGTAGACGAAGGCCCCAAGCCCGAGCGCGGACAGCGCGGTGCCGATCAGATCGATGTGCGGGCGCCTGCCGCTCGGTGCGTCCGTGATGCGGCGAGCGAGCACCAGGATGCCGATCACCACCAGGACCTCACCGGCGAACACCCATCGCCAGGAAAGGTACATCGCGGCGAAACCCCCGATGAGCGGCCCGAGTGCGATCGCCACGGCACCCGCGGCCGCAACGAGCCCGTAGGCGGCGGGGCGTCGTTCAGCGGCGAAGTTGCCGGCCACAAGCGCCACGATCGCAGGCAGAATGAGCACCGCTCCGATGCCCTCCAGGAATGACCAGCCGAGCAGCAGCACGAGCAGGTTCGGCGCGAGCGCTGTGGTGAGGGAGCCGCATCCGTAGATGCAGCAGCCGATCATGAACGCGCGTCTCCGGCCGATCAGCGCCCCGACCTTGCCTCCGGGAATCATGAACATCGCCATCACGAGCGTGTAGGCGGTGATAGCACCTTGGATCCCGGTCACCGTCGTGCCCACGTCGTCGGCCACCGTTGCGATCGAGACGTTCATGACGGAGCTGTCGAGAGCCATCAGGAACTGACCGGCCGCGAGGGTCGACAGGACGAGCCGCGCCCTTGCCGAACTTTCGACAGTGCCGGTCCCGGGAGTCATACGCGAAGCATTTCAGCTGCCCGGGAGACGGAACCCCAACCACGCCATGGAGCTCAACCGCTTGGCGGGCATGAAGTCGGACCAGCCGGAAGCCGCCGTGGCCCCACCGGTGCGGGTGCCGAGGGGGCGGGCTGGTGTCCCGTGGTTTTGTTCACGAGAACGGGTTCTGGCTCAGCTTCTCGCGGCCACGCTGAGTGACGGCTCGACGTCTCCGGGCGGTACGCCAAGTCGCCTGAAAATGAGCTGTGGACGGGGTCGTTGGGCCGACAGTTCGGGGCCGTGGAAGAGGTCGTGCTCCGGCTGAAGGAGCTGTTGTTCCCGTCGATCGCGGACGTCGCGGTGCTGTCGGTGGACGTGAATATCGAGACAGTGCGTGTCGACGCGCACTGCACTACGGACGGTGCCGTGTGCCCGGTTTGTGGGGTCTGGTCGAACCGGGTTCATGGCTCGTACCTGCGGTTTCCCGCTGATGTGCCGAGCGCCGGACGAAGCGTTGTCCTACGGCTGCGGGTCCGCCGGTTCGCATGCGGGAACTCGGGCTGCGCACGCCGCACTTTCGTCGAGCAGATACCCGGCCTGACCCGCCGGTACGGTCAGCGGACTGAGCGGCTGCGGTCGACTCTGGCTGCGGTCGGTCTCGCCCTGGCAGGCCGGGCCGGCGCTCGCCTGGCATCCGTCCTCGGGGTGTCCGTAAGCCGCAGTACTGTCCTGCGCCTGGTCGACGCTCTTCCCAACCCAGGGGTGGCTGTTCCGCGGGTGGTCGGCGTCGACGAGTACGCCACCCGCAAGGGCCGTCACTACGGCACCGTCCTCGTCGACATCGAAACCCGCCGTCCTGTGGACCTGCTGCCGGACCGGGAGGCATCGAGCCTGGCGGCCTGGCTCGCCCAACGGCCCGGCGTCGAGGTCGTATGCCGAGACCGGGCGCCCTTCCTCGCCGAGGGCGCCGCCCTCGGCGCGCCACAAGCCATCCAGGTCGCGGACCGGTGGCACCTCTGGCACAACCTGAGCGAAGCCGCCGAACG
Organism: Streptomyces sp. NPDC025638; assembly: GCF_055558775.1. Taxonomy (NCBI): domain Bacteria; kingdom Bacillati; phylum Actinomycetota; class Actinomycetes; order Kitasatosporales; family Streptomycetaceae; genus Streptomyces; species Streptomyces sp. NPDC025638. The sequence continues at coordinate 31,441 of NZ_JBVHLX010000035.1, read as the reverse complement.
GAGCGTCGCTCAGCACCGCCGCTGCCTTCGATCCCTGGCTCCCACGGCCCCCGAAGCCGAGCCGGAGCCCGCCCCTGCCGAGGAAGCGAACGGGTCACCCTGGCCGCGAGGCCACCGGTTCGCCGACCGCACCCGGGCCCGGCACACCGCCGTCCACGCACTGTTGAAGGCCGGGCACAGCCGCCGCTCGATCCAGCGCCAGCTAGGCATGACCTACCGCACCGTCAAACAGTTCGCCGACGCCGCGACACCGGAAGAGCTCTTCACCGGCCAGTGGCAGCACCGGCCCTCTGTCCTGGATGAGTACAAGCCCTACCTTGACGACCGCTGGAACGAGGGCTGCACCAACGCCTGGAAGCTGTGGGAGGAGATCGTGCCGCTCGGCTACAGGGGCAGCTACCAGCGCGTTCGTGCCTACCTGCACGACAAGCGCACCTCACCACGGCCAGTGACCGCCCGGCCGCCCTCGCCCCGGACGGTCGCCGGATGGATCCTCCGCCGTCCGGAAACCCTCACCGAGCCCGAACAGCTCCAACTCAAGACTGTCCGCGCCCACTGCCCCGAAATCGACGCCCTCACCCGTCACGTCCGCTCCTTCGCGACCATGCTCACCGAGCGCCAGGGCGAGCGCCTGCCTGACTGGCTCGACGCCGTCCGGCAGGACGACCTGCCCAGCCTCCACACCCTCGCCGCAGGCATCGACCGCGACCTCGACGCCGTCATCGCCGGGCTGACCCTGGCCTGGAACTCAGGTGCCGTCGAAGGGCACGTCAACCGGATCAAGATGCTCAAGCGCCAGATGTTCGGCCGAGCGGGCTTCAAGTTGCTACGCAAGCGGGTACTACTCGCGTGAACCAGCTGGCTGAGTTCCAGCTACTTCAGGAGCCGGAAACCGGGCTGTTGGGCCCACGCTCGGAGGAATTCCACCGAGCCGTACGCGGCGGGGCACGGATCGGTGATCGTTGCGACGATGCCGGGAAGGCCGGCCACGATTGAAATCTGATCTTCTCGCAGTTCGGCGTTGGCGACACCACCGATCACATCCATGACGGCGGCGGTCAGCAGGGCCGTGACGAGGTGGTCGACAGGACGGTTGCAGAACGCGATGACGTCGACCGCGTGGGTGGGGGTGAAGCCGATGAGAAGTTCCTGGTCGACTTCGTCAGCGTGCTCGGCCTCGAAGACGGCCTCGTCACCGATTCCAGGCCCCATGAGAGAAACCAGGACGGGCCGACGTCCGTCTACGTCCCCGGCGTCCGTGATCCCGAGGCTCTCCGCGTGAATGTTCAGCTCGTACTCGCCGACCCGCTTCTCCTCAAACCGGGCCGAGGCGCCAAGCAGGAACTCGCGGAGCCGCTGGATCGCCACGCGGGGGACGGCCTCCGCCAACTCGATCACCAACACCGGTCCGCTCATGGTCCGGAGCCTAACCAGCCGGAACTGTCACCAGCCACCGATTACTCAGCGTGGCCGCTTCACAGAAGCTGAGCCAGAACCTTCACGTGAACGAAGCCAGCCTGCCGTGCACGATCCGGCCTCCCGCACCTATTACGACAAATGCCGAGCCCGCCGGAAGACCCACACCCAGGCACTTCTCCGCCTGGCCGACAACGGATCAACGTGCTCTTCGCCATGCTCCGCGACGGCACCTTCTACGAACCCAGAACCCCACGCCTCGCTTGACCAAAGACATAGAGGCACCCCCCGGAGCCACCGGGGCAGCCTCCGGATCCCGTCCCAGGGGTCACCCTAACGGGTACGGAGAGCCGCTTCCCCGCAGCAGCCTACCGGCCGTTGAGACTATGTGCTGTGTGTTACGTGCTGCGGACTCCGGGGGCCGCGGGCTCGGTCGGCTCCGACGGGTGACCTCCGGAGTCGCACCAGCGGCCAGCGGCACCTCGACTCCGCGGCGCCTACAGTCGGGCGGCCAACCCGCCGCCGTCAACAACGACCGTCGTTCCCTGTACATATCCGGCCACCTCACTGGCGAGGTAGAGGGCCGCCCCGGCGATCTCTCCGGCTCTGCCGGGCGACCTGCCGGAGACGTCTTGGTCAGGGCATCGAGGGCGGCGGCCGTCGGTGCTGTTCCCGGTGTGCGGGTGGGGCCCGGGCGGGGTCGCCTGGTCGCAGGTGCGCTGCCTCGACTACTCGTTCCCGCGCGTCGACGTCACGCCCGCGCCCAAGGGCCGCTACGCCACGCTGAAGGTCCGCGGCATCGCCGAGACCGGTGCGCAGGTCGACCAAAGGTCGCGGCCCTGGCCTCCGCTGAACCGGGCCGCGTTTCCCCGCTTGCCATGGGCGATCACGCCGCCGTACATTCCCTGCACCCGGCTTGTCCGGCCGCGTCGTCTATCCCCTTTGAGCACATGAGGAGCGCCCGGTATGACGGGTGTACTGGCGGTCGCAGGCGGCACCGCATCCGGCAAGTCCACCCTTGCCGAAACCCTGTCGCTGCAGTGTCCCGAGACCATCGCGCTGGTCCATCTGGACGACTACTACGTGCCCGCGCACGACCCCCTGAGGGGTGTGTGGACGGTCAGTGCCGACGGTCACGCCGTCCTCGACTGGAACCATCCGGGGTCGATCGACGAGACAGCGGTGACACACGCCATTGACGCGGCGCTGCTGCGCCCCGGCGTGCTGCTGGTCGTGGTCGAGGGCCTGTTCGCGCTGTCACTGCCGTCCGTGGTCCGGCGGGCGGCGTGGCGGGTGTATGTCGACACCCCCGACGACATACGCCTGGCCCGCAAGATCCTCCGGAAGATCGAGATGCAGCGGCAGGACCCCCGACTGTCCCTGCGCAACTATCTGCAGACCGGCAGGGACCGCCACGCAGCCCACGTCGCGCCCTCCCGGACGGCGGCCGATCTGGTCGTGGACGGGACCGCGAGCGAGGCGGAGATGCTGGCGGCCGTCATGCCGCTGATCGGGCCGGCCCTCGCGCCGCCGCCCGCGGCGCCCTCGCGGGCACGGGCGGTGCGGTGTGACCCGTACCCCCGGGGTCCCGGCGTTCGCGCTGTGACGTGCCCGGGGGCACCGGCCCCGGCGAGGGACGCCGCGTGATCACGCTTCCGGCAACACAGCCCAAGCCCCGGCGGGCTCTCAGGTAGATCACGACCGATCCAGTTCACCTGCAGCCAGGCGAACTGCAGGGGCGACATATGGCGGGATCAGGGGAAGACCCGCATCCAGGCTCTCTTCCGCTTCGCCCGGCACCGCATGGGCGTGCTCTTCGCGATGCTCCGCGACGGCACCTTCTACGAACCGCGCACCACCGAAACAGCCACCGCAGACCACCTTGATGAAGGACATAGAGGCACCCCCCGGTTGCCAGTCCTGTGTCTGCTGCCGACCCCGTCACGACCGCGTACCGAAACCACCGTCCTGGCCCGGTTCATGCGGCTTTCGGGCATGCTCCCTCCATCACGAGGGGGGAGCCGGGGGAAATGCGAACCGTGCGTAGGCGAGCAGACGGTTTCAGGGCACGCGACCGGTGGCGACAGCTGTTGCCGAAACTGCTGCTGGCGCCGGCCTTCGCCGCGCTGATCGGGGCAGTGGTATGGGCGGTAGCCCGGTACGGGCTGTCGACAGCTGACCAGACCTCCAGCGTGGTCGGAGGCGTCATCGGCCTGATCAGCCTGCCCCTCTCCCTCTACGGCCTACGCGACAACGGAGCCGGTCAGGCCCCGCAGCCCGGTGGGGGCACGGACGCCGGGCGGCGCTGGGTTGTAACCGCGGCCGCCCACCCTTCTTTCAGACCGCCCCTCCCTTCGGCGCCGGTCCGCGGCCGGGATGAGGAACTCGCCGCCCTGCGCAGGCTGGCCCGAGGGCGGAGTGGCGGGATGGTGGTGGTCTGCGGCGCCGGCGGCCTGGGCAAGACCACCCTCGCCGCCCAAGCTGCCCAACAGGCGTAGCAGGACGGATGCGTTGTCTTCTGGATCCGCTGGCAGGACAACCCCGAGCAGCTCGCCGCCGACCTCACCACCATCGCCCAGACTCTCGGCCTGAGCGACCACCAACTGTCCGAAGCACAGACGGGGCGAGCCGTACTCGTCGATACCGTCTGGGACCACCTCGCCCAAGTGGCAGGCTGGGTGATCGTCGTGGACAACGTCGACACCCCCACCCGGATCGGCCCCGGAACCGAGCCCGTAGCCGCCTACCCGCGGCTGGCTGCGCCCTGACAGCGCTGGACTGCTCCTGATCACCAGCCGCGACACCACCACAACCACCTGGGGCCCCCACGCCCAGATCATGAACCTCGACCCACTGGAGGAGGACGCGGCAGGCCAAGTACTCCATGACGCCGCACCCCTCGCAGGCACCCCCGAGGACGCCCGCACACTCGCCACCCGACTCGGCGGCCTCCCACTGGCCCTGCAAGCCGTCGGCCGCTACCTCGCCACACCCACCAGCCGCTACACCACCTTCACCACCTACCAAGCTGCCCTGGACTTGGAATTCGACGACCTCGTCGCAGCCGCCCACCCCCGCGCAGACGATCCGACTGTGGCCCGCACCGTCGTCCGCGTCACCTGGCACATCTCCCTCGACCAGCTCCACACCGACGGCTACACCCTCGCCCGCCCCCTCCTCCACCTCCTCGCCCTCCTCGAACCAGCCCCCATCCCCCGCACCCTCATCACCCCTCCCTCCTCACCGACGCCACCGGACAGCCCGCCACCGCCACCACCCTCGACGCCGCCCTCGCCGGACTCCACCAATACGGCCTCATCACCACCCCACCCCCCAACACCCAGGGACCAACTCTCGGAGCTGGTCAGCTTGTACTCCACCCACTCGTCCGCGAAGTCATGGCCCTCCCCACGCCCTGCATCAACTCAGCAGCCTGCCTTACCGCCGTGGACACCCACCTCATCCAGGCCGTCCACGACACCACTCAAGCCGGACGCGCAGGGTGGGCCACCGCACGGCTCCTCACTCCCCACCTCATCGCAGTCCTCAATCGCGCCCCCGACGCGAACTTCACCACCGCCCGCGATGCCGTCAACACCCTCGCCATCACCCTCGATACCGCCGGTTTCGCCAGCGACGTGCACCTTCTGGTCCAGCACATGCTCGACGCCGAGACCCGACACCTCGAACCTGACCACGCCGAGATCCTCGGCAGCCGCGACTTCCTCGCCACCACTCTGAGCGCTCTGGGCCACTACCAGGAAGCCGCCGACCTCCACCAACAAACCCTCACCGACCGCGAACGCACCCTCGGACCCGACCACCCCGACACCCTCAACACCCGCAACAACCTCGCCCGCGCCCTCAGCGCCCTCGGCCGCCGCCAGGAAGCCGCCGACCTGTTCCAATACACGCTCACCGACACCGAACGCGCCCTGGGACCCGACCACCCCGACACCCTCACCAGCCGCAACAACCTCGCCGTCGCCCTTAACGACCTCGGCCACTCCCAGGAAGCCGCCGACCTCCACCAACAAACCCTCACCGACCGCGAACGCACCCTCGGACCCGACCACCCCGACACCCTCACCAGCCGCAACAACCTCGCCCGCGCCCTCAGCGTCCTCGGCCAATACCAAGAAGCCGCCGACCTCCACCAGCGCAACCTCATCGAGCGGGAACGCACCCTAGGACCCGATCATCCCGACACTCTCAACAGCCGCAACAACCTCGGTCTCTCCCTCAACGACCTCGGCCGACACCAAGAAGCCGCCGACCTCCACCGCCGCAACCTGATCGCCCTAATGCGCACCCTCGGCCCCGACCACCCCTACACGCATTACAGTCGGCAGAACCTGGCATCAGTGGAAGCCGCGGCGGTACGTACACGGCGCAGAAGGTGGGGACGACGCCGCTGAGAGACGGCAGCCGGCACTGCGATCCCGTCCAACGATCAGCCGCAGCTGTGCCACCCATCCAAAGCAGGCGGACGCCACTACAGGCGAAGATCGGCCGGCCGTGGTCGGCGATCCACGACCAGGCCCGCATCCCGGCCGGCTTCCGGCTGTACATGACCGCCACCCCGCGCATCCTCGCCTCCCCCCAGCCCGTACACGGCGCAGACGGCCAGGAGCTGGAGATCGCCTCCATGACCTCCGACCCCGACGGGCCCTACGGCCAGTGGATCTACGAGCTGGGACTGTCGGAGGCGATCGAGCGGGGCATCCTCGCCCCCTTCGAGATCGACGTGCTCGAGATCCACGACCCCGACCCAGTTGCCGAGGCCATTGAGGGCTCGGAGGAGGCGGTGCGTGGCCGGCGCCTGGCGCTGCTGGAGACCGCGCTGCTCGAGCACGCCGCGCGGCACAACCTGCGCACCGTCATGACGTTCCATCACCGGGTCGAGGAAGCCGCGGCGTTCGCGGACAGCCTGCCGAAGACGGCTGCCGCGGTGTATGAGGCGGAGGTGCCGGAGCAGGCTCTGGCCGCGGCGGAGCGGATGCCGCCGTCCTCGATCGACGCACGCTTCTACGACCTCGACGAAGGCCGGCACGTGCCGCCGCAGCGGGTGTGGTCGGCATGGCTGTGCGGCGACCATCTCGTCGCCGAACGCCGCGCAACCATCCACCAGTTCGCCAACGGCATCGACACCGACGGGCGACGGGTACACCGCGCCTTCCTCGCCTCCGTACGGGTCCTGGGGGAAGGCGTCGACATCGTCGGCGAACGCGGCGTGGAAGCCATCTGCTTCGCCGACACCCGCGGCTCTCAAGTCGACATCGTCCAGAACATCGGCCGAGCCCTGCGGCCGAACCCCGACGGGACGACAAAGACCGCACGGATCCTCGTCCCCGTCTTCCTCCAACCCGGCGAAAACCCCACCGACATGGTCTCCAGCGCCTCGTACGCACCCCTGGTCGCCGTCCTCAACGGCCTGCGCAGCCACTCCGAACACCTCATCGAAGACCTCGCCTCCCCCGCCACCACCAGCGGACAACGCACACTCCACCTCCAACGCGACGCCGACGGACACATCACCGCCACCACGGCCGGCGAACAGGACCAGGCCGGCGAGACCGGGAGCGCGCCGGCATCAGCACTGCTGCACTTCTCCACCCCCCGCGACCCCGCCACCATCGCCGCATTCCTCCGCAACCGCGTCTACCGACCCGACTCCACCGTCTGGCTCACCGGCTACCAAGCCCTCAGACGCTGGCGCGCCCAACACCACATCACCGGCCTGCACGCCGTCCCCTACGACACCGAAGTCACCGTCGGCATCACCGACACGTTCCCCCTCGGACGGTGGATCCACCAGCAACGCAAAGCACGTCGTACCGGCGACCTCGACAGCCATCGGATCCAGCAGCTCGACGCCGAAGGCATGGTCTGGGAACCCGGCGAAGAAGCCTGGGAGAACAGGCTCGCCGTGCTCCGCTCCTACCGACGCGCGCACGGACACCTCGCCCCCCGCCAAGACGCCCTGTGGGAAGGCCCCGACCCCGACGGCCCGGACCGCACCAGCATCCCCATCGGCCAGCTCATCACCAACCTCCGCCGCCCCCACGGACTCGGCAAAAACCCCGAACGCGCCCAGACCCGGGCCGCAAGCTGACCGCCATCGACCCGGACTGGGACTGCCCCTGGCCGCTGGACTGGCAACGCCACTACCGCGTCCTCGCCCAGCTCGCCGCCGACGAGCCCGACCACCGGCTCCCCGACATCAACCCCGGCGTGACGTTTCAGGGTGACGACTTGGGCGCATGGGTCCGACGGCAGACCCGAAACTGGAGCGAACTCACCGACGAGCAGCAGAAACGACTGGCCAGGCTTGGCCTGAGACGCCATCCGCTTTCCGAACGTGATCGCTTGGTTCGGGGTGGGCGGGCATGAACTCCAGTCGGCGGCGGGAGAGATGAGCGTGGTTCGTCCGCTGGTCTGGCTCGTGGAGGTGGCTGATGCCGTCGGTGCTCGGTCTGCTGGAGGCCCGGGAGAAGAAGATCCGGGAAGAGATCGCGCGGCTGCGCGAGGAGGCCGAGCGGGTGCAGGCCGCGCTCGCTGAGGCGGAACGCGCGCTTGAGCGGCTGGTGGATGCCCGAGTGACGGTGGCCGAGGTGCTGGCCGGGCCGCCTTCCGCGATCGCGGAGCCGGCGCGGACCACGGTGGCGGGGTCGCCGGTGCCGCGGCGGGCCGAGGGCATGGAGGCGTCGGTCCTCGCGCCGGATTACCAGCGGATCGTGTCGGTGCTGGAGTCGGAAGCGGGCCGGGATGGCATGCGCTGCCGGCAGCTGGCCGTGGCCCTGGGGCTTCAGGCGGTCCCGGCGAAGGTCGAGGGGCTGCGGTCGAAGGCGAAACGCCTGGTGGAGCGGGGGTGGGCCCTGCAGGTGCGGCCGGGAGTGTTCACCGCGCTCGCGGCGCCGGCCGGCTGAAGGCACCCGGGCGGCGTCCGGCCAGACGGCCGCTCATGAGCATGGTCATCGACCACAGCACCATGGCTTCGTGCATGGCGGGCAGCGTCTCGTAGTCACGCGCCAGGCGACGCGAGCGCATGAGCCAGCTCAGCGTTCTTTCCACCACCCACCTGCGCGGAAGCACCACGAACCCCGCCGTGTCATCAGTGCGTTTGACGATCTCAACGGTGAGCTGGAGTTTCTCGCGGGCCCAGTCGACCAGCCGCCCGGCATAGCCGCCGTCTGCCCACACCAGGCGGATCGAGAAGTACAGCTTTCGCAGCCGTTCCAGAAGAGGCACGGCGGCATCGCGGTCCTGCACGCTCGCCGCGGTCACCGCGACGGCGAGGACCAGGCCGAGGCAGTCCACCACCAGGTGCCGCTTGCGGCCGCCCACCTTCTTGCCACCGTCCCAGCCGGATGTCGAGCGCGGGATGTTCGCCGCCGCCCGCACCGACTGCGAGTCCACGATCGCGGCCGTCGGGTCGGGTGAGCGGCCCTCCATCTCCCGGACCTTGTCGCGCAGCCGGTTGTGGAGCTCGGCGAGCAGACCCGTGACCTGCCAGCGGCGGACGAAAGCATGCACACGCCGATACGGTGGGAAGTCCGCAGGCAGGTTGGCCCACTTGACTCCGTTGTCGGCCACATAGCGCACTGCGTCGATCATCTGCCGGTGGCAGAAGCCCTCTGGCCGCCCGCCCCGTCCCTCCAGCCAGGCCGGAACCGGCAGCACGGCCCGGATGACCTGCCACTCTGCCTCCGTCATGTCAAAGACGTAGCACGGGGTGCGGTTCGGCCGGTCTGCAGCGTTGCCGAACCTGTGCGCGAGACAGTCACACGGCGGGGAGAGCGAGTTGGACTCCACGCACGCGAGCGCGAAAGACTGCGGCAACAGGGCCTCCTGGTACTCGGTTCGGTTCGCACCCCCGAGCTACCAAGAGGCCCTGCTGCCATGCGCCAGTTCTCGCGTGATCACCCGATCAGGAACCCTGTTCGACGAGACCAGCCCAGCAATCGATAAGCGGATGGCGTCTGACACCCACCCATCGGCCCACCCCGCCCCCAGTCAGCACAGCAGGCGCCGCGGAGGGCGCAAGGAAGCCCTCAGCAGCCTTCCAAAAGGGCATTGCCGCCCTCGCGCAGTACATCCACCCGCGAAGGCCACCACCACGTCCCCAGGGCCCACACAGAGACAGTCACCGTGGAAGGACCCGGCCACGGAGAAAGCACGTCGGTATCCGTACGGCTGGGCGTATTCATGAGCAACACCCGCAGCCGCCGCGACAAACTCACCGAACCCCAACGGGCCGCACTTACCGAACTCGGCATCGAATGGGCATGAGACGTCACCACCGCGGCCGACACCACCGTGCCCGCCGCCGAGGTCGAACAGCTGCTGTGCACGAGGGCGGGCTCACAGGGGTGCGGGCCGTGGCGAACTCCCCTATCAGCAATCGGGCCTCGTACGCGTACGAGTTGGAGTTCACCCGCTCGGGCGGCGGCGCGCTCCACCACATCCGGTCCCGAATCCGGGCCGGCTGTGGCAGCCGATCGACGACGGCCGCCGCCGTCGCCTGCGCTCCCTCGTCCGTACGGCGGGCCACGGCATCGTCCGCGGCACGGCCGGCGCCTTTTCCGATACCCAGAGCACGTGCCCAACTGGGACCCGGAACCCACGGGACGACGTTGAGGTAGAAGGCCGGGCCTTCCGCCGGTACCCGGAAGATCTCCTCAGCGCCGAACGATTTCGTATAGAAGCCGAGCAGAACGTCCTGGTCGGCAGTCACGATCACTGGCTGGATGGTGGACATGGCACTCCTGTCGGGAACGGTCGTGTCGCTGGGTAGACCGTTCGAGAACGGTGAACTCATCGGCAAAACCACCCCGCCGGACGATCTACAACACAGACTGCCGCCCACGACCAGCACGAGCACCCCGAAACGAGGTCACGCCACCCCGCTGACCAGTCACTTCAAGATGGCGGAGCTTCAAAGAATGCCAGCAGCCGCCCGCAATCCCCTCGCGGACGGCTGCTGGCACAACGAAAGGCCCGCGCACAGAACTCAGCGGGGCGGGCGGCTGGCTACTGCTGGCCTGAAAGCCCCGACGGGGGCGCGCACTGCACCCGTCCAGCGCACACGGACCGGCCGCACGTGAACTACCACGTTGACCGGACATCCCCTACGGCAGCCAGCGGCGTCGAATGGCTGGAGTAGGCGCCGATCCCTGAAGCGCTCCGGGTCTGATGGAGGTGATGGAGTCGGATCGCTGGAGAATCGACGGTTCCAGCAGCCTCCGGAGGCCGTCATGCCCCGCAGCTGGGGCCTTCAGTTTCCGCCGCACCCGCCTCCGCCGTCTGGCCGGCGCCCAGACCTGGGCCGGACTCGGGGTCTTCGCCAACCTCCACCGGATGACGGTCGTCGCCAGGTGAACAAGGACGGCAGCGCAGACTCCAGCACCGCACCGACCCACAAGATCAGCGTGGTCAGCTGGCCAACCCCTTGGTCAGGGGCAAGTAGCTGGTCGCCTGTGCCGGCTGCCCAGGTGCGGGCAACCGGCACAGCAGCATCGTCAGCGCTTCTGAGCGGCGGCTTCAGTTTCCGAGTTCTCGATGCCGAGGTTTGCGTAGGCGACGGGGTTGGCGTACTCCCACACCTGGGTGATCTGCCCGTCGACAATGTCGATGCGGAAGATGTAGACGTTGTTGTAGACGAGCTTCTCCGCACTGGACAGGATGTCGCCGTTGGCCTGGAGGAACACCGATCGGGCGTCCTCGCTGACCGTCCAGACCTTGTCGAGGAAGGCGACGTGGTCGAACTTCGCCGCGACCGACTCGATGTAGCCCAGGATGTGGGCGGGGCTGTCGAAGACGTACCAGGGCTCCGGGGTGCCCGCGATCGACAGGGGGATGGTGAAGGTCGCCGTCGGCGCCAGGAGCGCGGCCACCGCGGCGGGGTCCCGATTCTCGAAGGCGGCGATGAACGCCTGGGCGGTCGCGAGGGTCCTCTGGTGAACGCTGTTCGTGATCACTCTTTCTCCGTGGTGCGCGATGGCCGCCGGATGCGGCCGGGTGGACAAGGTGGAAGGGACTGTCACCAGGGGACGGGGCCCGAGGCGCCGACGAAGGTGCCGGTCGGCGCCGACGGGCTGGCGGTGGCGGCGGCGGCGATCACAGCCGCCCCCTCTTCGACACTCTGGGTGCCCTGGTGGCCGTTGAGGTCGGTCGCGGTGAACCCGGGGTCGACCGAGGTGACGGTGATCTGCGGGAACACCTGCGCATAGACCGCGGTCAGCATGTTCAGTGCGGCCTTGGAAGAGTTGTAGGCCAGCAACGGTGCCCAGGCCGGAAGGATGCCGGCGTGGGCGGCCGGGTCGGCATTGATCGTCAGTGAGCCCAGGCCACTGCTGACGTTCACGACCGCCGGGTGGCCCGCTGCCTGCAGCAGCGGCAGGAAGGCGCGTGTGGTGCGCACCGCCCCGAAGACGTTGGTGTCGTAGACGTGCTGCAGGTCAGCGGCGGTCAACTCTCCGGCCGGTGCGGCCGGCCCGGCGATGCCCGCGTTGTTGATCAGCACGTCCACGTGCCCGGCCTCGGCCCGCACCACGTCCGCGGCCGCAGCCACGGACGCCTCGTCAGTGATGTCGATCAGCAGCGGCCGGGCTCCCAGAGCCTTCGCGGCCTGCTCGCCGCGGTGGACGTCCCTGGACCCCGCGTAAACGGTGTGGCCCAGCTCGATGAGGCGGCGGGCCGTTTCGAAACCGAGGCCCTTGTTGGCCCCGGTGATCACGGTGACTGTCATGCCGCCAAGCCTGCACGCTGCGCTCCTGAACAGGGAGAGCTCTCCTGAGCGGGGGGTCAGCCAGTACCAGGCTGTTCGTAGGCACCGGACGGACAATGGCAGCGTGAACGACGATCTCGTAGCTCTCGGCCAAGCCCTGCGCCACTGGCGCGACCGCACCAGCCCCCGCGATGTAGGACTGCCCCCCGGAGGCGTCCGCCGCGCGCCCGGGCTGCGCCGCGAAGAACTGGCCCAGCTCGCCGGCCTCTCCGTCGACTACGTCGTCCGTCTGGAACGAGGTCGCGCCACCTCACCCTCGCCACAAGTCCTGGCCTGTCTCGCACGCGCCCTGCGCCTGACCGCGACCGAACGCGACCACCTGTATCTGCTCGCCGGACAGGCCCCGCCCACCACCGGCCACGTCTCCACTCACATACCGCCCAGCGTCCAGCGCCTGCTCGACCAGCTGAGTGCGACCCCCCTCAGCGTCCACGACGCCGCCTGGAACATCATCTCCTGGAACGCCCTGTGGGCCGCCCTCCTCGGCGACCCCTCACCCTGGCGCGGCCGAGAACGCAACATCGCCTGGCGGCACTTCACCGACCTGCCCACCCGCGTCACCCACACCCCCGAACAGCAGACCCGCTTCGAGACAGCCCTCGTGTCCGACCTGCGCTCCTCCGCCGCCCGCTACCCCCAGGACAAGCCCCTGCACACACTGATCACCGACCTCCGGCGCACCAGCAACCGCTTCGAGGACCTCTGGAACTCCCACACCGTGGGCTTCCACACCACCGACAGCAAAACCGTCCACCACCCCGACCTCGGACCCGTCACCGTCGACTGCGACACCCTCACCATCCCCGGCAGCGACCTTCGCATCGCCGTCTGCACTGCACCACCGGGCAGCACCGCCGGCGACCAGCTCGACCTGCTGACCACCATCGGTATCCAGAACCTGACCCCACTCACACACCGGGAATAGCGCAGCGGCCGAACACCGCCACTTCACCAATAGGCCCCCGAGACGACCGACGCGATCGTCGGTGCGCTCACCGGCACTCTGGCTGCTCCCCGCACGCTGCTGCTCGGCAGGCACGACGACGATGGAATACACCGGCCGCACCACCAACCTCGTCGGCACGACCAGCAGCAATGGTCGCCGGCCTCCTCGCTCCGGCCCGGCGCGGCCGTCCATGGAAGGGCTGGTCGTTCTCCGCCCGATGCGGCACCAGGACACGTTGAACGTCACGCTGGTGGAACCTGAACTGGTGGTGGAAGTCGGCGTCGACGTCACCCGCGACGCCTCCGGCCGGTGGCGCCACTCCGACGCTGGCACCGCGCCCGCCCCAACCTCTCCCCCGACGACGTCCCCGCCTGACGTCGCCGCTCTGATGGCGGCGCGGCGCGGTGGCCCGGCCGACGCGCAACACCGGGGAGCGCGCCCCTCGGGCGGCCCGGGAGGCCAACCGGGAGTTGACCCGAGCGCTCAACCAGCGGGGACATCCCACCACCGGAGCGTCAGCCCCGCCTTCGCCCCCGCCATGACGTCGAGGAGCGCATCTGCATCAAAATGCCGCGCCGTCAGGATCGCGGACCGTACCCTCGTGAGCAGGGGGCGGAAACATGGACAAGTCACTCCTGGACCGGCTGTGGGCCCGGATTCGCGCATTCGAAGAAAGGGGCCGCTCCCGGGCGGTGTTGAGCCGGTCGGCAACACGCGATCTCGGCCATGCGGTTCGCCTACTTGAAGGCGACGACGACCCCGGATGGGCAGCCGTCGCCTGGCTTTATTGGGTTCGCTACCTCGCGGCCTGGCCGGACGGCGACTCGGCTGAACTGGACAACGCGGTCAGCCGCTTCCTGGTGATCCGGGACCGGCCCGGCGCCGAGCTCCCCGAGCTGCTCGTCGAGATCCTGGAGCAGATCGACGCCCCGGTAGAGGGATGTTTCGACGACAACGGTTCGGCCGAGATCCTCTTCACGCTGTCCGGCTTGGCCTATGAGCGCTATCTCGGCCAAGGCAAGCAGGATGACCTGGAGTGGGCGGTGGCGACGGCCAGGGCCACTGCCGTCACCCTGTCACCGGGACAGCCTTGCCGCCTGGCCGCCCTCAACACCTGGGGAGGGTGGCTGCTGGAGCTCGCGGCCCTTCCCGACGGCACCATGGGCCAGTGTCGCGAAGCGCGCGACGCCCTGGCCGCCGGGCTCGCCGAGTGCCCGCTCGGCCTCACTGAACGGCCGCTGCTCCTGCGACCGTACATCGGCGCGCTGCTGCGCATTGCGGAGGCCCACGACGATGATGCCGACGTCATCGCGCTCGCGCACGCCCTGCGCGACGCCGCCTCCGAGCTTGCCGTGGCCGTGTCCGATGAATCGCTGCCGGACGCTTTCGGCCAGGCACAGGCTGAGGCGTTGTGGTACGACCTGGTGGAACTGTCCCTTGGGATTCATGACCGATTCGCGTCCGCCGAGCCCGAACGGCCCCAGAACTCGGCGAACGGCTCCTTTGAGTCCATCGGAGCCACCGGAGCGGAACGCACCACCGAGCGCTCGTTCGTCCTCGACTCGATGCTGGCCTGCGTCCTGCCGCCTGGCGACCCCCGCAGAGCCGTTGCCCTCCTGCAGCTGGCCGGTGCACAGGCGTTGCGCGCCGACCTCGACGGCGACACAGACGGCCTCGACCGGGCCGCCGCGCTGTTCCGCGAGGTGGCGGACGCCGCTGCCGAGCAGGATGCCCTCGGCGGACAGCAGATTCGCCCACTCGCGCTGTCCCAGCTCAGCACGCTCCATCTGCGCCGCTGGGGCGTGCACCAGCAGCGCGCCGACCTCGACCAGGCAGTGGCGTTGAGCCGGCAGGCACTCGACCTCGCCACCACGGACGATACGTCCACCCCGCTGTACCGGACCAGTCTCGCTGCCGCCCTCCTCGACCGCCACGACACCTACGCCGATGCCAGCGACCTTGCCGCCGCGGCGACCGTACTCCGATCCGGCTTCGACCTCGGACAGTTCCCCGATCCCACCGTCGCCCAAGGGAGCAGCACATCCGTTCCTGACCAAGATGCCCCCACCCTCAACAGCCCCCGTGCGCACAACCTGCTCGGCACCGTACACGGCAGGACCTACAACGGCACCGGTGATGTTGCTGACCTGGACCAGGCCATTGCTTGCCACCGTCGTGCGGCCGTACTCACCGGCAACGGACCGATGTCCCACCTGGACGGCTCGCACGCCTGGTGGGCCGGTCTCTCCACCGCGCTGCGGCTGCGATTTGAGCGGCTCGCCCGTCTCGAGGACATCGACGAGGCCATCGACGCCGCGCAAACGGCCCTGACTCGCACCCCCGCCGACTCATTCGACCGCGCTGCCCATCTCGGCACGTACGCCGCTGCCCTCACCCGACGTGCGGAGTGGACCGGAAATATCACCGAACTCCTCGAGGCCATCACCGTCGCCCGCGAGGCCGTAACATCCGCGCACAGCAGTGACACGGCGCGCACCCATCTCAACGTTGTCCTCAGTACTGCGTTCGAGCTGTCCGGTGACATGGCGCTGATCGACGAGTCCGTCGCCACCGCCCGCGGGGCTGTCA
Organism: Streptomyces sp. NPDC025638; assembly: GCF_055558775.1. NCBI lineage: Bacteria > Bacillati > Actinomycetota > Actinomycetes > Kitasatosporales > Streptomycetaceae > Streptomyces > Streptomyces sp. NPDC025638. The sequence continues at coordinate 15,701 of NZ_JBVHLX010000035.1, read as the reverse complement.
CGGCCGCCGCATCCCGGCCCATCGACACCACCGCCCTGGGCAATCTGGGTGCCACGCTCACCATGCGCTACCAGCACCTGGGTGCCAAGGCCGATCTCGATGAAGCCATCAAGGTGCTGCGACGCGCTGCCGAAACCGAGCCGTACACCGGGAGCGACCTGACCAACCACCAGACGAACCTCGGGCATGCCCTCGTTCTGCGGGCCGAGCTCACCGCCCCCAGGACGACCTCCGAACGTGACCTCGCGCTCAACAACCTCGACGAGGCCGTAGCACTGCTGCGCCTGGCCAGTGACGCACCTGCCACCCCTCTGACGGCGCGCCCCTCCGTCCTGTCCAATCTCGCACTCGCCCTTCATACCCGATTCGAACTTCGCCACGCGGCCACCAGTCCGGCGGGCCCCAACGCCGACGAGACCGTGCGCGCCGACCTCGACGCCGCCATCGACGCCTGGCGCGGCGCGCTCAACCTCACCGGCCCGGCCCATCTGGCCCGTCGACGCCACCAGTCCAACCTGGCGGCCGCGCTGTTACAGCGGCACCGCCTCTCCGGTGAACACGCCGACCTCGACGAGGCCGTCGACTGGGCCCACGCCGCAACCTCCGATGCCCCCGCCGACCACGCTGACGCCATCGCGCTTCACACACTCGCCCAGGTCCTTGCCGAACGGCACACGTTGGACCGTGACCCCGCGGACCTGGCCGCCGCACGCACGGCCGCACGCGCTGCCGCCGAGTCAGCCGCTTCGGCGGTCACCGTCCGGATTCAGGGCTCGATGCTCGCAGCCGAGCTGGCCCGGACCGCGGGGGACACCGCTGCCGCACTCGATGCCCTCGCCGCCGGCGTTGAGCTGCTGCCGCTGCTCGCCTGGCGCGGGCTGGAGCGTAGCGACCAGGAACGTCGTCTTGCCGACCTCGCCCATCTGGCCACCGACGCCGCTGCGACGGCCGTAGACCTCGGCGACGCCGACCGCGCTCTCGCCCTCCTCGAACAGGGCCGGACCGTGCTGTGGGCTCAGCTGCTGGACCTGCGTACCGATGTGACCCTGCTACGCGAACACCACCCAGTACTCGCGGCCCGCCTGGATACCGTCCGTACCGCCTTGGATCACTCCGACAGCAGTCAAACCACCCCCAGCATAGGCAGAATGGAGCTGGCCAGAGTCTGGGACCAGCTGGTTGCGGAGGTCCGCGGCCTGGACGGATTCACAACGTTTCTACGGGCACAACCCCCGTGCGCCGAAGAGGCCGCCGCCGCTGGGCCGATCGTCGTGATCAACGTCAGCCGACTGCGCTGCGATGCGCTCATCCTCACCCGCCACCGAACCGATCTGCTACCGCTGCCCACGCTGACAGCCGATGAGGCGTCCGCCCGCACGGGAGCGTTCCTGGCCGCCGTACGCGACCGTGGCCCCGGTCTGGCTGGCACCATCACCGCGAATGCAGTCCTCACCGACACCCTCGCCTGGCTCTGGCGCACCGTCGCTCGGCCGGTTCTGGACCATCTCGGCACAGTCGACCGCATCTGGTGGTGCCCCACCGGTCCGCTCGCCCTGCTCCCCCTCCACGCTGCGGGTGAGCCGGGCCGGCCCGGCGTTCACGACCTGGCCGTCTCCTCCTATACTCCGACGATCAGCAGTCTGCGGCGCGCTCGTACGGCGGGACACCCCGACGCGCCGACTGAACCTGCCGACACTCGCATGCTGGTCGTGGCCCCGACCGGAATTCCGGGTGTGCCCGACCTGCAGGTCGCGGGTGAGATCGAAGCGCTCACCGCGCTCCTGCCCGATCGGTGCACGTTACGCGAGGGCGCAGCAGCCACCCATGACCGTGTCCGGACCGATCTGCCCCAGCACCGCTGGGCGCACTTCGCCTGCCACGGCATCGCCCGCCCCACTGACCCCTCCGCCTCGGCACTCCTGCTCGCTGACCAGCCACTGACCGTCGTGGACATCGCTGGCCTCCACCTCACCGGAAGCGAACTCGCGTACCTCTCCGCATGTGACACCGCAAGCGGCGGCACGGCCCTGCCGGACGAGGCGATCCACCCGGCGGCCGCCCTCCATCTCGCCGGATACCGGCACGTGCTGGCCACGCTTTGGACAGTCAGCGACGCATTGGCGGCCCCGCTCGCCGCCGCCGTTTACGGTGCACTCACACCTTCCGTCCCCCCGCCGCACACCCCTCCCGCGCTCGCCACCGAAGGTTCGGCCCGGGCACTACATGCCGCCGTACGCGCCCTGCGCGAAGACGGCAACGCGCATCTGCCCATCTTGTGGGCCCCTTACCTTCACGTCGGCCCGTGACACCCATCCCAGCGACCCCGCAAAGGAACCGGTCATCATCGTGCCATCGCCCTACGAGTACCTGCTCGACCGAAGAGCCCGGCAAGAGACCACAGACACAGCCGACGACGACATCCTCTACCTGATGCCGGACATCACCGTGACCGACGCGGCCCAGATCTTGGAGACTGTCTACCGCGCCGAACCCGCCCTGGACCGCGTGGACATCATCCTCGGCGAGACCACCATCGGCATCACCACCCGAGACCATCTCAACCGCCTGGGTCTGACGCCCGTGCGCGCCCTCGGCGACGGCGACGCAGCCACGCTGCCTGGTGAGTCCACCCGATACGTCGTCCTCCGCTTCCGGTGCGCCACCTGTTCAACGACCGTACGCCGCCTCCACGTTGATCCGAGAGAGGTGCCGGCCTGCCCGCGCGGACACGGCGAGCTGGAACGCCTGGGATGAGCATCAACGGGCTGGCTCAGCCACAGGTCACCGCCACTTCGGCCAGGTTCCTGCTCATCGGATATCTGCCGACCTACGCTGCCGCGCTGTATCTGCTCACCCTTATCTGGGCCCATACTCCCGACGGCCGTCCACACTGGGCAGCGGCTTGGAAGACTGCGGAACGGCTCACCGCAGGTGAACTCGTCCTGCTCGCAGTGGCCATCACCATCGTCGCTGTGATGCTCCAACCCTTGCAGCTCGCCCTGGTTCGGCTACTGGAAGGACAATGGCCGCAGGCCCTTCGTCCCCTCGCTGACGCGGGCCGTGCCCGACAGACGAGGGCGCGCGACAATCTCCGCTTCATCGAACGGCGGGTGGAAGACGTCGCAACCGACTCCAGCCCGCAGGACATCCAAGCTGCAGGTGCCGCAGGTACCCGTCTGCGGCGCCGCTTCCCGGCCTCAGGCCCGGTACGCGCCACGGCCCTCGGCAACGCGCTGGCCGCCGCCGAGGAGCGAGCAGGCGCGGTATACGGCTGGGACGCCGTAGTCACGTGGCCCCGGCTCCACCCGCTGCTCAGTGATCAGGTCCGGGCCGTCGTCGACGACCGCCGTGACCTGCTCGATGCCGCAGCGCGACTCTCTGTCACATCCGCCGCCACCGGCCTGGCGTCGGTGGCCTTGCTGGCCCGTTCAGGTCCATGGTTACTCCTGGTCCTGGCCCCGCTCATGGTCTCCCACATCGCCTACCACGGCGCAGTTCACGCCGCCCAAGCCTTCGGAGACAGCCTCCATACGGCCTTCGACCTGCACCGCTTCGATCTGCTCGAAGCCCTCCACCTCCCGCTGCCTGACACCCCGGACAGCGAACGTGCTCTCGCGGCCGAACTGTCCTTGATGTGGCGGCAGGGCGTGCCGTCAAACCGACCGTACCGCCATGGCGGCGCATGAAAGGACCCGAGGTAACTGCGGATAGTCAGCGCTCACTACCCAGCTCAGGTGAATGCTGGTGATCTCGTCGTGCTCGCCGTGACCGGGGACCCCATGGCTGGTGAGGGCAACATCTGTACGGCTACCTGAACGACACACAAGCCCAACCGACCGCTGAACAGGGCGCGTTCGTGGCCGCCATGTTCGCCGGCGAGGCGACAGGGAAGCGCCTCAAGCGCGACGGCTGCGATACGTTGCTGATGCCGGATAACCAAGGGCTACGAGCCCACCAGCGGCAACGACGCCACAATTCTAAGCATCGTCACGGCAGTCCTTCGACGCCTCTGCAACTCCCGAGGGCCAACTTGCCCCCGAGCCCCACCCGTCGGGGCACCATCAGGCGGCGTCACGCTGCACGTGGCGCGGCCTCTCACTCGCCCGATCCAGCGATACCACCACACGTGCTGCACGAGCTAGGGTCCTATGCACAGCCGCTGAGCTGCACCGATCCTCGACGAATCGCGCTGCACCCACAGTCCTCCCCCAGCGAAGCGACGATGTCGCCGTGGTCGGCGCTGTCCATCTTCCGTACGGTGACGATGTTCGCCGTCACAGATCGCCGCGTCGATCATGGAGTCGCCGACCACGGCCGGAGCGAGGCTCCGGTAGATGTACCGCTCGTCGGACGGATCGCCGCCGGCGCACCGCTGCTCGCCGAGGAGACGGTCGAGGACGTTTACTCGATGCCCCGCCAAGTCGTGGGTGACGGCGACCTGATCGCCGCCTGGCGGCTCGTCAGCTCCCCTCGGCGGCCCGATGGCCCGGGGGGCGGCCCCGGCGTGCGGGCGCCGCGTTCTCCATCCCGGCACCTCCATACAAGATCGTTCGGAACGACCCTAACCCGCCATCCTTCATAAATGGAACACCTTGTCGAATCCCTGAAGTCCGGGAGACGGACCTCGGTACACCTCCCCCGCCGCAGGTGTTCCCCCTTGGTCGCGTGTCACCGGAGCTGATCACCAGCCCGTCGCGACGGGAAGCCGCCTGCCGAGTTGATCTTGCATACCTTGCATTGGGTTCGCCGGGAGAATCCGTTGTCCGCGATCACGGCGCCGCGTTCGATGGACGCATGGGAGAGAAGAGGACGGGCGCGAAGCCCACGCGGGCGTCGGCCGCACGAGAGACCGCCCGCGCGTTCCAGCTGGGCGTCCCCCACGCTCTCCGAGGGGCACCGGGCCGCCATCGAGCGGCATTTGTGCAGGTCGAAAGCTTTGTCGTCGCGCCACGCAATTCTTTCGGCATTTCACGTGGGATGAAAACTGGTTCCTACATAAGAGAGGGCACGCGATAAGAAGGAGTCCGAGGATGAAGGACCTGTGCCCTCAAGGCGGGGAACCGTTCAACGAGGCGGAAGAGTACTGGCTGTTCGGCGACGGCCCGGTCCCGCAGACGCCTCCGTGGAGTACCTCCGAGCCGGCCGTCGGCTGGCCGGTGCAGTATGAGGGCGACGACGGCTCTTCGGCGGGTGAGCGGTTCGAAGACGAGGATCCGGATCCCGGAGTACTGGCCGACGGAGGCCCTGCGAAGATCCCCTCCGCAACACGGGACCGGCTGTGGATCCACGGCTACTTCACCCTCAAGCGGATGATCAGGGATGGCGGGATCTTCGAGAAGTGGCGGCCAAGAACCGCCCCGTGTATCCCACTCTGGATGACTGGCGGACCATCCAGGACTCCGTGGAGGACCGCGACGCGCTCGCCGGGGACACCCTGACGGCCGCGATGAAGCACGTGGAAGGTACCCCTGGCGCACCTGGTCGCCGGAGCGGGTGCGAAGTTGGAGACCTACTTCATCGGCGGCCTGGCCCTCTACTTACCCACGGTGTTTCGCCGCTGGCAGCGCAACCGTTGGCGGCTCGTCTTCGTGCCGGCGGCTGACGCCGTGCCCCTGGCGCTGCGTACGGCCGGTCTGTTCGCGGACGGAGATCCCGGTGATGGGGATTCCTGAAAACGGCTGGCTGGCTGCGGTCGATCGCGGTGGAGCTGGGCGGCCGTCCGCCTGTGCCGCCGCCTGCGGATGGCCGCAGGCCGGACCCGGCTGCTGAGGCTGCTGACGGCCCCGCTGCCGCCGGACCGTGCGCCGCGGGTGCTGGGGGTGGACGAGTTCGCCTTCCGCAAGGGCTGCACCTACGGAACCGTCCTCGTGGACGCCCTAGGCCGGCCGGGTCGTGGACGTGCTGCCCGACCGCACCTCGGAGACGTTCGCCGCCTGGCTCAAGGAGCATCCCGGCGCGGAGATCATCTGCCGGGGACCGGGCCACCGCCTACACCAAGGCAGTCAAGGAAGCCGCCCCGGACGCCCTGGAAGTTGCGGATCGCTGGCACCTGCTTCAGAACCTGTCTGCTGCGGTGGAGAAGACCTGCCACCAGCACCGCACTTGCCTGCGCAAACATGCCGAGCAGGAGGCGGAGTCGACGGTGCCGGAGTCGGTCCCGATGGAGCTGCCGGTGCCGGAACTGCCGCGCACCCAGATCATCGAGCGGACCCGTCACCGCTACGAGGACGTGCACCGCCTGGTGGAGAAGGGCTGGACGATCAGCGCAATCGCCCGGCGGCTGAACCTTGACCGCAAGACCGTGCGCGCTTCCGCGACACCGACCTCGACGGGCTGCTGGCCTCTGCCCGCGACCGCCGGCCCAACGGCGTGCTGGAGCCGTTCAAGGCATACCTCAATGTCCGCTTCACCGAGGCGCAGGGCCAGGTCAGCGGCACCCGCCTGTTCCAGGAGATCCACGAGCGCGGCTACCGGGGCAGCCGCCAGGTGGTCCGCAAGCACCTCGCGGCCCTGCCGGCAGGCACCGCCGAACCGGTCCGGGCCGACATTCCCAGCCCCCGCAAGATCACCTCATGGATCATGCGGCCCCGCGACACCCTCACCGAGAGCCAGGACAAGCGGCTGCTGGAGGTCCGGCTCGCCTGCCCGGACATCACCCGCGCCTGCGACCTGGCCCGAGCCTTCGCCGATCTCGTCCGCCACCGGCGCGGATACCTACTGCTGGAATGGATCCGCCAGGCCGAACAAGACGCCCCGAAGCCGCTGCAGAGCTTCGCTGGCTTCCTCCGCCAGGACCTCGACGCCGTCACCGCTGGGCTCACTCTCTTGTGGAGTTCTGGCGTCGTCGAAGGACACGTGAACCGGGTGAAAACGCTCAAGAGAGCGATGTACGGCAGGGCCTCGTTCGAACTCCTCCGGACCCGCATCCTCACCCAGACCGAGCATCGCTGAGTCAGGAGGACGGGTCATCCTCATAGGCCCACGCACGGATAGACCAGGGTTCATCCCGATGGGCCCGCTCAGCGACATGGCCAGGCGGAAGGCCAGCCAGAGCTGCAATAGAGGGGTCCTGACCAACGACATGGCCCAGGTGGCACACGATCGACGCGTCATCGGCGTTCGGGTCACCAAGCCCATCGGCTAGGAGCCAGTCGTCCTCATCGTCATGAATCACCATCTGCGCCGGGTGGATGCCGTCGGCTACCGTCCGCTGAACAACGGCCAGCAGTCCCTCCGGAAACGCGCCATCGGCGAACGGCCAAACCACGTCCGGTTGCATCGAGCCCATGCAGGGATCATGCACCTCGATGCCGAGGGCCCAACGAGGGGTATCGGCCACCGGCTTCACGGAACTGCGGACAGAGCCCTGAAAACGACCGGGGCTACTCCTCGCCTCACTTGATCCAGTCCTCAAGGGAATGGTGAAGCCGTTGAGGGGCAGGCGCCCCGACAAGGGGCACGCCCGATGTCCCAGAGCCGCACTCCCAACGTCCGAACCAGCTTGCCCGCGATGTCGGCGGCGGCTGAACTCGAGCGACGCCGAGACGGGAAACGCATTCATTGACTGCCGAATCAGTCCCCGCCTGGGCCGCACAGCATTTGTCGGTCTAGCGACGCCGTCGGCCTCGGGCGAGAGTTGTTCCCGACGGCCCGGGGAGCAGGCCAGCCCGTGGTGGAGCAGCAGCGGTGCTACTACGGGCGAGGTCGGGTGGCGAGCCAGTCCTGAAGCTCACGGTGACGGAACTGGTACGCCATTCCGGAGGTCCGCAGTAAACCCGCCCCGTATGCCCAGTGGAGGAAGGCGCCAAGCCGCCAGGGCAGTCGGCTGCGAGAGCAGCAGAGGAAGACCATGTAGCGGCGGGGGTCTGATGCAGGTTTGGGTGACAGGTTGACCTGCCCCACCTCTCAGGTTCCAGTTCTGGTGGCTAACTGACGGCCTTCACGAAAGGCTGCCGGACATGACGTGCCCCACGGCGGTACTGGCGTGGGATCACGTGACGTCACTCCTTCTCGCGTCTCGGGGGAACCTCAAACTGTTGTGCGAGAAATTATGTGTGCGTAAGGTGTGCATGTGTGACCGGATCATGACCAATCCGTGTTGACACGCGTTCTTGAGCGGCCGGGGGAACACCGCCGCTTACGGGGAGGAGTTGCATCGTCATGCCGTCGTTCCTGCCGTCCTGGGGTCCCGGGCGTTCGTAGGACTGGGGGCTGCTTCCTGCTCTTCGGCCGTTGTCCCCGGCCTGCATCCCTGTCGATGAAGAAAGTGATGCTTCCTTGCACCCCAGACCGTGGTTCCGGCTGCCCGGAACACGAAGATCACACAAATTCACCTCCGCCGTCACTTCCGTCGCCGCCCTGGCCGTGCTGGCCGGTCTCGCGGTTCAGCCCGGCCTGACCAGCCTGGGCGCAGAGCCGGTGGGCGACTCCGACCCCTGGTACGAGGACACCGCCGCCGAGCAACTGCGGCAGGACCAGTGCCTGATGGCCGACGTGCTGCGGCTCGGCGGCGCGTCGATGGCCACGACCGCGCAGGACGGCCTGAACCAGCCCGCCGACAAGTTGCACGTCCTGGCCGACCGTAAGCACTGGGAGCAGACGCCGCTCGCCGTGGCGTTCAAGAAGGACCGGGACGCGGCCGACAAGGAGCTGGACGCGCTCTCCGCCCAGCGGGACGCATGGGGCAAACCGCTCGACGGCCTCGCCACTCCCGACGGGTTCACGGTCACCGGGTTCCACTGGCCGCCCGATGGCGCCCAGAGCTTCTACAACCAGACCGGTCTGTCGGCCTGGGTCGCCGACCGGTTCTGGAAGACCGACGACGGCTTCTACAACGACGCCACCCCGAAGGCCGACGAGAAGACCCTCAAGGCCGTCGACGATCTGGGCGGTCCTCTCTACGGCAAGGACCCCGACCCGAAGGGCATGACGCAGGCGGAGTGGAATCGTGCGCTCGACGAGCACAACGCCTTCGAGTGGATGCACGGCGGTCCCTCCACGAACGCCGGTGCCGACGACGCCCGTATCCTCCTGTCCTCCGGCGGCTTCCCGCGCACGGCCCCGCAGCCGGGCACGCCGGAGTACCGCATCGCCGTGGAGGACGTGAAGTCCCGGTTCGCCGCGTGCGGCTGGCGCGACCCGCTCGATCCGGACCGTGTGCTGGGTGACATCACCGCCACCGCGGCCGGCGAGTGGCAGCAGGAGATCGCCTCCCAGGCCACCCAGCGCAACCAGATCATCGGCGCGAACAAGACCGCCGTCGACGCCCTTTCCAAGGGTGCGAAGGCCCTCAGCGACATGCTGGGCCACTCCTGGGTCGCCGACCACCTCACACGCTGGCAGGACTACTGGGCACCCGGCGGCCTGGGCTGGGTGGGCGACAGCCCGACGGTCATCGAGGTGCACGCCGCGAAGGGCAAGTGCCTGGACGTCCAGGGCGGCAAGAAGGACAACGGCACGCCGGTCCAGGTGTACACCTGCAACGGCAGTGCGGCCCAGCAGTGGGTGCTCTGGGGCGGCGAGGACAGCCTTCATCTGCAGAACGTCAACGCCCTCAAGTGCCTGGACGTGGCAGGGAACAACACGGCGAACGGCACGAAGATCCAGATCTCGTCGTGCAAGACCGCCGCGTCGCAGACCTGGGCATCCGAACTGCGCGGCGCCACCAGCCTGAAGAACGCCGGCACGGGCAAGTGCCTGGACCTGCACACCTTCACCAACGGCAACGACGCCCAGCTGTACACGTGCAACAGCAGCGACGCGCAGAAGTTCGACATCAAGCCGACCGGTCACAACGGCGACGACAAGCTGGACTACCCGGACAAGGCCCAGTTCGACAAGGCGAAGAAGGGCCTCACGGACGCCCAGGCCGGTGCGAAGAAGCAGCTCGCCGTACTCAAGGCGCAGCTCACCGCCGCACAGAAGGCCGCCACCACCTCGGACTCGGCCATGCAGGCGGCCTACGGCATCGCGGACACCAACGGCGCGCCGCGCGGCCGTGGTCTGCTGGTCGGTCAGCAGAAGGACCAGGTCACCCAGGGTGCGGCTGCTGCGCTCACGGCGATGGAAAAGGCCGGTGAGACCGCCGAGGCCGCGACCCGTGCCTCGGCCGGGGACAGCGCGACCATCGCGCAGCGCGCCCTCGCGCAGGCCGCCCAGTCGAAGGCGGAGTTCCGCAAGAAGGCCGCCGAGGCCGCCGAGTTCCAGGCCAAGGCGGCCGCGGACGCGGCCAAGCTGCACCGCGACAACGCCAAGAAGGACAAGGAGACCGCGGAGGCCAAGCTCACGGTCGCGGTGAAGGCCGAGGGCGACGCGAAGGCGGCCGCCGCCGACGCCCACGCCAAGCGGCTCGCGGCCGAGGCCGAGGAGAAGACGGCCAAGGCGGAGAAGGAGAACGCGGCAGCCAAGCAGGCCGAGGCCGCCCACCACCGCAAGAACGCCGAGTCCGAGGCGACCAAGGCCAAGGACGCCAAGGACAAGGCCGAGGCCGCCGAGAAGACCGCCGAGAGCAAGCGCGACGACGCGGTCACAGCGAAGGACCACGCCAAGTCGATGCGGGACGACGCGTGGGACGCGAAGCAGAAGGCCGACGCGGCCCGCGCCAAGGCCGACGCAAAGGACGCCTACGCCGACTCCCTCGACTCCGGGGACGCGGCGACCGCCGCACGCGCTGCCGCGAACGACGCGGACAAGGCCGCCGACGACGCCGAAGCCGCCGCGACGAAGGCCCGTTCCGAGGCGGACGCCGCCACCAAGGCGGCGGCCGACGCCGACGCCGCGGCCACCCGCGCCGAGGCGGCCGCCAAGCGGGCCCGCTCCGACGCGGACACCGCCCAGGCGGACAAACTGAAGGCCGACGCGGCGGTGAAGACCGCGACCAGCGCGGCAGCCGACGCCATCAAGGCATCCCAGGACGCCGCCACCGAGGCCAAGACGGCGGTCAAGCTCGCCGACGAGGCCGAACAGCACGCCAAGGAGGCCAAGACCCAGGCCGACGCCGCCAACGCGGAGGCCGCCAAGGCCCTTGCCGCCTCGGCGAAGGCCGCCGGTTTCGCCCATGTCACCGCGCAGGCAGCCGTGGACGCCGGAGAAGCGGCCAAGCAGGTTGCCAACCCGGCCAACGACGCGATCCAGCTCGGATCGCGCTATGTCGACACCGACTCGGCGGCCGGCCTGGTCGTACTGACCGGACAGGCTTCGAAGTCCATCGCCGAGCAGCAGCAGGCCGTCGCCGACGCCCACGCCAAGAACGCCGCTGCCGAGGCCCAGGCCGCCAAGAACCTCGCCGACCAGGCCAAGGGCGACGCCAAGGAGGCCTACCAACACGCCGCCAACGCCGCCCAGTACGCCGCCGACGCCCGCACCTACTCCAAGGACGCCCTCGGCTACGCCGCCGACGCCGCCAAGGCCGCGGCAGCGGCGCAGGCATCACTGGCCCGCACCATCGAGTACGACAAGCAGGCAGCCGACGACGCGGCAGCAGCCGACAAGGCGGCGGGCAACGCCGAGGGCTACGCCAAGGACGCCCGCGACTCCGCCGACACGGCAGAACTCGACGCGGCCGCAGCCCGCTCCGCAGCCACCCAGGCCGAACAGGACGCCAAGGACGCCCGCGCCGCCGCCGACCGCGCCGACGCGGCCGCCACCGAGGCCGAACAGGCCGCCAAGGACGCCGACAAGTACGCCAAGGAAGCGCAACAAGCCGCCGCGGAAGCGGAAGCGGCTGAAGCCAACAAACAGGTCTCCACGGGTGGCGCCACTGACATCGAGGGCGTCTTCTACGTCGTCGACGAAAAGAAGTCGGAGATCGTCTCCGGGACGCAGCTCAAGGAATGCACCCTCACCCTCAACGGCTGTGACGTCAAATACAAGGTGACCGTCAATGTGGTCGCCGACTTCTACCTGTGCACCGACGACAGCGCCCTGGCAACCCCCACGGGCTGCCCCAAATCGGCGTGGAAGTGGCTCGACCGTAAAACGGTGACGGCCAAGGACGTCGACTGGGAACACCACTTCAGCGCTGGTGACATCACCCGCCTGGGCTGGCAGAACCTCTTCGGTGACACCCTCGGCAGCATCCTGTACGAGGTGATCCTCGGCGACGCCGTCAAGTGTTTCCACGGGTCGAAGACGGCATGCGCCTGGACCGCAGCCATGTTCATCCCGCTCGAGAAGCCTTTGGCCGCGCTCGCCGACGCCGTCAAGGCAGTGGACGCCGCCGCAAGGACCGGCATTGGCTTCGCCGACGCCTGGAAGGCCCTGCGCGCCCTCAACCTCTCCGACGAAGCCATCGCTGGCATCGCCGCCAAAGCCAGTGAGGCTCTTGCCAAGGCGTGCGAGCGCAACAGCTTCCCCGGCACCACACGCGTGGTGATGGCCGATGGCACGACCAAGCAGATCGAGGATGTCCGGGTCGACGACGCGGTCCTTGCCACCGATCCCGAAAGTGGCCGCACCGAAGGCCACACCGTCACCCGCACCATCTACACGCCGGACGACACCGACTTCGCCGACATCACGATCGATGCAGGCGACGCACGGATCACCGCCACACAGCACCACCCGTTCTGGTCACCCAGCGCCCACCGCTGGATCGACGCCGGCGACCTCCAGTCCGGCCAGACCCTGCGCACCAGCAGCGGCAGGACCGTCACAGTGGTCGGCGTCCACCGCTACCACCGGCTTCACTCGGCCTACAACCTCACCGTTGACGACCTGCACACGTACTATGTGGTCGCGGGCGACACACCGGTGCTGGTCCATAACACGAACTGTACCGATGTGGCACTCGGTGCGCAGGATATGGGGACTGTCGAGTGGGCTCTTAGCAATGGCTTCACCCACTACATGGGTAAGCTCCCAGACGGGAGGACTTGGCAAGAGTCGGTCATGGCGGCTATCGACGACCATGATATTCACATTCACGTCAATACCAAGGGATTCGCTGGCGGCTTTACCGGTTCGGCACTGAGAGGGATGTCGACGGGATCGAAGGCGACCGAGCAGGAGATGGCATGGCTTGCAAAGTCGGTGGTTTCAGGGAAACGGTCATGGAGTTCGATAACCTTCTACGATGCAGCCGGAGACGTGCTGCCGTTGGAGGAGCCAGCCTGGTCGACAGACCCCGCCCTTTCCAAGATGTGGCTATTGTGGGGTCCTGGTGAACCGTAACCAACAGCGTGGAAGAGGCCTGAGAGCCGTGGATATGCCGATGGCTAGCTTCGCTGAAGCTCCAGACGCAAAGTACTACCCAGAGCTAGTGACGTATGGTGGTCTGTCTCAGGCGCTTCGTCGCCTTGCGGAAAACTGTGGTCTCGACCTTGGAGACGTACGACCTGCCTCGGATCGAGGGCTCAGCGTGTATCGCACTGCCGAGGCTGCTTCGAGTCGTGGACTCATCAGAATCAGCACGGTCCTGAACCGGAGAGCCTTTTCAATCTCCATGGACAGTGCCGAGGGTGATTTCGTCTGGGCAAACGGGAGCACAGCCGCCCTGGGAGAAATTGCAGAAGTTATCGACGCATGGCGGAGCGGTGTGCTCCTTGCGCCTCTGCGTGAGCGCTTTCCATTCATTGAGTTTTCCAAAATGGCTGAAGGCTACGAGCGCGGCGAACCCGCGGAAACAGCTTGGAGCATCCTTTTGGCGGATGATAACCACATCTCTCATCGTGAGATGCTGGCCGCGCTGCGGTCAAACTCTCGCCTGAGCGGCATGTTTCCGTTCTTCTCTCACGACGCCTTGCGGTTGGCTATTGATCCCTTTAAGAGGGATGCTGGTGAGATTTGCATCGAACCGCAGGGTAACGGTCGCTTTTCTGTGCAATCGTCGCCTGGTGGTGAGATTCTGGCTGATGTCGAATTGGCTGATCTTGCCGACATGGCTTCATCGCTTGTCGATTCCCGTGGTGAGCTGCGTTCGTAAACCTGCACAGCGCAGGGTGGGGTGACAGCGGGCGTTGGCGGTGCTGCTACATCCTCGTCATGAGGTACGCGGATGGCGGCGGCCTGGCAAGGCGCCAGTTGGCACAACGCCACCGCATCGGGTATCGGCGCCAGCGACACACCGCCGGTAGCCTCAGCCCGCACGACGCAGGCCCCCTGCCATCGGCAGGGGGCCTGCGTCGTGCGGGGACAGCCGCAATCATCCGTCGGGACAGCCACCAGAACTAGCCTCGACCGGCGACAGACCTTGAGCACGTGCCCTCCGCTCGGCGCGACGACCACCCGGTCACCGGTCACCTGCCGCCGCTGACCACGGTGGAGGAGATGAACCAGGTCCTGGCCGCCATCCAGCACCTGACCGCACACGACGCCCAGTCCGGCCGAACACGCCGCCGTCTACGACCGCAAGGGTTGCTGCTGGAGCGCATCGCCGTCGAAGACGGCAACGCCGAAGCCGCCGAACAGGCCGCCGACGTCCGAGCCCGCGCCGCCCGGATGGGGAAGCCGGTGGCTGAAGCTTCCCCTTGATCGTGGACACCTGGAGACTGGGACCTGAGGTTCCAGAGGAAGTAGCACCAGGTGGGAAGCAAGTACACAAAGCGGTACACCGAGGAGTTCAAGCGGGACGCGATCGCGCTCGTCGACTCCTCGGGCAAGACGGTCACCGCCGTCGCCCGGGAACTCGGCATCAGCTCCGAGTCCCTGCGCGGCTGGTACCGCCAGGCCAAGGCCGACCGGGGAGAGGGCGTCCCCGGCGAGCTGACCAGCGCCGAGCGCGAGGAGCTCAAGCGGCTGCGCAAGGAGAACCGCGAACAGCAGCAGACGATCGAGGTCTTGAAAAAAGCAACCGCCTTCTTCGTGAAGGAGAACGACCGGTGAGCGAGTTATACCGGTTCATCCATGCGGAGAAGGCGAACTACCCGATCAGCCTGCTGTGCCGGGTGCTGCACGTGGCCCGCTCCTCCTACTACGCCTGGCGCGATGGCGAGGCCGCCCGCCGCAGGCGCCAGGCAGCCGACGATGCGCTCGCGCACGAGATCACTGTGCTGCACATCGCCTCCCGAAAGACCTATGGCGTCCCGCGTATCCATGCCGAACTTCGGCGCCCGGGGCAGCGGGTGAACCGTAAGCGCATAGCCCGCGTGATGCGCGAACGCGACATCCGCGGCGTCACCCGGCGCAAGCACCGCTCGCTGACCCGGCCGGACAAGAAGGCGAAGCCGGCCCCGGACCTCATCGGCCGCGACTTCCATGCCGAGCGCCCCGGCACCAAGCTGGTCGGCGACATCACCTACCTGCCCACCGCCGAGGGCTGGCTCTACCTCGCCTGCTGGCTGGACCTGGCCACCCGCGAGGTCGTCGGCTATGTCATGGCCGACCACCACCGCGCCGAACTCGTCGCCGACGCTCTCGACATGGCCCACCGCCGCAGCGGACTGGAGCCCGGCTGCGTGATCCACGGCGATCGCGGCAGCGAATACACATCGACCCAATTCCGCAGACAAATAAGTGAGTTGGGGCTTCGGCAGAGCTGCGGACGTACCGGCTCTTGTTTCGACAATGCCGCCGTGGAAAGTTTCTGGGCTCTGCTCAAGGAGGAGATCGGTACCCGCACCTGGCCCGACCGGACCACCGCCCGCGCCGAGGTCTTCCACTTCATCGAGAGACCCTGTTGCCCAATTCGAGGGAATTTGCGTCGATCACTCGGTCGGAGGCAGGCGGCGAGACGGATCCTGCTGGTCAGGGGCGCGTGAATGGGG
>NZ_JBVHLX010000034.1:0-40696 GCF_055558775.1 Streptomyces sp. NPDC025638 | reverse complement strand
GGGGCCCTGCCTTCATGCGCGTACACCGGGAAGATCACCCCGGCGGGAAACCTGTTCGACCTGCACGTTCCATGATCGGTTGAGATACGGCTTCTGATGTCCGTTTCGGTGTCGCCTGATCGTGTGGCTTTGGAGCTCCTGGCCGGCCGACGGGTCTGTCCGTGTTGCAGTGGCAGGGTGAGCGAACGCAGGCCCTACAAGAGCGACTTGTCCGACGAACGCTGGGCACTGATCGAGCCGGTGACCACTGGATGGAAGGCCAAGCACCCCTCTGTCAGCGGCCATCAGGGCAGATACGGGATGCGGGAGATCGTCAACGCTCTGCTGTACCAGTCCCGTACCGGTTGCCAGTGGGATTACCTGCCGCACGACCTGCCACCGCCCGGCGCGGTGAAGTACTACTTCTATAAGTGGCGCGACGACGGCACCGACGAGGTCATCCACGATCTGCTGCGCTGGCAGGTGCGTGAGGGCCGGGGGCGATTAGCCGACCCGAGCCTGGTGGTGCTCGACACGCAGAGTCTCCATGCCGCCGTCGGAGTGCCCGCGGCCACGACCGGGCGGGACGCCTCGAAGAAGGTACCGGGCCGCAAGCGCGGGCTGGCCGTTGACGTGCTGGGCCTGGTGGTCGCTGTGGTGGTGCTGGCCGCCTCCGTACACGACAACGTCTTCGGCACCGCGCTGCTGGACAAGGTCGCCGCCGGGACCTCCACGGTGACGAAGGCCCTGGTGGACCAGGGGTTCAAGAAGACCGTGGTTGACCACGGCGTCGGCCTGGGTATCGCGGTGGAGATCGTCGAGCGCAACCCGGCCGACCGCGGCTTCGTCCCGCAACCGATCCGCTGGAGAGTCGAGCAGACCAACGGGATCTTGATGCTCCACCGCAGGCTGGTCCGCGACTACGAACACCGCCCGGCCTCCGCCGAGTCACGGGTGTACTGGGCGATAAGCGACGTGATGGCCCGTCGACTGACGGGCACCTCCGCCCTGGCCTGGCGCGGCGCGTGAGCGGCGACCCGCAGCAGACCCTCGGCGCCCTGCTGGCCCGCCTGGAGGTCCGCGAGCGGCAGATCGCCGTGGAAGCGGGGGCCACTCACGAGCAGATCGTGCAGCTGACCGCGCTGCTGGACGGACTCGCCCAGGCCGCTGAACACATCGCGATCACCCGCAAAACGCTCCTGGAACTGACCGACGAGGCGCCCCTGGCACCGGCAGAGCCGGCTGCGGCCCTGCCGGATGGCCCCGCCTACCAGCAGATCATGGCCGTGTTCGCCGAAGCCGACGCCCCTTTGCGAGCGCGCAACGTGTGCGAGGCGATGGACCTGAACCTCGCACCGAACAACATCAACAACGTCCGCATCAAGCTGAAGCGTTTGACCAGGCGCGGAATCCTGGCCGAAACCGAGCCGGGACTGTTCACCAGGCCACGACCGCAATCGCCCGGAAGCCAGCTCTGACCAGCGCGCCTACTCGAGGTCCATGGCCGAGTCGGCCGATGGGTCACGGCCCATCGTCTCGGACGGCGTGGTTTTGATGCTGCCCGGAGCCCAGCCGAGGACTTCCTCGAAGCTTCGGGCACCGGTCGGGGTGGGCAGCTCCCCACGGTCGCGTTCGAAGGTCCTGATGGTCGCCTCACTCAGCCAGGTGCGGCGCGCGAGTTCACGCTCCGAGATGCCTTCAGCTTCACGGAACTCGATGAGGGCTCTCGCCAGCCGCGCCGATTCCTCTCCACTCATGACCGCAGTATGTCGCAGAGCCCGGGCTGGGACAGCCCTCTGACTCGATCCCATGCCCCAGGGGCACCGGCCGCGGCAACACGCCCACCAGACCGAACCCGAGTCGATTTGTTCGTCCTCGCCATGCAACCGGCGCTCGTTCACAGCCCTGACCTGCACGCCAATCCCATGGCAGAGCCAGATATCAGGCAAAACCTTACATACCGCCCTCTCAGAGGTCACGGGTTGTTCGAGCTTCCCGTTGACGGACCGGGGCCTGTCCGGTTGGTGGGCTGGCGCCCCTCCTCCACCCTCCAGCAGGCGAGACTGTCCTCCGTCGCCCGGGTTGCGGGGTGCTGTGGACCGAGCACGCGGAGCTGATCGGCGAGTAGCTGGGCGAGAGCCGCCGTTGCGCCGGCAGGGTCACCGGCCTGGCCGATCCACTGGGCGAGATGATGGCGGGCCGAGAAGGTGTGAGGATGCTCGGGCCCGAGCACGCGCAGCCGATCAGCCAGTAGTTCTGTCTCCGCGACGACAGCACCTGCGGCATCGCCTGTCTTGGCCCTCCACTGTGCGAGGTTGTGGCGCGTTGTCAGCGTGTCGGGGTGATCCGGGCCGAGGACGCGAAGCCTGTCGGCCAGCAGTTCCGACGTGGCGACGAAGGCACCTGATGCATCTCCGCCCTTTCCTCGCCAATAGGCGAGGTTCGCACGAGTGGTCAGTGTGTCCGGATGGTCGTGGCCCAGCACACTGAGACGATCAACCAAGACCCCCTCCAGTTCGCTCACCGCGCTGTGCGCGTCGCCGCTTTCCCCTCGCCAGGAGGCCAGGTCGTGACGGGTTGTCAGCGTGTCGGGGTGATCCGGACCCAGCACCCTCAGCTGATCGGCCAGAAGCCGCTCGAAGTCGGATACAGCCGTGTCAGGATCCCCAGCTTTCCCACGCCATCGAGCCAGATCGTGGCGGGTGCTCAGCGTCTGCGGGTGGTCGGCTCCCAGGAGTCTTAGCTGATCGGCCAGGAGCCCCTCGAAGTCGGACGCGGCCCCGAGAGGATCTCCGGCTTCACCTCTCCATACAGCCAGGTGGAGGCGGACGGCTCGAGTCTTGAGATGGTCCGGTCCCAGAAACCGCGACGTGTCGGCGAGTAACTGCTCGCACGCTGTCACGGCCTCGGCGGGGTTGCCGGCTTCTCCCGTCCAATGGGCCACGTTCAGTCGAGCGGTGAGAGTCTGGCTGTGCTCGGGGCCGAGAATCCGCAACGAATCCTCCAGAACCCTTTTGGAGGCCTCTCCGGCTCCGGATGGGTCACCCGCGCGACCCTGCAAGGCGGCCTCGTCGCCGCGGGCGGCCAGGGTGTCGGGATGGTGCGGGCCGAGCACACGTACCCGATCGGCCAGCAAGTCGGCGAAGCCGGCCTTCGCGCTGATCAGATCGCCGGTCGCAGCCTGCCACGTGATCAGGTGGTGCCGGATCGTCAATGCGTCCGCGTGGTCGTGCCCCAGGTACCGGCACGCCGCGTTGTAGAGATCCTGGAAGTACGTACGCGCCGCGCCGGCCAAGCCTGTTACACCCAGGCTCTGGCCGGTGCGGAGGAGCACCGGGTGGCAGCCAGCCTGCCATAATGCAGTACCCGCATGAGAGATCAGTGCTTCGGCGTTGGCGCGCAGTGACTGAGCGAGGGTAAAGTCGCCTTCTTCCATGGACCACACGGCGGTGAGTGCGTCCGCACACGTGACCACGAGGGTGTCCTGTACGGCAGACGGCAGAGCTTCACGAGTGGTCCGCTGAATGAGACCGTGGACACGGACTCGCTGATGGGGACTGTCGGTCGTGTGATCCGCCAGGCTGAGCCTGTCCAGGCATCGCAGTGCTGCGGCCGCGTCCTCCGCACTGGCCGAGCCGGACTGCCCGCTGGTTCCCACAGATCGGTGGTCGCTCAGGTAGCCCAGGGCTGGAGGGCTGGTCAGCACGGTCACAGGAATGCCGTTGGCATCCAGCATGCTGGCGAGGTGCAGCATGGGGCGGGCCAGTCCGGAAGGACGAAGCCGGTCCGCGTGCTCGACCGACAGGGACCACGTGGCTTGCAGGGCCGCACGATGGTCGTCGGGCAGGCCGCTGTCGTCCGGAACCAGGTCGGCGAGCTGCCGGGTTCGATCGGCGAGTCGCGCGCGATAGGTCGCACAGCCCATACTGAGATCGACAAGGTAGGCGGCTGCTTGAGCAAGAGCGAGAGGCAGATGGCCCAAGTCCGCGGCAAGCCCCGCGATCTGCACCGGGTCGTCGCTGCGCCCCAACGCGGCCAGCTGGGCCCTGAGATAGCTCGCCGCCTCATTGGGGGTGAACAGACCTATGTCGATGCGGACGCGGCTTCGGCCGCGGAGCGCCGCGTCGCGGCGGCGTGTGGTGATCAGCACCTGGCCCTGAGGGTTGGCGGGCGGCCAAAGGCCACGGAGGTCAGCGGGGTCGGCCAGGTCATCGAGCACCACCAGCCATCGGCGATCGGTCGTCTCGGCCCACGCGAGGAAACGGGAGGCGGCCTGGTCGGGGTCGCTGGAGTCCGCTGCCGCAACGTCTGCCCCAAGCCGGCTGTAGGAGCTGACAATTGATTCACGGCTCGAGGCGGTGATCCAGGCCAGGAGGTCCACAGCCCTGTCTCGCCATGAACGGCGGGCATAATGCGCTGCCAGTTGGGTCTTGCCGACGCCCCCCGTTCCGGAAAGAACTTGACACAGAACCGCGGTGCCGCCATCCGCTACTGCGCGTTCCAGCGCCTCCACCGCGTCACGATGCTGAAAGCACTCCGCTTGTCGCGGAATCACGCCGGCGATATGCGGCCACGACATCGGCGCTCGTGGCGCTGCGTAGTAGTCGAACCGGTTGATGCTGTGGGCGGCAACGCTGTGGTGGTGCGCACTGATCGAAAGGCCGGTGGGGTGAGGGATGGCCGGCATGACCACGGGGGGCCTCGGCTGTGTGCCGAGCCCGGCCTGCTCAGGATTTCCGATCCTCACGTCGCCCATCACGCCCGCGGCAGCCGACCCCCGGTCGGCGCGGATACCGACCGTGCCCTCGACTGCGAGCCCACCGTCACCGGCAGAAGCTCCGCCGGACAGGTGCTGGCCGTTCCCGACAACCTCATCGAGACGCCGAACCACCTCCGCACGCTCCTCGTCGGCGACATGCTCCAGGAGATGGCGGAAGCGAGTCTGCCAGGCCGCCACCATCCTCGTACGCGTGTGCTCCCTCTCCTCGGATCCAGCACGCTCCAACTCGACGACGGACCTGTCCAGTCCTTCCAGGAGGGTCCGCTCCTCCGCCCCGTCCCCACGGCCGAAGATCCCGGCCACGCGCTGGCGCAGGGCCTGCCAGGCATCGGTGCCAGCCGCGGAGGCCACGGCAGCCCCGGCTGCTGACGCCAACGCAATCAACGACTCATCTAGCATGCCAGCCCCCTCGAGCACACCGCGTTGCGACAGACCCGCGACTGAGCGTATCTATACGCAAGGCCTTCAGCCCAGACACGCGGTGACCTCTCCGCCAGCGAACGGGGCGGCGCCAGAAGGAGGTTGTGCAGTCTCGGGGCACGGCCAGCGTCGCACCGAAGCCGACCGGCTCCGGGGCGCGCGCCGTCTGCCACCCGCTCGGCGGCTAGCATCCGTGTGCCGGGGCCAGCTCCAGGCCGCGCATGCCGAGCAGGCCGTCGGCGCCGAGCGCATCGACGAACCCCGTGTGCCACCGATCGCGCGTCAGCATCCACCTGCCCGTGGCGGGGTCCTGTTCCCAGCGCGGCTTTCCGCGCCGGGTCTTGTCGATGCCCAGCACCCTCACCTCGGGCAGCGGCGCCTGGGTGACCTCGTGTGCGGCGGTGCGGAAGGCGTCCATCACGGTGGGCCAGGACAGGTGCAGGTCACGGGCGGCCTGGATGACGGTGGAGGCGGCGTCTCGTATCCGCCGCCCGGCGGCACCGCGCAGCCGCATGGTGATCCGCGCGTCGGCCGGTAGCTGCGGGATCTGCTCGATGAAGGACCGGCGCGGGCAGCCGGGCTCCCGGCACCACCAGCGGCGTTTGTGCCAGTGGAACTCCAGCCCGCTCTCGCCGTACGGCAGATCGCGGGGCCGGGTCGTCGCGGAGCCCTTCACCGGGGTCGCGAACACCCCGCACTCGGGGCAGGCAGCCGACCAAGACGAGGCGGTCCAGCTCCAGGAGAAGGCGCTTGCCGTGGCCCGTGCAACAGGAAGTACCGAGCTGTTGCCCTCAATCACAGCCAAACCGGGCATCGTGCTCCTCGGCCGGTACAGACGAAACGGTCGGCCCGAGGATCTCGCAGAGGCCGAGAAGGCGTGCCGGTGGGCGATCGAAGAGGCCCCCAGCGGCGCGACACGCCGCTGCTCGCCCTCGCGCTCGTGCTCATGGAGCGGTTGGACGGTTCAGACACGGACGAGGACCGGCGGGCCGCGTCCGCCGCGTTGGAGGAAGCAGCCCGGGCCCCCACTGCACAGTTGCAGCTTCGTGTGCTGGCGGCGCAGTTGTTGGGGCGGCTCGAGGCGGGGCGGCAGGATTGGCGGCGGGCGACCATCGGGTTCGGCCTGGCTGTCGAGCTGCTGCCGTACCTCGCTGCACGTACGATGAGCCGCCCCGATCAGGAGCACTGGCTGGGCCAGTTCACGTTCCTCGCCGCTGATGCCGCCGCGTGCGCGATTGCTGCCGGAGATCCCGAACGCGCAGTTGAGCTGCTCGAACTCGGCCGCGGTGTGATGCTGAGGCAGACGCTGGAGCTGCGGGGTGACGTGGACGAGCTGCGAAAGGCCGCCCCGCGTCTGGCAGAGCAGTTCGCCAACGTCTGCGCCGTGCTCAGCCGTACGTTTGTGGCTCCGAACTCTATCGTCCCGGCGGCGCTGATCGGAGAACTCGCCGAATACCCAGAGGCGGCCGACGTGCGCCGACGGGCGACCGAGGACTTCGAACGGCTGGTCGAGCGGATCCGGCAGTTTCCTGGCTACGATCGTCAACGACACCGGCGCTGAGCTGCACTGAGTCATCGAACTCCGCCTCGCGCCACACCTTTTGCCCCTGAGAACTCCTGGGCGTCGGGGAGTATGACGAAGATCGGGGCCCCTTGAGGTGACGTTGTGGTCATGAGCGGTGATTTTGGGGCGCGAGCAGTGCTGCGAGGGCCGTGGCGGGGTGAGGGTCGGGTTGACCGATGGGCCACCAGGCGCCGTTTTCCTTCCCGTACGGATACCATCGGCCGTCGCGGCCGTAGCGCAGTTGGCGGTCGCGGCCGATGACGGTGAAGCGGTTGCGCCACGCGCGCAGCTGGGGAGGCTGTCCGTCCGCCCAGTCCTCGGCGAGCGAGGCTCGGGCGCGGGTGAGTACGGATGGGTCCGGGGTCCAGGGGTCCTCCAGGACCGCGAGTGCGGCCGTGCCGCCGTAACTCCAGGCCCGTACTGCCTGGGCGAGCTCGATCAGCGGGCGGCCGGTGCTCTCGGCGATCCGGGTGAAGACCTCTGTCTGTGGGTGCTCGGCGGCGATGCGCACAGCGTCCTGCCACTCCGTTAGGTCAGCCAAAGGCGGTGGTGTGTCGTTCGCCAGCGCGGCGGCGAGTTGGCGGCGGGCGCGCTCGGCTGCGTCGGTGGCCAGGCTTTCGAGCGCCTGCGGGGCGATGCCTGGTTCGGCGGGCCGGGACGCCTCGAAGACGGGCGGGTGCCCGGTGCGTTCGGGCAGGGGCGGCGGTTCGGGCAGCGGTGGCAGGTCGGCGCGCGCCGCGAAGGCCTCCCGGGCCGGTGTACCTGTGGGTGGGGTGGGAGTGCGCGGGGACGGAACCGACGTTGATGCCGAGGCTGTCGCCTGCGATGCCGCGCGGGCGGCGTTGCGGCGGGCGAGCTCGTCCAGCAGTTGCTGTTCGCTGCGGCCGCGCATCAGCAGGAGTACGAAGGGGTCTTCGTCCAGCAGGCGTGCGACCTGGTAGCACAGCGCGGCGCCGTGCTTGCACGGGTAGCCCCAGTCGGGGCAGGAGCAGGACGGCTCCAGGTCGTTGGCGGACGGTAGCAGCCGTACGCCGGCCTTCAGCGCGTCCTGCACCAGCTCGGTGGGCATGTCGCGGTCCAGCAGTGCGGCGATGTGCCCGGCGCGCGCCGCCACCGCGTTGAGGAGCCGGTCCCATTCCGGGTCGTTGAGGACGGGGATCGCCAATGACACCCGGTAGGGCCGCGGCCTGCTGCCCTGCACCGGGGCGCTGATCCGGCCGGGGGCCACGGTCATCTCGCCCACGGATCCGCGCCGCGCGTAGGTGCGACCGCGGGTGAGGCGGCCGGAATCGAGTGAGCACTCCTCCAGCGCCGATACCCACGCCTGGCCCCACCAGGTTGAGACGAAACCGCCCCGGCGGCCGGGAGCTGGAGGGAAGGGAGGGAAAGTACGGGCGAGCTGATCCTGGGCCTGCTGCATGGGCTTCGTCGGGCGCGGGCTCACGTGCGGCTTCCCCTCGTGGTGCGCTGACGGTCTGTGCTCCAAGGCGTGGTGTTGTGGCGCATCGTTACCAGTTCGGCTAGTTCGGCGTCGGAGAGTTCGGTGAGTGCCGCCTCGCCATGGCTCAGCACGGCGTCCGCGAGCCCCTTCTTCTGCTTGAGCATCTGCGCGATCCGGTCCTCGACCGTCCCCGCCGCGATCAGGCGGTGCACCTGCACCGGCTGGGTCTGGCCGATGCGGTACGCACGGTCGGTGGCCTGGTCTTCGACCGCCGGGTTCCACCAGCGGTCGAAGTGGATGACGTGGCCGGCGCGGGTCAGGTTGAGGCCGGTGCCGGCGGCCTTGAGGGAGAGCAGGAAGACCTGCCGTTCGCCGTGCTGGAAGCGGTCGACCATCTCCTCGCGCTGCTTCACCGGCGTCCCGCCGTGCAGGAACTGCGCTGCGGTGCCGCGGGCGGCGAGATGCTGCTCCAGCAGCCGGCCCATCTCGACGTACTGGGTGAAGACGAGCACCGAGCCGTCCTCGGCCACGATCGCATCCAGCAGCTCGTCGAGCAGCTCCAGTTTGCCGGAGCGGCCGACGAGCTTCGCGTTCTTCTCCTTCAGGTACTGCGCCGGGTGGTTGCAGACCTGCTTGAGGCCGGTGAGCAGCTTCATCACCAGGCCGCGCCGGGCCATCCCGTCCGCCTGGCCGATGGCCGCCAGCGACTCGCGCACCAGCGCCTCGTACAGGGACGCCTGCTCCTTCGTCAGCGAGACGCTCTGGTCGGTCTCGGTCTTGGGCGGCAGCTCGGGGGCAATGCCGGGGTCGGACTTTCGGCGGCGCAGGAGGAAGGGGCGGACCAGGCGGGCGAGACGGTTCGCACTCTCCTGGTCGCCGTCGGCCTCGACCGCGCGGGCGTAGCGGTCGCGGAAGGCGGTGAGCGTGCCGAGCAGGCCGGGTGTCGTCCAGTCGAGCAGGGCCCACAGCTCGGAGAGGTTGTTCTCAACCGGGGTGCCGGTCAGTGCGATGCGCCCGGCGGAGGGGACGGTGCGCAGTATCCCCGCGGTGTCGGAGTACGGGTTCTTGACGTGCTGCGCCTCGTCCGCGACGAGCAGGCCCCACGGCACAGCGGTTTCGGCCAGGAGCGCCGCGTCGCGGCGCAGGGTGCCGTACGTGGTGAGGACGAAGGCGTTCGATGCGAGGTCGTCCAGGGTGCGGCCCGGGCCGTGGAAGCGGCGTACGGGGATGCCGGGTGCGAAGCGCTGCACCTCGCGTTCCCAGTTGCCGAGCAGGGACGTCGGACAGATCACCAGGGTGGGGCCGTGGGCCGCTCGCTCGTGGTGGCGCAGGTGGAGCGAAATCAGGGTGATCGTTTTGCCGAGGCCCATGTCGTCGGCGAGGCAGCAGCCCAGGCCGAGGGAGGTCATCCGGTCCAGCCAGATCAGGCCCCGCAGCTGGTAGTCGCGCAGGGTGGCTGCGAGCATGGCGGGTTGGCTGGTGGTGGCCGATGCAGCGTCCGGGCCCGCCTCCGGTTCGGCGATCCGCGCGCGCAATTGCTCCAGGGCGCCGCCCGCGGTGACCGGTACGGACGTGCCGTCGATCTCTACCTTGCCGGTCAGCGCCGCGCCCAGGGCGTCGATCGCGGTGAGCTCGCGGCCGCGCTGCTTGCGGACCTTTCGGACCAGCGTCTGGTCGACCACCACCCACTGGTCGCGCAGTCGCACCACCGGGCGGTGCGCCTCGATGAGGCGGTCCATCTCCTCCTCGGTCAGTGGCTCCCCGCCCAACGCCACCTGCCAGCGGAATTCCAGAAGTTGACCGGAGGAGAGGAAGGTCTCCAGGTCCGACTGCGTCTTTTTGCGCCGGGGCGGCTCCAGCAGGCCGGTCGCGGTCAGCTCCTTCGCCAGGCCCTTTGGCAGGTGGACCTGGATTCCGGCGGCGTTCAGCCGCTCCGCGGCGTCGCCGAGCAGGTCCAGCAGCTCGTCGTCGGCGAGCTGCAGCACATCGGGCGCGGCCGCGGAGAGCAGGCGCGACAGCGGCGGCCAGGCCTTCGCGCCGCGGCGCAGCGCCAGCAGCGCGTCGATACGGGTACGGGCGCCGAACTGCTCCGGAGCGGCTGCAGCCCCGGCCCACAGCTCGGCCGCATCTGCCAGCAGGGTGGGGTCGGCGAGGCTGTGCACCTGCACCACAGCCCGGAACTTTGGCCCGGCGCCGCCGCTGTCGCCGAAGTCTCCGCCGTCCCACGCGTCGCTGTCTTCCTCCAGACGCAGGGAGACGCGCACGCCCGCGTCCATCCCGGCGGCCACCTCGGCCGCCCACTCACGCTGTTCGGGGATAGGCACCGGCATCCGAGCGGCGAAGGCCGGACCGGCCACCAGGTGGCGTGCTGCCGGGCAGCGCGGCAGGCCGTCCGCGACCGCGTCCAAAAAGGCGCGGAGCAGCGGCTCGGCGGCGGGCAGGGCTACGGGCGACGAGCCCGGCAGTGGGACCGCGCGCGCCTCCGGCGGCATCGCCGCCGCGAGGTCGCGGATCCGGCGCACGTCGTCGCCGTCCAGCGGACCGAGCCGCCAGGCGTCGAACCCGGTGGGGCTCAGCCCCGGCAGCAGCCGCCCCCGCGCGGCAAGTTGAAGCGCGATCAGGGCCCCTGCTCCCCAAAACGCAGCGGAAACGGAGGCGTTGCCGCTCTGCACCAAGGCGCGAGCGCGGGTGAGTACGGGCACCGCCTGCGCGACCGGCAGCAGCACCGCGCTCACGCTCCGCCGCCGGATCCCGTGCCCGTGCGGCCGCACGACGGTGAGCTCCTCCGGCTCCACACCGCAGTCGGGCATTTCCCCGCCGTCCGCCCGCCAGAACGCCACACGGCCTTCCCTGGCCGGATCTCCGGGCAGGAAGACGGCCTCGCATACGCTGAGCGCGGCTGAGGTAGCCGGCGCAACCGCCGACGGCTTCCTCTGCTCGGCAGGCTCGTCCACCTCGACGACCTGGAGGATATGGGCCATGATCGGATGTCCTTCGAGCCGGAGTGCAGGTACGCGCTGAATGACACCGTCACGCCTTGTCATCACGCATCCGCAATCTGTACGGCGGAATGCTATCGACCCGTGACAGGCACTCGCGACGCGGACAAAGGACGCATGAGCGTCAGCACACCCAGTCCTTGAGCCACTCGGTGTCCAGCATGACGCCGACCGGCGGAGTGGACGACTACCTCGCACGTGTCGCAGTCGATGGGCAGGTACACGAGGATGCTGACCGGCGTGGGCGCGGCGCCTCTCGATTCGGTCGCGCTGCTTAGGTTCGCGGCGCACGAGGTCACCTCGACGACCACCAGGGTGCCCTCCGGGTCGGTGACGGTGTAGTCCAGGTACTGGGGGTCGTCCTGGCGGCCGTTGTTGCTCCAGGTGAGGCCGGCAACGGTGAGGGCGCGGCCCAGCTGGGCGCAGCGTTCCGGGGTGCGTGGGTGAACGTTGCCACGGGTCGTCTCTCCTTGTAATCAGGGGCAGGACTGGGGCGGGGCCTACGGGCGGGTGAACTCGGGGTGGATGCGTTCGTTGGTCTCTCGCGCTTCCCTGCGGGCCTGGTCGGCTGCGGCCTGCGGGCTGGCGGCGTAGACGACGTCGACGCTGCCGAAGGTCTCTTCGGCGTCCTCCTTGTGCTGTTCGTGGACGTCGGCCCGTTCGCCCGGATCGGCGGGGGCCTTTTCCACGTGCCAGATGTCGACGTCGCCCCCGCCCGTCCACTGACCGACCACGAAGTAAGCGCGCTCTCCGCTCTGGGGCGCGGCGGTGGGCTGGGTCAGCCCCTCGTACTCCGACCGGAAGAGCGTCAGGCGGCGGTCCTCCTCGTTGGCTGCGCTCCTGCTGATCTCGGCCCACTTCGGCAGGTACTCGGCGCGGTGGCCAGGCTCTCGCGGTCCGGTGCCGGCAGAAGCGCGAGTACCGGGTGCGGGCGATCGGCGAACCAGCACGCCAGCGTCCACCAGGCGCCTGGACTGCGGGCGGCCTGGAACCGGTGGGCGTCGGCCTCCTCCAGCCGGCGGGCCTGTGCCCGTTCGGCGGGCGAGATCATCGCGTCCAGCCACTTCAGCAGTTGCGGGGTGTCGTGGCGACGGGCCGCGTGCTGGAGGTGGGCCAAGTCGCAGCGTGCGGCGTAGTGGCCGGCGCACGCGCGCAGGATGGCGGTCAGGGTCTGGCTGGCCGTGCTCGGGCGCGGATTGGTCGTCGGTGTCGGTCAGGTCGCGTTGCAGACATCCCCAGGGCACGTCGGCCGAGTGGGCGAGTACCCGGACCGTGTTGCCCTGGTAGGCGCGGCGCCACGAATGCGCACCAGTGGCTCGGACGTTTGTTGCATGCGGCGCTACGGGGCTGCGCAACAACGAGCCGGTCCGGAAGTCTGGTGTGTGGCCGGGCGTCTGACAGCCATGTCGACGGGGGCCGGGTATCTCGGATGAGTGGTGCACACTGGTCGGTGATGTCGCCCTCGTCCGATCCAGCGGGCCGCTCCCGGCCGGGAAGCGGCGTCGAGAAATTGGGGAGGAACGTTGAACAAGCAGTTGGGCCGGGGTGTGGCCACCGTGGCGCTGGCAGGTGGTCTTGTCGCAGGAGGTGCGGGCGTGTCGGTGGTCTTCGAAAAGTGGACCAGTCCTGGACTTTGAGAATTGACCCCCTTCGAGGGTCTGGCTCGTTGAGTCAGGCCGGGAGGATGGGTGATCGACGTGGAGGACTGGGCGGAGATCCGCCGGTTGCACCGGGCTGAGCAGATGCCGATCCGGGCGATCGCGAGGCATCTGGGGATCTCGAGGAACACGGTTCGGCGGGCCTTGAACAGCGAAGCGGCTCCGAAGTACCAGCGGGCGCCGAGGGGTTCGATCGTGGATGCGGTCGAACCGCAGATCAGGGACCTGCTGCAGCGGTTCCCGGAGATGCCGGCGACGGTGATCGCGGAACGGATCGGCTGGACTCGTTCCTATGCGGTGATCAAGAGGCGGGTCAGGGAACTGAGGCCGGTCTATCGGGCGGAGGATGTCGGGGGCGGGCTCCCGGAAGTGGCCTCAGGTGCGCCTCATGAAGTGCTCGGCGGTGTAGTAGTGCACCGTCCGGGCCACTGTGGTGTCCTTCGCGGGCGATGTATTGAGCGAGGGGCTGCAACGGCCCCGCTGGAAGGCTGCTGATGGCTTCCTATACGCCTTCCCGGCGCTCTTGCCGGCAGCGGTTGGGGCGGGACGGTCTGCGGGTGTGATACCGAGCGTGGTCAGCCGCTGCTGCTGTTCTTTGGTGAGCGGTCCAGTTGCGCCGTTGCCGGGTGATCCATGTGCCCGGTGGTCGCCTTCGTACATCACGCCGGCCGCGATGTCGGGCAGCCGCCTTCCCCGAGGAGGCGGACGGAGGCGAGGAACGCCCGGTGGACCGCGGTCCCGCAGCGTTGACGGTACTGGGCCAAGACCACCTTCCACATCCAGGAAGCCCTTGAAGCAGATCAATGGAACGTCGAAGAGGACGAAAGGCAAGGGGCTAGGCGGCAGCGACTTGAGTGGTTCAGCAGGGACACCGTCCGCATGATCCTCAGCTTCCTGGACTCCACCGTCCGCGGCCAGCCCGGCGGGCTACCTGTAGCGCCTGTATGCAGCGAATCCGGACAACGTGGCCGTCGGTTCGGCTCCTTGCAGACGGCGCAGGCCGCGGCGGCCACGCCCGCTCAGGTTGGCCGGGGAACCGGTTGACCCCACTCTGGAGTGCATCTCTACGGCATGTCCTCGCCGTACTGCTTCAGCAGTTTCCGCAGGGCGTTCGCGTTGGGGTCGTCGCGGCCTTTGAGCCTGTGTTTGTTGTTGCGCTTCCAATCGCCGAGTGCTCTCTCGGCCGGATCCAGCGACGTGCGCGACGGTGCAGTATGACCGTGGTCCTCGGCGAACCTGCGCAGCGCGCCCAGATTGCGCTCCCACTGCTCCTGTTGGGGGTTCCAGGACCAGCCGGGAAGGCCTTCAAGTTCCTGCTGTCTCTCGCTGTCCAACTGCTGGCGTCGGGTTCTGAAAGAGGCGATCCACACACCGACCGGATGTCCGTTCCATGTTGACTGCTGCTTGATCGTCGCCATGGGCCGGCCGGTTGCGGCGAAGAACTGCCACAGCGCGTCGATCTTGGCTTGGAACTGGTCGTCATAGGGTGTCCAGCTCCAGCCGGGCACCTTGGCCATGGCCGTCAACTGATCGGCGGGAAGATCCTCGCCACAGTCCTGGAGCGCCTTACGTCGGCTGCGCAGATTGCTGGCCCAGATGGTCGCTGTGCGCTGCAGCATGCGCCCTGCACGGTCGTCCGTGGACTTGGCCAGCGCGTGAGCAACGTAACGTTCGTAGCCTTGCCAGAACTCGACCTCGTAGGCACTACGTTGGGACCAGGATGCGATCCCGTCCAACTGCCGCAGCCGCTCATCGCGAAGCTTCCCTCGCCGTTGTAGGCCGCGTTGCTTGCGAGCCCATCGACCAAGATCTACTCCCTCAGCCTCCCACTCCCCGTCCGACGGATAGCAGTGGCCGTTCAGCTCTTCGAACTCCACCAACGCGCTGTACATTCGGTTCCACGCCTCTTCGTGGGCGCGACGCTCCACGCGGAAGGCTCGCTCCCCGAGTTTCGCCCTGATCCATTCCCGAGCAGTGGTAGCAGCCACAGGGCGCCCGTGCGCCCGGTAGGCGTCGGCTTCGTCTTGTGCGATGAGCCCCAGCTGCGCCAAATGGTCGAGAACTGTTGCCGCGGCATCCTCCGGGCTGGCGAGGAAGCCGACCTCGACATCGAAGACAGGGTCGAGCTTGGCGAGCGGGGCTTCACGGATCCGCACCACAACCCAGCCGTCCCGGCGTAGTCGCTCTGCCTTCGCGGAGTCGCTCTCCCCCTTGTCCTGGTGATACCAGGAGCCGTCGAACTCAAGGATGAGCCTCATCTCGGGTGCCGCGGAATCAGCGACCATGTCCACCTTTTCCGTGCGGTCAGTCCGCACGGAGGTGCGGTCAACCTCGAGGGGCAGCACTGTGCACAGCTCGGCCTTCAACCGCAACTCCTGAGCCGAGGTCTGAACCAGCTTGCAGTCAGGGCAGCCGGTCCCGTTCGCCTTCCGGAACCCCCCAGTGCGGTTGTTGATGACCGCTGGCCAGGGCATGTGGTCCGGCATGGCATCGGGGCAGTCCCAATAGGCGATAGCGTTCGAGCCGACGCTGACCTCATCGGCCGAGAACCCCGACAACTTCTCGTTGAGGGTCTCGGCTATCTCCGGCTTCACCAGCGACAGCCGGTTCTGGTCTGTGACTGTCGGCCGTGCCCCTTGCCGCTCCACCCCACCCGCTCCTTCGTGTACACCGACCCATCGGGTCGCTCGCCATGCGTGAAAGCCGCATTCAACGAGTCCCGCTGAGGCATCTCAGCCCCAACCCCATTGCACCAGACGGCTTCGAAGGCAGATCCGAAGGCTGTGCCCTCGGCTGAATGCAAACCTGACCAGCACCGCGGCGGTACCGCGCGTGACCATGCTCGCCAACATCATGGATTCATCCCGGCTGCACATGGCGAACAGAACCCTGCCCTTGCCGGAAATCTGGACAAGGGCACCCTCGTGGCACCGTCCGTCAGCGTCGGCACGGCCACTTGCGGACGCGGCCGTCCTCGCCGGTGATCCATCCGTAGTCGGACTGGCCGCAGTAGGTTGCTCGTGTGGTGGCCGGAGGCAGTACGAGAGCATCTGACTTCACGCGAGTTGGGGACTGGCCGGAGCTACTGGCCCAATGGCCCGAAACGGTCCTTGATATGGGATCAGGGGCACCGATGTGGACGCTGGCCATGGCTTCAGCATTGCTACCAACGTTCCGGTCCGCTCTGGGATTCCGCCAGTACAGCGGGGCTCGAACGACTACCAGGAACCTTGCCTCCCTCGTGGGCGAGCGGGTCCTGTGGCCCGGTGACGGCTTGCTGCCTGCGCATGTACACCATGCAAAGTTCGCCTGCCAAGGTGCGAGCTTCATAAGGCCTGGCAGGAGGTTCCCCTGCGCGCCAAAGGCGGCACTGCCGCAGCCCGGGGCGGGGCGTCACGCTCCTGCCCCGGGCTCCGGATTCCTTGCGGGTTCTGCTGGTGTGGTTAGGGCTTGGGCAGCGGCAGGCTGGGCATGTTTGGGTGTCGCAGGTGCTGCCCGTCGCCATACACGTGCAGTGTGAACGTTTCAGGTGTCGGGGACCCGGCCGCGTCGTAGGCGCTCAGCACGTGCTCGATGCGCTGCCACAGTCGCACCGGGCCCCCTTCGCGTACCTGCCACTGGCCGCGGCCCGGGGTGAGCGTGGCGGCGGATCCGGTCGTGATGTCGGCCAGATGCACCGTTTCGCCGACGGTGACCATCTGCGCGTTGGGTGCCGCGCACTGGGCGAGGAAGCGAAGGTGGAATGCATCCTGGGTTGCGGCTGTGATCCGTTCGGGGCTGTGCCGGGCGGGTCGGCTGGTCCGGGGCAGGTTTGTGGCCCAGTGGGCGGGGTTGCCGAACGCCGGCGCCGCGTGGGTGCGTGCGGACATGAACGAGACGGTGCCTGGGAGCAGCCGGCCCTCTGCGGTGCCGTTGTCGGTGACAGTGAGCAGGACGCGGGCGTACCCGTAGAGCCAGCCGGACAACGTGAGCAGGACCTTCCCGCCAGGCCGTACCTGCGCGAGCAGGGCCGGGGGGACGGCGCGGAAGGAGCAGGCGGCCACGGCCCGGTCGAACTCTGCTTCGGGCCAGTAGCCGTACAGCCCGTCGGCTACTGCCAGCGTCGGGGTGTAGCCGCAGCCGTACAGGGCGCTCGCCGCCTGCTCAAGCCGGTGCGGGTCGACGTCGATCGATGTCACGTCGGCCGAGCCGAGTCGTTCGCAGGCCAGAGCGGTCGAGTAGCCGGTGCCGGTTCCGATCTCCAGCACGGTGTGGCCCTCGTGCACGTCGGCGTCGGTCCACATCCGCACGACCAGGGACGGCAGTGTGGATGAGGAGGTCGGTGCTCCGCCGTGCCGGGCGGTGGGTGCTTTCCAGTTGGGTTCGTCGCCGTCGAACTGCGTGATGAGCGTGGTGTCGCAGTACGCGGCGGCCAGCCACCGGCCGTAGTCGAGTTCGGCGGTGACCGGCTCCCACACCGTCAGCCCCTGACCGTCGCGCTGGTCGGAGGCCAGGTAGAAGCCTGGCACGAACCGGTGCCGGGGCACTGTGGCGACGGCTGCCCGCCAGGCGGGATCGGCCAGGGCACCGTCGGTGACGAGGGCCTTGGTCATCGCTGCGCGCAGCCGCGCTGAGTCGGCCTCCAGGTCGGCGGGCATCGTCATCGCGCCGCGCCCCCTTCCGTGCTCGTGGTCAGGATGTCGGCGAACGCCGTCGTGATGTCGTCGGCGTCGGGCAGCCAGCCCCACTGCCCGTTGGGGTTGCACTCGATGAACACCCAATCCTGTGGACTGTCACCAGCGCCGGTGAGGGCGAAGTCGAAGCAGCCGAAGACCAGGCCGAAAGCGCTCAGGTAGCTGTACAGTGCCGCCTCGATGGCTGTCGGGACATGGATGGGGGAGTGGATGAGGGCGTTCCAGTCTCCGCGGCGCCAGTCCAGCGCGGCGTCCGGGGCAGAGATCTGCTGGGCGAACACGCGGCGGCCGACCACCGTGACCCGCACGTCGCCGGTCTTGGGGATCTCCGCCTGGAACAGGTGGGCGGTCAGCGTGAGCGTGTCGTCGAAGGTGTCGGGATCGACGCGCTGGGCCCAGATCGCTCCGGTGTGGCCGTCCTGGTCGCGGGGAAGGCCGCGGAAGGTCTTGTAGATGATCGGGCCGTGCTCGGCGGCGAACTTCCGCGCGTGCTCGACGTCGTTGGTGACCAGTGTCGGCGCGATGGCCAGCCCGAGCTGGGCGGCGAGCTGGAGCTGGGCGGGCTTGAAGTCCGCGGCGGTGACAGCGCCGGGGTGGTTGACGTACGTCGCGCCATGCAGACGGTTCAGGATGCCGCCGAGCCCGTGGCGCGCCTCGGCGGCACAGAAGTCGCGCTGCTGGGCGGGTAGATGCCGGTAGCGGGCGGCGTAGGGGGTGGGGCGGCGGTAGTACACCGCCGCCACTTCCCCCAGCTCCACCTCCCGGCTGCCGGTGACCAGCCGCCCGGCCCAGGCGGGCTCCGCTGCGCCGATGCGGGCGCTGAAGGCCAGGCCGGCGCCGATGTCGGCCGGATCGACCCGTGCGACGGGCACCTCACGCTCGTTCAGCGCGGTGATGACCCGGTCCGCGGTGACGTCTTCCAGCGCGGTGACGACCAGGACGGTGGAGGCCATCGGGTCAGTCCGATTCGTAGTCGGTGGTGTTGTCGTCCTGGGTCTGCGGCTGCGGGTTCTGCCCGTCACCACCGCCGGACATGGACGCGGTGCCACTGGTCTTGCTGGTGCCGTGCTTGCCCATCTCGACCACCTGGCCGGCGCTGTCGGTGTAGCGGGCGGTCTGCGTCACCGCGTCGAGCGCGACCGCGGCGTAGGGCGGCGGGCCGACTGGCAGCCGGCCGGTGACCAGTCGCATCGCCCAGGGAGCTAAGGGTGCGAGCGTTGCCATGTGTTCGTCCTTTCCCTTGCTGTGTGCGGGTGGCCGGGCGGCCACCCGCACACAGCAGAATCGACCTCGCGCACCGGCCTCGACCAGTACCGTAGATGCCGCGAACCGTGGCGAAGATGCCACGCTCCGTAACGGGCGAGTCGGGGAGGGCGAGACGGCGATGACCGGTAGAACCAGCAACCCGCACCTAGCGCTGTGGATCGCGGCCACCGGCCTGTCCCACGGCGAGATCGCCCGCCGGATCGCCGCGCAAGCGATACGCCAGGACTACCGGCAGATCGCTCCGGACGCCACCCGCATCCGCCGCTGGATCGACGGCGAGCGCCCCCGCCCGCCCGTCCCAGCCCTGCTCGCCGCGGTGCTCTCTGACGCGGTCGGCCAGCCGCTCACCCCGGGTGATCTCGGACTGACGGCCCAAGGGCCCACCACAGATGCCATCCAGCTCCCGTTGCTCACCGAGGCAGCCGCTCAGACCCTGGCCGGATGGACGCAAATGGACCTCTTTGTCGACCGCCGCGACACCCTAAAGCTCGCCCTCGGTGCCACGCTGCTCCGCGCCGCCGAACGGATGCTGGGCGGCACCGCTCGCCGGCTGAACCGCGATATCAAGGGCTTCGACGCCGACACCACCGCCGCGCTGGAGGAGGTGACTGCGTTCTTCACGAAGGCGGATGCCTCCAAGGGTGGGGGCTTGTACCGTTCCGCGATCGTTGCGCAGCTCGCCGAAGTCGCCCGCCGTATCCAGGACGGCGTACCGCCCTCGCTCAAGGCACGGGTGTTCGCGGCGGCTGCCGACCTTGCGGCGCTGGCCGGGTGGGTGAGTCACGACTGCGGACGGTATGCCACCGCCCAGCGGTACTGGTCCTACGGCATCTATGCCGCATCCGAGGCCGGTCAGCCGGACCGCGGGGTGGAGATCGTCACCCGCATGTCCCACCAGATGATCTATCTCGGGCACCCCGCCGACGCCCTCGGCTTGCTCGGCGTAGCCGCAGCGAAGACAACACTGCCCGCCACGAAGGCGCTGGTTGCCTCCCAGACCGGCCGGGTCCACGCCGCCCTCGGTGACGAGCGCGGCGCCGAACAGCATCTCGGCGCAGCCGACGAGCTGGTGCATGGCGACCTCGGGGACGTACCAGCGTGGGTGACGTACTTCGACGCCGCAGAACACGCTGGCGCCCGCGCGGTCTCTGCCCGCGACCTGAACAGCCTCGTCCGCCCCCACCGCGCCAGCAGCCACTTCACCGACGCGCTCGCCTGGCGCCAGCCCGGCTTCGACCGGGTGAAAGTCATGGACCGGATCGGGCTTACGGCCGCGCTGTTCGACGAGGGCGAGCCGGAGCAGGCCGCCGCAGCCGCTCAGCAGGCCCTCGACGAGGCCGCCCGGATCGACTCCACCCTGGTCGCCTCCCGGCTCAACGTCCTTCTGGATTCCGCCCGGCCGTACCGGAACACCGCGGTGGACGAGGTCCGCACCCGCGCCAAGGACCTCGCGGCAGCCCGCCCGACCACGGTCGCCGCCTGAGACCATCGACCCCATGGGCAAGCACTCCCGACCCGGACCGCCGAACCAGCCCTCCCGCGCGGTACCGCGCATCGACACAAGTGACCCGCTCGCCGCCTACAACGAACGCCGCCGGCCGCCACTCGATCAGTACCGCCGGTACCGCCCGCTGCACGCCGGTGGTGGGCACCTGCGCCCCGGCGAGCCGAGGGCGCTGGAGGAGTGGGACGGCTTCCGCTTCGTGCCCGCGGGCACTGCGCCCGACCTCGCGGCGGCACAGCAGTGGGTGAACGCATGGGCGTTCGGCGACCGTGCCGATGACGCCGAGTCCACTACCTGACGCTCGACCAGCCACCGTCACCTGGCATGCGGCTGGTGACGACTGTAGAGCACCACTGCATCGGGCCGTGGAGACCTCGGGTGCCGATGCAAGCCCGCTCCGGAAGAGGCCGTCGCAGATGGTGCCTTCCACGTGGTCACAAGCGCCCACCGGCCCCGTTCGATGGTCGATTCCGGTCGCAACAACCATGGCAACCCGGTATGCATTCAGGGCCTGTTCAGGCTGTGCACGGTGCGGGTGGCGGGCACATGGAGACATTGCTGGCATCCACCGCGCTGCCGGGGCCGGAACAGAGGATCAACAGGGAGCGCGGTCGCGGGTATGAGCAGGACGACCGCGGTGTCCCCTGTGTACGTCTCGAGAGTCTCGGGCGTTGAGTCCTGGTAGTCGGTGGTCGGCTGTGGGGGCATCACGGGTGACGGTCACGGTGCGGGCAGCGGGCCGGGTCTGTCGTCCGTGCTCAGGAGCAGGATGTGGTGGCCGGCGAACTCGGTGCGGCCGTCGGTGACTTTCTCGATGTCCAGTCGGAGCCGGATGTGTCCGGCGCCTTCGCCGTTGAGCCGCAGATCCTGCTCCAGTTGGTCGCCGATGCGGTCGGCGGCGGCTTCGGCCGCGTCATAGTTGGCGAGGTCTCGTGCGAAGAGCTGCTGGGTGGCGGTGTCGCGGAGTTGATAGCTGGGCATCTGGGGCCCGTCCTTCGGATGGTGGGGTGATCAGGCAGCGGGTTCGGCGAGCCGGTTGCGTGCCGCGCTCACTGCGCGGGACCACACGTCGGGGCTGCCGCCGTGTTCACGGGCGAGGGAAGCGGCAACGCCGCGGACATCGCCCCGCTCCTGGAGTGCGGCCAGTGCGATCTCTGTCCGCTGCTGGGCGGCCTGTGAGCGGGGTGGCGCGGCCGCGGGCTGGTGCTTGAGGGCGGTGCGTACGACGTACTCCCAGGATCTCTGTGGGCCGCCGTACTGCACGCTGAGCTCCGCGGCCAGCCCTGGGTGGTAGCCGTCGCGGTCGATCGCCTCGGCGGCGTACTGCTCGGCGAGCTGCGTGGCGGTGAGCGGCTCGCCGCCGGTGCGGGCGCTCAGCTCGGCCGCGAGAGCCTCCTCGAGGGCGGAGGGCCGGCCGACGGCCGCGTCGGCCTGGGGCCCGGGACGGCGGCCGGCCTTGCCGAGCTTGTCCCCGGTGCGCTTGCGGTCGAAGTCCTGCAGGTCGCCGACGCGGAAGCCGGGGATCATGCGGCCAGTCGGGCCCTCGACCGGCTCGGCGAGGGGCTTCGGGAAGTAGTCGGGGTTGTCCTTCAGGTACTTGCGGATTGCCGAGGCTCCGTTGAAGCCCAGCCACTTGGCGGCTGTGTTGATGGAGACGACGTCCTCCGGGTCGGCCTGGTACAGCTCGGGGTCGGCCTTGAGGACCTTGTTCGCCTTCTCCTGCTGGAACCAGGTGTAGAAGTCGCGGAACTGCTGCTCGTCGTAGAAGTCGCTCCCGTCGATGCGCTCCTTCTCCGGGTGGCGGTGCCCCTCCGGCTGCTCGAGCCGGATCTTGTACCAGCGGGCCGCGGTGCCGACGCTGGCGCCGGTGAACTCGCGGATCCAGTCGCGGTTGACCACGGCACGGTCGCCGACGACGCGACGCTGCGGGTTCAGGGCCTTGGACATTGCACTCTCCGGTTCGGATCGCGGCCCTATACTGAGGGCCTGCTCCTCTTGGTCCTTCGGCGCTCACGCGCCGGCGGGCGAGTCGAGTTGGTGAAGGTGGTCGGCGGGACGTTCGGTCGGGGTTGCCGCCCTGGGTCGACACCCTCGTGAGGGGGTGCCTTCCGCCGTCCACCGCTTTTGCCGCTTGTTTTGCGTAATCAATATGACGCTCTTGGTGGATGGCTGTCAATCTCGCCGGCACCCAGAGCACGTCACGACCGGCTGCGGCGGTGCGCGGCCCACTTCCGTTCGAAGTGCGGCATTTTCTTGTCCCGGACGTGGAACGGGGCGGTGACCATGAGTTCCTCCACGGTCGGAAGGGCCGGCCCTCGCTGTTGGACCCACGCCCGCACTCGCCCGTAGCGGTCGTCGGGGTGATGCGGTGGTGTCGGTCGGGGGCCGCCGGACGTTGAGATGGACTGGACTCTGCGGAGGTCGATGCGATCGACAACGATGTGACTGAAGTGAATATTGTGATGCCGCAGCGACGGAAGGTTCCTTTCGAAAGAGTGTTTCTATTGCTCCGGAGTGCGGTAGCTTGCATACTCAGGTCGCGTGGCTGGTGTTATCCATAATCCATTGTGGTCTCGTTTATCGAAGTTGAACGTTGCAGGGAGCGGGGGTTCCTGGTGGGGATACGGCCTAGGGGTAAGCGAGTGAGTCGTCTCGGCTGGGAAATGCTTGCCTGGGGATTTCTTGGTCTCACTCTCGTGACTGTGGCCGCAGTGGCTCCAATATGGATTGTTTCGGCTGATGACGTCCCGGACGCTGCCAAAAGGTTGGAGATACAGAACTCGATCCGCGGCACTCTGCTGGGAGCTTCTGCAGGGGCCTTATTTCTGGTGACTGCGGCCCTCGGCTATCGACAGTTCCGCCTTTCTCAACGTCAGGCGGAAATTGCGGGAACCGACCTGGACTCCAAGATTGTTGCGCAATTGGATAGCGCGACTCCTGAAATCAGAGTTGCTGCGATCCTTGAAATGGGCCGTACTGTGGCTCGGGATTCGAGCGACAGTGAACGCATCTGCGATATTCTTGAAGTTTTCGTCCGGAGAAGTTCGCCCATGCGAAGCTTGACATCCAGTCCGGAAACGGGTTTTCCTCCCATGGCCGTGCGGCACCCTGATGTTCAGGAGGCTCTGGGCCTGTTTTCTAGAATTCGCCCGCTTCTGAGTTGGCGTCAGGTGGCGGATCATATTGAAAACGAAATTCGCGTAGAAGTTGCCGATCGGTCAACCTTTCAGCTCGTTGATTTGCGTGGGTCTGACCTGAGGCATGGCAACCTTCAGTTGTGCGACTTTCAAAGCTCCTCCCTGTCTCAGGCGAACCTTTCCCGGGCCAACCTTTGGGGCACTCATCTCGATGGAGTCGATCTATCCCGGGCGATCCTTGCGTTTACTCGGATTGGGCAATGTCGACTAATCAATGCGAAGCTGGATGGAGCATTTGCTATGAATGCAAATTTCACCATGGCGGTCCTGGCGGGAGCCTCTCTAAGGGAGGCAGATTTGAGGGGATGCATCTTTTCGGGCGCCTATCTTGAGGCGCTATCGGTCAGGGCAGATTGGGAGGATCCGGGGCTTATCGGAGAAGATCCGTCCTCTGTCGATTATGGTCGACGGCAGGTCAAGCAGACCGTGAGCCTAATGGCGCATCACGGGTTTCTGTTCCATGAGATCCTGACTTCCGGGCCTGAATATGGCCCATGCGACCTCGCCGGAGCGGATATCAGGGGTGCTGACTTTTCGGAGGCCGCTATCTCGGGGGCATCGTTCGTGGGTGCTCGGGCGGATCGCGAGACGAAATGGCCTTCGGGGTTTGATCCCGATGCGGCTGGCGTCACTTTTACGTGACGCTTCCAGGGGTGTGGTCTGTTGTGTAGATAGGGGTGTGGCTCCTCACTCTCATTGGAGCGTTTCCGGGATCCCTGGGAATTGGTCGGACATTTGAGGGAAGCGGTTGGGGCCTTTGGAGGTTTGCGAGTTTGGTTGTGAGAGCGTGGATGACTTGGGCATAGATCTCGTTTCGTTCGGTCAGTTCGCTGTTGTGCTGGCGTAGCCGTTTGTGTGCGGCTTCGAGGTCGTCGACTTTAGCCTGGAGGGTTTGGAATGCGGCGGGAATTCCGTTCACGGATCCAGAAGTCTCCGGAAGAGACGACTGCAGGCGCGGCGCCGTGAGGGCGAGTGATGCTGCCGCTCTCGAGTCACGAGGATGAACGAGTGCCTGAGTGCCGTTTCTTCGTCGCAGTCGGGTAGAAAGTTCTATCGGTTCGGCGCGCAGGAATAATTGATTACTCCCGAGGAAGACTTACTTCAAGCTCTGCCTTCAGGGTGTGACGATACCTTCGCGCCCTGTCATGCGTCCAAATATAAGCCGCATACCCAACACTGCCCAGAATTATGTATGGCGCAAATTCCGGGATCTGCGTTGAGACTAGTGCAGAGGTGGCAATCCCAGCTGTCGCCCCCAGCTTGCGGGCAGGTCCTTCGAAATTTGAGAGCTTCAACTGCAGAAGCGTCTCCGTATATCTTGAGCCCTTGGCCGCCTCCATTCGCAAAGCCTTCATGTATGCCTTGAATCGATCTTCAACGTCACGCCTCAATGGCTCATTTAGTGGGTTGTTACGCCATTCACTCAGAGCCGCAAAGTACTCCGCACCGGCGGTTTGCTTACGCACCCCGATGAGCTTCCTAGGATCCATGCCCAGAAGGACACGCGGAGGTGGAACACTTTCCGTAACCGTCGTCTCTGTTATTCCAGTGGTGGTGTTGTTGACTCCAGACGGCTCAAGGGACGCGAGCATGACCTGGCTAATACTCCAGTTGTAGATCGTGATCTTGCCGGTGGGGCGGGGCGACGGCCATGGGCACGCAGCGAAATCGGATCGCGTGACGCGGTCGGAGGCTGGCACGCTGCTTCCCATGGATCATCCGGAAGTACTGCTCGTCGGAGGGCGTGCCGGTGTCGGCAAGACGACGGTGGGGTGGGAGGTTTCGGCGCGACTGCGCGCCGCCGCGGTCTCGCACGCGATCGTCGAGGGTGACTTCATGGGCCAGGTGCATCCGGCACCGGAGGGGGATCCCCACCGCTCGGAGATCACTGAGAGCAATCTGACGGCCGTCTGGGCGAATTTCGCCCGGCTCGGCTACCACCGCCTGATCTATACGAACACCGTGAGTGTGCTGCCCGAGGCGACGGGCATGTTCGAGCGCGCCATGGGGGCGGGCGTGCGGATCGTACGAGTGCTGCTCACCGCCTCCGATTCCACCACCGGCGAGCGGCTGGCAGGCCGGGAAC
Organism: Streptomyces sp. NPDC025638; assembly: GCF_055558775.1. NCBI lineage: Bacteria > Bacillati > Actinomycetota > Actinomycetes > Kitasatosporales > Streptomycetaceae > Streptomyces > Streptomyces sp. NPDC025638. The sequence continues at coordinate 15,129 of NZ_JBVHLX010000034.1, read as the reverse complement.
TCGGCTCGGAGCTGGAGCAGGAGCTGAGGGGCAGTGCCCGCAAGGCGCGGCTCCTGGATGAGCGGGCACCCACGGACACGGTGCGGGTGGCGACCGACGGGCGGCCTGTCGTGGACATCGCGCTTGAAGTGGTGGCCGCCACCGGCTGGATCAGGCGGCACTCCACTGAGCGATCCTGATCTTGCTGGTCGGGGCCTGTCAGGGAAGGGTGCGGCCAACGGTGATCATCAGTGTGTGAAGACAGAAGATCAGTCGGTGGCCGCAGGTCACAGCATAGATCCTGCCCGGTGGCAGGAAACGTTCGAGGCCCTGATGGGCCGTATCGCGGGGCGGTTCGGCCGTGTGGAACCACGGCGTCGGGCACGGGAGTTCGTGCTTGGTTTGCTATCTGACCTGCCGCGCAAGAACTGCTGGACGCTCGCCGAGCACGCCGGTGATGCGACCCCATACGGCCTGCAGCACCTGCTGTCGAGGGCCAAGTGGGACGCCGACGCGGTACGCGACGACATCCGCGGCTTCGTCGTCAGGGAACTGCACGATGACACGGCGGTGCTGGTCGTCGACGAGACCGGCGACCTCAAGAAGGGCGCCGCTACGGTGGGCGTGCAGCGCCAGTACACCGGGACCGCCGGACACATCGAGAACAGCCAGGTCGCCGTCTACCTCGCCTACTCCACCCTGCGGGGCCACGCGACGATCGATCGGGAACTGTATGTTCCGCGCTCCTGGACCGAGGACACGGCCCGCTGTCAGGCCGCCGGGATACCCGACACCGTCGGCTTCGCCACGAAGCCCGCACTCGCCTCCCGCATGATCGGCCGAGCACTGGACGCCGGCGTTCGCGCGTCCTGGGTGGCCGGGGACGAAGTCTACGGAGGCAACCCGCACCTGCGGACCGAGCTGGAGAGACGCGAGATCGGCTACGTACTCGCCGTCGCCCGTGACCACCAGGTCACCACCAACGCGGGCAAGTTCCGCATCGATGCCCTGGTCAAGAAGCTGCCGAAACGGGCCTGGCAGAAACTCTCAGCCTGCGCCGGAGCCAAGGGCCACCGCTTCTACGACTGGGCCCTGGCCGACATCGCCGACGACCGGCCCGGCCACCACCAGCTGCTCGTCCGCCGCAACCGGCGCACCGGCGAACTCGCCTTCTACCGCTGCTATTCAGCTACCCACGTGCCGCTGTCCACCCTGGTGCAGGTCGCCGGACGCAGATGGACTGTCGAGGAGACCTTCCAGTCCGGCAAGGAGCTGGCCGGACTGGACGAACACCAGGTCAGACGCTGGATGTCCTGGCACCGCTGGGTCACCCTCGCGATGCTCGCCCACGCCTTCCTCGCCGTCGTCCGTGCCGACGAACATTCCCGCCACACCGAGTCGGACGACCTGATACCGCTCACCTGCAACGAGATCCAGCGCCTGTTCATCGCGCTCGTCGTCCGACTCGTCCACGACGCCGCCCACCGGCTTGACTGGTCCCACTGGCGACGCCGCCACCAGGACCGATCGCAGGCCAGCCACTATCAGCGACAAGCCGCTCAGACATGAAGATCGCGATCTACAGCTGGAGTACTAGAGCCCGGAATCCGGCGCAGTAGCGTGGTGTGGCTGGTCGCGATCCCCATGACCTGGGTGAGACAGGCACCGACCCGGCTGGCCAAGACCAGCCTGACCGCAATCCGTCCTCAGCGTTCTCGTATCTCAGCAGTCTTGCGCGGGTCGCCGGCCAGGATGTGGTGGGCGAGCCGTTGTGCCTGCTGTTCCAGGGGCTGGTGGCGGTTGACGAACAACGTGTACCTGCAGGAACGGGTAGGCGTGCTCGGTCCCCCGGCCTGGTGTGGCTGCGACGTCGTCGAGCGGGGTCTGGCAGCGATCACGGGGAGCCGTCACGGTCAGTGAAGGGGCTGTTCGAATCGGATCCGTGAGTCGGGGTGCGCCTGGACGGAAATCGGCGTCTCTGACGCTCCGTCACGTTCTGCTGGTGTCGGCTGAATCGTCCCGCCGGTGTCGACGTCCAGGGCATGGGCCATGATGAAATCTCCTGGCAGGACGTGCTGTTCGAGGGCTTCGAGGTGCTGGTCACCGCGGCACTGCACGGCGTGTGCGGTCTGGTGGTCCGACTGACCGGGCGGAACTGCGCAGGCATCTGTCCGTCCTGCGGCCAGGCGTCGGCGCGTGTGCACGACCGGTACGAGCGCCGACTGCAGGATCTTCCGCTGACCGGGCACGGTGTGCGGATCCTGTTGTCCGTGCGGCGCTTCGTGTGCGCCGAGCCGTCCTGCTCCCGGCGGACGTTCGCCGAGCAGATACCGGGGTTGACCAGCCCATACGCCCGGTGCACCGATCGGCTCGGCGAGCTGCTGGACCGGATCGCGCTCGCGCTGGCGGGCCGCGCCGGGGCTCGGATGGCTACGGCCCTGGGGCTGACGGCGGGGCGGATGGGGCTGCTGAACCGGGTCCGGGCGATGCCCGATCCGCTCTTTGACACCCCGCGCGTCCTTGGTGTCGATGATTTCGCCACCAAGCGCGGGCAGTCCTACAGCACGGTGATCACCAATGGTGAGACGCATCAGGTCATTGACGTGTTGCCCGGCCGCGACGCCGAACCGCTCACGAGGTGGCTGACCGATCATCCCGGCATCGAAGTGATCTGCCGCGACCGCTCGGGGGCTTACGCCGAGGCCGCCCGGGCCGGAGCACCGCACGCCCAACAGGTTGCCGACCGGTTCCACTTGTGGCAGAACCTCGGCCAGGCCGTCGAGAAGTGCGTCACGGCCCACCGCGACCAGCTGAGCGCCATCACTCCGCCACCAAAGCGCGAGACTACCGCGCAGGAGGCTGACGGTGCTCCATGGCCGGCAGTCTCGGATACTCCGCCGGCCGGGCGCCTGGCCGAGCGCGCTCGTGCGCATCACGCCCTGGTCCATGGCCTGTTGAGCGAAGGAATGGGCCTGCGCGCGATCACTCGGCATCTGGGGTGGGGGCGCCATACGGTCCGGCGATACGCCCGTGCGGCCCGCTGGCAGGACGCCGTCACCGGCCGCCACGCCCGCACCAGCCGCCTCGATGTCCACCGCGCCGATCTGCAACGACGCGTCGACGAGACCGACGGTGCCATCACCGTCAAAGAGCTGTGCGCGGAACTCGCCGCCCAGGGGCGGCCGGTGCCCTACACCAGCCTCCGCGACTGGGCGCGCAGCCGACTGGAGTGGCCCACCGCCCCAGCCCGGCCTCCGGCGCCGCCCAACGTCCGGAAGGTCACCGGCTGGCTCACCCGGCGCGCCGCCAGCCTCGACGAGGACGAACACCAGCAGCTCAAGGCGGTCCTGAACGCCTGCCCGGAACTGGCTAGGGCACATCAACTCGTCCGCGACTTCAGTGACATGCTCACCCAGCAGACCGGCGTCCTGCTGCCCGCGTGGATCGAGGACGCCACCGCGGCGAACCTGCCCGGCCTGACCGGCTTCGCCCGCGGCCTCACCGGTGACCTCGATGCCGTCACCGCCGGCCTCACACTCCGCTGGAGCTCGGGCGGCACGGAAGGCGCCGTGAATCGCATCAAGAAGATCAAGAGGCAGATGTATGGGCGCGCCGAATTCGAACTCTTACGGAAGATGATCCTCTTGGCGTGACCTGCCGTGACGCTCGCAGTGATGCGTGGGCAGCCCTATAGATCCGCCCACACGTGACCAGGCACATATGGCGAGACACCGGTGACGAGCCAGTACTGCAGATCCCTCAGCCTCTCCAACGCCGCTTCGTAGTACGCCGGAGGCTCGGGACGGGGAAAGCGGGGATGGGCCGTGTGATCGGGCAACCAGTCCACGCAGATCCAGAACCCCTCTACCAGCCACCGCGGCAAGTCCTGCTGATCGCGTTGCTCGAACGTCTCGCATACCTGCCGCATGGCCCGCTCCAGCCGAGAGAAGGCTTGCTTGTCCCAGTTCTGGTCACGGATCACGATCGCGAGAAACGCGTTGTCATCCTCCGAGAACTCACGCCGGAGCAAAGGGAGATCATCCATCGCTTCATGATGGCGGTCCCCACTGACAATCCCTGTCCGACGATCCGCGGAGGACGCCCCCTTCACCGACGGTGACGGCTCCCCGTAATCGCTGCCAGACCCCGCTGAACGCCGCCCGAGCCAACAGGGCGATCGCCCGCTACCTCGAGCGGGGTCCCGGCCTACCTCTACCTGAGGTCGGACGGCGCGCTGCCCAAGCCGCCGCCGGGCACCGACATCGACACGCGCGACGAGATCGTCAAGTACTGGCAGGGCCAGTCCACCTTCGTCGACGGGCTGGCGCAGGAGACCTGCCGGGACTTCGGCCACACCGGCTGGGGCATCGCGGCGGCCACGCACGTCGCCGAGACCTCCCGGATCCAGGGGGCGGACCTGTACCCGCGGCTGAAGGACCGGTTGCGGGCCGCACTGGACTTCCACACGAAGTACGCGCTCGGCGCAACCCCTCCGGCGTGGCTGTGCGGCGGCAAGCCGAAGACCGGCCTGGGCGCCGTCACCGAGGTGGGCTACAACGCCCTGCACACCCGCCTCGGCCTCACCATGGACACCACACGGCGCTACACCGAGAGCCGCCGTCCGTCCGGCACCGACGGTTACTTCGTCGCCTGGGAGACGCTCACCCGCGCGAACAATCCGAAGTAGCGGGATGTCTCCCTGGTGGGGTGCGGGGCGGCCGGCTCCAGGCTCCGGACGGGAGCGCCGACGTGCCGCGCGGGGTGCCCGCGCTCACCAGTACAGCAGCCACCGCTCGTCGCACCACACCCCGTGCCCCTGGAGGGTGAGCCGCTCGTCGTCCGGCTGCACGCGGGTGCTGGGGGCGACCTGGTGGAGGGTGTGGCCGGAGTGGATCACCATCCGGCCGACCGTGTAGGGGACGTACCGCAGGGTGTGGAAGCGCTTGAGGTCGGCCACGGACTCGATCCAGCCCTTCTCCAGCGCATGCCGGAACTCCTCGTGGCTCACCTCCCAGAGGTTCAGGCCGCCGCCCGCCGCGGGCAGCCGGACCGCCAGGGTGAAGGAGATCTGCCGCTTCAGGTCCGTCCCGGGGGGCCAGCTGAAGGCCCGGTACTGCAGGTCGAAGTGCAGGGGCGCGGTCGGCCTGGTGAACACCGACGCGGACAGCCAGACATGGAAGCCGGGCAGCGCCAGGTGCTCGGGGTAGTGGACCGGGGCGCCGAGATGCCCGGCGAGCACACCGGCGAGGTGCGCGTACAGCCAACCGAAGGAGTCCTCGAGCAGGGGCCGTGAGGCGTCGGCCCGCTTCTGGTAGACACCGGACTCCGGGTCCGGCGCGAGATCGAGGTAGCTGGGCGCGCCCAGGGTGAAGAAGGCGGCCGGTTCCGGGCCGCGGGGAGTCCAGTGCCGGCGCAGGCCGTGCACGGCGTCGCGCAGTGCGGCGCTGCGCGCCGCGGTGAGCACGGGCAGCGAGTCGATCACGGGCACGCCCCCTGCAGCAGCCCGAGGAGCGAGGCGCTGATGGCTCCGCCGAGCCGCCGGTCGTACCAGTCGTACGCGGGCATCGGGTTGACCTCCAGACACCAATAGGTGCCGTCGGCCCCCACCTTGAAGTCCCAGCCCGCGAACGCCATGCCCAGCTCGGCGGTGTGGCGGACCAGCTGCTCGGCGAGCGGTCCGGGCAGTTCGCAGGGGGTGAACTCCGCGTCCCGGTCGGTCCGGTAGTCCACCGCGCCGGAGATGATCTCCTCGGCGTGCACCCGGTCGCCGACGACATGGGCGCGGACGTCCCGGCCCGTGATGTACCGCTGGAGGTGCACCGGGCCCTGCCCGGGGTCGAACCCCGCCAGGTCGGCCGCGGTCACGAGCCTGCCGGTGGCCCGCACGCCGGAGACCGCCTTGACGAGCGCCGGACCGGACCCGGCGAAGGCCCGAAGACGCTGCGGCGACGAGCTGGTGATGCTCGCGGGCACGCGGAACCCGGCCCGGGACAACGACCATTCGTGGAGCGGCTTGGACCCGTTGTCGGAGCGGATCGAGGGCCGGTTGACGACCAGCCCGGGGATCTGGTCCAGCCAGGCCGCGAGCGCCGTGGTCAGCCAGCGCCAGCGCTGTGCCGACGCACGGTCCTGCTGGAGGGCCGCCAGATCGGCGACCCGGCAGTAGTAGGACGCCTGCGGGTCGAGGTCATGGCCGCCGAGCCGCGCCGAGCGGTCCCCGCCCACGACCAGGCGCCAGTCACCTTCCTCGACGGCCTGCCGCAGGTCGACGGCCCGGACCGGTACGCCCCGGGCCTCGGCCGAGGAGACGAAGTGCGCCAAGGTGCTCTCGGAAGCGAGGCCGACCGCGTAGATCATGGGAACAGCACCTTCACGAGTTGGGGTCCGAGCCCGAGCCACACCATGCGCAGCTGCTCCACGTCGGGGAACGGCTCCACCACGACCGGCCGGGCCTGGGCGAGGTCGGGCGACAACCGCCATACCACGGCCGCGAGCTGGAGTCCGAGCCGGGCGGCGAACTCCGTGCTGCGCTGCTCCAGGCCGAGCTCGTCCAGGTCGACGGGACTGCTGCGCCAGGCCTGGTCACCGAGGACCACGACACTCTCGAAGAGGGGTTCGGGGTCCGACCAGCGCGCCCGGTAGGGGCCGGAGCCGTCCGCCGCGGGGACGGAGGCGTCCGGGAGTGCGGACCAGGGGCGCGTGGTCCAGGAGTCGAGATCCTGGACCCACCACTCGCTCCCCTGGCCGTCGGCCGGTGCGCCGGGCGGACCGCAGGGCCGGGAGGAGAAGACCTCCGGCGAGCCGGCGAACAGACCTGCCCGCAGTTCGGTGAGTGCCGCGGACGCGGACACACGGGTGCCCAGGCCGCCGGGCTCCGGGCGGTTGATCACCGGCGCGGGCGTCAGGGCGGCGACGGCCCACAGGTGGGCCAGGCACTCGTTGAGCTGGAACTCCGCGTCGAAGCTGATCCGTTGCAGCGGCGGGGCGGGCAGCCGGAGGAACATCGGCAGCGCCGGCTCGACCACCGCGGTGGGGCCGTCGACGATGACGGTGAACAGCTGAGCGGCGTCGAACACGTCGAGGATCGTGGCCTCGCGGCCGCTGTCCCGCACGAAGTCCCGTACCTCCACGGCCACCGGGTCCGCAGGATCGGCGACGACGACCAGTCCGGAGGGATCGCCGCCGGACACCTCAGATGACGACACCGCGCCTCCTCAGCAGGCGGTTGATGCGCGAACCCCGCAGCGCCGCCGCGGCCTCCTCCGGGCCGTCGGCCACCGACCCGGCCGGTGCGGCGAAGCGTTGCGCCGTCCCGTCGTCTCCGGTCTCTCCGGTCGGCGGCTCGTGCGGCTGTCGTACGACGGCGGCGGGACCGGGCGGGGCCATGGCGCCGTCGAAGCTGTCCTTGCCGTCCTTGAAATCCTTCGAGTCCTTGTGGTCCTTCGAGTCCTTCGTGTCTTTCGTGTCCTTCCTGTCCTTCCCGTCCTTCGTGTCCTTGACGTCCTTCACCTCCTTCATCTCCTTCGCCTCCTTTCCGTCCTTCCCGTCCTTTCGGTCCTTGCCGTCCTTGAAGTCCTTGAAGCGTTTGGCCTCCGGCGGGCGGTGCTCACCGGGTACGCCGGTGTCCTCCTGCTCGGAGAAGGCTCGGCCCGGCTGCGGGGTGTTCCACAGCAGTGCCGGGACATCGTGCCGCTCGGCGGCCGTGAGGAACGGCCGTACCCGTGACTCGTCGACGGTCCATGTCATGTGTTCACCGCTCCTGTTGTCGGAGGCAGGCCGCGCGGTACAGGCGCAGCGCCACGGCCAGGTGCCGCTGGGCGTCCCGGTGGTGCGGATTGAGGTTGAGGATCAGGTGGTCCACGCCGAGTGACGCGTACGTCAGCAGGCCGCGCGCGACGGCCTGGGGTGAGCCGGTGAGGATGCTGGCCTCCGGTGGCGGCGCCCCGTCAGAGCCGGGCGACGTCCCGCCCTCCGCGCCGTCCTCCGCGCCGCCCTGCACGCCGCCCTCCGCGCCGTCCTCCACCCGGACGTTGACGCCGAGCGTGAGGCCCAGCGTCGCCGGATCGCGTCCCTCCTTCAAGCAGGTCTCCCTGACCCGGGCCAGGGTCGCCTCGGCACCCGACGGGGAGCCGAACCAGCAGGCGTTCCACAAGTCGGCGTACCGAGCCGTCAGCGCGGTCATCCGGGGACCGTGCGCCCCCACCAGGACGGGCGGGCCACCGGAGCGCGGACCGCGGGGACGCAACTCCCCGTCGCGCAGTCGGTGATGGCGGCCGGAGAAGTCGGCGCGGCCCGTCCGCATCAGCGCGACGATGATCTGCAGCGCTTCCTCGAAGCGGTCCACACGGTGGTCGAAGGGGATGCCGAACGCCTCGAACTCGGGGGCGTGCCAGCCACAGCCGAGGCCGAGGACCAGCCGCCCGCGGCTGACCTCGTCGAGCGTCACGGCCATCTTGGCCAGCACCGCCGGGTTGCGGAAGGCGGTGCACAGCACGAGGGTGCCGAGCTGGACCCGATCGGTCGCCTCGGCCAGGGCCGACAGCACCGTCCAGGCCTCCCAGATGCCCTCGCTCGGACCGTCGGCCTCGATGCCCTCGCCCGGACCGTGGGCCTCGCGGAAGAGCAGGTGATCGAAGACCCACACCGAGTCGAAGCCGGAGTCCTCGGCCTGGAGGGCGAGCGCCCTGATCTCCCCGTAGGACGGCTGCCGCCACGGATACTCGGCGAGCGGCAGAACCAGGCCGACCTTCATCGTCCCCCCCGGTGGCGAGCCCGGACCCCGCTGGGAGATTACATCCGGCGACGGATCGTCACAATGGGTGCAATGAGCGGTAGTTGAGCGTAATGATGTGCCGTTCCCTCGACACATCGCGGGCACCGCCGCGATCCTGGACCGGGGGCGGGCGCGGGAGTCTCCCCGGGGGAGAGGGGGCCGGACCATGGCGGCAGCGTCAGGAGCGGCCAGAGTCGCGGTGGCAGTGGTGGCGGTGCTCTGCGCCCTGTGCGTGCCGGGTCTCGTACTGGTCGCGGTGCTCGTCGACCTCGACACCGCCGACCGCCTGGCGAGCGTGGCCGGGGCGGCGACCGGGCTGGTCGGGCTGGTGCTCTCCGTGCTCGCCCTCCGGCGTGCGGACCCGGCGACGGTCCGGGCCGAAGGAGACGGTGCCATCAGCATCGGCGGGAACGTCACCGGCAGCGCGATCGGGCGGAACAGCAACGTCACGGGCCGGGCCGTCGCACCGGCGGTCGGGGCAGCCGTCGTAGGCCCTGTCGTGGCCGAGGGCAGCGGGGCGTTCGCGGCGGGTGGTGACGCCACCGGCAGCGCCCTCGGCGAGGGCAGCCAGGTCGACGGCCGGTGACCCCGTTCACCTGGTTACGGCGCCGCCGGCGCAGCCCGGCCCCGCAGGCTGGCGAGGCGCCGACGGGCCTGATCACGCCACCCGTCCCGGCCGCCGGGGCGCCCGCGCAGGTGACGGCCGACGGCACCGGTGCCGTCGCGATCGGGGCGAACGCCATCGCCAGCGCCATCGGCGAGGACAGCAGCGTCACCAACAACTACGGGCCCCTCCCCGAGCCGCCGCCCGGCGAGGACCGGATCCAAGAGGAACTGGGCCGGTACGCCAAGCGGGTCCGTGCGTCCCTGGGACGGCTGGACCTGGACGTGCTGATCCCCTCCGAGGAGGGGGAACACCCGGCGGTGGAGCTCCAGGCCGTCTTCGTCCCGCCGCTGCTGCGTGCCGACCCGCCGCCGGTGGAACTGCCCCGGGAACTGCGGCAGCGGCTGGAGGGCGGCCGTGCCGGGGAACCCCCGCCGGGCGAGTTCCCGCCGGGCCTCGACGCGGAGTCGGTGGAGCGGATGCGCCTGGCCTACCGGGACCGGCCGCCGGTGGAGTCGCTGGAGGTGCTCACCGATCCGCAGCAGCCGCGCGTGGTGCTGCTGGGCGATCCCGGGGCCGGGAAGTCCACCCTCGCCCGCTACCTGACCCTCGCGCTCACCTGCGGACCCGTGCCGGAGCACCTGGCCGGGCTGGCCGGCCGGGTGCCGGTGGTGGTGGAACTGCGCAGGTACGCCGACGAGCGGTGGCGCGACCGGTCCTTCGAGGACTACCTGCACCACCTCAGCACCCTGGAGCGGATGTCGGTTCCGCGGGGTGTCCTGGAGACTCTGCTGCCCGCCGGCCGGATGCTCGTGATCTTCGATGGTCTGGACGAGCTGTTCGAGCCGGAGGTACGGGCCGAGACGGGACGGCGGATCGCCGCCTTCGCCGACCGGTACCCGGGCGTACGCGTCGTGGTGACCTCCCGGACCATCGGCTACCAGCGTGCGACCCTGGACTCGGCGGGCTTCCGGCACTACATGATCCAGGATCTGACCCCGAGTCAGATCAGGCTGTTCACACGCCACTGGTACCGCGTCGTCTGTCCCGGGGACCCGGAGTCGGCGGCCCGGCTGCAGAAGCGGATCACCGACGCGGTGCGGTTCTCCCAGCCCGTACGGGATCTCGCGGGCAACCCCCTGCTGCTCACCATTCTGTCGATCATTGGCCGGCGGCGGGCGCTGCCCCGCGACCGGCAGGGCGTGTACGGGCACGCCGTGGACATCCTGGTCGCCCGCTGGGACCAGGAGGCCAAACACCTGCCGCCCCCGGGGCAGGCCGACATGCCGTACATCAACGACGCGGACCGCCGGGCCCTGCTGCGCCTGCTGGCCCGGCGGATGCAGGAGGGCGACGGCGGCATCGCCGGCAACCACATCCACGGCGAGGACCTGGAGGCGGTCTTCACCGGCTACCTGGAGGAGCGGTACCGCCTGGCGAAGCAGACAGCGGTCACCGCGGCCAGAGGGATGATCCGGCAGTTCCGGGAGCGGAACTTCATCCTCAGCCGCTTCGGCGACGAGGTGTACGGCTTCGTCCACCGCGCCTTCCTGGAGTACCTGGCGGCCGACGACATCGCTCGCCGTTACCAGCGGGACCGTGAGTGGTCGGAGGAGGAACTGATCCAGGAGGTGTTCGAAGCCCGCGCGAAGGACCCCGCCTGGCACGAAGTACTGCTGCTCCTCGTCGGGATGCTGGGGGAGCGCGACGCTGGACGGGTGGTCGACGCACTGCTGCGGCTGCACGCGCACGACGTGGTGGTGGGCCGTCACGACATGCTCGCCCTCGCCGTACGGGCCCTGGCGGAAGTCGAGCGGATCGACCTCATCGAGCCCCAGAGCGACGCCGTGGTGAGCGCCTTGATCGACTTGATGGAGCGCCAGCTGGACTGGACGGCACTGAACGCGCTGGAGAGCATCCTTCCCGCCCTGTCGGTCCTCGGTCCCGAGTGGCACGGGCGCGAGCGCTACCTGCGGTGGTTCCTGCTGCGCGGCCAGTTCCAGGCGGAGCACCAGATCGCCTCGGGGATCGTCTTCGGGGCGCACTCCGACCCGGCGGCCCTGCTCCTCCTGGCGGAGCACACCCCCTACCCCGAGACCCGCACGGAGATCCTCCGCCTGCTGCTCCAACGATGGCCCGACGAACTGCCCGGCGCCTGGGACCTGGTGCGGGGCGCGCTCGATGCGCCCGACGCCGAGTCCCGCCGCGGAGCGCTGGAGAACATCGCCCGCTACTGGCAGGACGACGCGGACGTGCGCCCGCTGCTGTTCGAGTGCGCCGTGTCCGACCCGGACCCCGAGCCGCGCAGAGAAGCACTGGAGTCCGTCGCGGAGCGCTGGCCGGACCGCGAGGACGCCCATGAGCTGGTCGTCCGGCGGGCCGCCGCCGAGCCCGCCCCCGCCTCCCGCCGGCTGGCCCTCCAACTGCTGCGACGCCACTGGCCGGAGCGCGCGGACACCTGGGAGCTCATCACCGACCGTGCCGTCGCCGACCCGGACCCGGCTCCCCGGCAGGAAGCGCTGCGGCTGCTGGCCACCTACCGCGCGGACCACCAAGGTTTACGGCACCTGCTCCTGGAGCGGGCCGTGGCCGACCCGGCGCCGGAACCCCGCGCAGAGGCGCTGTCGGCCCTGGCACGCCACTGGAGGGACAGCGTGGAAGTCCGTGAACTGGTGCTCCGGCAGGCGGTCTTCGACCCGGACTCCCCGGCACGACGCGGTGCGATCGAAGCGCTGGCTTGGCGTTGGAAGGACCACGAAGGGGTCCGCGACCTGCTCTTCCGCCGCGCCCTCGAGGACCCCGGGCCGGAACCCAGGAGGGAGGCGCTGGAAGCCCTCGTATGGTGCTGGCGGGACGAGGCGGAGACCTGGGAACTCGCCCTGCGGCAAGCAGTCGACGATCCGCACCCGGACGTCCGCTGGGGGACCATGCAACTGCTGGCCCGCCGGTCGCCCGATCGCGAGGCCGTACGGGACCTGCTGTTGCGGCAGGTGATCGCGGAGCCGGAGCCGAAACCCCGTGGAGAGGCGCTCTGGCTGCTGGCGGAGCTCTGGAACCGGCACGAGGGCGTACGGGAGCTGCTGGCCGAGCGAGCCGTCGCGGATCCGCGGTCGGGGCCGCGCTGGGTGGCACTACAGGTCCTGGCCCGCCACTGGCCCGAACGCGCGGACGTCCAGCGGCTGATCGTGGACCGGATGACCGCCGATCCCTCATCCACCAACAGGCGCAACGCCCTGAACTGGTGCGCCTGGCTGCGGGAGGCGGCGCCGGACACGCACGAGACCGTCCGTTCCGTGGCCCTGAACGACCCCGCCCCACGGGTCCGCATCACCGCACTCCGCGTGCTGGCGTTCGGCTGGCCGCGGCTGCCCGCCACCACCGGCTTCCTGCGCGAACGCGCCGACGGCGACCCGGACGAGGGCGTGCGCGAGGCAGCCGTACAGGCCCTCGGCACCGCCCAGGCCTTCGCGACGCTCCCGGATGGCTCCCACTGACCCAAGGAGAGACATGGATGCGCTGCCGGTGGAATCGCACGTGGTCGATGTCGACGTCCTGGACGAGCAGCGGTGCGCCGAACTGAGCGACCGCCTGGAGACGCTACGACCGTACTGGCTGAACCGGGGCGTCGGTTGCGCCACCCTGGGCCTCGCGACCTACCTCGACGTGCTGGCCTCCGAGGAACTGGAGGAGACGTACTTCGGCCGGCTCGCCCGGCACAACCACCTCCTGCGGGAACACTTCGGGGACCTGCTCGACCGGGTCGCCGAGGTGCTCGCCGGACTGCTGAGGATGCCGGCCCGGTACGACGAGCGGGTGGCGCTGCCCGGCTTCCACGTGTTCGAGGGAGAGGGCATCGCCACCGCCCCCAGGCCGAGTCACCACTTCGACCTGCAGCACCGGGCGCTGCGCTGGCCCTTCCCGGTCGCGCCGGTTGAGCACGCGATGTCCTTCACCCTGCCCCTCGCCCTGCCGCGCCGGGGTGGCGCCCTGGACGTCTGGGAGATCACCGAGGCGGAGATGCTCCGGATGGAGCGCCTCGGCTGGACGATCGACAGGATCGACAGGACCAGGCCGGCCCGGCGGCACGAGTACCAGGTCGGCAGGATGGCCGTCCAGCTCACGCCCGTCCTGCACCGCATCGCAGCGATTCCCGAACGGCACCCCGGCGACCGGCGCATCACCCTGCAGGGACATGGCATCCGCGATGCCGACGGCTGGGTCCTGTACTGGTGAAGGTGCTCCGCTGGTGAGTGCGTGTTTCTGATCCTCGGTCCTAAGTAGCCTTGAGTCCTACGCTGGCCTGGTGTCCGAGGATGCCGGTCGGGCCGGGGAAAGGATCTTCCGAGGCTGTGGGGAACGGCTGAGGCCGGGAGCCCGGCCCGGGGCGGAGTTCTGTTCGTCGGTGTGTCGGTCCAGGCAGTGGCGTCGGGAACAGCGGTTGCGCCAGCGCCTGGCGGCCGTTCAGGACGGCACGGGCGAGGTGGAGTGCCCGGAGTGCGGAGCGCGGTGGGTGGCCGGCAGCGACCGCCGCTCGGACGCGGTGTTCTGCTCGCCGCGGTGCAAGGTGAGGGCATGGAGGCGCTGGACGGAACCGTTCGGCGAACGGTCACAGTGACCGCTGGCCGAACGCATCCTGAACCCAACTCCGGTCGCCGAACGGTCATTTGCGGTCGTTCGTTGTGATCTAAGGAACATCGCCAGGCAGGGGCGTCGTTCCGCGTCCACAGGATCCTGGGGCAGATCGAGATCGAGATCGAGATCGAGATCGAGATCGAGAACGAGAACGAGAACGAGGCCGAGCGGTTCGCGACCATCGCCAAACCTCCCGCGGGCGGGACGCGGTGGACGGTGGATGAGGCCAACCGCAGGGTGGGCCGCCAGGTCGAACGCCCGGCGTCGCCGCAGGAGAAGATTACCGCGATCCACTCGCTGGCCCGGGACGAAGAGGTCGCGGCGACGGTCACCACCGACTTCCTCAAGCGGCCCACGGTCGCAGCGAAGGTGCCGGCCGCCGAGAAGGCCCGGGTGGTGGAGGAGTTCACCCGGGACGAAGCGGTCGCGACAACGGCCGCGACAAACCTGCTGCGCAGGCCGGACGTCGCATTCAGGGCAATGAGCGACTTTACCGACCGTGTCGTGAGTGTCGGGGTCACTCGTCGGGGTGGTCTGCAGAGCTTTCGCGTTCTCGTTTACCGATCTCGGCAAGCCTGTTCGTCGCGTCTGGATATTGCGGGAGGGGCAGGTGCGGAAAGTGATTGTCCTGGACGACATTCGTGTCCAGGAGATGGTCCGAGGGGATGGGAGCCGGTCGTACACGATTGTGTGGCCGGACCTGACCGTGGACGAGGAGGCGGACAGCTTCCTGGGCCAGTACGAGGGATCGGGGACGCAGAAGACGTACGCGTACACCCTGGTCGATCACCTGCGGTGGCGAGTGCACGAGGGGCTGACGACGGAGACGATCTCGCTGTCGGATCTGCGGCGGTACATGGGGGCGGTGGGGGCACGGGTGCATATGCCCTTCGGGGAACGGTGGCGAGTGCCGCCGAAACGTCCGTACAGCGCAGATGCCCTCAAGGTCGCGGCCGCGTGTCTGAAGGGCTTTTACCTGCATCAATGTGCCCGGCAGGCGGCGAACCCCGAGCTCAAGGCGGCCTTGGACATCCAACGGCTGCCGACTTAGAAGTCATCTCATTTGGTGAGTCGGTGGTAGCAGATCAGGGTGCAGGCGATGCTGGTGAAGGCGAGGAAGTGCTCGGCTTTGCGTTCGTAG
>NZ_JBVHLX010000033.1:0-44325 GCF_055558775.1 Streptomyces sp. NPDC025638 | reverse complement strand
CTCGTCCGACAGGATCAACTCGGCCTTCGGCCGCCCAGTACGCGCCACCCCACAACCCTACACATCTGAACAGAATTCCTGACTCAGAAGACTAGGAGCGACGCACGAGGGGCTGACCAGCACGCGCTGAAATTTCGACCCCCGCAAGATGGACGGCCACCCCGATCGCGCCCGGAGCGGTCCGACGCCCACCGCGACTGGCAGGCCGGTCCACGACCGGCCTGGTCCCAGGGAGTGGCACCCTCCCGAAAGGCGCCAAGCGCGCGGGTGCCCTTGAGGCTTCCGAGCCGCTCACGGCGCCCACGTAGCAGTTTCGCGAGGTGCTCGGCGGTCGCTCTGGAGTGGCTGGTTCCGCAGATCGCCGAGGAGCTGAGGTGCAGCCAGAAGACGGTGCGCCGCTGGCTGCACCCCTTCAATCGCTCGGGGCTGGAGGGCCTGGAGGATCTGAGCGGGCAGGGCCGCAAACGAAGGATCACCGAGGCCGAACGCTTGCGGATTATCGGCATGGTCAAGCAGACCTCGCCCGGGCGGCTCGAGGTCCAGCCGTACGAATGAGACGTGGGCGCCAAACGAGGCCGGGCCGGCGGTGTGGCCTCGCTCACCGGGACGTCCTTCGTGCTCTTGATCATGGCGCCGCTCTGGCCGCGGCGGATCCGCTCGGCCCGCACCCAGTTGCGCAGCGTCTCCCGGCTGATCCCCAGGTCCTTGCCGATGCCCTCGAAGGTGTAGCTCGGGTCCGACAGGTACAGCGCGACCGCGTCCGCCTTGAACTCGGGCGAGCAGACCTTCATCACCATAGGAGATCCCTCCTCCCCAGCCCCTGGCGGTGCCGGGCTCAGAGGTGTCCACCACTCGGGGACAGGTCCCAGTCTCCGCAACCTGACCATCGACCTCCATCGGCAAGACGGCCAGAAGAACATCGCAGCCGCCCTCCGACGAACGGCCCGCGACTACCGTCGGCCCCTGGTCCTCCTCGGCCTCACCGGATGAAACCGGACAAGATCACTTCACGTAAAGACCCTGGGCTGAGACCAGCCTCCGAGCCCTGCCGTAACGTACTCGTCTGCATTGGAGGAGCAAATCTTGCGCATATGGGTAAAATTGCAGTAAAAGCGTGAGGTAGTCGCCTGGGTTCGGCAGGTTTTTCACTCCAGGCATTCCGCGGCCGTCCCATGTCGGGTATGCGCACCGCTCAGAAGAGGCACGCAATGGATCTATGGCTGTTCTGGTTGATCATCGCAGCTGTGTTGGCTGTGGCGGAGATCTTCACCCTGACTGCTGCGCTCGGAATGCTGAGTGCGGCCGCGTTGGTCACGGCAGGGGCCGCCGCGGTCGGGCTGCCGCTCCCCTTCCAGTTCTTGGTGTTCACCGTCGTCGCTACGGTCACCGTGCTGTTCGTGCGGCCCATTGCGCTGCGCCACGTGCTCCAGCCCCAAGCGGCGCGATTCGGCGTAGACGCACTGGTCGGCAGGGCCGCCTATGTCGTCTCGGAGGTGACGGGCCTGGGCGGCAGGGTCCGTATTGACGGCGAGGAATGGACGGCCCGCTCCTACGACGAGACGCTGGTGATTCCTGCTGGAAAGACCGTTGATGTCATAGAAATCCGCGGTGCCACCGCGATCGTCTACCCCCGGGACTGAGATCATGGAAACCTCGGCGTTCCTCATTGCCGGCCTGATCGTCGCGCTGTTCGCGGTTTTCACCGTGGTGCGGGCGGTCCGTATCGTGCCCCAAGCGCGGGCTCGTAATGTCGAGCGACTCGGCCGCTACCACCGGACCCTGAATCCTGGCCTCAACCTCGTCATCCCGTACATCGACCGCGTTTATCCGATGATCGACCTGCGGGAACAGGTCGTCTCCTTCAAACCCCAGCCGGTCATCACCGAGGACAACCTGGTCGTCGAGATCGACACCGTCCTGTATTTTCAGGTAACCGATCCGCGAGCCGCTTTCTATGAGATCGCGAATTTCCTTCAGGCGGTTGAGCAGCTCACCGTCACCACCTTGCGCAACGTCGTGGGATCCATGGACCTGGAAAAGACTCTCACCTCACGGGACACCATCAACAGCCAGCTGCGTGGGGTGCTGGACGAAGCCACCGGCAAGTGGGGGCTAAGGGTCAACCGGGTGGAGATCAAGGCCATCGACCCTCCGCAGACCATCAAGGACGCGATGCAGAAGCAGATGCGAGCCGAGCGGGACAAGCGGGCCGCGATTCTCGGGGCCGAGGGGCAACGCCAATCGCAGATTCTCACCGCCGAGGGTGACAAGCAGGCCGCGGTCCTGCGCGCGGAGGGTAACCGGACCGCTGCGATCCTCCAGGCCGAGGGCCAGTCCCAGGCCATCGACGAGGTGTTCCAGGCCGTGCATCGCAACGACCCCGACCCCAAGCTGCTCGCCTGGCAGTACCTCCAGATGCTCCCCCAACTCGCGCAAGGCCCGGGCAGCACCTTCTGGGTGATCCCCAGCGAGGTCACCTCCGCACTCCAGGGCGTATCCCGCGCCTTCAGTGAGGTGCTGCCCCCGTCACAGGCCACCCGCGAGAAGCCCACAGACGACATGGCCGCCCAGGCTGCCAACGACACGGCTCAGGCCGCAGAAGCTGCTGCCGCCGCCCTCGCCGACGCGGCCAAGGCCGAGGCGTCTCCATCGACGCCCTCCCGCCCTGCCCCCTTCCCTGACGGCGGGTGACCATTACCGGACTTCGACATGCCATCAGCCGATCTCGGGCATCAGATGTCGGAAAACAATCCGCTGCGCATAGGGACTTCGACCAATCCGCGAATCACACCCAGAATCGTCAGCGGCACCACGGTGACCGCCAGGACGCCGGTATTCGGGAGCGGCCACTCCCCTTCTCCAAGTACTCCAGTTGTAGATCGCGATCTTCATCGTTGATGGGCTGCCTGCCGTTCGTAGTGGCAGGCCCGGGACCGGGCTTGATGGCGTCGTCGCCAGGCGGACCAGCCGAGGTGATGCGCGGCTGGGCGCACGGTGGTGACGAGTGCGGCGAACAGGTGCTGGATCTCGTTGCAGGTCAGCGGAATCAGCTCGTCTGGTGCCGGGCGGTGGTCGTGTTCGTGGGCGGTGGCTGCGGCCAGGACGGCATGGGCGAGCATCGGGAGGGTGACCCAGCGGTGCCGGGACGTCCAGCGTCTGACCTGGTGCTCGTCCAGCCCGGCCAGGCCCTTGGCGGCCTGGAACGTCTCCTCGACGATCCACCTGCGCCCGGCCACCCGCACCAACGTGGCCAGCGGCACCGGGGTGGCCGAGTAGCAGCGGTAGAAGGCGAGTTTGCCGCTGTTGCGGTTGCGGCGAACGAGTAGATGGCGGTGACCGGGCTGGCCGTCGGCAACGTCGGCCAGGGCCCAGTCGTAGAAGCGGTGCCCCTTGGCGCCGGCGCCTGCGGATAGCTTCCGCCAAGCCCGTTTCGGCAGCTTCTTGACCAGTGCGTCGGCCCGCACCTTGCCCGCCTGGGTGGCGATCTGGTGATCGCAAGCCACCGCGAGGACGTAGCCGACCTGGCGCTCTTCCAGCGCGCCCCGCAGTTGTGGATTGCCTCCGTAGACCTCGTCTGCGGCCACCCGGGCGGCACTGACCCCGGCGTCCAGGGTCCGGTCGATCATGCGGACGGCGAGCGCTGGCTTCGTGGCGAAGCCGACCTCCTCGGGAATCCCGGCCATCCGGCAGCGGGCCGCATCCGTGATCCACGAGCCCGGCACATACAGTTCCCGGTCGATCGCCGCGTGCCCGCGTCGGCTGGAATGGGCGAGGTAGACGGCGACCTGGCTGTTCTCGATGCGTCCGGCTGTGCCGGTGTACTGGCGCTGCACGCCTACCGTGGCGGTTCCCTTCTTCAGGTCGCCGGTCTCATCGACCACCAACACCGCGTCCTCGTCATGCAGTTGCTCGACGACGAAGCTGCGCAGGTCATCCCGGACCGCATCGGCATCCCACTTCGCCTCAACAGCAGATGCCGCAGGCCGTACGGGGTGGCATCGCCGGCGTGCGCGGCCAGCGTCCAGCAATTCTTGCGTGGCAGGTCCGACAAGAGCCCGAGCACGAACTTCCGCGCCCGCCGCCGTGGTTCCACTCGGGTGAACCGTCCCGCGATGCGGCCCATCAGGGCCTCGAACATATCCTGCCAGTGGGCGGGATCTATGCTATGGCCTGCGGCGGCCGCCTGATCTTCTTGTCTTCACACACCGATGATCAACGGTGGCCGCACTTGCGCCGCTCGCCCCCTGTCATGCGGGGGCAGGAGGCGCCTACGTGCGCCGGGCGGGGGGCTCATCATGTGGTCAACCACTTCACGGCCGGTGTTCCGGCGCTTCGTCGGTGCCGTCGTGGTCGGCGTTGCCTTGGCCGCGACCTCAGGATGCACGGTCCCCGTCGATGCCGTTGCCGGCATCTTCGTGACGGGCGACGGCCATCTGCTCGGTGTCATGATGATCTGCGGACATCAGATCGATGGCGCGACCCGCTACGTGGACAGCGATGACGTCGACGAGCAGGTGACGGTCGGTTCATGGATCGCCGATCGCCCCCTCACGGCCGGTCTCGCCACCTGGCCCCTCGATTCTCCCGCTGCCGGCTGGGCCGCGACCAGATCTCTCGCTCGGCTCACCGCCAAGACCTCCTATGTCCTGTACGGCTGGACCAAGGACGACTCGTGGTCGTCGAGCAGCGTCTCCTTCACCCTGGCCGACCGGGACCGGCTCACCTCGGGAAAGGTCCGCTACGACAACATCTCGGACAACGGCGACGAGTCCGCAATCACCGTCTCCATAGCGGAGTTCAAGAGCAGGGCCTGCCAGAACACGTAACGCCACGGCGCCCTCGGTCAGACCGAGGCACTCCCGTTACCGAGAAGCACGCGCTCAACCTTCACCGCCACAAGACACAAGATCACGATCTACAACTGGAGTACAAGGAGGCGACCTGTTTGTCCAAGTCCTCGAGAGCCTCGTCAGTCTGGTTGTCGCGCTGCACGAGTACCGCCAACTGCTCGTCGATATGGGCAAGGCCGATCTATGGCGTAGATCGTCAGGTGGGGGGAACACCGGGGCAAGGCCGTCAACATTTCCGGCGCCATCTCGCGGTGACGGCCGCGGCGCCTCGGCGGGCGGCTGATGCCGCGCCACCCACCAGGCGGACCGGCCAACAGCGCCGTGTCATGCGGCCTGGTACGGGGGACGGCTCGACGACACCTGAGGCATCGTCTGCCGGGGTGGCCGGCGCGGGCAGGGAGACCGGTTGGGCCGTCGACGGTGGGGGGACGGGCTGCCGGGTGGCTTCTGCGCGAACCCAAGCGGCGATGGCGGCGTAGATGTCGCGAGGCATGGTGCATCTCCTGCAGTGTGGACCGGTTACTGGCAGCGCGGTCTGGCCGTTGCTGCGCCCGAGCCGGGCAAGGGGGCAGCGACGCGGCCGGGCCGGTCAGCAGCGCAGGACGGCGTATTGCGGGAGTTGCTCTCCGGCCAGGTGATGAGCCGAGGCTGGTGCGCGTCCTTGGACGCCAAGAGCAGCGGCCCGGGCGAGGTCGTCGCGCACGCCCTGATGCCAGCCCAGTACCGCCAGGCGGGAACGGTGACGGCAGGGCGAGACGATGGACGCCCGGTGGCCTCCACTGCGATGCGGTGCGTCGCGCGCCATGCCGAGGCCGGCGTCCGACGACGATGACGCCTGCAGGGTCTCGCAGGCGTCATCGTCGTCGGACGTTGGTGGCAACGTCTGCGGGAGGTGCAGGACAGCGCTGTCGCCGGTAGCAGACGGCGGCACATCGGAGAAGGCGGGAGTGAACGTCGTGATCAGGAGCGCCAGTACGGCCACCAGCAGCGCACCGCGCACACCGCTGCGGGCCGCGTGCCGGCCGGTGATGACAGCGCTGGACATGCAAGGCCTCCCCAGGGTGTCCATCAGAACAAATCCCCTGGACAAGGGACGACACGCGCGACATAACTCAAAAGGGGACGCACCTATCCGCGAGGGGGTGAGCGGAATCAAACCTCTATGCGCATGCCGATGATTCGGTCGGCCTGTGCTCTGTGACGCGAGCACGGTCACGCGTCACCGCCTGCGTTCTTCGGTCCCGTTCGGTGATGCCGAGGGTGTGCTTGATGTGCAGACAACCCAGCAGGTGCCGTTCGGGCCAACCGCGCCTACGCCCTGCACTGGCTGGTCTACAACGGCGAGACCGCGGTCGACGCCGTCAACTCAGCACGGCTGTCCGCGTACAAGTGAACGTGGTCGGGTAGGGGCAGGGCCCCTCGCTGCAGCAAGCTCTCAGGCTGACACGGTCGACGACGTCAGCTCCTCCAGCTTGTTGAGACTCTGCGTCCAGCCTTCCTCGTGAAGAGCGCGGCGCCGCTCAGTGGCGAAGTCACCCTGGGTGAAAACCAGCTCGACCGACGTACCGCCGATGGCGCGAAGCGACAGCGTCACCACCGTCTCCCGATCCTCGGGATCGGGATCCTCCCATCGGAAGGTGTAGGACAGGCGTTCCGGAGGGTCGATCTCGAGGAACTCGCCCACCAGGTAGAACAGATCGCCTTCCGGAGGCTGCATCGCGATCCGATAACTACCTCCTGGCCGAAGGTCGCTTTCCACACGTGGGGTGGCGAACCCGTCAGGGCCCCACCACTTGGCCAGTTCCTGGGGTTCGGTCAAGGCGCGGAATACGACCGAGCGCGGTGCGCGGAGGACGCGCTGCATGTGCAGCCTCAGCCTGCCACTGTGCGTCATCACGAACCTCCTCCAACCGAAGGCGTCGAGATTGACCAGCATCTCGATCTTAGTACTCCGCCCTCGGACCGCGAGCTCGCCGGTCAGGGGCGGTGCAAAGGCAGGTGCTGCCACCGGTGATCATCGCGTGTTGTGTGGACAAACGAAGATCAGGCGGTGGCCGCAGTCCATAGCGTAGACCCCGCTCGCTGGCTGGACATGTTCGATGCTGCAGCCAGGCGGCTTCCCGGGCTTGGGTACGGGCCGAACGCTACCGGGGCACCGGCCTGGTCATCCCGCACCGCCGTACTGGGACCACCACAACTCTGCGTTCCGTACCTACGGCGGAAACGACTGCACGAACCTCCTGTCGCAGATCATGTTCGCCGGCGACTGGAAGTCCGCGGGCGGCTCCAGCCTCCAGCGCACCAGCAACAAGTACTGGTTCCACGGGCCCACCAGCCTGTGGGCGTCGTACACATGGGGCGGCGCTGAGAACTGGTACTGATTCGCCATCAAACACTCCAAGCGCACCAAAGCCCTCGGCAACGTGTGGAACCTGCTCGCCTCGGACGTCCTCCAGGCCCACTGGGACCGGAACAAAGTCATCGGCCACTCGATGGTCGTCACCAAGAAGTACAACGGCGTCCCCTACCTCGCCTACCGGTTCACCGCAAGGAGGAAGTTTGGGGATGCCTGTTCGGATCGCAGGCGTGTGCGGTTGATGGACACCAGGCCGTACCTGCGGTGCGGGCCGCTTCTGGTTCACGGTCGTCACGACCACGCTGCCGACGGCCCTCGTACCGTTGGCGAGGCTGCGTCGACTGTCTCGGTGCAGATGCGTGGTACACGTCGGGGGAGGCCGGGATGGCGAGTCGGTGAGCGGCCCGCTGCCCGCTGCCGGTGTTGCTCTGCAACCGCTTTCGCTCTGCAGGTCCCGCCGGAACGGGTGTTCGTCCTTCTGCGCGATAGTCCGGCCCTCATGCGTGAGAGGAACACGGTCCATGTTGGCGCACAGACGTCCGGGTGTCCGGGTGTCCGCCACGCCGGGCATCACGGTGTCCTTCACGGCGGATGGCACGAAGCTGCAGATCGTCGCGACAACTGCATCCAACGGGGGCCGTTTCGCGGTCGCCACGGACGGGAGCACGGTGGGCACGGTGATCACGTGGCCGAGGCTCGCGGCCGGGAGGGTGAGGGTGACGGGCCGAGCGGGTGCACTGAACCAAGCCGTACAGGGGAAGAACGTCCGTGCTGATCGGCACAGGTTCGGGCAATGGGTCAGCCGGGGCGGAATGGCCGAGGTGAGCGGCCCTTCGACGCATCCGCAGGGGGTTAAGGCCCGCCCGCCGGAGGGGGCCGGACACGTCCTCACCGGGCGATGAAGAGCAGCACCCCTGAAATGGACCCGCCACCCGCACTCGGCCACTGAGCCTTGTGAGGGACCGCCTCTGACGCCCCACACGGCCTAAGCCGTGCACCATGTCCGCAGACGTGACCACGCCGAGGTGTCCGGATCCCGATCCGCGCGGCTTGGATCCGCCCAGGTCCGCCAGCCTGAGGACAGCGGCCCGCGACGCCGCACAGCCACGAGTGAGCGGGCCGACTCGTAACGGTAACGTTCCGTCGCCGGTGTGCTGGCGGTGGGGCCTTACTGACTTCGGCTCGTCAGGGTGATCTTTCCTGAAGTCCCTGCTGGGCCTGGGGTAGCGGATGTATTCCGTGGTGTGTGAGGTATGCGGATGGGGGCGGGCTGACCCCTGCGGGATGTCAGCGCCGGGAGACGGTACGGATGCAGGCGGCCGAGCTGTTCGAACAGAAGATCAAGCCGCTGGAGGTTGCACGGCGGCTGCGGGTGAGCCCGAAGTCGGCCTACCAGTGGCACCAGTTGTGGCGGAACGGCGGCGTGCAGGCTCTGGCCTCCCGTGGCCCGAGCGGATCGCGATGCCGCCTGTCCCCGCGCTGTCTGGAGAAGCTGGCCGCGTACCTCGATGAGGCCCGGCCGCGCACGGCTGGGTGGAGGACCAGGTGTGGACCGCGGCGAGGGTGGCCACGCTGATCGGCAGGAAGTTCCACGTCTCCTACAGCTCCGGCGCGACGAGGCTGATGCACCGGCTCGGCTTCAGCCCACAGGTCCCCGCGCGGCGGGTCGCCGAGCGCAACGAGCAGGCCGTCACCGTCTGGAAAGAGGCGACCTGGTAAAAGAGCCCGGGCGGCCCGCGGAGGCTACATCTGCTTCGAGGACGAGGCAGGCTTCACCCGCCGGCCGCCCAAAGGACGCACCTGGGGCCGACGCGGAGTGACTCCGCAGGTGACGGTGAGCGGAAGACGTTCGGGACGGCTCTCCGTCGCCGGGCTGATCGCCATGCGGCCCGGCTCCCGGACCCGGCTGTGCCACCGCCTGCGCACCCACCCCGCGGGCAAGGGCGCGCGCCGCAGCATGGGAGAACGCGACTTCATCGCGCTGATCGACGGCACTCACCAGCTCGTCAAAGCACCGATCGTGCTGGTGTGGGACCGCCTGAACACCCATGTCTCCCACGCCATGCGTGAGCTGATCGCCGAGCGTGCATGGCTGACGGTGTTCCTGCTGCCCGCCTACTCGCCCGACCTCAACCCCGTCGAGTGGGTATGGGCGCACGTCAAGCGCAGCCTGGCCAACCTCGCCGTGGTCGCCCTCGACCGGCTCGAGGCCCTCGTCCGCAACCGGCTCAAACGACTTCAGTACCGGCCCGACACCCTCGACGGCTTCATAGCGGGTACCGGCCTGACCCTCGACGATCCAACATCACCCTGACCAGCTGAAGTCAGTAATCGCAGGTGGCGTCGGGCTTGTTGGCGCGGTCGTTGGTGCTCTCGTCGGCGGGCTTGCCGCGGTCCGGGGTGCTCGGATCGGCGCGGAGATGAACGCGGCCGCCGTACGGGAACAGGTTCGAGACCAGGCTGCTCTGGAGCTGCAGCAGTGGGTCCGCCAGGAACGGCAGAAGGCCTGTCTGCAGGTGATGGACATGTACGCCGTCTTCAACAGCGAATCCGTCCGGCGGCGCGAAGAAATGGAGGCGGGCACGGTGCTGGACGAGGCGTCGCTCCAGTCCTATGCGGATCACTCCATCAATCTCATCGCCGCGTGCAGCCACTTGGCGCTCCTGGGACCAAAGACGCCGGATCGCCGGAACCCTCCCGAAGGCTCGGGCGTAGTGCCGTACATGAACCCGATCAACGTGGTGCACGTGAGCGAGCCCGGCCTCCTGGTTGTCGACGGTGTGTTGACTGAACTGATGGCTGTGAATCAGCAGTTCAGCGAGGCTGGTCGCACATCACGGTTCTGTAGCGCGACCAGGCACAAGTCTGGCGCTGCGGCTATAAAATCGCGTCAAGCGGCGAGGTCGGGCCAACGGGGTGGGGAATGGACGAGTTCCGGGTCGTAATCGACGGGCAAGGCGTGGCCGAGGAGCTGCGTCGGCTGACCCAGTGGTTACGGGGTGACGAGTTCGTCGGAGAGACCGCAAGAGTCTCGCTGCCTGTGGCACCGCCCGGTGCAGGGCAGATGGGCTCGGCCTTCGACGTGATCCGGCTGGCCGTCGACAGCGGCTTCCAGGTGGCCAATCTCGCCCTCGCAATCGCGGCATGGCGCAGAAGTCGTCCCTCGCCGCCCGTCGTGGCGATCGAGCACGACGGTACCCGCGTCGAGATCACCAGCAGCGATCCGGAAGTGATCGCCCATGTCGTCGCAGCCTTCGAGGACCGCGGCGATGAGCTCACTGCCTGATCCGAAGCTATCGCGGGCCGTCCTGATCGGCCTGTCCGAATACGACCACCTGCCTGCGCTCCCCGCTGTAGCGAACAACGTCACCGCGCTGCACGGGTTTCTCACGTCTGTGAAGGGGTGGCAGCTTCCGCCGCAGCACTGCGTCGCCATAACCGAGCCACGAACGCCGTCAGACGTCGTCGATCCGCTGCGCCGTGCGTCGGCCGAGGCACGGGACACACTGCTGGTGTACTACGCGGGGCACGGCGTACTCGACGAACGTCTGCAGTTCTACCTGTCCCTATCCGGGTCCCGGCCTGACGAGCCCTGGACCTGCGTCGAGTACGACTGGATGCGCACATTCCTGGCCCAGTCCACGGCGCACCGCCGGGTCGCTGTGCTGGACAGCTGTTTCAGCGGCAAGGTGCACGGTGCGATGTCGGCGGCGACCGACGCGGTACGCGCCCAGACCGCGGCCCGGGGCACCGTGGTCGTGACATCCGCGCGAGACGACCGAGTCGCACTGGCACCCCCGGGCGAGACTTATACGGCCTTCACAGGCGAACTCCTCGCCGTTCTGCACTCTGGCATCCCGGGCGGCTCCGCGGAGATCACGGTCGATCAAGCCTACGAGTGGGTGCGCGGTGAGCTCACCCGTAAAGGCAGACCACGGCCGGACCGCACTGGCAGCGACACCGCGGGCGCGGTCGTGCTGGCCCGCAACCATGCCTTCGACGGCCGTGGGCGGCCCTCGTCAGCACCGATGTCCACAAAAGCCCTGCTACGGCAGCTGGCGCGTCGCCTGAACGTGTCGGATACGCCGCCCGTTGCCGCTACGAGCCCCGCGGACCCCCTCGATTTCGGCAACCGCTACCGAGTGGCGGGGCTGCTGGGCAGCGGCAGCATCAGCAGCGTCTACCTCGCCGCAGACCAGATGCTGGCGCGGTGGGTGGCAGTGAAGTTCATGCGCCCCACGGTGGCGGATCCAGACTTCGACCTTGCATTCCCCCAGGAGGCCCGGACTCTGGCTGCGCTCACGCATCACGTGATCGCCACGGTGCATGACATGGGCAGCCTCGAGGGAGTGCCTTATTTCGTCATGGAGTACGTACGCGGAGCCGACCTACCACAGCTCCTCGACACCGCTGGATGGCTCGGAGTCTCCGAGAGCGCCGCAGTGATTCTCGAGGTGCTCGACGCCCTGGAATACGCTCACGCCCAGGGAGTCATCCACTGTGATGTGAAGCCGAGCAACATCATGCTGACGGCCGACGGCAAGGTGAAGGTCCTCGACTTCGGCATTGCGGCCCTCGCGGCGGATCTGGACTCCGGCCTACATGGGAGAGAGGGAATCCTCATTGGCACCCCGACCTACCTGGCGCCGGAGGCCGTGCATGGTGCCCCGCCGGATGTGCAGCGTGACCTCTATGCCGTTGGGATGACCTTGTACGAGCTGCTCACAGGCCGTAATCCTTTCATGAAACCTGGAATGAGCCCGCTGGACATCGTCATGGCCCAGGTGGAAAAAGCCGTGCCGCCTCCTTCCACAGCCAACCCGGCACTGCCGCCCGAGTGTGACCGCATCCTACTCAAGGCTCTGGCCAAAGATCCGGACGCGCGCTATCGGAGCGCGTCCGAGCTGACCGACGCGGTTCTCAGCCTCCTGCGTTCCTCTCGCTCAGAAAACTGATCAGTTCAGAGAAGTCGCGGCCGCCGACGACGCCACCGCCCTGGCCTTCCAGCAGCTGCTCGCCGATCGGTGGGCGACGTCGCCCGCACAGCACACGACGCGGGACGCCGGCGAGCCCGGCGTACGGCTGCGCAGCTACTTGGACCTGCGCCAGCCGATCAGCCCGGCCGCGCCGGACGAAGCCCTGCCACCGGTCAGCGCAGCCGCATCACAGTGACGACCGCGTGCCGGGTCGTGCCCGCCACGACCTCCACCACCACGTCGCCGACGGCGGGCGTGTAGGAGTCGCCGGCCTCCGTGAACGCCCGCCCGTTCTCGGGGACCAGGCGCGGGCCGACGACGGACGCGAGTGCCGTGGTCAGCCGCTGGGACAGCGCCACCCGTCCGTCGGGCAGCCGTACGGCGAGGGCCCTTGGGATGCAGGGCCGTGCCGGTGAAGCCGACTACGGTGGCGTCGACGGTGTCCGCGTGCCTGACCTTCGCCCAGCCCCGGCCTGCCTTGTAGGCCGACCTGAGCGGCTTGGCCACGATCCCCTCGACACCGTGCTTGTTCGCGCGGTGGGCGTGTCCCGCGCTGGTCGCGTCTCTTTGAGTTGGATCAGCGCGGGATCCGATGTCCCGTTGAGGAGGGCGTTCGTGTCGCTCTCAGGGGCTGCGGGAGGCCACCCTGAGGTGAGGTGTCGAACCGGCGTGCTGTCAGCCGCAGTTGCGACCGGATGCGCTCTTGGCCTCGGCGACCGTGCTGTTCGGGTCGTCGGCCTGTTCAGCGGGAGTGCAGCAGGCGGTGACGCCGCAGCAGGAGTCGCTGCCCGTGCTCGCCTCAGCCTTGTTGCTGGTGGTGGGCTTCGTGGCGCGGACGATGGCGGAGTGCATGCCGTCGGCGACCGCGTGGGTGGGGCTGAGTTCGATGTTGGTGAACCCGGCGGCTTCGAGGCCCTGGCGGTACTCGGCGAAGGAGAGGGCTCCGGCGATACAGCCGACGTAGTCGCCGCGCTCGGCACGCTGATCGGGGGTGAGGGTGTCGTCGGCGACGACGTCGGAGATTCCGATCCGGCCGCCGGGCTTGAGGACCCGGATCATCTCGGCGAAGACGGCGGGCTTGTCGGTGGACAGGTTGATGACGCAGTTGGAGATGACGACGTCGATGGTGTTCGCGGGCAGCGGGATGGCCTCGATGGTGCCCTTGAGGAACTCGACGTTGGTAGCGCCGGCCTTCTGCTGATTCTCGAGCGCGAGGGCGAGCATCTCCTCGGTCATGTCGAGCCCGTACGCCTTGCCGGTGGGGCCGACGCGGCGAGCGGAAAGCAGTACGTCGATGCCGCCGCCGGAGCCGAGGTCCAGGACGCGTTCGCCTTCGTGGAGGTCGGCCACCGCGGTCGGGTTGCCGCAGCCGAGGGAGGCGGCGAGGGCCTCAGCGGGCAGGGTGTCGCGCTCGTCTTCGGCGTACAGGGTGGAGCCGAAGGTGTCGTCGATCTCGATGGTCCTGGGGTCCGCAACAGGCGGTGCCGCCCGCGCCAGTCGACCATTTCCATAAACTATGAATATAAAAATGCTATGCTTCGAGCATGAGTCGTCAAGACACCGCTCCTGGCGCGTCCGCCGCCATCGGGGCAGCCCTCTACGGCCTGGCCACCAGGGCCGCGAGACGCCTGCCCCGGGACATGAGCCTGACGTCCGCCGCCACCCTGGCCACCCTGGACCGGACCGGCCCGCGGCGCATCACCGATCTGGCCGCGGTCGAGGGCGTCACCCAGCCCGCGATGACCGCCCTGGTCCGGGTGATGGAGGAGTCCGGCCTGGTCGAGCGGCGGGGCGACGCGTCCGACAAGCGGGTCACGCTGGTGTGCCTGACCGAGGCCGGCGCCTCCTATGTCCGGACGCGGCGCCAGGCGGGCGTCCACGCGTTCGAGCGGTTGATCGGCGAGCTCACCGGCGACGAGGTCGAGGCGCTGGTGGCGGCCCTTCCGGCGCTGAAGCATCTGGCAGAGCTCGAAAGCCAGGACCGCGAAGGGCCGAAGCAGTGACCGGGCAGCCGGTCGGCGGGGTCGCGGTGAAGGCGTTCCCGGTGGCGCGTTCCGAGGCGCGGCTGCTGGTCCCCGCCCTGATGTTCATCGCTCTGGTCGTGGCGGCGGTCGCCAGCCTCGGGACGCCGCTCATCACCAGCGTGGCGACCTCGTTCCACGTCTCGCTCGGCAGCGCGCAGTGGACGCTGACCGTCGCGCTGCTCAGCGGCGCCGTCGCCACGCCGGTCCTGGGCCGGCTCGGAGCCGGCCCGCACCGGCGGGCCACGATCCTCGCCACGCTGGCGGTCGTCGTCGCCGGCAGCGCGCTCACCGTGCTGCCGCTGCCGTTCGCGTGGCTGCTGGCCGGCAGGGCGGCCCAGGGCGTCGGGCTCGGGCTGACGGCGCTGATGATGGGCGTGGCCCGGGACCACCTCCCCGAGGAGCGCAGCGCGGCCATGATCGCCCTGATCTCGGTGGTCTCGATCATCGGGGCCGGCGTCGGCTACCCGCTGGCCGCACTGCTCGCCGAGCTCGGCGGGGTACGGGCCGCCTACGGCCTCGGCCTGGTCGTCACCGCCGCCGCCCTCCTGACCGCGTGGCGCTCCATGCCCGAAGCCCCCGAAGGCCGCTCCGCCCACGTGGACGTGGCAGGCGCGGTCGTCCTGGCCGCTGCGCTGCTCCTGGTGCTGTTCCTCGCCGGCGAACGGAATCTGTGGAGCCGGCACCTCGCCGTGGCGACGGGCCTCGCCGTCGTCGCGGTGGTGCTGCTCTGCGTCTGGGCCGTCATCGAGCTGCGCAGCACGACGCCCCTGGTCGATGTGCGGGCGGTGCGGCACCCGGCGGTCGCCGGGGCGAACCTCGCCATGTTCGTCGGCGGGATCGGCATGTACCTCCTGCTCACGCTCATCACCCGGTACGCGCAGACGCCGCACGGCGCCGGCTACGGCTTCGGGCTGACGACCTTCGTCGCCGGGCTGGTCCTCATCCCGTTCTCGGTGCTGGGGTTCGTCGCTGGCAAGCTCACGCCGCGGGTCCGGACGCGGATCACCGACCCCCTGCTCCTGGCCGGCAGCGCCGTCGTGGTCGGCGGCGGGTTCGCCCTGTTCGCGGCGGCCCGGTCGGACCTGGCCGAACTGTTCGCGGCGATGGGCGTGCTCGGCTTCGGCGTCGGCGGCTTCTCGGCCGCAATGCCCGGCGTCATCCTGGCCGTCACCCCCAAGAGCGAGACGTCGAGCGCCATGAGCTTCAACTACGTCGTCCGCAGCGTCGGGTACTCCCTGGGCAGCGCCATCGGCGGCCTGATCCTCGCCGCGGGCACCGGCCCCGGCCACCTCTTCCCCGACGACAGCGCCTACACCACCGCGGCGCTGGTCGGCATCGGCGCCATGGCGATCACGACGCTGACAAGCCTCGCTCTCGCCCGCCGACGCTCGTCCGAGACCAACTCGTAAGTCAGATGCACTCATCTCAACACTGGAGGTTCCATGCCCAAGGGCTACTGGGTCAGCGTCTACCGCACCATTTCAGACCCTGAGAAGCTGGCTGCTTACAACAAGCTGGCCCCTCCGGCCGTCAAGGCCGGGGGCGGCCGGGTCCTCGCCCGTGGCGGTCGGATCGTGGCGCATGACGCCGGAATCGCCGAGCGCACCGTCCTGATCGAGTTCGACAGCTTCGAGCAGGCCGTCGCGGCGCACGAGAGTGCGGCCTACCAGGAGGCGCTGGTCGCCCTCTCCGACGGTGTCGAGCGCGACTTCCGCATCGTCGAAGGCATCGACTGACCGAGGTCCAGTCGGATCTTCACTGAAGATCCACCATCTTGGTTTTCGCTGGTGCGGCTGCTGGTGTGACGGGGTTCGTGGGTGCTCGTGCTGGTCGTGGGCGGCTGTCTTCGGTCTTGATCGTCTGTCAGCGGTCGAGTTCGAGGTTCGTCAGGACGAGCGATGGTCGCGCTGTCGCCGGCGGAGGCGCGGGTGGCGGCCTCGGCGGTCTCACCGGCCTTCACGAGCGCTTGCAGCGCGGCCACCGCACCCTTGGTGACCTGTGCCTTCTGCTGACCGACCAGCAGGCCACGGCCTCGCGGCGCGCCCTTGGTATCAGCGATGCCGTAGGCGGCCTGCATGGCCGTGTCCGACGCGGTGGCGGCCTTCTGCGCGGCCGCCAGCTGCGCCTTCAGGGCGGCCAGTTGCTTCTTCGCACCCGCCTGGGCGCCGGTGATGCCGGCCTTGGCCTTGGTGAACTGGGCCTTGTCCGGGTACGACAGCTTGTCGGTTCCGTCATGCCCCTGGGGGACGATGCGGATCTGCTGCGCGGCACTGCCGTTGCACGTGTACAGCTGGGTGTCGTTGCCGTTGGTGAAGGTGTGCAGGTCCAGGCACTTGTCGGTGGCGGCATTGCGCAACTCGCCGGCGGCGCGGATGTCGAACTGCCACTGCTGCGGCCTGCTTCCGTTGCACGACCAGACCTGGATCTTCGTACCGTTGGCGTTGTTACCGCTCTTCACGTCAAGGCACTTCGCTGCCTTGGCGTTGAACAGGGCGTAGCCGCCCTCGTAGGAGCCCCAGAGCTTCCACTCCTGGGCCGCGCTGTTGTTGCAGGTGTAGATCTGCACCGGAGTGCCGTCAGCCGTGTTGCCGCCCTGGACGTCGAGGCACTTGCCCTGGGCTGCCTCGACCCTCATGGTCAGTGAGGAGTCGCCGATCCAGCCGATGCCGCCGGGGCTCCAGTAGTCCTGCCAGCGCGTGAGGTGGTCGGCGACCCAGGACTGGCCCAGCATGTCGCCGAGGGCCTTCGCACCCTTGGAAAGGGCGTCGACGGCATTCTCGTTCGCGTCGAGGATCTGGTTGCGCTGGGTGGCCTGGGAGGCGACCTCCTGCTGCCACTCGCCGGCCGCGGTGGCGGTGATGTCGCCCAGCACGTTGTCGGGGTCGAGCGGGTCACGCCAGCCGCACGCGGCGAACCGGGACTTCACGTCCTCCACGGCGATGCGGTACTCCGGCGTGCCCGGCTGCGGGGCGGTGCGCGGAAACCCGCCGGAGGAGAGGAAGATACGGGCGTCGTCAGCTCCCGCGTTGGCGCCGGGACCGCCGTGCATCCACGCGAAGGCGTCGTGCTCGGCGAGCGCACGGTTCCACTCCGCCTGCGTCATGCCCTTCGGGTCGGGGTCCTTGCCGTAGACGGAACTGCCCAGATCGTCGACGGCCTTGAGGGTCTTCGCGTCGGCCTTCGGGGTGGAGTCCTCGTAGAAGCCGTCGTCGGTCTTCCAGAACCGGTCGGCGACCCAGGCCGACAGACCGGTCTGGGTGTAGAAACTCTTGTCGCCGTCGGGCGGCCAGTGGAAATCGGCGACCGTGAATCCGCCGGGAGTCTCCAGGCCGTCGACGGGCTTCGCCCACCCGTCCCGGAGAGGGCGAGATCGTCCAGCTCCTTGCCCGCCGCGTCCCGGTCCTTCTTGTATGCGACGGCGAGCGGCGTCTGCTCCCACTTCTTCCTGTCCGCCAGGGCATGGAGCTTTTCGGCGGGCTGGTTGAGGCCGTCCTGGGCGGTCGCGGCCATCGACGTGCCGCCCAGCCGCAGCACGTCGGCCATCAGGCACTGGTCCTGCCGCAACTGCTCGGCGGCGGTGTCCTCGTACCAGAGAGAGGAGTCCCCACCCGCTCGGCGCCCAGGCTGGTCAGGCCGGGCTGAACCGCGAGACCGGCCAGGACGGCCAGGGCGGCGACGGAGGTGACAGCGGAGGTGAGTTTTTGTGATCTTCGCGTTCCGGGCAGCCGGAACCACGGTCTGGGGTGCAAGGAAGCATCCCTTCCTACTGCTTGGGGGTGGGCCGGTGGAACGGCCGGACAGCAGAAAGTGGCGAAATGCTCCTGAGGGATCCTCAGGAGCGCGCTCCAACGCATGCCTTACATGCCTTGATACGTACGGACGGCCCGTACGACGGCAGGACGGCTGCAGCCCCTCCCCGTGAGCGACGGCGTTCCCCCGGTCGCTGACTGATGTGCGCGAACACGGAACTGGTCAGGTTCCGTCACGCGCGGCGCAACCTTACAGCGATCGCAATCGAGTGCGCACAGGAGTTCGACCCGCTCACGCGAGTACTGGCGCGAAACCTCCCGCCACCCGACCAGCGGTGGCACGGGTCCACCACCCCGGCGCGTCATGGATTTTCTGTGTGCTTCCTGTGTGGGAGGTGCGGAGTGTGATCCGTGTTCGTCCGCCAAAATATGGCCGGTTTTCGACTCCGCCCACGTGACCTGCGTGGAGCGTAACCGCGCAGGAACTCGTCGCCGATCCAGGCGCCGATGGCAGCCCAGCAGCCGTGATGAGCCGCCAGCGGTGCGGCACACGGCGTGAACAGTCCGGGCCGCTGCGGTGCGGCATCAAACGGTGCTGGCCAAGGAGGGGCGGACAACTGCTGCTGCGTGAGCAACGGGCATCGCCCACGTTGCATGCAACGCAAATGGCAACGATGTACAGGCGGGGAACTCGGGCGAGGGTTGTGAAACGCACAGTGCCCACCGCATAACGGCGATGGGAACTGTGCGACCTTACCCCGAGGTGAGCCTCGCTCACCTGCGGTTTTCAGCCGCAGATGTCGTAGTACTGGAAGCCGGCGCCGACCGAGACCCGTGCGGCAAAGATCCCGGTGGTCGCCTGCCCGGTGCCCTTGTAGAGGTAGAGCGTGCCGCCGGGGGTGCGGGCCAAGAAGTCCGCCAAGCCGTCGCCGTTGACGTCACCGACCGCGTCGAAGGCGTTGTAGCCGGTCCACGCGCTGCGGACCTTGATGCGGGTCGAGAAGGCGCCAGTGCCCGACTTGCCGGTGCCCTTGTACAGGTACAGGTCGCCGGTGCTCTTGTTGCGGGCGAGCAGGTCGGCCCTGCCGTCGTCGGTGAAGTCGCCGTGGCCGCGCACGGAGTTGTACTGGTTCCAGCCGGTGCCGACGCTCACCCGCGAGGCGAAGGTGCCGTTGCCCTTGCCGGGGTAGATCCACAGTGTCCCGCCGGAGTCCACCGACAGGATGTCGGGCAGGTAGCCTCCGGTGACGTCGCCCGGCGCGATGATCCGGGTGCGGGTCTTCCAGCCGGTGAAGATCTTCGTGTCGGTCCAGGAGTCGTCCGTCCGGGCACTGTTGAGCACGAAGTGCTCCCAGTACACGTCACCGGTGGAGCTGACCCGGTAGATTAGGTCCTGGTAGCCGTCCCGGTTGAGGTCCGTCTGGAGGACCAGGTTGACACCACCCCAGTTGCCCCAGGAGGCGCGGGCGCCGAAAGCACTACCGCTGGAGTCCTTCTCGTAGCCCGTCTTCGTGGAGGATTCCGGGACAAAGATGTCGGCCTTGCCGTCGGCCTTCTTGTTGAAGGTGCTCAGGTTCGTGTCGTCGATCTGGGGATACGCGGTACCGAGGAAGGCACTCATCTTGGTGAAGACGCTGTAGTCGCCCTGTGCCACGCAGTCGTTGTAGCGGCCCCAGGAGGCCACGCCGACGATCCTGCCGCCCACCACGAGCGGACCGCCGTAGTCACAGTCGCATATCGCGCTGGTACTGGTGTCACTCCCGCTCTGACGCGAGGCGCGTCCCTTCCGTCTCAGCGCCAAAAGATCGACCCCCGTCACAGGGCATTCACTGAGCATTTCCAGCGAGGTCTACGTGTGATGGAGGCGGGTGTCAGCCGACGAACGTGAACCTCTGGTAGGACAGGGCGTTGTA
The DNA here is from genome assembly GCF_055558775.1 of Streptomyces sp. NPDC025638. NCBI lineage: Bacteria > Bacillati > Actinomycetota > Actinomycetes > Kitasatosporales > Streptomycetaceae > Streptomyces > Streptomyces sp. NPDC025638. The sequence continues at coordinate 24,457 of NZ_JBVHLX010000033.1, read as the reverse complement.
TCCGAACGTGCGCAGGCCGAAGTCGGTGCTGTCGTCGATGCAGCGGCCAGTGTTCTGGTTCTGGAGGGCGTAGTAGTAGATCTGGCCGTCGGCGATGGCCGGACCCTTGGGCTTGGGTGTGACGGCGTGCGCGGCCGTGGTGCCGGTCAGCAGCAGCGCCGCAGTGGCGAAAACAGCCGCCACCGGTCTCGCGGTGGCGGTAGCGAGGGCAGTGCGCAGGCTCATGATGGTCCTTCGTTGGTGGTGGCCCGCTGTGGTCGGAGGGCGGGCATGGGTGCGCGGCCGTGTGCTGTGATGCGGGGCATTACCCAGCCGCGGATGCCTCGCACACGCTATGGGTCAGTCATGAACACTTCAATCCGATGTGCGACGTACTATCCGATATGGCCGGTTCTGCATGGTCTGATCCCTGTCAAGGGAAATCCGCTGACCCTACGGGCGATGCCTCCGGTCCGGCGGCGCCAGAGCGGCTGTAGCTGGCGGTGCACGGCACGGATTTCCAGTCGCAGCTTCTCGTGCTGCGCGCCATGCACGTAACGCTGGAACCGGTCTGCTGTGCGAGCAGCAGTTTGTCAGGGACTGCGGCTGCTGCACGGGCGGCTCGTGGTCCTGCTACTCATATCCCTGGCGGAGGCTGTCGTGCTGCGGCGCAGCATTCGCAGGGTCTGGGCAGCCGTCCAAGGGGTGCCGGGTCACCCGCATGGGGTCTTGTTCAAGTCGGGCGTGAGAACGCACGCTCGCGGTCGCAGCTCCCGTGTCGAGGAGGACCTTGTGCCCGCTGAAGCCGACGTCCTGGCCCCGCCGCAGACAGTGGCCGCGCAGGTGGCCCAGTGGGAGGCCGTCCTGGATGACGCCGTACCAGCGAAGTCGGACGGCTCGAATCTTCTGGTGGCGACCTGGAACCTGCGGGCCTTCGGTGACCTGACGAAGGCGTGGCGGATCCCCGAAGGCGCCTCGCCGAAGCGGAACTTCACCGACGTGCACCTCATCGCCGCGGTGATCCGCCGCTTCGACGTCGTGGCCGTGCAGGAAGCGCGCGGCAACCTGCGGGCCCTGCGCCACCTCCTGAAGGTTCTCGGGGAGGACTGGGCGTTCATCCTCACCGATGTCACCAAGGGCGATGCCGGCAACAACGAGCGCCTGGCGTTCCTCTTCGACACACGGCGGGCGAAGCCGTCCGGCCTGGCCTGCGAGCTCGTGGTCCCGATCGAGGAGAACGCGGGCGTGAGCGCGGGGCAGTTGCGGCGGCAGTTCGCCCGCACCCCTTACGCGGTCAGCTTCCTCTTCTCGGACCAGACGTACACCCTGGTCACTCTGCACGTCGAAAACGGTGATCAGGCCAGCGACCGGGTACCGGAACTGAAGGCGATCGCGCAGTGGCTGGCCGGCTGGGCGGAGCAGGAGTTCGGCTGGGACCACAACCTGATCGCGCTGGGTGACTTCAACATCGACCGGGCCGGCGACCCGTTGTTCGAGGCTTTCACCTCCACCGGACTCACACCTGCCCCTCAACTGAACGGGCTCTCGCGCACCATCTTCGACAAGCCCGGTGCCGAGCACTTCTACGACCAGATCGCCTGGTTCACCACGGGTCAGCACCGTCCCGTCCTGCGACTGGACGCCGTCGCAGGAGGCCGGATCGACTTCGTCCCCGAACTGCGCGGCGAGCGAACTCTCAACGAGCTGTCCTGGCACATCTCCGACCACTACCCGCTATGGATGGAGTTCGCCATCCCTGCAGGCTGACAGGTCTCCCCGCGGCTTCGAACCCCACCCTGAGTCCGGCGTACAGTCGCGTCCGCCGAAGCGCCTGGGCACCGTCACCGAGTGATGTGCCCGGGACGCAGCCGGCTGCTTGGTGGCCACAGGCCCGGTCCATCCTGTCCGCCGACATCGTCCACCCGGCTTTGTACGCGAGTCACGTCGCCATTTCGACACGACTCCGGGAGTCGCATGCCCTGCGGGGAGGCGATGTAGGCGGCTTCGGAAGGCACCCCGACCCCGGGGACGGGGCAGTCGGCAACAGCACGGCCACGACCGGTTGCCTCCGCGCCCGCGGGGTGATCCCTACTTCATCGTCCGCGGACGCTGCTGCAGTCCTGGTCGTCAATCACCGAGTCGCCGCGGCAACGAGCGGACATTCAGGGCGACTTTCGATTGCCGGGCAACCTGCATCGACTTCTCACCCTTTTCACAGATGGCACACAAGGATCTCCTTCCGTGCCTGCAAGACGTGCGCGACTTGTCCCGACCAGACGCAGAAAGAGCACCCATGACCAGACACCACCCTTATGCCTTACGGCGTTCGGCGATCATCGCCGCTGCCACCCTCACTGTCGGCGCTGCCGGAACCCTCGCCGCGCCCGGCGCGGGAGCAGCGATGCCGGCGGGCACGCCGAAGCTCGAACTGATCGCCGCTTCCCCCGCGGTGACCGTCGACCGATGGGAAGGCGAGCCTGGGGTCTACCTGGACCTCGGCACCTACGTCACGGTCGACGGCGGACCGCTCGAACTGCGGGTGACGCGCAAGTCCTACAACGACCCCGTCGTCGCGTCGCAGGTGATCCGCTCTGGCGGCCGGACGCTGACCAAGACCCTGCCGAAGGGCCTGGTGAAGGACTTCTCGGGCCTGTCGGGCTTCCTCAAGGTCAGCATCAGCGACGAGTCGGGCGCGAAGGTGGCCGAGACCACGCAGTCGTTCTGCCCGAACAACCGGACGGGCCGGATCCGGCCGGATGCCCCGGCCACCTCGAAGTATCCCGGCGGCTGCTCCGACAACCCGTTCGCGCTCGGCGGGGTGTGGGGTGTCGAGAAGGGCTGGGCGGCAGCCACGTCCCAGGGCTTTCGTGGGGACAACGCGATCGACCTGCCGGCCGGCATCTACACCGCGAAGGTGTCGGTGGCGAAGAAGTACCGCGACGTGTTCGGAATACCGGACAAGACCCAGACCATCAAGGTGACGGTCCACCAGCAGGACTCCGGCGGGGGCCAGGGCCTGGCCGGCGTCAAGCGCGGGCAGAAGAACGCGTCGAAGAGCCCGAAGCCGGCCGCCGGGCGCCCGGTCGGCAGGGTGGCCGTCCCTGCCGACATGCCCAAGCCCGACCTGCGTGCCCTCCCCGCGTACGGCATCGCGATCACCAACGGGGACGAGGGTGGACAGGGTGCCGTCCCGGGCAAGGACTACCTCGCCTTCAGCGCCACCGTCTGGAACGGCGGCCCCTCGCCGCTGGTCGTGGACGGGTTCCGCAAGCCCGGCGCGGAGAAGATGGACGCGTACCAGTACTTCTACGACGCCAAGGGGAAGCAGGTCGGGTACACACCCACCGGGACCATGGAGTGGGACCCGCGGGACGGCCACCAGCACTGGCACTTCAGCGACTTCGCCAGCTACCGGCTGCTCGGCGCGGACAAGAAGGAGATCGTCCGCAGCGGCAAGGAGGCGTTCTGCCTGGCCAACACCGACGCCATCGACTACACGGTGAAGAACGCCAACTGGCACCCGTACAACACCGACCTCGCCACCGCCTGTGGTGAGCAGACCGCCGTCTCGGTGCGCGAGGTGCTCGACGTCGGCAGTGGCGACACCTACAGCCAGTATCGGCCTGGTCAGTCCTTCGACGTCACGGACCTGCCGAACGGCACCTACTACATCCAGGTCATCGCCAACCCCGACAACCGGCTCAAGGAGCGGAGCACGGCCAACAACGTCACCTACCGTAAGGTAGTCCTCGGCGGCACGCCGGGGGCCCGCAAGGTGACCGTGCCGAAGTTCGGCCTCATCGACGCTCCCTGATCACCCGGCGGGCGGGGGCAGGCGCCTCCGCCCGCTCAGCGGCAGGACGCCAGGCGCTGGTTGTACGGCACGAAATGTGTCCGGTGCCACGGGGCGGTGAGTCGAGCCGGTGGGCCGTGCCGTGGAGGGCCCAGCCTTCTCGCCGGGCGGGGGCAGGGTCAGTCAGCGGTCGAGGTCGATCGTGAAGCGCCTCGTGCCCGTACCGATCGTGTCGGCGTGGACCCAGCCACGAGCCCGGTCGAATGCCCCGGTGCCGCCGGTGATCGCGTTGTCGAACGAAGGGGGAGGGCCCGGGTCGAGAATGCCGAAGACCATCCCCTGCACGGTGAGTTGGCCGCCCGGGAGGTTGTAGTTCACGACGCACTCCTCTGCTCCGCCGTTGTCGACCCGGGTGGTGGTGCAGGTGCCGCCGGTGTCGCCGACCTGGTTGCCGTGCTCGTCGAAGAGGTCCGAGCGGAAGACGGTCCGATCGCCCTGGGCGGGGCTGCCGCCGGGGTTGACGGGGAAGCGCGTCTGCTGCGCGAGATGGCCGATGAGTGTGATGACTCGGTCTCCGCCCTTGGCGTGGGCGAAATCGGTGTCCGTCGCGCCGGCCGCGACAGGGGCGCAGGCGAGAAGGGCGACCAGCGCAGTGGCCGTGCCGAGACAGGCTGCCCTGATGGGGCGCATCGTGTGGCTCCTGAGGTTGATGTTCATGGATGTTCAGGTGCCGTATTCATAACCTCGGCTCTGTCGCCGCCCGGAACGTCCCGGCGCGACCCACCGTCAGATCCGACCAGTCGGACCAACCCCGTGACAGTGCAGGCTAGCGCGTTGGGGGCGATCAGATGCGGCTCGCGTTGGTACATCCGAGTGTCGACCGGCAGTCAGCTGGACGGGTTCGGGCTGGAGGACCAGGAGCGCATCGTGCGTCGCTGGACCCGCGAGCACGGCCACCGCCTCGTGAAGCTGTTCGTGGAGAATGCGCAGTCCGGCACCATCGCCGGGGACGAGCGGCCCGAGCTGGCCACCGCCCTGCTCTGGGTCGAGGAGAAGAAGGTCCAGGGCATCGTGGCGCCCAACCTTGACCGCCTGGCCCGTGAACTGGTGGTGCAGGAGGCAGCCCCGGCCCAGTGCTGGAAGCATGGCGGCCGCGCGTTCATGGCCGACCAGGGCGAGATCCTGCCCGACGACCCCGAGGACCCAATGCGCACCGCCATGCGCCAGATGATGGGCGTCTTCGCCCAGCTGGACCGCGGCATGACCGTAGCCAAGCTCCGCCGCGGCCGCCGCATCAAGGGCGAGAAAGGCCAATACGCCTACGGCGCCCCGCCGTACGGATGGCACGCCCACAAGAAGGAGCTGACCGAGGAGGAGTTGGAGCAAGCCAGCCGAGCCCGCGCCCGCCAGCTCCGGAACGAGGACGAACTGTCCTTCCGCGAGATTGCCGCTGTGCTGGAGGCCGAGGGTATTCGCCCGAAGCGCGGTGAGCGCTGGCACCCGGAGACGGTCCGCCGGATGCTCGCCAACACCACCGACCAGCCGCCGACCCTGCGGCAGCGCACCGCATAGCCGCGCCCTCACCGATGGCGCATCCGGTACGCCTTCTGACGACAGGCGTTGGAGCAGTACCGACGAGGGCGGCCGCCCCGGCTCCCCAGTCTCAGCCCCTCCGAGGCATACGGGTGCCCACACTGGCTGCACACCGGGGCGAACTCCGCCAGTCGCCACTTGCGGATCAGCGCACGCAGGCCATCGTCGATCACCAACGTCTGCGAGTCGGCATCGAAGTACGCCTGCCAGGCTTGGGCCCACATCGGATGACGCAGCATCGAGACGCCCTTGCTGATCAGCACACGTACCCGCTCCGGCATAACGCCGAGTCGTTTCCCAATCTCCTCCTCAGACGCCCCGTACAGCACCTGGGCTAAAACGGCTATGGCGGACTGCTCAGGCATGGACGACAGCACCTGATCCAGCCCGACAATCCGCTCAACTCGAAGGCGGGGTTCGGCACCCCTCCAGTAACCGCTCACACGTCCCCCGTCTGCGGCAAGGAAGCGCTGGCCGTCTCCTCGCGCACCAAAACCACGGTCGGCGCTGCCGCCTCCGGCTCTGACCCACGCGGCTGCGGGAGCGCCGACGGGGGAGACGGCTTGCCCCACGGCAGGAGTCCGCACAGCGCGGACACCATGTGGGCCAGCCCCAACAGAGCAACCGGTACATCCGCCCGGTCGACCCGGCGCAGGACGATCCAGGAAATGACCGCAACCAGAAGCAGCATGGCCACAAGCACGACAGCAGCACAAACGGCCAGCGAAACTGGCACACCGAACACGGCGCCGGAAAGAGCGGACAGCAAGGTGGGACCCTCCGAGAACGAGAAAGGCCCCCGGGGCATCGCTCCGGGGGCCTAAGTCGGGAACGAAAAAGGCCCCCGCTTCTCAACCGAGAAGGAGAGCCCTAAACGCGAACGGGACACACGAGTGGTGTCCCGAGAGGAGGGTGCCACAGTCCGTGAGGAGCCGTCAAACTCCGCGTTTCCCCAGGCCAATGACGTTGCCGAGTTCTTGGCACCAGGGGTGCAGAGTTTCGTAACGGTCCGAGCCTCCGCCTTGCCCTCCTCATAGCGGACACCCTTGTTGGACACCTTCTTCAGGCAGCTTGTGCAGGCGGACCCCGTGTTCAGCAACCGATCGGTTGTTGAACGTCGTGTTTGTCCGTGGCCGCCACCGCTCACATATGCGGCGTGCATGCGCTACAAACTGCGCTACGAACAAACGGGCGTGAGGGACCTTCAGGGGAGACCATGACAACTGCGGATCTGTCGGTCGCTACGAGCACCACGACCCGTCAGGCCGACGCCGCCACCCGCCCCGGCCGGTTCGACGCCGCCACCGAGACCTGGCTTGCCGACATCGACCGCGACGCCACCCAGCACGTCGACGCGCAGCGCCCGGAGAACACCTGCGACGCGTACGCCGCCGACTGGAAAGTCTGGCTCAGGTTCTGCGCCGAGACCAACCTGCCCCCGCTCGCCGTCCGGTCTGGCACGCTCGTGCTGTTCGTCGAGTGGTGCTGGCTCCAGCCCGCCCGGCCGCCCAAGCCCGGTCGGCCCCCGGGTCGCCTCACCGCCCCGTCGACCATCGACCGCCGCGTGTCCGGCGTCGTCGTCACCGTTCGCCGCGAGCACAAGGCGCAGCTCCAGGAGGACATCGCCGAGGAGGCCCGCGCCCTCCTGAAGGCGAAGGTCAAGGAGATGGGAAGACCGGCGAGGCCCGCGGCCGCGGGCCCGCCCCCGCCCTGCTCGTCCGGCACATGGAGAAGATCGCGGCGACCCTGCCGTCGGGCCGGTCCGGCATCCGCGACCTGGCGCTGATGACGATGCACTTCGCCATCGCCGGCCACGAGCACGAACTGGCGTGGCTACGTACCCGGGACATCACCGAGGGACCCCGAGGGCCGCGGGCTGATCGTGGACGTCCAGGTCAGCAAGGTCGCCCCGCGCGTGGTCGAGGTCCCCTACGGCTCGCGCGCCCACCTGTGCCCCGTCCGCGCCTGGCGCCGCAAGGAGGCGGCCCAACTCGACGCCGACCCGGACAACTTCGCCTTCCGCCGCCTGCACAACCGCTGGCATACCGTCATGTAGGCCGGACTCGACGACGAGTCGATCGGTGACGTCCTCACCCGCCTCGGCGCCCGCGCGAAGCTCGACATCCGGCCCACCGGCCACAGCCCCCGCCGCGGCCTCGTCACCGCGTCCTCCCGCGCCGGCAACCCCGACGCCGTGGCGGAGAAGCAGGGCAGATGGGCCCCCGGCTCCAAGGTCATGCGCCGCTACCGCGAGGCCGACGACGGCTTCCGCGAGAACGCCCTGCACGGCGTGCTGTGGAGGTGACCCAAGTCACAACCTCGCCGTTCGGGGCTTGGGCCCAAGGCCTCTTCAGCAACTCATCATTCGAGCTGACCTGCGCAAACATAAATGCCATCTAATTCCGGGTTGCTCGGACAACCGGTAATGGGGCACCCGAAAAGTTCAGCTCAGCCGAACTCAAGGGAACTCAAAGGAACTCTGTCGGCATCCCCCGCCCCTCCGCTGGTGTACGGTATTCGCTATCCCTGACGGATGACTGCCGAATGGTAGTCCTGAACACCTGAAGGGAGGTCAAGACGCATGCCCGGACCTGATCCAGATGAGGACAGGCCGGCGAGGACCAAGCTTCGCCGTATCGTGCGGATCATCATCCGCATGCTGCGGCCCGTGGTCATCGTCCTGCAGGTCGTCTACTACGCGGTACGCGTAGGGCGCCTGATGGACTGACCTGCGGAGAAGCGCTGAGGGCCCACCCCGTTGCACCGGGACGAGCCCTCCGTCCACGTCGAGCCACGTGGGTCCCGTGCAGGTTGGTCTGGTGCGGGACCCACACCCATGTGTGGACTGCTGACCGCTACGGTAGCACGAAACTAAATCCAATTAAGCAATGTCTCCGGCGGAACTTTGGGCGGAAGTATTTCGCGTCTCATTACCTGGTATCAAAAGCTACGCGAAGTATTTCGGAGAGATTCGCTGGCAATGTTGTTCCCGTCAAAGAGTCTGCTGTCAGCTTTGACGGCATCACGAAACATGCCGCGAAAAATGCTTCCGGCACGAGGGCCCAAGTCGCCGTCGTCGACGGTGCCGAGGATGGCGCCCACAGGTCGTGCCGATGTGGCCGGTGGAGGTGTAACCGGCTGCGACCGGTATGACCTGCTGCGCGCGGGATCGCTGTCATACCGGCAGGTCACCGCCGGGATGAGTGGCGGGATGACCGCTGGTATGGACGGGCATGCCTGCCGGGATGGGCCGGGGGAGGGCCGCCGCACTGGTTGCGTCACAGCCCCGCGCCGGGTACCCGACGAATTACCTGCTGACCTGCGGAAAGAGAGCATGGAGGGCTCAACTCAGAGCTGCTCATTCACCCTCCAGAGGGCATCCATCCAGAGGCATCGACAGTCGGCCTCGGCTGGCCCGGGTGGGTTGTCCGGGCAACCCCAGATCCGGGAATTCCGACTCATAGAGGCAGCTCAGGAAGCTGAGGAGCCGTCAACCCTGAACCCGCGCCGACAGCCCCGCCATCGAGGACCGTGTCCGCACCCTGCGCACCGAACTCGACATCGCGGGCCTCACCTCCATGACGCCCACCCTCGAAGTCGCCGTCGCCTACCACCAGGCCGTCCTCGACGACCACGAAGCGCTGAACGCCACCATCGCCCGGCTCCGCGAACAGACGAGCGACGGCACACACGCCTACTGCACCGACATCGCCCACTTCATGGCCAACCTGCCGCTGCCCGCCGACCACACCCCGCCGCGCTGGCTGGACAGCGAACCAGCCACCCGCGCCCGGTGACGCGCCATGGTCACCGCACGACGCGACCTGCTGCACACCGCACGGTAGCCACCGAGGCAGAGACCCGCTCGACGGCCGGGCCACCGCGGGTACTACGGACTCCTGTTGCCGTGGGCGGCGCGGATGCTTGCCTCCAGCGCCGCCATCAGGTCCTCCGGCGGCTCCCGCGGCCCGGCAGGTGCCGCCAGCTCCCGGCCCGCGCTGACCGCGGCCACGAGTTGTTGCAGAGCCTCGGCGTAGTCGTCGTGGACGGCCTGAGCATCAATACCCTGCAGCTGGTTGAGCAGCAGCTCGGCCAGTTCCAGCTCCCGCTCGGTCACCGGCCCGGCCGGGGCGGGTCCCGGCTCGCGGATCTCATCCGGCCAATAGACGGTGTGGACCACCAGCACGCCGTACCGGGGATGCAGGACCGCGAGCCGCTCCCTGGAGCGCATGGCCGTCTTGGCGATCCCCGCCAGGCCGGTGCGGGCCAGCGCGGCGACCAGTTTCCCTGTCAAGTTGAAGTGTTCAGGATCTTTGGGTCGTGACAGTGATGCGTGGGGGGACGAGCGGCGAGGACGAGTGCGCAGGTGCAGGGATGCTGGAGGTTGCCTTGTCATGAGTGGCTTGCATTGAAGGAAACCTCAGCAGTGTGTGGTCGGACGACGCGGGTTCCGCACGATCGGCCCCGTCGTGGTGCCGTTGTCTATTCGACAACGTCGAGTTCACGCCTCCTTGCTTGCGAAGAGACTCTGTTCACGACCGGGCTGGGGTCGGGCGCTTCGTCAGAGCCCGCCCGGCTCGCGGCGGCTTGAGACCGGGCGCTTGGGCGCAGAGGATGAACCGAGACCCATGCAGGCGGACCGGCGTGTGCGCCTGCGCTGATGGATCAGCAGTGCTGCCAGGAGCAGGACCGCGAAGAGGATGGCGATCACGGCCGGGCCGGTGGTGTCCAGAGCGTCGGCAACGGTGCGCTGGATGGTGGCCGCCGCGTCGATGACAGGGTCTGTGGCGGCGGGGTCGTCTTGGGCGCGGATTTCGTACCAGCCGTAGTAGGCGACGTAGGCGCCGACGAGGAGGAGCAGTCCGCCGCCGAGGCGCGGGGCGATCGCGCCGAGTCGGCGCAGCCGGGTGACGGCGGTGGTACGGGTGAGGGCGACGGTCAGGGAGGCGGCGCCGACGATCAGGCCCATCCCGGCGGCATAAGCGGTGAACAGCGCGATGCCTTCACCGGTGGAGCCGCTGCGGAAGGCGGAGACGACGATGGCGAGGAAGGGGGCGATGGTGCAGCCGAGGGAGGCGGTGGCGTATGCCATGCCGAACAGGGCCATCGAGGGCAGGGAGCGGGTGACCTTCGGAGCGCGCCGGAGTTTCGGGGCCAGGGTGGGCAGTTGGCGGCCGACGAGTAGCCAGGTTCCGGCGGCGGCGATGAGCAGGCCGAAGGTGATGGTGAACCAGGGCAGGTGCTGTTGGACCTGTCCGGCGACGGGCTGGATGGCGAGGCCGAAGATGCCGAAGAGGGCGGCGAATCCGGCGGTCATCGCGGCGGTGGCAGTCAGAGCCCGGCCGACGGCGACGGTACGGCTGGGTGTGTCGTCGCCGAGGACGAGCAGGGAGAGGTAGGCGGGGAGCAGGGCGAAGCCGCACGGGTTGACGGCGGCGAGCATCCCGGCGCCGAGCGCGAGAGCGAGAGGCAGGTCGGCCATGGCGCGTTCAGCCGGTTACGGCGGCGAGCTTCTCCGCCAGGCCCTTGCCACCGGGGAGCACACCCTCGTAGGCGGTCTTGCCGTTCTTGTCGAGGATCACGTAGTGGCTCTGCTGGGTGACCTCGAACCGCTTCCACACCTCGCCCTTCTCGTCGGACAGGTGAGGGAAGGAGCCGGTGGCGGTGTCGGCGACGAAGTCGCGCATGGCGGCGTTCGTGTCCAGGCCCGTCACCCCGACGAGGTTCGCCTTGCCCTGGTAGTCGGCGGCGACTTTGGCGGTCTCGGCGGCCTGCCCCTTGCACGTGGGGCACCAGGGTGCCCAGAACCACAGCACGGTGGGCTTGCCCGCGAGGGTTTTCGCGTCGAACGGTTTGCCGTCCACCGTGGTGGCGGTGAAGTTCAGCGCCTGAGGAACCTTCTCCCCTTCCGCCCCGCTGCCGCTCTCGTCGGAGGCGACCGGCGACTGGGCAGGGGTGGAGGCCGTCGAAGGGGAGGCACCCGCCTTGCCGGCGGAGTCGGAGCCGCCGTCGGAACCGCATCCGGTGACGGTGAGGACGGCGGCGGCCAGGACGGCAGGGAGAAGGACGCGGGCGCGTATGGACGATCTCCTGGGTTGTCGGGAGCGATGCGAGAGTAGCTCTGCCGGAGCGATCGGGCAGCGGGCTGCGGCCTTACGGTTCGGTGACGTCAGCCCGCGGCGTCCTTGAGCCGTTCGGCATCGAGGACGGTGATCCGCCCGCGGGCCAGGCGGAGCAGGCCGTGGTCGGCATAGTCGCGCAGCACCTTCGTGCAGGTTTCACGGGAGGTGCCGGCGAGGGCGGCGAGCTGTTCGTGGGTGAGGGCGATCTGCGGGTGCCGTCCGACCGGCCGGAGCGGGCCGGCCGGGGGCTGGGCGCTGGTGAGTGTGGTCAGGGTGGTGGCGATGCGCTGGGCGACGGTCTTGAACACGCTGTCGGACAGGCGCTGTTCGAGGTCAGCCAGGCGGCGGCCGAGGATCGCCGTGATCCGAGCGGCGATGCGGGCGTCGGTCAGCAGCAGCCGTCTGACGTCGTTGCGGCTCATGACGCACACGACGGTGTCGTCGAGGGCTTCGGCGTAGTTGTCGTACATGTGCTGTCCGAGCAGGACCATCTCGCCGAAGATGGTGCCCGGGGAGATGATCGCGGTGGTCAGCGCGCGGCCGTCGGCGGAGACCCTGAAGACGCGGACCCGGCCCTTCTTGAGGATGAACAGCACCTCGGAGGGCTGGGTGGGTGAGAAGAGGATCTCGCCCGCGTGGTAGTTCTTCATCGGCGCCGCTTGGGCGATGGCTTCCATCTCCTGCTCGGACAGATCGCAGAAGATGTCGACCTCGGCCAGGCACCAGGTCCGCTCCGCTGCCTCGTCGCCTGGTGCGGCGTCGGTCATGGTGTGTGTCTCCTCGCGTCGTCCGGGGGCCCACGGTGGTGGTGCGGCGCCCCACGCCGGGCTGGCCAGCGCCTCGGCACCGTTGGCCAGACAGTAGGGCACCGCGCCATCGACCGGGCCTGTGCGACGCGGGGCTACCCCCGGCAGGGGGGTGCCCGGGCCGGGGACTGACGCGGCCGGTGTGGGGCTCATCGGCGGACGGAGCCGGTGCGCTGGCCCATCGCCTGGGCGATGGACGCGAAGGTCACTCCGGCGAGCAGGCCGAAGACGAGGTGGGCGCCGAGGCTGGAGGCGGTGACGTCGTTCCACTCGAAGACGGGCATGCCCAGGCTGGCGGGCATGATCCACAGCGCGCCCAGAGTCCACCACACGGCGCCGTAGGCCAGGCCGAGGACGACGGCGGGGGCGAGGCGCTGGGCGAACTGGCCGAGCACGACGCCGAAGGTGACGCCGGCGAACAGCGCGATCGCGAGGTGGATCAGCCAGCCGGCGAAGGCGTTGGTCGAGCCGAGGAGACCGGCGACCATGGTGATCATGGCGGTGTCCATCATCGGCCGGGACACCGACATCCAGACGCCCATCCCGATGCCGCCGACCAGTCCGGCCGCGGCGCCCCAGACGGCGTGGACCGGGATCGCGGCGGTCTTCGGGGATACCTGCACGGTGGTGGCCATGATGATCGTCCTCCCTTTTGCGGTGACTTTCCGCTCTTGGCTCTGACGCTAGGACGCAGGGCACATGCAGGTATGTGAGGGCGCTTACGTACCCGGGGGTAGATCGCTGGGCCGTCAGGGTGATTTCACGGCGGTCAGCAGGGCGTAGCCGAGCACGCCATCGGTGACGGCGGCCCGAGCCGCGTCCAGGACGGCCGGGGCCGCGGTCAGGTCCACGCCGGCGTCGGCGAGGCGGGCCGGGGCGGTGATGCGCAGCAGGTCCAGCCGGGCCTGGATCTGGTCGATCATGCGGAGCATCGCCTGGTCGTGCCGCTCCGTCATGAGGGTGCGCAGCCCGGCCGTGGCCAGGGTCTCGGCGTACTTCTTGAGTGGGCGGGCGTCGGCGATGCAGGCGATGCGGGCGGTCAGCCCTTGCAGCTCGGACGGGAGACGGCTGGTGTCGGCGGTGACGTCGGTGATGCCGAGGCGGCCGCCGGGTTTCAGGACGCGGGCGAACTCGGCGGCCGTCTGTGCCTTGTCGGGGAAGGTGCACAGGGCGCACTCGCAGACCACGGCGTCGAAGATGCCGTCGTCGTAGGGCAGGTGCTCGGCGTCGCCTGTGGTGAAGACGGCACGGTGGGCCAGCCCGGCGGCTTCGGCGGCCCCCTGCGCGAGGGCGGTGTTGGCGGGCGCGTAGTCGACGCCGTCTGCCTGCACGCCGTAGGTGTCGGCGAGCAGGAGTGCGGTGGTGCCGCGGCCCGAGGCGACGTCCAGGACACGCATGCCCTGGGTGAGCGCGAGACGGTCGGCGAGGCGGCGTGTCAGAGCGGTGCCGCCAGGGTGGTAGGAGTCCCCGAGCAACATCGCGACGATGTCCTTGGAGTAGGCGTCGGCGCAGCAGGACTTGATCTCCTCGTGGGTCACGGCCGGCGCTCCTCAGGATTCGGTGCGGGTGGTCTTCGAGCCGTACGGGGTCGTCGTCAGCCGGCCGACCAGGGGCAGGGCGTTCGGTGCGACCGGGGCGACGGGGACGCCGGACATTTCGGCGCGGACCTGTTCGCGGTAGCCGACGGAGTTGTAGGCGCAGAACGGGATGAGGCGACCGTCGGGGGTGATCTCCTCGACGCAGCACTTCATCAGCTGCTTGACGTTGAGGGTGTAGGGGTCCTGGAAGTCCTGCACGACGATCATGAACGCCTTGTCGTTCAGCTGCTTCACGGCCTCCGGCAGGTCGATGCCGCAGGTGTCCGCGCAGTCCAACGCCTCGGCGGTGGCCCGCAGTTTCTCCTCGGTGGTGGTGGTGCCCATGAACGCGGAGGCCGACCACAGTTTCTCCAGGGCCTCGCGGATCCCGGCGTCGGGCATGACGCGGTTGGTGACGTAGTCGAGGTAGTCCTCGACGTTCAGCAGCCGCGGGATCGGGACGACGGTGCGGTTGCCCGGTTCGCCGTCCACGAGGAGGTAGGTGATGGAGCGGCAGGTCGGAAAGCAGCACGGGACGGGGAAGAAGTCGCCCTTCTGGAACCAGCCCGGCCGCTGCTGGTTGATCAGCTTGATGACGTCGGGGTTGGTGAGCCGGTTCAGCGGGTCGAAGGCGACGTGCCGGCCGGAGTGGGTGACCGGCTGGAAGGCGACCGAGCGGACGGCTGGGTGGTCGATGCCGTACTCGATGATCTCGCCCAACTCGTGCTCGTTCAGGCCGCGTTCGACGGCGGCGACCAGGGTGACGGTCAGGCTGGCCTCGGCGCAGTTGTCCAGGGCCCGCTGCTTGAACGTGCGCAGGTCGCGGCCGCGGATCTCAAGGTGGGTGCGCTCGTCGAAGCCGTCGAACTGCAGGTAGATGTTCACCGAGCGGCCGGGCACCTGGTTGCGTTTGCCGAGTTCGGCGACGAAGTTCTTGTCGGTGGCCAGGCGGATGCCGTTGGTGTTGAGGTTGACGTTCTTGATCGGGCGGGTCTGAGCGAGGTCGATGAAGTCGAGGATGTGCTTGTGGATGGCGGGCTCTCCACCGGAGAACATCACCACCTCCGCCTCCCCCTCGGAGGCCACGAACGCGTCCAGCATCCGCTCGCACTGCTCGTGGGTGATCGAGTAGCCGTCCGGCTGGTGGCCGGAGTCGGCGAAGCAGATCGGGCAGTCGAGGTTGCAGCCGGTGTTGACCTCGATGATGCCCAGGCAGGCGTGCTGCTTGTGCTCCGGGCACAGCCCGCAGTCGGAGGGGCAGCCGTCCCGCACCTCGGTCTGGAAGGCGAGGGGGATGGTGCCGGGCTTGTTGAACCGGGCCGAGGACAGGTACTCCTCGGCGTCGCCGTACACCAGCGCCTCGAACTCGCCGTGCTCGCGGCAGCGTTTACGCAGATAGACCTTGTTGTCGCGGATGTTGACCTGCGCGTCGACGGGCGTTTTGCACAGCGGACAGATCGACTTGGTGAACTCCACGAACACCTCGTCCCGGTCCTGTTTGCGGCGGGGCGCCGGCGCCTGGGTCATTGAGGAACTCCTTTCCCGTAGGGGCAGCCGTTCAGCGATGGCCGCCGTCCGGATCGACTCTTTCGTGTGGCTGGGGCTCGGCCGGTGCGGTCGGGCAGCAGTCGTCCAGTCCGGCGCCCCTGCGGCGACGGGCCCGGCATGTCAGGGCGTAGCCGGTGCCGGCGAAGAACATCACCGCGCCGACGGTGACCAGCCACGGGTTGGTCAGAGCCCCGCCGACGGCGCCGAGCGCACCGCCGGCCACGAGCAGCGGGCCCGCGCAGCACACCACCATCACCAGCGCGGCACCTACGGCCGCCGCCATGCCACCGAGACCAGAACGTTCACGGGATGCGGACACCGCGGCTCGCCTCCTCCTGGTCGGTGTGCGAAGGGGCGGGCGCCCGGCGGGCGGAGTGGATCAGCACCGCGGCGTAGAGCAGGGTCACGGCGTCCTGGAGCAGCACGAACCAGCTCAGCCGCTGCGTGAGGTAGATGCCGAAACAGCCGCAGTTGGCCACCGTCAGGCCGCGTGCGTACGCCTGCGCGGCCAGCACCGTCCACACCACCGACACGCCCGTGTACACCCACACCGGGGCCAGGGCCTTCGACCTGGGGCGGGCCAGAAACCAGCTCCCACACACCAGCTCGCCCGCGATCAGCGCCGCGGCCAGCACGGTCGCGGCGCCCCCGGTCACCAGTCCGTACGCGGACAG
The DNA here is from genome assembly GCF_055558775.1 of Streptomyces sp. NPDC025638. Classification (NCBI taxonomy): domain Bacteria; kingdom Bacillati; phylum Actinomycetota; class Actinomycetes; order Kitasatosporales; family Streptomycetaceae; genus Streptomyces; species Streptomyces sp. NPDC025638. Next base: position 8,365 of record NZ_JBVHLX010000033.1, on the reverse strand, counting down.
AATCCGCGGCATGTGCTCGAAGGAGGCGAGCTGGCCGGCGGCCATCGCGGTGTACACCGTCCCGAGCAGGATCCTGAGCACCATGATCCGACCGTAGGCCGCCAGGGAGGGCGAGAACTGTAAGCGCGCTCACCGAACGGTCTCCTCGCCCGCGGCACGATCGAAGGTGCGAGGCGGTGTTCGCCGCCGCGCGAGCCGGTGTCCCGTGACGCTTCGGGAGGTGCCAGGTGAACGGTCAGCAGTCCCTGCGCCCGGCGCGGCGGCAGGCCTCAAGGGCGCGGGAGTGATCGGTGCGGCCACCGTGCTGCTCGTGGGCGGGGGCGTGATCGGCTGGCAGACCCTCTCCGACCGCCCGGAGCCGGTGACGGCTGTGCAGGCGGGCCAGAACCCGTCGCTGGAGGCGCTCGCCGATGCCGCGGTGTCCGGCGGACCGGGCAAGGACGGGATCCCCTCCATCGACAAGCCCCGGTTGGTGCCAGCCGACGACGCCGGTTTCCTTTCCGATGACGAGCCGGTGTTCGGCCTGCAGTATCGGGGCGAAGTGAAGGCGTACCCGCAGCAGGTGCTGGTGTGGCACGAGATTGTCAACGACACCGTCGGCGGCGAGCCGCTCGCGGTCACCTACTGCCCGCTGACCGGCACGGTCATCGGCTTCTCCGCCCCGCCCGGCGTCCATGACCTGACGGTCGGCACCACGGGCAAGCTCGTCAACTCCAACCTGCTGATGTACGACCGGCAGACCGGCTCCCAGTGGCCCCAGCTGCTCGGCACCGCAGTCAGCGGCCCGCTCAAAGGCACCCAGCTCGACACCGTCCCCTTGGTGTGAACCACATGGAAGCAGTGGCGGACCGCGCACCGCGACACCGAGGTGCTGTCCACCGACACCGGCGCCCTGCGCTCGTACGGCAGCGACCCGTACGGCTCCTACGACTCGTATCCGGACCGCGGCGGCTATTACGCGAAGGGGCGGCCGATCTTTCCTGTCCTGGCCACCAGCGACCGCTTCGACGACAAGGACGTCGTCGTCGGCGTACGAGCAGGCAACCAGCGGCTGGCCATAGACAAGGATCTCGTCCGCACACAGCGGATCGTACGGGCACAGGTCGGCGGTACGCGGGTGGAGGCTCGGTGGGACGATCGTCTCGGTACCGCCCGCGTCTTCCAGCGGGTCGGGGACCGGTGGGAGCCGGCGGACTTCCTCGACGCCATGTGGTTCGCCTGGTACGCGTTCTCCCCCATACCCAGGTGCGGACATGAGCAGGCTGCTGACCGTACTCGCCAGGACGGGCGATGCCTGGGACACCGCCGTTGCCGCGATCGCTGCCACGCCCCGCCGGGTGCGTGCCGCCCTCGCCGTACGCCGCCACCGCAGGGCCGCGCTGATCACCGCGGCCCTCACCATGCTGGTGTACCTGTTCTCCATCGGGGATCTCGCGGTATCCGGCTCGGGTCGGTTCACCGGCGCCCCAGCCGTGCGGGCCGCACCAGAGCAGCTGTTTCCGGCGCGGGCGCCCTACCTGTTCGAGCCGGTCCTCGCCTGGCACCCCACCAGCCACGTCGCGGTCTTCGTCAGCCCGGTCAACTGGCTGCTCGCCGCGGTCGTAGCGGGACTGGTCGGCTGCAACATCGCCGTCGCCGCCCACACCGCCCGGCATGCCACCTCGTGCCGGCGCACCCGCTACGCCCGGCTGCTGGGCGTGCTCCCGGCGTTCCTGCTCGGATTCGCCTGCTGCGTGCCGACCTTTCTGCTCGTCCTCGGTGCGAGCACCGCCGCAGCGCTCCTGCCGGTCCTGATCCCGCTGCGCCCGGTCTTCTACCCGCTCACTCTGCTGATGCTGACCGGCACGCTGGTGTGGGGCACATCGCGCACCGGCCTCCGGGCGGCGCACCCGCCACGCGAGTGACACCGGCGACGCGGCGTCGCCAGCACCCCCTCCCCTCCCGGATACGCAATGACCAGGGCCCTCGGGCTCGGTCGATGAAGGAGGCTCTGATGGCTCGGGTACAGGAATTCGATGTCGTGGTGATCGGCATGGGGGTGGGCGGTGAGCATGCCGCCGAACGGCTGGCCGAGGAAGGGCTGGACGTGGTCGGAGTGGAGGCGGAACTGGTCGGCGGGGAGTGCCCGTACTGGGCGTGCATCCCGAGCAAGATGATGATCCGCGCCGGGAACCTGCTCGCCGAGGCCCGGCGCATCCCCGGCATGGCCGGAGACTCCCAGGTGGTTGCAGACTTCGCGCCGGTCGCGTCCCGGATCCGGGATGAGGCCACCGACGACTGGAACGACCAAGTGGCCGTGGACCGGTTCACCCACAAGGGCGGGCACTTCATCCGCGGCCGTGCCCGCCTGGCCGGCCCCGGCCGCGTGGAGGCCGACGGACAGGCGTTCAGCGTCCGGCGCGGGGTGGTGCTGGCCACCGGAAGCGGCCCGCAGTTCCCGCCCGTCCCGGGCCTGGAGCAGGTGCCGTACTGGACCAACCGGCAGGCGGTCTCGGCCAAGGAACCGCCCCTCTCGCTGCTCGTGCTCGGCGGCGGCGCCATCGGGGTGGAGCTGGCGCAGGCGTTCGCCCGCTTCGGCACCGCGGTGACCGTCGTGGAGGCGATGGAGCGGCTGCTGCCCACGGAAGAACCCGAAGTCGGCGCACTGCTGGCTGACGTGCTGGAAAAGGAAGGCATCAGCGTACGCACCGGAGCGCGCGCCACCGGAGTGCGCCACGCGGGCGACGCCTTCCGGCTCACCGTGGACGACGGGACGGAGGTCACCGGGCAGCGACTGCTGGTGGCCACCGGGCGCCGACCTCATCTGGCCGGGCTCGGCCTGGAGAGCGTCGGCCTCGACGCGGAGGCCCGCGCGCTGGCCGTGGACGGGCAGATGCGGGCCGCAGAGGGGGTGTGGGGCGTCGGTGACGTCACCGGACGGGGGCTGTTCACGCATGTGGCGATGTACCAGGCCGAGATCGCCGTACGCGACATCCTCGGCCGGCCGGGGCCGGACGCGGACTACCGGGCCCTGCCGCGCGTCACCTTCACCGACCCCGAAGTCGGCTCCGTGGGCCTGACCGAACACGCCGCTCGCGAACAGGGACTGCGGGTACGGACGGGAACTGCGCGGGTGCCGTCCTCGGCACGCGGCTGGATCCACAAGGCCGGCAACCAAGGTCTGGTCAAACTCGTCGAGGACGCCGACCGCGGCGTCTTGGTCGGGGCCACCTCCGCCGGCCCGGCGGGAGGAGAAGTCCTCTACGGAATCGCCCTGGCCGTCCAGGCCGAGATCCCGGTCGACCGGCTGCGCCACATGATGTTCGCCTACCCCACCTTCCACCGCGCCGTGGAAGACGCCCTCGCTGGCCTCGGCCACCGCTAGGCCGTTTCTTTCAGATCATCGGTTCGTTGATCTGGGGTGCCATTAACTGATACGCAGTGGGCGCGAATCGAGCCATTGCTGCCCGACCGGACGCCGAAGCGAGGTGGGCGTTGGCGTGATCACCGACAAGTGATCGACGCGATCGCGTGGAAGTTCCAGACCGGTTCGCAGTGGGTGCACCTGCCTGCCGAGTACGGGTCCTGGAAGGGCGTGTACACCCGTCTGCGGAACTGGGCCATCGACGGCACCTGGGAGCGAGTGTTCACAGCCCTGCTGGCCCAGGCCGACGCTGAGGGCGACGTGGAGTGGGTCGTTGCGGTGGACTCCACCATCGTCCGCGCTCACCAGCACGCCGCCGGGGCCCGCAAAATGGGGCCCCGGCCGGCGAGCCGGTCGACCACGCCATCGGCCGCTCCCGCGGCGGACTGTCCACCAAGATCCACCTGGCCGCGGACAGCCGTTGCCGACCCTTGTGCTTCCACCTCACCCCCGGCCATGCCGGGGACGCACCCGGCTTCGGCCACGTCATGGCGGCCATCCGCGTCCCTCGCGGAGTAGGCAGGCCGCGGACCCGGCCCGACGTCGTGCTGGCTGACAAGGCCTATTCGTCCCGGTTCATCCGCGAACACCTGCGCAGGCGCCGGATCCGCGCCGTAATCCCGCCCCCCTCCGACCAGGTCGCCAACCGCAAGCGCAAGGGCCGCAACGGTGGCCGACCGCCTGGCTTCAACCGCGACGCCTACAAGCAGCGCAACACCGTCGAACGCTGCCGACTCAAGCAGTGGCGTGGGCTGGCCACTCGCTATGAGAAGACCGCCACCGTCTTCAGAGCAGGGCTCCACATCACGGGCATTTTCCTCTGGTCGGCCCGCTGATCGAGATGCGCGGCTCAGAATCGCAGGGTTTCTCCCTGCGGATCAAAGCAGATGAGTCCATGCTCGCGAGCCAAGGCCGCCGCATACTCGGATACTTCTTCAGCCCTGCTGTAGGACATGAGCAGATAGACGATCGGGCCCGATGCCTCATCGATGACCGGCGGTGACGCCCAGGGACTGCCCTGGACATCGTCGGGATACCGCTCGACGAGCGCCTCGACATAGGCCTCAATACGAGGCGACGGCTCCGCCACCACGTCGTCCGAGTCCAGGTAGCGTTCGTAGAGCTCGTCGAAGACCGCGCCCGCTTCGTCGTTGTCGCGGGGCGGCTCACCATCCCATACGACCAGGTCATAGCTCACGGCCGAATGATCGCAGGTGCCGACTCGGCTCGAGCCAGCAACCCCTGCAGCCAGCCAATCAAGATCCGTAAGAGAACTCCTAGCTCCTGTCGGTGAGGGCGCGACTGAGGAACCCGCTCAGGCGAGCGCGTCCAGGGCGGCGAGGACGTCGGCCGGTTCGGCGCGGGCGGTGTAGTCAGTGTCGACGAAGGCCCAGCGGATCGTGCTCTCGCGGTCGATCACGTAGGTTGCGGGAACGGGCAGGGTGCGCGCGTGGCCAGCGTTGGACCGGTGAAGGTCGGTGCCGATGCCCTCGTAGACGGCGGCCAGGTCATCGGGAAGGTCGAAGGCGAGACCGTACTGCTTGGCGGTGTCGCAGCCGAGGTCGCTCAGCACGTCGAACGCGAGCTCGTTCTTCTCCGCGAAAGTGAGGGACTCGTCGGGGATCTGCGGGGATACGGCCACCAGGCGGGCGCCACGGGCGGTGATGTCGTCGTGGTGCTGCTGCAGCGAGCGCAGCGCGATGTTGCAGTAGGGGCACCAGGCGCCGCGGTAGAACGTCAGCACCACCGGACCCTCGGCCAAGAGCGCGTCCAGGACGATCGTTTGCCCGGTCGCGGAAGGCAGAGTGAAGGACGGGGCCTTGGCACCCACGGCCAGAGCGCGTCCGGCCTGGCCTGAGGCGGCCAGGTCCTCGGCGGCCCGCCGCATGACGGCCCGGATGTCCTCGGGAATCTGCTCCTGGCGGCTTGCGTAGAACGCGCGCAGCTCGGCGTTGACGCTCATGGACTTCCTCCGAGAAATCTTGGAACGGTCGTTTCAAGATAGAGGGTCGAGTGCGCTCCCCGTCAACACCGAAGGCGGTATCTTGGAACTCTCGGTTCAAGACGGCGGGGTGAAGCATGCCGGACGTCAAACACTTCGACCCGGACGCCGTCCTGGAGACGGTGGTCCGGCTGTTCTGGCGGCAAGGCGCAGCCACGACCGGCGTCCAGGACATCGTGAACGCGACCGGACTCAACCGCTCCAGCCTATACGCGACCTTCGGCGGCAAGCAGGAGCTGTACCGCGCCGCCCTGGAACGCTACGCCGAGCTCCGCTCCCGCCTGCCCCTCGGCCGGCTCACCGAAGACGACCGCGGGCTGCCGGCCGTCGCAGAGTTCTTCGACACACTGATCGACACCCGCTGCACGGGCGAGTACGCCCAATGGGGCTGCATGATCTCCAACGCCCACGCGGGCACCGAGAACAACGACCCCGCAGTGCGCGCCATCCTCGACCGGCAGCACCAGCGACTGCGCGACGCCCTGCACACCGCGCTCCTCACGGCTCAGCGGCAGCGGCAGCTCCGTGAGGACGCAGATCCCGAGTGCGCGGCCGACATGCTGGCCCTCCTGGCGCACGGCGTGAACCTGCGCTCCCGCGCGGGGGCGGACGCACAGGAACTGCGGAAAACCGTCACGGCGGCGATCGCAGCAGCGACCGGCACGGCCGGGACCTGACGCGCTCGCCCCGCAGGAGCCGGTGGGGCCGGCCCGCAGGTCTGCCCCTCAGCCGAGGGCCGCGCGCCGCTCCGCTTCCTGCTTGACTGCCTCCAGCGTGGCCGTGACGGCCGCCTCCCAGCGCGGGGCGACCGCACCGCCCCACCATCGGCCCAGCGCCCACAGGTCGGTGCCCAGCTCGCCGCGGTACACGAACCGCGTACCCCCCTGCTCCTCGGTGAGTTCAAACGTCTCGGTGACCGCCGGGACCGGCCCGCGCACCAAGCGGAAGTCGACCCGCTCGGGGCGGGTGAACCGCACTGTCTCCACCGTCGTCGCCGTCAGCCGTCCACCGGCGACGGGGGTGTGATGGGCGGCGAGCACCATGTCGGATCCTCGCTCCAGCACCTGTACCTTCCCCCGCATCGCGCGCGTGGCCCGGCCCAGGTACGGCTGAGCGATGATGTCGAACACCACCTCGCGCGGCGCCGTGATGTCCACTGTCTGGGGACCCAGCGGCCGGCTGCGCCGTCCGACCCCTACATCAAGGGGCAGTGCCCCCGTTACTAGCCCCAGATACCCGGCCGCGGCACTTCCGCCCGCCACGGTTACAGCCGCCAGAGCACCGATCCACACCATCGCCCAGACCTCTCCACCCGTCCGCCGCTGTCCTCCCCGACGCTAGGCCGGGAAGCCCCGGCGATCAGTGAGCGCGCTCACCGTTCTTCCGGCGCGTCGGCCCCTACCGTGAACGCCACCACCTGGTGAAGGACGGAGGAGCGTGGAGCCCGTATCCGACATGGCCGACAGCCGCGCCGCCACGAACGTGCTGCTGGCCGAACTGCGCGCAGGGCACCCCGCCCCGGCAGCCGCCGTGCGCTTCCTCGGGCACGCTGCCCGCCGGTCGCTGCGCCAGGCCTCCCGACGCCCGCGAGCCCTGGCCGAGCTCACCGCCCTGCACGGAGCCCTGTACGCGCTGGCCGCCGGCAGACGGCCCGGACGACGCTGGGTGACCACCAGCTGGGTCCTCGCCGTCCTGCACCTGGGGCTCCTGGAGCACCGCACCCGCCTGGCCACCGCGGACGTGCTGACGGTGATGCGTGCCAACCTCCCTGCGCTGCCCGGCGGAGCCGGCCGCGGCTCCGGGGTGCTCGCGATCAGCCTCGATCTCGCCGACGGACGCCTCGCCCGCCACCAGGGAACGACCTCCCCCTTCGGGGAGTACGCCGACACCTTCGCCGATGCCGCCTACTGGATGTGGCTCACCCTGCGCCACGAACCCAGCCGCACCCTGCGGGCCGCAGCGGTCGCTGCCTGGGCGCTCCCCGTCGTCGCCGTCACCGGCCTTGCGCTGCGCCGCGGCACCATGCCCGAGAGGCCCCGCCCCGTCCTGCTGCGACCGGCCGCCGCCCTTCAAGCCGTCGTCGCGCTGCGGCACCTGACCCGCCGCTGAACGCCCTGTTACTTCCCTGCGTCTGCGGGCCGGTCCGGCTCGGGTGTGCCCTCCACTCGCACGCCCTGCCAGAACGCCACATGGTCCTTGATCTTCCGGGCCAGAGGGCTGGGCTTGGGGTAGTACCAGGCGGCATCCGGATTCGTCAGCCCATCGACTTCGAGGCTGTAGTAGCGGGCCAGCCCTTTCCAGAAGCACAGCGACCTGGTTCTGCTCGGCGTGAGGTACTGCCGGTTGAGCGACTCGGGCGGAAAGTAGTGGTTGCCCTCGACGATCATCGTGCGCGGGGTCTCCGCGATCACTTTTCCGTTCCACACCGCACGCAGCATGGCCTTGCTCCTCACTGTGAACGGGGGCGGTACGCCCCGGGAGGTTCACACTAGGCAGGCCCGACCGGCCCCTTCAGTGAGGGCGCTCACCGTCCACATGGTTCTTCGACCCTGTGAGGATGCGGCACACCTCGGCGTCGGTGCAGTCGGCCGGATCGGTCACCGCGGCCCGCTCCGCCAGAGTCCGCAGGACCGCCTTCGTGGCGCGGAGCTCGGCCAGGCGCCTGTCGATGTCCTGAAGGTGCCGGTCGACGAGTGTGGTGACGTGGGCGCAGGGGGAGGTGCCGGCTGAAGTTTCCCCGTGATCTCGGACACTCGTTCGTTATGCCGCGAGGGCGTGCTGGTGCCGTTGCCTGGTCTCGGCCGGGGTGAGGTAGCCGAAGGTCTTGTGTTTCCGTAGGCGGCGGCGGTTGTAGAAGGTCTCGATGACCCTGTTGCCCAATTGGTTCATGTGGCGAGTTCGAGGGCCGCGAGCCGGGAGGTTCTGGTCTGGGCGAGCGGGGTGCCGGTCCACCAGGCGTC